>CAJYTF010000026.1 GCA_913777665.1 uncultured Myroides sp.
ATTTTTATATTAATAATATTGATTTTATCTATAAATTTTAGGTCAGAACAACATCAATAAAAATATATTGCTATGAAAAAGAATCTTTTTAAATACTTATTTATAAGCGCATTAGCTTTAACATTTACAGCAACAATTGCTTGCAGAGACAATAAAAATACCGATGATGTAAACCGTTATGATTCACTGCCGGAACAGGAAAGAATGTACGATGATCCGGACCCTTTAAACGAAAAAGATGTTTCGGGCGGAACCATTGACAATCATCAGGGAAGCTCTATTAATGCAACAGATAACATGAACGATAATGATACTATAGACAGAAGAAATTCTTCATCAAACAGTAATCAAAGTACACAAGATAACCGTTAGTTACACTCAATTATTCATTTTACATTTTTTGTACCGATTTAAAATATTAGATCGGTACAATTTTTTTTTAGAAAATATAATGCTTGGCACGAATTTTTAGTATAATTTAACACACAACAAAAATATCTCACAAACAACCTGCATTATGACTAAAAAAATTACTTTCCATCTAAAGAAATCAAAATTCTATTTAATGATTGTCGGTTTTTTCTCGATTTTCTTCTTAACAAGCGCTTGCCATTGGGATCAAGACGAGGATAAAATTGCCGATAATAAAGTATTGATTTTAAAATTCAGCCACGATACCAATGATTTTATCGAAGGAAAAGAATACAAATCGTTCAATAAAACCGACCAATTTACCATAACTGTTTCAAAAGAGACAACCCCCGATGAAATCATTACAAACGTAACCTACATAGAAACAAACGCATTACTTTTAAAAACTTCAACCTTACGCTTACCGGAAAAAGGTAAAATAATTATTCCGCAAGATTTTAGTAATGCTACTGCTTTTGAAAGAGTTGAAACCAACGATTTTGTAACGCCCCAAAATGGTTATGAAGAGGTAGAAGCGTACATTTTAAACGAATCGCATTTTATTGATCTATGGGCTAAAATTCAGAGCTTGGTAAAAGTACGTGAATATTTAAAATCAAATCCAAACCAGCAAATACAGGTGTTTTTTCATCAACATTCAATCGAAAGCTCTCAAGGTAATTGGATTTTCATCTTAAAAAATTAATCTTCGTAAATAAATAAGTACATTTATATGTATTTAGACAACATCTATGGAAATTAACGAGTTTCTTTTTGGCGAGACCAGCACTTCGTTTTTAATATCGATAATGCTGCGTACGTTTGTAATGTTCCTGCTCATCTTAATATTTTTAAGACTGCTTGGCAAACGCGGAATAAAACAATTGTCGGTATTTGAACTGGTTGTAATTTTAGGACTGGGATCTGCCGCCGGTGATCCTATGATTTATAAAGAAATTGGCGTTTTTAATGCGCTGGTTGCTTTTTCTGTAGTTACAATCTGCTATAAACTACTAACCGTTTTGGTGTTTAAATTTAAATGGATTGAGACACTTGTTGAAGGCAAAGAAGTTTACATTATTAAAAAAGGAAAATTTTCTATTGAAGAATTTCGGAAAGAATCATTAAGCAAAGATGAATTTTTTATGGAATTAAGGCTACAAGGTGTTTTTCATTTAGGTCAGGTTGAATATGCCATTTTAGAAACAACCGGCGAGGTGAGCGTTTATTTTTTTGATCACGAACATACAAAATACGGATTACCAATTCTGCCCGATTCTTTAAAGAAAACCGTAAAAGCATTTGAAACCGACACTTTTTATTCATGTACTTTTTGCGGACAAACTGTTAAATATATCGCACAAAAAATTTTAATTTGCCCAAAATGCAATAAAAACGAATGGGTTAAAGCAAGTAACAGAAAAGTAAATCATTAAAAAATTACTTTTACATGTAATTTAGGCATGTATTTTGAAATACATTCTACAGATGATATTTAAGAAATAGAGAACTAAATTAGGTTATAGAAGAGCTTATTCGTAAGCGCGTTCTCACCTTTAGTTCTTTATGGTAATGCTTATCTTTATGGTAAGCATTATCTTTTTTAAATAATTATTATTTTTTTTGATTTCATAAAAGAAAGTAAATTTTATTAAATAAATAACATCTGTTAATTAAATGAGGAAAGAAGTTTATAAGTTTAAGGGGTTTTAAGATGTTTTATAAAATTTTATTAACTTTTATTTATAGCAACAGCAGTTGTACTATATCTAAAAATGTTTATATATTTGTTTACTCACCTTATTAATTCAGATAAAAACTCCGTTATGAGCCGACATTTTTGGTCCTCCGCTAATGGGGTTTTTTACTCGATAGAATTAAAAGGTGAGATATTTAATTTGGTGCGGAGGACTTTTTATTATCCAACACTTTCAAAAAAACATCCCAACAATTATATCATTTTATTCTTTTGTTTGAACAGCTTGTTTTTTTAGCTTATCAATTTTTCCGGGACTTCCAAAAACATAAAACCATTTTTCTTTAAAAGTTTTTGCTGTTTTCACATCTTTATACATACTGTCGTACTCATGAAAATTCAAATGCAGCGGATTTAGTTTATGATCAATTTTATGAGTAATTCCGTAGGTAGGTTTTTCTTCTTCAGGCTGATACGTTCCTAAAAGCATATCCCAAAAAATAAAAATTGCAGCAAAATTCTTATCAATGTATTTCTCATCTGATCCATGATGAACCCTGTGGTTTGATGGAGTAACAAAAATTGCTTCAATAAAACGCGGAAGTTTCCCAATATATTCGGTATGCTGCCAAAACTGAAACAAAACCGATATTTGATTCACAATAAAGAAAATTACGGGATGAAAACCAAGAAAAGCAACCGGTAAAAAGAACAATATTTTAAAATGCTGCACCCAGCTTAATCTAAAAGAAACTGTTAAATTGTAATTATCGGCGCTGTGGTGTATAACATGCGTAGCCCAAAAGAAACGGTTAAAATGCGATACTCTGTGTGCCCAATAGCTGCAAAAATCGTAAATAATCAAACATGGAAAAAGTGTCCACCAATTTAATTCCATTCGCCACGGAACCAAATTATAAATGTAAACCGCACCGTAAATAAAAGCAACCTTAAGCACTAAATTTATAGCAACATTCCCCAAACCTACAAATAAAGATCCCAAACTTTCTTTAGTGTTGTAATTTCTTTTTTCAGAATACCAAGAATACCAAATTTCCAATCCGGTAAAAAATGCCATTAACGGAATAGCATAAATTATTAAATCGCCTGATTGTTGTTCTAAATCTTTAATATTTTCGTAAGAAATGGGTGATGCACCAAAAAAGTTACTCATTTTGCAGTTTTATTTTTTATTCGCTATTTACTACGCAGAAATTATGCCTAAAACATTAAAGATAGTTATAAAATATGGAAACCCATAAAGTGTAGATTGTCTTATTGATTATTTAACGAAAAATTAAATTGTATGATACTTTTTACAACATTAAAAACTATACGAAACTTTTATAAAGTAATCTGTTTTTAATAAATTTGTAAGATTAAAGTTTAAATCTAAAATGGAAAACAAACAGCATATTATTGACCGATTTATAAGTTATGTAACTGTTGATACAGAGTCGGATCCAAATTCAGAAACAACTCCATCAACCAAAAAACAGTGGGATTTAGCAAATAAATTGGTTGAAGAATTAAAACAAATTGGTTTAGAAGAAGTAACAATCGATGAAAATGCTTACATAATGGCAACTTTACCTAGCAATGTTTCGCACGAAGTTCCTACAATTGGTTTTGTTTCGCATTTTGATACCTCGCCAGATTTTACAGGAGCTAACGTAAAACCACAGATTGTTGAAAATTATGATGGTGGTGATATCCTTTTAAATAAAGAACAAAATATTGTATTGTCACCAAGTTATTTCGATGATTTATTGCAATACAAAGGACAAACAATTATTACTACAGACGGAACAACTTTGTTGGGTGCCGATGATAAAGCGGGAATCTGCGAAATAGTTTCGGCTATGGAATATTTAGTTCAGCATCCGGAAATTAAACACGGAAAAATCAGAATTGGTTTCACTCCAGACGAAGAAATTGGTCGTGGTGCGCACAAATTCGATGTTGAAAAATTTGGGGCAGATTGGGCTTATACAATGGACGGAAGTCAGATTGGGGAATTAGAATATGAAAATTTCAATGCAGCAGGTGTAAAATTAATTTTCAAAGGAAAAAGCGTTCACCCAGGTTATGCTAAAGGAAAAATGATTAATTCTATGCTTTTAGCTAACAAATTTATTTCGAAACTTCCATTAAAAGAGGTTCCTGAAAAAACAACAGGTTATGAAGGATTTTTCCATGTAAATGATATTCACGGATCTATTGAAGAAACCGAAGTACACATGATCATTCGCGATCACAACATGAAAAAATTCAAAAAGCGTAAAAAATTGATCCGCGAAATGGTTAACAAATTCAACAAAAAATATGCTGAAAAATTTGGCGATAAAATTGTTGATTGCGAAATAAAAGATCAATATTATAACATGAAGGAAAAAGTACAACCTGTTATGTATATTGTTGACATTGCAGAAGAAGCAATGAAAGAATTAAACATTAAACCGATTATTAAACCAATTCGTGGCGGAACAGACGGTTCTCAACTTTCATACATGGGATTACCTTGCCCGAATATCTTTGCAGGCGGACATAATTTCCACGGTAAATACGAATACGTACCTGTTGAAAGCATTATAAAAGCTACGGAAGTTATTGTTAAAATAGCTGAAATTACTGCGAAAAGAAAGTTTTAAAAAGGTGCTTAATTCAATTTAAGGATATTGCGAAAGAGCCAACTTAATTAGTTGGCTCTTTTCTTAGTTTTGAAAAGTTATGAAATTTATTGACCCTTTCTTTAAAGCTGTTGTACTTTTTGAATAGTTAAGAATAAAGTTTATTGTACTTTGCCTTGGTAAAAGGTTTGTTTGTGGTTTACTGTTGTTTTTGTAATTTTTTATCATATAATAGGTTTTATTTTATGATATAACGCAACAGCAAATAAAATTATTGTTAGTCGTTTAAAATAATTTGATTTTTATCGATCATTTTGCGCAAGTTAACAATCGCATAACGCATTCTACCTAAAGCGGTGTTAATGCTTATTTGGTTTAATTCGGCAATTTCTTTAAAAGTCAAATCGTCATATAATCTCAAACGGATAATTTCTTGTTGATCTTGTGGTAATTTTAAAATCAACGTATGTAAATCATCTTCGATCTGTCCGGCAATCATACTGCTTTCAATATTTAGTTCAGAATCGATCATTTTACTAAAAACCGAATATTCTTCTTGATCGCGTTGAAATTTCACTTTAGACTGCTTTCTAAAATGGTCGATAATTAAATTATGAGAAATACGCATTACCCAAGGCAAAAACTTACCTTCTTCGTTATAATTCTGTTTTTTTATGGTGTTAATTACCTTAATAAAAGTTTCCTGAAAAATATCGTCCGATAAATCCCGGTCTTTTACTTTAGAGAAGATAAAACTGTATATACGTGATTTGTGACGCTCTATTAATTGCGCCAAAGCCCATTCATTTCCAGATGCGTATTGGGTTACCAACACTGCGTCTGACAAAATTTCATTTGCCATCTTAACTTATGTTTTTAGGTTTTTACTATAAGTATAGATACGTAATAGGCTTTTGTTTTAAAGTTTATTTAAACAAATATATAAAAAAAATCGTTTCTTAAAAAAAACTTAAAAAAAATATTGACTTTTTTTAAATTAATTGTCGCTTGTGCATAAAACTTCTTCGTTTAAAAATTTGTAATTTTGTAGTTATTTTACAAAAATGAAAAAAATAGATTTTTCCAAAATCGATCCAAAACAGAATATCATTATAAAGGGAGCGCATCTTCATAATTTAAAAAATTTAGATGTGGTTATTCCCCGAAATAAAATGGTTGTTATAACAGGTTTGTCGGGTTCCGGCAAATCAAGTTTGGCTTTTGACACCTTGTATGCCGAAGGACAACGCCGTTATGTTGAAAGTTTGTCATCGTACGCACGTCAGTTTTTAGGCAGAATCAACAAACCAAAAGTCGAATATATTAAAGGTATTGCGCCGGCTGTTGCTATCGAGCAAAAAGTTAACACAACCAATGCGCGTTCAACCGTTGGTACATCTACAGAAATTTACGATTACTTAAAATTATTGTATGCCCGTATTGGTAAAACTTTTTCGCCAATTTCAGGTAACGAAGTTAAAAAGCATACGGTAACCGATGTTATTGATACAGTAAAAACGTTCGATGAAGAATCTAAATGGTTATTGCTTGCCCCTGTTTACGAAATTAAGGAACGATCTATTATCGATCAGTTAAAAATTGCTTTGCAGCAAGGTTTTGCCCGATTGTTTTATAAGAATGAAACCAAAAGAATTGATGAATTTGTTGAAGAATTTGCATCAAAAAAAATAAAAGCAGGAGATATTCAGTTGATTATTGATCGTTTGGTTGTTCGTCATGAAGAAGATTTTTATAATCGATTGTCCGATGCTGTTGATACGGCTTTTTTCGAAGGAAAAGGTGTTTTGCATTTGTATGAATTAGGAACGGGCAATCAGTTGGAATTCAACAATAAATTTGAATTAGACGGAATTACCTTTTTAGAACCTAACATTCACTTATTCAGTTTTAATAATCCGTACGGCGCGTGCCCAAAATGCGATGGTTTTGGAACAACCATTGGTATCGACGAAGATTTGGTTATTCCAAATACTGCTTTATCTGTTTACGAAAACGCTGTTTATCCTTGGCGTGGCGAAAGTATGTCGTGGTATCGCGATCAGTTGGTTAACAATTCGCATAAGTTCGATTTTCCTATTCACAAACCTTTTTACGAATTGACAAGCGAGCAAAAACAGTTGGTTTGGGAAGGAAATTCATACTTTACTGGACTTAATTATTTCTTTAAAGATCTTGAAGCGAATAATTACAAAATACAAAACCGTGTTTTATTGTCACGCTATCGGGGTAAAACCAAATGTAATGTTTGTAATGGTAAGCGTTTGCGACCAGAAGCGAATTATGTGAAAGTTGCCGATAAAACCATTTCAGATTTGGTTGATTTACCGATTAACGAACTGCGAGATTTCTTTAAAACCGTTCAGTTAAACGAATTTGAAACCACAGTTGCTAAAAGATTATTGCTGGAAATTAACAACCGTTTGCAGTTTTTAAGCGATGTTGGGTTAGATTATTTGACCATAAACCGTAGATCTTCTACCCTTTCGGGTGGTGAGTCGCAACGTATAAATCTGGCAACATCATTAGGCAGTAGTTTGGTTGGATCTATGTATATTTTAGATGAACCAAGTATTGGTCTGCATTCGCGCGATTCTGAAAAATTAATTGAAGTATTGAAAAATCTTCGCGATTTAGGAAACACCGTGATTATTGTAGAACACGATGAAGACGTTATGAAAGCTGCCGATGAAATTATTGATATTGGTCCGGAAGCTGGAGTTTTAGGCGGAAAATTAATGGCACAGGGAACTTTTAATGAAATTTTAAAAGCCGATACATTAACAGCTAAATATTTAAACGGCAATTTAGAGATCGAAGTTCCTAAAAAACGTAGACCCGTAAAAAATTATATCGAAGTAAAAGGTGCACGCGAAAACAACCTTAAAAACATAGATGTTGTTTTTCCGTTAGATTGCTTAACAATGGTTAGTGGCGTTTCAGGCAGTGGAAAATCGACATTAGTTAAAAAGATTTTATATCCTGCATTAGAAAAACATTTAACAGGAGCCAGTGAAAAACCAGGGCAGTTTAATGAAATCACCGGATCTTTCTCGCACATCAAACATATTGAATATGTAGATCAAAACCCAATTGGAAAAAGTTCACGATCTAACCCAATATCTTACATAAAAGCGTACGACGATATTCGTGATTTGTTTGCAAAACAACAGCTTTCTAAAATGCGAAATTATCAACCGAAACATTTTTCTTTTAATGTGGAAGGTGGTCGTTGCGAAGTTTGTAAAGGCGATGGCGTGGTTACCATTGAAATGCAGTTTATGGCAGATGTTCATTTAGAATGTGAAACCTGTAAAGGAAAACGCTTTAAAAAGGAAATTTTAGAAGTAAATTTTGAGGGCAAGAATATTTTTGATGTTTTGAATTTGACGGTTGATGAATCTATGGAGTTTTTCTCAAAACACAAACAAGATAAAATTGTACAGAAAATTCAGCCTTTACAAGATGTAGGTTTAGGATACGTAGCTTTAGGGCAATCGTCTTCTACCCTATCTGGTGGTGAGGCACAACGTGTAAAGCTGGCAACATTTTTAGGTAAAGGAGCTGTAAAAGAACGTGCATTGTTTATTTTTGATGAACCTACAACCGGTTTGCATTTTCATGATATTCAAAAGTTATTGCAATCGTTTCAAGCATTAATTGAAAAAGGACATTCTATTATTGTTATTGAACATAATTTAGACATGATAAAATGTGCCGATTATGTTATTGATATTGGTCCCGATGGTGGTAAAAACGGTGGAAATGTAGTTGCAACAGGAACTCCAGAAGAAATCGTTAAAAACAAAAAATCAATTACAGGTTTGTATTTAAAAGAAAAACTAAAATAAAAAATAAAGCGTTTCAAATTTGAAACGCTTTTTGTTTATATCTCCTCCATCAATTTTTTCAAGGCATCGTGTTCGTCTTGTGGTAAGTATGGAATTAGTTTTTTAAAGTGGTCTTTAAACTCTTTCTTTTCAGACAATCGAACAATGGCATCGCGACCAAATTTTTGAAAACGACTGTTATGGTGAACCAAAGCATTTACCAAATGCGGCAACGTATTACTGTCATACTTATTTAAGTACCACAAGGCATTTATGGCGTTAGTTCGAATATTACTATTGTATTTGTTGTAGGCAAAATTTTCTAGTTCCGAATACCAGTGTGCTTTTTTATCGTTTTTATAATTTTCGGTTGCTAAGGCAAACATTAACCAAGTAATTCGTAAGTTATAATCGTTAAAACCTTTCCAAGTTGCTGTTTTATCTAACAATTCGGCTCTGCCGGTTTCATTCTGCAGCCATAAATTTTTCAAAACAATTTCGCGGGTTATGTACGAATTGTCGTTTAAGAACTTTTTATAATCTTCCATAAAATCAGCAGGAATTTCACTTACAACCTGAACCAAAGCCTGACGAACTTTTAAATCATTCGATTGTGCAACGGTTTGATAAAATTCTTTCGCCTGATCGTAAGGAACATTGTGCAACTGAAAAACAATTTCGCGTTTGGTATCGGTAAACGTATTTGGATCTTTCAACAATTTTAGCAATTGATCCTTTTTAACTTCAAAACCTTTTTCCTGTAATGCCAAAACTTCAAAATACGATTTTACCAAAGGCGAATTTTCAATTAAAAACAACGCATCTTTTGTATTGAAACCTTTATTTTCTAACCAATTCTGTTTGTAGTTACTCACATTTAAATTAGGAACAACAGCAGTAACTTCATTTAAGAAATCTTGTGTCGAAGCATTTTTAAAGGCATATTTGTTCAGATAATTTTTTACAACGGTATTAAAATTAGCCTCGCCAATCTGGCTTGATAAATAAAACAACATCCACGCTCCTTTTTGATAATAAGTTGTAGTGGTAGCTTTTTCGCTGTAAACTGCTGTGTTTTTATTTTCTTTGGCATCTTTGGTAATCAATTCAGCCATTTCGTATAATTTCCAGTAAAAATCATCAACTCCATAAACTTCACGTTCGGCAAGCAAAGCATAATACGTTGCAAAACCTTCTTGCAACCAATGATCTTTGTTCGATTTTGCCGTAACCAAATTTCCAAACCACTGATGTGCCATTTCGTGTGCATTTACATTTACATAATCGCGATCGTTCACACCAATATTATCAACCACATAATCACTGTTAAAAATGGTAGAAGTCGTATTTTCCATTCCGCCGTACATAAAATCTTCTACCGGAATATTTCGATAAATTTGCCACGGATACGAAAAACCGGTTTGAGTTTCAAGAAAATCGAACATTTTCTTTGTATGCTGATACGTTGTGGTGTATTTTGAAGCATCAACCGGACGAATATAATTTTCGATTGTTATACCCGATGCTGATTTTTCTGTCTTCTTTTCGAATTTACCAATCGCCATCATCATCAAATACGAACTCATTGGTTTATTCATTTTATAACTCCAAGTAGTCTGTTTTCCACTAACGGTTTTTCCATCTAAAGTTCCGTTACTGATCACATCGTAACCCGATTCAAAGGTAATTTTTGTATTAAAAATTACTTTTTCATTGTAATCGTCGAAACTTGGCAACCAATGACTGGTGTATTTTCCTTGTCCTTGTGTCCAAATTTGCAAATCGGTTCCAGATCCTACATAATAAAGCGCCTGTTTTGGATTTGTTTTATAACTGATTGTAACCGTGTTTTCGCCTTCTTTAAAACCTTGCGTAAAAGCAATCTGTTTTTTATCGTAATGATATTTAGGCGTTTGTCCGTTCAGCTTTACCCCTTGAATCATCATGTTTTTTGCATCGATCTTAATAGAATCGGTAGCTTCATTTACGGTAAACTGATAGGTAACATCGCCAATTACCATGTGTTCGGCAATATCAAATTTAATAGAAGCGTTGGCAGTTGTGAAATCGACTTTTGGTTTTGTTTGCGACCAACTATTTAAAGATATTAGTAAACTTATTGCAAGTATTGTTTGTTTCATAAACCGAAATTTTACGGAAGATATTAGAAATTCATAAAAGTACGAAATTAAAAACGTAATTTTGCTTAAAATTTTGATATGAATTTTACCGATTTTGCATTAAACAACAATGTTGCCGAAGCTATTAACGATTTAGGTTACACCACCGCCACACCTATTCAGGAAAAAGCAATTCCGTCTTTAATCGATGGGAAAGATTTGGTGGGTTGTGCGCAAACCGGAACCGGAAAAACAGCTGCATTTGCCATTCCTATTATAAATCATATCCACAAAATTGTAGGATCGGGCAAAAAACGTAAGCAGATCCGCACCATTATTCTTTCTCCTACCCGAGAATTAGCCATACAGATTGCCGAAAATTTTGAAGCTTTAAGTAAATACACGCAGATTAAAACCTACGTTATTTATGGCGGTGTAAATATGGAGCCGCAAATTAAAACGCTTAAATATGGCATTGATGTTTTGGTTGCAACTCCCGGCAGATTTTTAGATTTATACAAACAGAATTTTATTAAAACCGATGCCTTGCAGCAATTGGTGATCGATGAAGCCGATTTAATGTTGGATATGGGTTTTATTAATGATGTTCGAAAGATTATCAAATTGACGCCGCCAAACAGACAAACCTTAATGTTTTCTGCTACCATGCCAATGGGCGTTCGCGAATTAGCCGACGAATTTTTAAGCAATGCGGTATATATTTCGGTTGATCCCGATTCTAGTACAGGTGCAAATATTGCACAGAAAACGTATCTAGTTGAAAAAGAAGATAAAAAGAAGCTTTTAAAACACGTGCTTGAAACCCAAGACCTGAAAAATGTATTGCTTTTTACTCGAACAAAGCAAGGTGCCGATAATGTGGTTGATTTTTTGCAGAAGGAAGGTTACAAAGCCGATGCCATTCACGGCGATAAATCGCAAGCAGCCCGATTACAAATTTTAGAAGATTTTAAAAACAAACAGATTGATATTTTAGTGGCAACAGATGTTGCTTCGCGCGGAATTGATATTCATCAGCTGCCTTTTGTTATTAATTACGATATTCCGAATATTCCTGAAATTTATATTCACAGAATTGGAAGAACTGGTCGTGCCGGTGAAGAAGGTTTGGCGCTTTCGTTTGTTGGTCGCGATGAAAAAACGTATTGGCAGGATATTGAAAAACTGATCCGTTTACAGGTAAAAGTGATTAAAGACAATCCTTTTCCATGGCGTGAACCAAACCCAAATGCAAAAAAAGATTTTAGAAATAAAGGAAAATCAGCATCTTCTAATAATTCAAATAAAAAGAATTCGTCATCACGAAAATCCGATGCTTCTAAAAAAAATAAAAAGAGATGGTATTAAAAATATCTTATTCTAAATAAACTAATTATGGAAAATAACAGCGTGCCTATTAACGATTTTGTATTACAGTTTAAAGAAAATTATACACCCGATATTATTGAAGATGATGTAATTGGCTTTTACAACGATGCTTTTGTACTGCTACAGCACTTTTATAATTTAAAGGATATTGATGTGGAGACCGAATCTTTTTATGCTGAATTTATCAACCATATCATTAAAAACGAAAACATACTAAAGGAATATTCAAACTTTGATTTTGGTTCAATTAAAACATTAAGTACCTTACAAGATAGTTCTGATTTTAAATCACTTGCACCCATTTATACTCCGTATAGTTTTACAGAAACTGAAGAAGCAATTGATCAGATTTTTGAAGAACTAAAAGTTGTAAAAGAATTTAAAAAAGAACTGAAAGAAGAAATTAATTATTTGTTAGATGAGTACCAGTTTCACATAGATCACTTAAAAGAAAACATACAATACAATTTTTACACGTACGAAGAATTAGACGGTATTGAACCTTTTAATTTAGATGAAAAAGCCGATGAATTAAAAATCGAAAAGTTGAAGTTTGTGCAAAGCTGGAATGATAAATTAGCGAAGAAGTAAAAATTTATATTATGAAAAAATACAGAAATATATTAGCAACTATTGCCGGATTTATTATTGGATCAATAGTAAACATGATTCTTGTTGCTGTAAGCGGAAAAATAATACCATTACCTGCGGGTGTAGATAACAAAACAGCCGAAGGTTTGGCTTCAGGCATGCATTTAATGGAACCTAAACATTTTATTTTTCCTTTTTTGGCTCATGCTTTAGGAACGTTGGTTGGTGCATTTATTGCTACAAAATTATCTAATCCTAAATCTATAATCGGACCAATGGTAATCGGCGTTCTATTTTTAGCAGGCGGTATTTCAATGGTTTTTATGGTACCCTCACCAATGTGGTTTAATTGCGTTGATTTAATTCTGGCTTACATTCCAATGGCTTATTTGGGATATGTTTTGGGGAGAAAATAAAAAAAGCAACTCAATTGAGTTGCTTTTTACTATTTAACAGGAATATTTTTTAAAATTTCTATAAAAAACTTCCAGTATTTTTGAACTGATGAAATAGAAACACGTTCTTCTGGTGAATGTGCACCGCGAATTGTTGGTCCAAACGAAATCATTTCCATATCAGGATAATTGGTTCCTAAAATACCGCACTCCAATCCGGCATGGCAAGCAACTACATTTGCTTTTTGTCCGTTTTGTTTTTCGTACAATTCATCTAAAACTTTTAAGATTGATGAATTTGGATTTGGTGTCCAACCTGGATAAGATCCCGAAAAATCAACCTCGCATCCCATTAATTCAAATGCAGAACGTAAACTGTTCGCTAAATCGAACTTTGATGTTTCAACAGAAGATCTTGTTAAACACTGCACCTGCAATTTACCGTTACCTACGGTTACTTTTGCAATGTTGTTTGATGTTTCAACCAAATCATCGAAATCTGCACTCATTCTGTAAACTCCGTTATGAGCGGTGTATAACGCACGAACCAAGTAGTACTGTGCCATTGCAGGCATTACTTTTTCCGGTAAGGTTTCCTGCTTTTCAAAAATGATTTCCAAATTAGGTTCGGTAGTTGCAAATTCTGCCTTAATATCGTTTACAACTGGTAACATATCAAACACAAAAGATTCATCGTACATTTTTGCAATAATCACGTTTGCAACACTTTCGCGTGGAATGGCATTACGTAAACTTCCACCGTTAATGGTTGAAATCTGTAATCCGAAATTATCAAAACCATTAAAAAGCAAACGGTTCATAATTTTATTGGCGTTACCCAAACCTTTGTCGATATCCATACCTGAATGTCCGCCTTTTAAGCCTTTAACAGTGATTGTGTAAGCTACAGATCCATCGGGAGTATCTTCATCATCGTACTCTGCAACAGCAGTTACATCTACTCCACCGGCACAACCAATGTCAATTTCATCGTCTTCTTCTGTATCTAAATTCAATAAGATATCGCCCGTTAACAAACCGCCTTTCAAGCCCATTGCGCCTGTCATTCCGGTTTCTTCATCAATAGTAAACAAAGCTTCGATTGCCGGATGTTCTATTTCTTTTGAAGCTAAAACCGCCATGATTGTTGCTACGCCAATTCCGTTATCGGCACCTAAAGTGGTTCCTTTCGCACGAACCCAGTCTTCATCAACATACATATCGATTCCTTGTGTATCAAAATCGAAAACGGTATCGTTGTTTTTTTGGTGAACCATATCTAAATGCGACTGTAAAACAATTGTTTTACGGTTCTCCATACCTGCAGTTGCGGGCTTTTTAACAATTACGTTACCAACTTCGTCAACAATAGTTTCTAAACCTAAATTTTCACCGAATTGTTTCATGAAGGCAATTACACGTTCTTCTTTTTTAGACGGACGCGGAACTGCGTTTAAATCTGCAAAATGATTCCACAACGGAAGTGGCTCTAAATTGCGAATATCTTGACTCATATCTTTTAAATTTTAACCAAAGTTACTTATTATAAAACAAAAAAGCCACTTTAAACTGGGTTTAAAATGGCTGTCATACAAAATAAAAACAATAATTATTTTTAAGGTTATGCAACAATATATTTGTCAAATAACTTCTGTGCTTTTTTCTTTGTTACTTCTTTTTTATATTTTTTTTCAGAATCAATGTAAAATACTGGTGCGCTTTTACACATTCCCTGACATTTCATTTTTTCTAACGAAACACTTTGGTTTAAACCTGTTTCTTTAAGTAATTCTTTTAAGCAAGATTTTGCTTCTTCATTGTATCTGCAACACTTTTTTCCATCGCAAAAATAAATTACTTCACTAAAAGATTTACATTTACTCATTATCCTTATCTTTAACAAGTACAAATATAAATAATTATTTTTATTTATTCTAAATAAAATATTTAAATGAAAAAAAAATATTTCTTTTTAACTGTATTACTGCTCTTTGTAATTTGTAGTTATTTGATAGGTCCTTTATTTCCTGAATTTTTCACTCATATTTACAATCAAAAACTTTACAGCTATTTAGATCGTTTCTTACATTTAATATCGAACATATTTCCGTTTTCTTTGGGCGATGTGCTTTACGCCGTTGTTGTAATTTACTTTATTTACAAGTGTTTTGTATTGATAAAAAGAAAATTGTATAAAGATTTTGGTGTATTTATATTGACATCGGTTTTATTGTTCTTTGGAATTTTTCAGTTGTTTTGGGGATGGAACAATTTCAAATTTTCGGTGGCGCATCAGTTAAAGTTAGAAAGAAGTTATACGCAAGCCGAATTAGATTCCATCACAAACAAATTGACAGAAATTGTAAACAGCCAGCAGTTTTTGATCACGAAAGATTCATTGAAGGAAGTATCGATTGATAAAGATTTGGAGTTGTTCAACAAAACTGCCCGATTGAACTATACTAAACTGCCCGATCACTTAAAAGAAATTTTGACAGATAATAAAATCAATAATGTAAAACCATCATTTTATTCGTACTTACAGTCTTACACTGGTTTTAGCGGATATTTTAATCCGTTTACACATGAAAATCAATTAAATATCGAAATTCCCACCATTGGAATGCCTGTTACCGTGGCACATGAAATGGCACATCAGTTGGGAATTGCAAGCGAAACCGAAGCTAATTTTTACGGCTATAAAGTAATGTTGCAAAGTACCGATTTAAAGTTTAAATATGTAGCGAATTTATACGCTTTAAAATATTGTTTAAAGCAGTATAGATATAAAAACGAAGAAACATATCAGTTACTTTTTAACCGTTTAAATGTTGGCGTTCAGCAAAATATTTTAGAAAGCGAACAATTTTGGTTAAGTAAAAGAAATGTTTCTTCGTATTTTTTTAAGAACCTTTATGGCAGGTTTTTAAAAATTAACAACCAGAAAGATGGTATTCAATCGTACAATAAATTTGTTGGGTTATTGATTAATTACAATAAAAAATATCCGCAGGATTAATTTTCGGTTTGCTTTATGTCTCGATTTTTACGGTACGGACGAATAATTACACGCGATTCACGATCGAAAACAAAGTAATTATAAACCCAGCTCCAAAAAACCAATGTTCTGTTTTTAAAGCCAATCAGCGAAAACAAGTGGACAAACATCCAAACAAACCAAGCAAAAACACCATTAAAATGAAGTTTAGGTAAATCTACAACCGCTTTATTTCTACCAATGGTTGCCATAGAACCTTTATCGTTGTAAACAAACTTTTTAAGCGATTGCTTCTTGGTTAATCGCTCTAAATTTTCTGCCAATAAATTTCCTTGCTGAATAGCAGGCTGCGCCATCATTGGATGTCCGTATTGATATTTTTCACCGTACATTGCAGCAACATCGCCCAACGCAAAAACATCGGTAAAACCTTCAACCTGATTAAATTCGTTCACACGAATACGCGATGCGCGATCTACCGCTTGCGACATTCCTTCTATTGGGGCTCCCTTCACACCTGCCGACCAAATTACTGCATGTGTATCAAAAGATAATCCGCCTTTGGTTTCGATCTTTTTACCATCGTAATTCGTTACAATTGTTTTTAAGTGAATTTTTACACCTAAATCCTTCAAAAACTTTTCGGCTGCCTTTGACGATTTTTTAGACATGGCATCCAAAATATTATCAGATCCCTGAACCAGATTAATTTCCATCATAGAAATATCCAAATCGGGATAATCTTTAGGGAAAACGGCATTTTTCATTTCGGCTAAAGCTCCGGCTAATTCCACACCGGTTGGTCCTGCTCCAACAATTACGAAATTCATCAACGCTTTACGTTCGTTCATATCATTCGTTTGCAAAGCCAATTCAAAATTTTCGAGTATAAGACTGCGTAAGTTTAAAGCTTCGGGTATGGTTTTCATTACCATACTGTTTTTTTCGATTTCTTTATTGCCGAAATAATTATTGGTAGAACCGGTTGCAATTACCAAATAATCATAGTAAATTGTACCAATATCGGTAATTACTTTTTTATTTTCTGTATCGATTTTTTCAACCAATGTCATTCTAAAAAAAGCTTCTTTATGCTCTTTGATGATTTTACGCATTGGGTACGCGATAGATCCCGATTCTAACCCGCCTGTTGCCACCTGATACATTAAAGGTTGAAAGTTGTGATAATTGTGTTTATCAAGCAAAACAACCTGAAATTCTTTGTTTTTTAATTTTTGTGCCAATGCAACGCCTGCAAAACCACCACCTATGATAACGACTCTAGGATTGCTAGAATCTGGAATATTCATCATATTTAAAACTATTTGAATTACTACAAAATTACAAAGTAAATAGCAATAAATGCAGTATTATTTTGTTTTTGAGTGCTTAACTGATAATTGTAAAATATATTGTTATTTTGCGTAATAATTAACAATTACTATGGCTCGATTAAATTTTCTAACACCAAATAGCAATGGAGAACGTGCAGAAGATATACTTACACGTGAAGAATTGTATCAAAAAATTAAAAGAAAATCGCTAAAAACTTTAAAAGGAATCATTATTGTAAATATTTTAATATTAGCATTTTTTATAAGCTCTAGTTTTTTATTTAAAATAACCGAGGATACAAAAACAGAAAGTTTATCTTCATCTGTTTTAACATTTGCTGATTATGCTCTTGTAATTTTACCCATTGCATTTACAATGGTCTGTGCCTACTTAATTTTTAAAATAAGAAAAAACAATACTGTTGAAGCCTTATTGTTGAATATAAAAAACGTAAGAAAAATACTAAAACTGTATTTATCTTTAATTTTAATTGCCTACTTGATTATTATTTATATTACGATATATCAAACTATTGTATCGGGCACCAATGATGTAACATTAGACGAAAGTTGGTCTTTCTATACTGCAATAATTTTAGCTTGTGTGGTTTGTACTATAGTGATTTTACTTATATTATGGTTACTTTACAAACTATTATATAGTAGATTTTTAAGAAGCCTGACGAAGAATTATTATGTTTTGAAAGATATGATATAACAAAAACGCCATTAAAAATTTTAATGGCGTTTTGTTTTATTTATTGATTCTAATTTCGAACATTTTATCCCAGTTTTTACCGGTTACAAAGAATGTTCCCGTTTTTTTATTGTAGGCAATTCCGTTTAAAACATCTAAATCTGGATGTTGGGTAACTTTACTTTTTAAATCGCTTAAATCTACTACGCCATTCACAGTTCCGTCTATCGGACTAAAAATTCCTATAGCATCTTGAGTGTAAAAATTTGCATAAATCTCCCCATTTACCCACTCTAATTCATTCACATTAGCAACTGTTCCTTTTGGTATAGATACAACAATGTAATCAATCAGGCTAAAATCTGTAGGATTTACTTTGTACACTCGGTCACTTCCATCGGTCATATACAAATTAGTACCATCATTCGTTAAGCCCCAACCTTGCATCTTTTGAAAATAAGGAAACGTTTTCTCTTTTTGCAATGATTCTAAATTATAAACATAAGCTTCATTATTCAAATAAGTCAACTGATAAATCTTATTATTCAGAACAGTTGCTCCTTCACCAAATATAGCATCATCTAATTCATTTATCTTTATAACTTCTCCAGTTTTAGCATTTACTTTACGAATACTTGATTTTCCCTTGGTTCCTGTACTTTTTCCTTCTCCATTTCCCGTACTTTCGATCAATATATCACCGTAAAACTCTAGTCCTTGTGTATATGCTTTTATATCATGTGGATAAGTATTTACAATTGTGTAAGAATAAACAGCAGGTTGAACATGCGATAATACATCTATTTTAGTTGTAGTTTCGTACGCTTTACCTTGGCTGTAAGCAATTGCCTTAATGTTTTGTAAACCGTGTTTTTCGTTAGCCAAATTATAAGTTAACAAAGCATTTGCTTTAACTGAACCTATTTTTTTATCGTTTATGAAATACTGAACAGAGTCGATTTCGTTACCAGCATCGCTTTTTAACTGTAAATTGACATCTTCTTTTAAGGCATAAGTTTGTTTTAATTTACTTAAATCGATAGATAAAGAATTATTTTCGATTTTTTTATTATCGTTACAAGCAATAAATAGTAATGATAAAGTAAAGAAAGTTAAGTATTTATACTTTTTCATGGATTTTATAATTAGTTATACAATTATACAACCCTTTTTTTATTTGGCAAAAGGCTTGCTAAAATATAATTTGTTTGTATATTTGCAACGGCAAGTCCTACACGACCAGCTCCTGCAGACTCCTCCAGGGTGGGAACACAGCAAAGGTATGTGGTTGTAGCGGTGCGATGTAGGTCGCTTGCCTTTTTTTAATCAGCCTACTTTTATTGTTATAATTTAATAAACATTTTACTTTTCTGTTTGTTTTTCGCTATTTCATTTTAAATATGTTGTTTCACTTACAATCAATTAAAACAGAATATTCTCAACAAAGAAAACTACATTTATTTCCCGATACAAAAATTAGCAAAAATATTTCCTAACAATTCATCGTTTGTTACTTGACCCGTAATTTCGCCGAAATAATATAATGCCTGACGTATGTCTATTGCCATTAAATCGGCTGAAATGTTTGTATCTAACCCGTATTGTACTTTTTGAATTTCCTCTAAAGCCTTTATTAGCGAATCGTAATGACGCGTATTGGTTACAATGGTTTCATTATTGCGAAGTGCACCAGTATTTACAAAACTAATCAGCTGTTTTTTCAAGGTATCAATTCCTTCTTTATTTTTTGCAGATATGGTTTCAAGTTTTACATTTAACGTTTCAAGTTGTTTTTTTATATTTAGTATCTCCGTTTCAGAAAGTAAATCTATTTTGTTTATAACTACTACTAAAGGTTTCAATGGAAATTGATTTTTTATCTTTTCAATTTCTATGATGTATTCCGAACTTTGAACTTTAAACTTTAAACTTTCAAACAAGTATAAAATGACCTGAGATTGTTCAATCTTTTCAAACGTTTTTTGAATTCCGATACTTTCTACCACATCTTTTGTTTCGCGAATTCCGGCTGTATCAATAAATCTAAAACCAATGCCATCAATAACCAACTCATCTTCAATGGTATCGCGCGTAGTTCCGGCAATATCCGAAACAATGGCACGTTCTTCATTTAACAACGCATTCAAAAGGGTCGATTTTCCGACATTCGGTTCGCCAACAATCGCTACTGGAATTCCGTTTTTAATCACGTTTCCTACAGCAAAAGAGTCAATTAATCGTTTTAAGACAAATTGAATTCTGTTAACCAGATCTCGAAAAGCGGTTCGATCGGCAAATTCCACATCTTCTTCAGAAAAATCGAGTTCCAGTTCAATTAACGATGCAAAATTCAGCAATTCTTCACGCAATTTGGCAATTTCATTACTAAAACCACCGCGCATTTGCTGCATGGCTATTTGGTGCGATGCTTCGTTGTCTGATGCAATTAAATCGGCTACAGCTTCGGCTTGCGAAAGATCCATTTTTCCGTTTAAAAACGATCGCATGGTAAATTCGCCCGCAGTTGCCATCCTACAGCCTTTTCTCAATAAAAGTTGTATGATTTGTTGTTGGATAAAAGTAGATCCATGGCACGAAATTTCAACAGTAGGTTCGCCCGTGTAAGAATTGTTCCCTTTAAAAATCGATACCAGCACTTGGTCAATGATTTTTTTATCGTCTTTAATAAAACCCAAATGCAGCGTATGCGTTTTCTGTTTGCGCAAATCTTTGTTTTTTACTGACTGAAAAACATCAGCAACCAAATCAATTGCTTGTGGTCCTGAAACACGAATTAATGCTACCGCACCTGCACCCGATGCCGAAGCCAATGCTACTATTGTATCGTTTAAAATCATAAACTAAATATTGAAACACAAATTTACGCCAACTTTATAAATCCTGCTAATTTTAAAAGCTTGTGTATGCTGAAAAAAAACGCAATATTTTTTTACAATCATTTAATTTTTCGTAATTTAATAGCAACAAACCAACAGCCTAATATTATGAAAAAGATTCTTTTCCCAACCGATTTTTCAGAAACCGCAAATAATGCACTGGTTTATGCATTAAAACTTGCCCAAAGTATTGATGCTGAAATTTATGTTTTGAATACCTACGAAATGCCTGTTATTTCTACGACTTCTGCCGGACAACCAGAACTGATTCAGAACGTATATAATTCTATTGAACTGAATAATTTTGAAAATTATAAGAAACAAGTTCCCAAATTAAGGAGTATTGCTGAGGATCACGATTGTGGCGATATTAAACTGACTTTTATTTTTGAGGAAGGAATTATGCTTTCGATTCTTCATAAAATAATCCGCGATGAAAATATCGATTTTATTGTGATGGGAACAAACGGAAATTCAGGGTTTGAAAAGAAATTACTCGGATCGAACACCGTTCATGTAATGGAAAATGTTGATATTCCGATTTTAAGTGTTCCAAGAAAAGCTGAATTTAAACGTTTGAACAATTTTGGATTTGCAACAATGCTTCGCGATAGTGATAAACCGGGATTGCGTCAAATTATAAAAATTGCACAATCTTTAAATGCCGATGTTAAAGTGCTGCATGTTTTACGTAAAGAAAATCCGGCTGCAATGGACGTTTTAAACACTTGGAAAGAAGAATTTAACGACCCAAATGTAACTTTCCATACTGTTTTGAATGAGAAATTAGACGAAAGTGTATTCTTTTTTATAGATGATCAGTTAATTGATGTCATGTGCATTGTGAAACGCCATTTAAACTTTTTCGAAAAGATTTTTACAACCAGTTTAAGCAAGCAATTATCATATCATGCCGATGTTCCCGTATTGGTTTTAAAAGAACAAAAAAGCAAGTAATTACTTGCTTTTTTATGTTTATCTGTTTCTCAAAATCAAATAAATTACCAACGGTGCACCTAATATAGAAGTTACGGCATTTATCGGCAACACAAACTGTTTACCGGGTAATTGACAGATGATATCGCACGTAATTAAAATTAACGCTCCGATAATGATGTTGCCTGTAAACAAATGAAAATGATTGGTGGTTTTATAAATGATTCGTGTAATATGCGGAACTGCCAAACCAATAAATGCAATTGGTCCTACAAAAGCGGTACAAACCGCAACCAACATACAGGTTACCAAGATGATTAAAAACTTGGTCTTTTTAATGTTTAATCCCATGCTTTTTGCATAACCTTCGCCCATTAATAGGGTGTTTAAAGATTTATTTAGTAAGAAAGATCCTGCCAAGGCTGCACATAAAATAGGGACAATATAATAAATCTGCTGCCACGAAATGTTTCCTAAACTGCCTAAATTCCAAAAAGTGAATTTCTTTAATTCTTCGGCTGTTGAAAAATAAGCAAGAACATTCACAAAAGCACTCGTAAAACTACTGAACATCAACCCCACAATTAACAATGTAGCTATTTGTTTTATGCGTTGCGATACTCCTAAAATAATAAACATTACCAAAACGCTTCCGGCTAAAGCAAATAAAATAATGGTAAGGTTGCCTGTAAGATAATTTTGTAATGTAAGCGAAAACAAACTTTTTCCCAATATACAGATTGCGACACCTAAACTTGCACCCGAACTTACGCCTAAAATATAAGGTTCAGCCATTGGATTTTGAAACAAGGTTTGCATCATCATTCCGGCAATTGAAAGTGCTGCACCAACAATACAGGCAATTACCAGTTTAGGCAATCGATATTCTAAAACAATATATTCCCAACTTGCTTTTCCAGAAAAATTACCGCTTACAATTTCCAAAACATCGGTCACAGGAATTCGTACCGATCCAATTACAAGGTTTAAAACCGCTGCAATTACAAGCAATACAAGAAAAAGTAAATGATATTTGGAATATTTTGCAAACATTATTTTAGAGCTTCAATAAAGGCTGGTTTGTAATTTGGTAAAACTTCTGGATGAAGGATCGAAATTAAATCTTTCAAAACAAGATCAGGACGATTAGGAGCATCTTCATAAAAAACGATACCACCTGTTGGTCCTTTTTTGATAGAATACGAATAGATTTTTTTGTTTTGAAACGCAGCAAATTTGCTGTAATGTTTGTTAGCTGCCACCATTTGATCGAACGTTGTAAATTCGCCCGGACCAATCCAAATATCGCCGTTCATTGCTTTTTCAAAAACGGCTTCAAACGATAACGACAAACTTCCCGTACCTTTTGTATCGCTCCACAAATAATTTCCGCCGGCATCTTTTATAAATTCAGCCATCCAGCTTTCGCCTTGCGGAACGTACCAAACATCCTGAAAAATGGCTCCGCTTAAAACGGTTGGTCGGTTTGTTACTTTATCGACCAATTTTTTTGCGTTGTTGTATTCTAAAACAATGTTGTTAAAATATTCGTTGGCTTTTTGCTGTTGATCGAACAAAACGCCGAAGAACTTAACCCATTCTGCTTTTCCCAAAGGAGATGTTTCCACCCAATCTGCATTGTATAAAACAGGAATTCCCGCTTTTTCGAACTGATTAAATTTTGCCGTTTCGCTGTCCATACTCAACCCGACGATTAATTGCGGTTGCAGATCCACCGTTTTTTCGAAATTTAAACTGTGTTTATCAGAAAGTTCTTTTACTTTTCCGGCATCGATTTTTTGTCGAACATCAGCAGATGAAATATAATCTAAATTAGGAAAACCAATCAGTTTGTCGGTTTCATTTAAAGCTACTATCGAAGAAATATGCGTGGTTGACGTTGCTACTAGATTTTTAACCGGCGTTTGTATAAAAGTGTATTTTGCCAAACTGTCTGGCAGGTTTTTGTTAGATTTTGCACAAACGTACGTAAACGTTTTAGTGGCATTTGGCCAGGGTTTGGTAACCTTCATTACAACAAAATCGTTGTAGTTGTGTATTTCTAATCCGTTGGCAAATTCAATGCTGTTTTCAACTTTTACAGTTGTAGTTTCAGTCGTTTTTTTACAGCTTACAAAAGCTATAAAAACCGTTAGCAATACGTATTTTGATAGATTCATTTTTGTACTTTTAGTTGCGCAAAGATAGTTTAACAAAAAGTAATTTTGAAGTTTCTGTGTAATTATTGCCAATTTTAGTACGATTGTGTACTGATTTTGATTGATTTTGTGTTGCTTGTAGTTGATTTAGCTTTATGAAATATTTTTACGGTCATCTAAATTTTTAGGTGTAATTTTTTTTAAGGATGGCTTTCAATATATTTTCCTTTACTAATTTGTTTTAACATATTTATGGAATAGTCATTATATACATTTAATGGTTTAGCAATGTTTTGAGAGATATTTGTCAATTTATTTATACCTAAATTGGCAACAAAAATAATTTGGCGTTTAATTTTTTTTCGTTGAGATTCATTTCTCATCAAAAAATTCAACTTTATCCAAAGTTCTTCGTATTTGACAATTAAAGTGTATAAATAAATGAATGGTATAAAAGTGATTGTAAGAATTACTGGGAGTAAAAAGCTTTTTAAACTCTCAATATTAAAGATTTCTCTATATTCTTGAATTGTTTTATAAAATGAGTAAAAAAGCACAAAAATTGAAAAATATGTCAATATATTTTTTATTAACTCCTCCACCTTCTTATGTTCAGAGGTCATTGATGCTTTTACTTGTAGTATCCCAGAAAAAAAAAGAATAGGAATCAAAAAAAATTCTTTCGTAAGAGTAAATGTAAAGAAATTGGTAATGAATTCTATTAAAATTGTCCATTTTATTGCATCAATAAATATATTCTTAAAGTATTTCGTATTGTTAACTTTTGAAATGTTCATTAGTGAAATAAAACCAAAACTTAATACCAAAATTATTGAGTCTTTTAATAATGAAATATTCCAAAAGTTTAAATTATAAAGTATGAATATATAAAATCCGGTGTGAGCAAATAGCGCAACCAATGAAACTGAAATCTTCCAAGCAAATAATGATTTAATTACGTACAACATTGAGTTTCGTATGTTTTTAAAAAACATACAAGTAATTACAGTAATCAAAAGCCACACAATGATTGCTATTTCTCTTGTTGAAAAACTTTCAAAAAATGTATTCATGTAGGTTTATCAGTGTGTTAAAGATGACACAAATTATATCTAATCATTATTTATTGATAGAGAGCTAACAATTAACGTGTTAATAATTTAGCTAAAGTTCCTTTTTAATCCATTGGCCAATATTTATCTAGCCCTTCATCACTTATCTCTTTTAATTGTTCGGCAGTAATATTATACTTTTTTAAAAGCTTCGATTTGTTTTGTTTAAGTATTTTATCTTGTTCAGATTGCTTATACTCAAAAGCATTATCTTCGGCTTTTACTAAATCCTTAAAAATTTGCTTTCTTTCATCTACAGTAAAACCAAACTTGTCATTCGTTTCTAATTTTAGATTTAAATATTAGTCAAGATTGTTCTTTATTTGATAATCAATTAAGTAATTATCTCGATTGTTGTTTTTAGCAATGTTGGCATTTATATTTCCTAATTTTCCAAATGGTGCCCAGATTGCAGTGCCGATGTCATATGAAGAATTTGAAAGCTCTTTATCACTATATAACCACAAAATTATTTCATCTATATCTGAATCTTCAGTAGTTAATTTACTGATGATTTTTTCGACTGTTGGTTTAACTTGATTTTCTTTAATATCTTTAGATAAGACTATTTTATACAGAATTTTTTTATTAGTAGGAAGTTTTTCAAGCTCCGATATCTCATATTGAGATAAGTTTTTAGCAAGTGCCTTTCTGCTTTGGTCTTCGATATTTACAATTTCATAATCAGCTGTTTCAACGCTAACTTCTACAACTTTGTCATTTTTTGTTTCAGCTAATTTTTCTCTACATCCAATAAAGTATAGCGTTACAATAAAAATTGAAAAAGATAAAATTGTTTTTTTCATGTTTGTAATGTTTTTTTTAATTGTTTCAGTAAACTTTCTTTTAATTGGATTTTTTTTCTTAATGCTATTGATATTAAAACATTAATTATTCAAAAGTAGATTTTAAATTCCATTGGTATTTACGGAAAACCACAATTTCATAATAATAAATCTTTATTTAAACTCCCGTTCCGTAAAGTCTTCCTACTTTGAGCCTATCTATTTACAATTCATCAACAATCCAAGACGGATATTCGTCAACATAAATCCATTGGTTTTGTTCTTTTCGGATAAAAATAAAACTTCGACAGACTTGATTATCTCTACATTTAAACGAAAACAAATAGCAACCTTTTGTAAAGGAATCGTTGAATACGGCACGGTAAACTTTATCTGCCTTAAAACAATATTCGTTATTACACGAATCATTTCCTGTTGTAAACTGATAGTACGATTGATCTAATTCTTTAACCGAAAATAATTTGTCAGTACCTTTGTAATGTATCTGCCTTTTAATTAAATCGATATATTCTTCGCCAATAATCGTATCCAATCGTGCCAACTTATTATACTTAAAATCCTCCAGCAAATACTTATAATTATTTTCCCAATCTATATTTTTTCGAAGATCACTGTTTACAGGTTTATACTTATAAGCATAAAGTGTATCGATTATTTGTACATTAATTTTTCTGTTTTTTAATTCCGTCGAAATACTATTCGAAATATAATCCAAACTATCAACTAAAATATGAACAAGTTCTTGCTTTTTAATAGAATCTTCTTCCATTACAATTCCCATTTTATAGGCAAACTGCAACATGTCATATCCTTTTTTTCCTTTGATATAACTTGCAACCGAATTTGGACTTGTATCTAAATACTGACTTAATGTTTCTCTAATGATCTTTTTCTCTGATTCAAAATCAATTTTCTGTGAAAAAGAATTTATTGTAAATAAAACAAAAATCAGATTTAAAAGTATTTTCATGTTGATTCTATTCATATTTTTAAAGGTAATTTAAATAATACTAATTTTTTGTAGAATTTGTATTACAAACTTTAATTTGCAAATTTGATAAAATAGAGTACTTTTGCCTGATATTAGGTTGCATTTTTTTGCATTAATAGGGAAATAGGTGCGATTTTTTCAAATCCTATGCTGTTCCCGCAACTGTAAGCTTTGTTTGTAAAGAACTATTGTTTTTATCTGTGCCACTGTTTTTTTTCGGGAAGGCAAAAACAAGAAGCAAGCCAGGAGACCTGCCTAATGATTACTAATTGATTTCACCTTCGGGAAGAAAGGTTAAACAAATGAGCAAAGCGGTCGTTTATTCTTTATTTTTTTCAACTTTTAGCTACATTGCGTATTCGCAGAGTAATTCTTCTATTGAATTAGACGAGCTTATTATTGAAAAAACAAAGATTTCTACACAATCTAAATCGCAAAACACACATGTTTTAAACGATTCGCTAATAGAAAACAGCTTGGGTACGTTTACCGATTTTTTACAAAAAAACACCACTATTTACTTTAAAGAAAATGGTTACGGCATGGTAAGTTCTCCATCGTTTCGTGGCACAACTGCACAACAAACCAGCGTTTTATGGAATGGAATTAAAATGAACTCGGCACTTTTGGGTCAGACAGATTTTAATTCAACCGCCTTTAAAACGTACGATAACATTGTAGTGAAACCCGGCGGCGGAAGCGTTTTGTACGGAACCAGTGCTATTGGCGGAACCATACATTTAAATAACCAATTGCAGTTTAACAAGATTACCGAAAATGAAATTCAACTGAATTACGGCAGTTTTAATACGCAGGGAATTCATTATAAAATTTCGACAGGGACTGATAAATTTGCGGTAAATGCCCATTTTGGTTACAACAAAAGCGATAATGACTACGAATGGCTTGGAGAAAACCGAAAAAATATAAACGGACAGTTTTACAATACCGATTTTGGTGCCGAATTTGCCTATAAAATCAACAACAAAAACACGGTAGAATTATATTCATCAACTTATAACGATGACCGTCATTTTTCATTAATTACACCATTCCAAACTAAAACTAAATACCAAAATAATTATTACCGCAACTTGCTAAAATGGCATTATAAAACCAATAAATTTTTAAATACGGCGTATGTAGCTAATATTCAAGAGGCGTACACGTATTTTGATCAATTGCCAAAAGACAGCAATTCTGGCGGTAGTGCTAATATGTGGATTTTTAAAAACGAAAGTTATTATTTGGTTTCGGATCGATTTAAATTATCGGCTTTGTTAGAATATCAAACATCAAAAGGCGAAGGAAAAAATTCGGGACTGCCGTATGCTACCCAACAAATTGGTTCGGTTAGTGTTTTGGCGAACTATGATTTTTCAAACAAAAGCGGTTTTGAAATTGGTTTAAAGAATGAAATGGCTAAGGATTATCAAAATCCGTTTTTATTTTCGGCAGGATACTATCTAAACACAAAATATTATCAGTTAAAAGTAAACTCGTCTAAAAATTACCGCATTCCTACTTTTAACGATTTGTACTGGCAACCAGGCGGAAATTTAAATTTAAAAGCCGAAACAAGTTATCAGTTTGATATCAATCAAAACTTTAAATATAAGTTTTTAGATTTCAATATATCAACTTATTACACATCTATCACAAACATGATTCGATGGATTCCTACAGCCGATGGTTTTTGGCAAGCGAACAACACCGATGAAGTTGCTATTTATGGTACCGATGTGTTTTTAAGTATCAAACAAAAATTTAATAACCATTCTATTCAGTTAAATTCTAATTACAGTTTTGTAAAATCTATCGACCAAAAAACCGATAAACAACTTACTTACACGCCTATAAACAAATTTAATTTTCAGCTTTTTTACGCTTACAAAAATTTTAGTATTGCACCAAGTTTTTTATATGTTGGTGAAATTTTTACAACGGCATCAAACGATAAAGCAAGTGCTTTAGATGCTTATGGAATAGTTGATATTGATATTCAGCAAAAAATAAAATTCAAGAAAAATCCGTTTATCATCAACCTAAAAATAAAAAATGCTGCCAATACGGTTTATACAAACATGCCCGAGCGAGTAATGCCTGGCAGAAATTATCATATACAATTAATTAAAAAGTTTTAAAATGAAAAAAATTTTAGCTCCAATGTTTGCTGTAACACTTTTGTACAGCTGTAGTAATTCTGATGACAACACAGTTCCTGTTAATCCTGACGAAAAATATTTAGACGGTATTTTCGTATCAAACGAAGGAAATTTCACAAAAGGAAATGCGTCAACATCATACATTAATAGCGGTTTAACAACAATAACAAATGATATTTTTACAACAACAAACGGTCGTGCGTTAGGTGATGTTTCGCAATCAATGGTTGTTACAGATAAGTATGTTTACATTGTTGTAAACAACTCAAACACTATTGAAGTGGTTAACAGAAAAACATTTAAATCGGTTTACACCATTTCAGAAAACTTAAATTCACCTCGTTATGCTGTTGTTAAAAACAACAAATTGTATGTAACCAGCTTAAACGATAAATCGGTTAATGTTTACAACGCAGAAACGTTTGCCTTTGTAAAAGAAATTGAATTAAACAATACGTCAGAAAATATTGTTGCTGTTGGCGACTATGTTTATGCTGCAAATGGTTTTTACAGTGGCGGTATGGCAGTTGAAGTTATTAACCCTACAAGTGATACCAATACAACCGATATTTCTTTTGATAAAGCTATTAACGGATTGGTTACTAATGGGCAGGCTGTTTACGTTTTAACGGCAAATGCTACTACAAGTAGTGTTTCTATGGTAAATAATACATCAATTTCGTTAACGAAAGATTTAGACCAAGCAAACAGCCGTAACATGGTTGCAAGTGGATCTAACATATACTACACAGCTGGTACCGGAATTTACAAAATGAGTAATTCTTTAACAGCTGCAAGTACCAAATTATTTGATGTAGTTAATGGTCAAGAGTATTCTGTTTTATATGGTTTTAATGTTATAAATGGAACTATTTTCACTTCTGATGCGAATGGCTTTACTGATAATTCTAAAATTGTTATTTATAAAGAAGATGGAAGTATTGTGAAAGAATTTACTGGTGGTATAGGAACCAACGGTTTTTATAAATTTTAAGAACACTTAATTTATTAAACGAAAAATCCCGAAGGTTTAACTTCGGGATTTTTTACTTTTAAATATCTCTATTAGGATCAAAAGATTCTAAATATTGTGCTACTCTTTGAACAAACTGTCCGCCTAATGAACCATCTACAACGCGGTGGTCATAAGAATGCGATAAGAACATTTTTTGACGGATACCAATGAAATCACCTTCAGGAGTTTCAATAACCGCAGGAACTTTTCTGATAGCTCCTAAAGCTAAAATACCTACTTGTGGCTGACTGATGATTGGTGTACCAAAAACAGAACCAAATGTACCAACGTTTGTAACTGTATAAGTTCCGCCTTGTGTATCGTCTGGTTTTAGTTTACCTTTTCTTGCACGGTCTGCTAAATCGTTAACCGCTTTTGCCATTCCAACTAAATTCAATTGGTCTGCATTTTTAATTATAGGAACAATTAAATTTCCGTTTGGTAAAGCTGCAGCCATTCCTAAATTAATATTTTTACGTTTAATAATGTAGTCACCATCAACCGAAATATTCATCATTGGGAAATCTTTCAATGCTTTTGCAACAGCTTCCATAAAGATCGGCGTAAAAGTAAGCTTCTCTCCTTCTCTCTTCTCGAAAGCATTTTTAGTTTTATTTCTCCAGTTTACGATATTGGTAACATCAACTTCGATGAACGACTGAACGTGAGCCGATGTTTGAACCGATTGAACCATGTGGTGCGCAATCATTTTACGCATACGATCCATTTCTACAATCTCGTCTTGTCCGTTTACAGAAACCGGAGCTGCTTTACTTGCCACTGGCTGTGAAGTTTGAGCCGGAGCTGGAGCCGATGTTTGTTGAACAGGAGCTGCCGCTGGTTGCGAACCTCTGTTTTTAACGTAATCTAAAATATCTGTTTTGGTAATTCTACCATCTTTTCCTGTTCCGTTAATTGCTTCTAATTCGGCAATAGAAATACCTTCTTCTTTGGCAATATTTTTAACTAAAGGCGAGAAAAACTTTTCCGATGCATTAAAATCGGCAGATTCAACTGTTTCTTGAGCTTGTGTTACTGTTTTCTCTACTTTTTCAACCGAAACTTCTTGTTTTGCAGGTGCAGCACTTGGTTGTGCAGCATCACCGCCTTCTGTTTCAATTATGGCAATGGTTTGCCCTACTTGAACAACATCATCTTTCTGAAATAGAATTTCAATAATTTTCCCACTAACTTCCGTAGGTACTTCACTATCAACTTTATCGGTAGCTACTTCAACAATTGTTTCGTCTTGTTCAACAGTATCTCCAACGTTTTTTACCCAATTTGTAATGGTTGCTTCTGCAACACTTTCACCCATTTTAGGTAATTTTAATTCAAACTTTGCCATATTTTTAGTAAAGAGTTGTATTTAGATTAAAGTATTACAAAAATAGTAATTTTTAAGACTATTTACCTGTTTATTTAAAATTTTTAATGGTTAGAAAGATAAAATTTCTCCCCTATCATTTTTATCGTTGCTTCCAATGAAAAAATCAGATTTTGAAGCTCGAATTTTAAACGATTTATTAGTTTTTTGATTTTGATTGATAAATCGTATATAATCTTTATAACTAACTGATTCGCTATCAATTAAAACTTCAATATTTTTATCAGGCTGATTTATTGTTTCAATATCATCCAGAAAATAAACCCAATCTAATGGTTTATCAACCTTATTCACAACACTTTGATAAATAGCTGCGTTATTGGTTACCAAAATGTAATGATCTGTAAAGTTGGTTGTATTGCTTTTTTCCGATTTCTTTTTAAATGCAAACAACGCAATACCAATATTCATGATACTATTGAACCACCACGACGTTTTAAAATGCTTTTGATAAAAAAACTGCATAGCTTCTTTAAAGCGCATCATATATTTTCCGTCTTTCAACGTACTTTCGCCTTTAAAATGAATGGCAGTAGTTTTTGGAACGTAATAATTCTGTAAACCTGTTTTTGAAACCATATAGCTTAAATCGATATCATCGGCATACATAAAACATCCTTCATCGAACCCTCCTACTTGCAAATAAAGATCTCGTTTCATAAACATAAACGCTCCGACCAAAATATCAATTCTTCCAATTTCGTTTTCAGAAATATGTTGTGCGTAGTATTTATTAAACCATTTTGATTTTGGAAAAATTTTATATAACGATGCTACTTTTGTAAAAGCAACCCAAGATGTAGGAACTCCACGCTTGCTTTCGGGAAGAAATTTGCCCGATCCGTCGATCAATCTGCAGCCTAAAATTCCGGGATTTTTCAGCGATTGATATTCGTTCAATAAAATTTCAAAGGTATCTTCTGCAACAATGGTATCCGGATTTAAAATACAAATAAATTCACCTTTTGCGTTATCAACTCCGATATTATTTCCTTTTGGAAAGCCCGAATTTTCTGTCTGATACAAATAAGTAACATCCGGGAAAATGGTTTGCATCATTTCCATTGATCCATCGGTAGAAGCATTATCCACAACAATAATTTCACCATTGAGGTTTTCAATAGCTTTTTGAACACTTTTTACACAGATTTCTAAAAAGTGCTTTACATTATAATTTAAGATAACGACAGATAATTGCATGAAAATTTATTTAACGTAAGGCAATTGCGCTTTAATAAAATCGGTTACCAAATAAGTTAAAAATTTTCCTAACATATTTGCAGGCGATGTACCTAAACTTGCCGAACCTTCGCACAAATGCAGATAACTCGCGTTTGTATTATTTGCCATTAGATGTACAAACTGACGTGTTTCTGTAACAGAAAATCCGCTTGATGACATGGCACTGCTTGCGATATTTTCAACTGCATCTACATCAATTTCAATTCCGTAAGGTTTGTTTTTTATCAGCTTATTTACATTGTTTATGCTGGTAAGGAAATCTTTTTCAAATCGAACCTTTAAATCTTCAAAAGTAAATAACTTCAGTTTCTCTGGATTATCTTTAAACTGATGCAACATGTATTTGTTTAGATAATTTTCATGTGCGCCAAAAACACAATATGTATCTAAAAATCCTTCGTTAAAAGCATACGAAAATCCGTTACCACTGTGACGACCTTCCATCGCTCGAAAATCGGTATGGGCATCAAAATTCACCACATTTATGCTTTTTCCTTTTGCCAATGCCAATCCTTTTATATTTCCGTAAGCATTATTATGTCCGCCACCAATTACGATCGCCTTTTTACCCGCACGATGAATCAGCGTATTCAGATACGTAACATCTTTATCAATTTCTGATACGATTTCATATAGTCGATTTAATTGAGAAGGATCATTCGAATCTAAATGTTCTACTTCTTCATTATAGGCTTTATAATTTAAACATCCAATTACTGCAACATTTGATGCTTTTAAGTATTTATTGTTTTGAATATTTAAAAACGACGATAAAAAAACGTCCCAGCTGTGCGTAGTGCCCATTCTGCCAAAATTTGCCTTTATTCCTGCAAATTCCTTAATACCAAAAATTATAAATGACGCATTGGTATCATTTATAAAATCGTTCAAGCTAACTCCTTGATTAGAAGGATATTTAATTTTTTCGCCGAATTTGGTTTCATCTTTTCTTAAAACTAAATGCTGCGATAAAGTGTTTGTGTTAAAGTATTCAAAATTTTCCATTGAATGGGTATAAGAAATCTTAGTAAAATCAACTGTTATAAGTATTATTTATACTTTTTTAAAATTTAACATACGTTATCTTGTTCAAAATTAATGATTTATTATTAACTTTGTAATAGGTAAATATATATCGATATTAATTTCGATTATATAAAAATCTTTTTCATAACTATTTTTTTTCACACCGATAATCTAAGATTATCGGTGTGTTTTTTTATTGCTTTTTTCCGTTCAGATAAACCGTTTCTATTAAATCGCTACCGAAATTATACGGAATGGCGTAAATAGAATATATGGGTTTTGTGATAAAAAACGATGCTTTTTTTCCTTTTGTGATACTTCCGTATTCGTTTTCAACTTCCAACGCATAAGCCGCATTTAAAGTCGCAGCGTTAAAAGCTTCTTCGGGAGTCAATTTCATTTTGATACACGATGTAGCCACCACAAAATTCATGTTTCCACTTGGTGTGGTTCCCGGGTTGTAATCTGATGCAATTACCAATGGCAAATTCGCATCTAATAATTTACGTGCAGGTGTGTAAGGAATCGATATAAAATACGAACAAGTTGGCAATGCCACTGGAATAGTGTTTCCTTTTTTCAAAGCTTCGATATCTACATCTTCAACTATTTCCAAATGATCTACCGACAGCACGTTTTCTTCTACACACATTTCAATGCCGTTAATCGCCGTAAACTGATTGATATGAATTTTTGATTTTAAGCCGTGATTTGTTGCTGTTTGAATTATTTTTCGAGTTTCATCAACGGTAAAATATCCGGTTTCCAAGAAAGCATCCACATAATCTGCCAAGCCTGATTTTGCAATTTCAGGAATCATCACATTACAAATTTCATCTACAAAAGCAGCCTGATTGTCTTTAAATTCTGGTGGAACAGCATGTGCACCTAAAAAAGTTGCTTTTATTTTTACAGGATAATTTTCTTGTAATTTCTTTATCACACGTAACATTTTCAATTCGGCTTCCAAGCTTAAACCATAACCCGATTTAATTTCTATAACGCCCGTTCCTAAAGCAATTAATTCTTCCAAACGAGCAGCTGCATCTCTATACAATTCGTCTTCAGAAGCATTGCGCAACTTTTCTACCGAATTTAAAATTCCGCCACCACGTTTATAAATTTCATCGTATGTTAAACCGTTAATTCTATCAACAAACTCCTGTTCGCGGTTGCCTGCATACACAATATGCGTGTGACTGTCAATGTAGCTAGGCATAATCATTTTGCCAGAAACATCAACAGATTCATCAAAATTAGTCGGTGCATTTTCCATTGATCCATAATCGGCAATCAGATCATTTTCAACTAATAAAAAAGCATTTTTGATTGATGGAAGTTCTTTCATTTCACTTCCTTTTAATATGGATTGATTGTTTTCGCGAACCTGAAAAAGTTCTTTTATATTGTAAAATAAGGTTTTCATTTCATTGTTTTGATTCTTTTCAAAGATAGATAGTTCTTACAAATTGGCATAAAAAAATCCGTTTCTTTTGAAAACGGATTGGTGTATTAAAAATTATATTAAAAAGGATACCCTATAGCGATATTCAGCATTAAATTGTCACGACGCCACTGCTTGCTTGAAAAATCAATTTCGTTGAAGCTCCAACGCTCCCCTTTTTCGTAATACGGAATGCGGAACGGAATAGACAAATCTAAACGAAGGATCAGGATATTAAAATCAAAACGCAATCCCAAACCGCCACCGACAGCAATTTCTGAAAGAAAATCACTACTAAACTTTCCTCCCGGACGCCCTTCTTCCTCATTAAACAACCAAACGTTTCCGGCATCAACAAAAGCTGCTACATTTAAAAAACTTACCAGTTTTTTACGATATTCTACATTCGCTTCCAGTTTGATATCACCCGCCTGATCATGGAAAAAAGAAGAAGCAGAGCTTCGCGGATCATAACTTCCCGGACCCAATGTACGTGCACGGAACGCCCGGATACTGTTACTACCACCCACAAAAAATTGTTTTACAAACGGCATGTAAACCGAATTACCGTACGGATACGCTACACCACCAATAAACCTTGAAGCGATTTGTGAAGTTTCATCGAGTTTTAAATAATACCTAAAGTCGTGTTCGGTTTTTATGTATTGACTATACGCTACACCTAAAATAGTTTTTTGATCGCCTTCTTCGGAATTTGCTCCCGAAATCAATCCTGTTAAATTGGCAGATAAATCTAACAAACCTCTGTAGTAAAACGTATGCTTTTTAGGCAACATGGTATTTGTAAACGTATAGTTGTAAACCGGTCCAAAAATCAACTGTTTTTCCACTACTCGTTGCAATGCGCGTGCGTTGGGATTATTTGGATCTTCCATATCTGCCCGGTACTTATCAGTTATTTTTTCTGGTGAAATGTAAGTAACTTCCAACAGCTTTAAATCGTGTTCGCGCAGGGCGTTTTCTTTCCATAAATAACCAAACGATGCATTAAAATTATGCAGTGTGTACAGTTGTGTGCGGTTTTGGAATTCGTACCCCAACTCTACCCTTGTACGCGGAACAAAAGCACTTGAAGACTCAAACTTAAACGGCGCAATGATTCGTGGCCAGGTTAAGCTGAACTTACTACCTACGCGGTAAATATTATTGGATTCTTTATTACCACCCACCTGAAAATCGATCGCAGTATATAAAGTTGCCGTAAAAAGTTCGGCTCCACGTAAAAAGTTTCTATGACGCCAATTGAAATTTACCTCGCCCCCCACATAACTTGCCGAGTTTGATTTACCTAAAGTTTCTAATCGAAGGGACTTAAATTCGTGCGGTGTAAGGTAATAATAAGCATCGAACTTATTTGCCAAGGAATCAGACAATACAAACTGGTTTTTTACAAACTTGAACGTTCCCAGATTAATCAGCCTTCTTAACGTAAGATTGTGGTTGGATCTGTTGTACAAATCGCCCGATTTAAAATACAATGCACGGTCGTAAATCTGCGGACGGAATTTTTCCTTTGGATCGATAATATAACTGTTTTCCTTCCACAAAAGGGTATCAACATCGGCACGTACCAATCCCCTTCTGTTTCTGGTGTTTCGCAGGTTGTAATCAGAAAAAATATAAATTTTATCGATAGTAAACTGCTTACGTGCCAGTTCAGGCGTATTGTTCTTAATCTTTACATTCAAATCTACCTTGTGCCTAACTTCGGTACTGTCAACCTGAATGATCAGATTATCGGGATCGAAATAATAAAAACCGTTTTCTTTTAACGTAGCATCAATTCGCTCACGTTCTGCCTTGATGACATCTAAATTAAAAGGTTCATTAACTTTTAGCAGTGTTTTTGCTACCGTTTTATTGATTTCTTTTGATAGAACGGTGCTGTCTGCCGGAAACGTAACCTTATTGATAAGATACTGCGTTCGTGGCGACACATTGTATTTTATTTTTACTCTTTTGTTTTTAGGCACTGTATCGTAACTGGCAGTAATATTGAAATAGCCTCTGTTTTCACCGGTATTTTCGATCAGATCCAAATTAAAAGGAATATCCACATCGCTTAAATGCACCGGCTTTTCGCCTACTTTGTACTTTAACCAATATTTGAATCCGCTTTCTTTTTTAGGTTCGCTTACCCTGTTATACACCCAAAGTTTTGGACGCAAACCTAAAAATGTGCTATTTGGTTTTGGCGTAAGCGATCCTTCCAACTCTTTTTTAAGTTCGTTCTTTTTTGATTTAACCAACGAATCGCTGATGATATTTACCGATGCTCCCGTGTACAGGTAATCGCCTTGGGGAACAAATTTTGTATTGCTGCAACCTACCAAAAACAGTGCTGTTGCGGCAAAAAATGCTTTATTTAGTTGTTGTGGTAGTCTGTTCATTCTGTATGGCTATTTGTGTTCTTCTAAATTCTCTGTTGCGTTTGCGACGGCGCAGTAAATCTCTAAATTCGTTATAATCTAAGGTAATTACAAAACCAACACCTGTTTCTATGATCTGCCCCTGCAATGCTACCTGATATTCGTTTTTACGATAGGCTTTCAGCATGTATCTGCCGTCTTTAGACAATAAGTATTCTATTTGCAAATCGCCGGCAATGTTGGTCATTTCTTCGTTCTGGCGCTCGGTCCCTTCTAATCCGAAATTACTTCCTACACTTACTTTTAAACGATCGTTCAACAAGGTTTTAGAAACATTCACATTCAAATCGGTTCTGTTTTCGCGTGTTCCCGTGGTGTAATCATCAGAAGATTCCAGATCGAAATTCAATTCAACACCTTCTACCAGATCGGCAGCCAAATTGTTCAATTGTTCAGACAACATACGGCTTACACTTTGGCGTGCCACGGTTTCAGCCGACATTCCGGTGCTACTTTGGAACGGATTTTCGCCAATGAATCGGTTCAACAACAATAAGGCAAAAACCTGTTTGTTCATTTCGGATTGTTCGGTTCGTAGCTGATCCAGTTTTGATTCCACCAACGTAGTTACATCTGTTGAAACGCCCGGATTGTTTCCGTCGATCTCAATATCAAACGTAAGGATTGGTTTTAAAAGTTCGCCCGACATTTTAAGGTAGGTATTGAACGGAATTCGTTGTTTAAAAAGATTTGCCTGTTCACTTGCCTGTAGCTGCTGCTGCACTAAATCAAGCGGAGCCGCTTTTGTTTTATAAACTGCCGTAATATCTACATTTGCCTTAGTTGGTTCGCCTGTCCATACAATGGAACTTCCTTCTTGAATTTCGAAACGACGTTTTAGAAGACTAACCGACATTTCATACGCACCTTCGTTCACTTCGTATCTACCCACAAGTGTTGTTTTACCTGATGGATCGATACCGCCGGTTAACTGCGCTTCACCCTGAAGTTTTATGAAATCGCCATTTGTTTTATCAATAATGATCGAAAGTTTAGCATCTTTATTTAATTCGATGTTTAAGTTTACATCCAACCCTTTCAAAGTTTCATCTAATTCGTCCTGCGGATCTTCTAACGTATCTTCCAACGCCAGCTGATCCTGATCTACGAACTCGATAATTCCTTCGCGTTCCTGCAACGCCGGACTTGATTGCGGCAATACGAATGTAAAATCGGTTTTATCGGTTACGGTAATGGTACCGTCGATCTTTGGCAGGTTCATATCGCCTTTCACACCAATATTGGCATTGATCGCCATAACTCCGTATAAAATTTGGTTATTGCTTTTGGTTGAATTTACCACTTTAAAATCGCGCGCCGTAATGTTCAAACCAAAGTTAAAATCCTGATAGGTCTTGGTTAAAACTGCTCCGTTAATGGTTAAGGCATTTCCGTCGGTATCATTAATTTTAAACGAATTAAATTCGATACCGCGCTGTGTAAACGCAATTTCATCGTTCATATTCTGGAAGGTACTGTTCAACTGCGTTACCCCGAAACCGGTATCGTTAAACTTTAATGCTCCAATAATATTCGGATCTTTTGTTGTACCCGAAACCTTTAAATTGCCTGATATAAATCCTTTGGCATCGCGCAACTGATTCATAGAAAATCCCTGAATGCTGGTCATTTGCAGTGCCTGTATATCTACATCGGCATTAAAACTTCCCGCAGCCGTATCATAACTTCCCTTAAGCGCCATGTTGTTGTCAAATCCGCTTAACTTTACATCGGCATTGTACAAACTTGCCGATTCGTTGGCAACCTGCGCATCAATCGTTCCAATAGCGTTGCCAAACACTTTTAAATCTTTTACGTTTAAATCGGCGGTCAATCGCAAATCATTGGTTAAGTCACGTATCTGTGCCTCGCCATTAATTGTTCCTTGTGCCAATAAAGAATCTTTACGAACGATCTCTGTAAGCGATTCTATTTTAAAATCTTGGAATTTAATGTTTAAAGGCGACGTTGGTTCGTCTGTTTCAGAATCTACCAAAATAGAACTTCCGCTATTGCTTAATTGCAGGTTTTGCGCCACAATTCCCGTAGGATGTAACGTTAATTTGTTATCTGCAGATACTGTCCAAGTATCATAATTCAATACCAAACCGTCTTGTTTCAAGCTTAAATCGATCAAATCATTGGCAGTAGCTACATTTCCGGCAATTTTGTACTGCACTTCGTCGGCTTCGTTTTTAACCAACAAATTGTAATCGATCACATCGTTCTTCACAAAACCATCCAACACAATATTCGCCAGTCTAAACTGTTCGCTATCCAGCTGGTTCAACGTTAAAGCATAGTTTAGACTTTCTTCATCGTTACCCGCCGAAAGTTTGATGTCGTTGAGTTTATAAGCGCCGTATTCCAATTGTGGCAAACTACCATACAGTGTAATTTTTCGGGTATCGGCATTGTAGGCTCCATACAGATTAATGGTTTGGAACGATTTTAATTCGGGCACGAATTTACGGATCAGGTCATCGTTTTTGATCTTTCCGCGAAAATCGAAATACTGCGACGGAGTAATGGCAACCGGTTGTGCCGACTGTTTTTGAAACTGATAATATTGATTGACCGTGTTAAGAAGTGATGTACTAATTTCGGTTAATTTATATTTTCCGGTAATGGATGCATCTACAATCTGCGAAGTCAGATCAATGCTGTTAATGGTATCGTTACTTACCGCCTTCATACTGATTTCGCTGATCGGGTAAATTTCTTCGCCGTCTGACAACACAAAATCCTGTAAAAGCAATTCGCCGTTTAAAGCATCAGGATTCAGCGAAGAAAAATCGGCATTCAGCCTTCCAGCCAATGCCATTGGGGTAGCATAAAACCCTAGTTTGTTTAAATCTACCTTGTACACCGTTCCTTCAGTCTTCACAGTAGGCGCATCGGCGTTGTAAATTCCGCTTGCAACGATATTCAGCTTCGCATTTTCATCGTCGGAATTCAACGTAACATTATAATTTCCATTATTTAACGCGCCTTTTAATGCAATACCGCGGTACGAATATCCTTTAAAATCTGCCTGCGTTACAAAAGCTTCAACTTCTGCATTGTTTTTTTCGAAATTAAAGCCCGTGCCTTTCACTTTTGCATTGGCTGTTACCAAGCCCAGTTCTTTATTTTTAAGCAATTTGCCCACATTGAAAGCTGCCAGAGATGCGTTTAAATCATAACGTTCGGCATTTTTAACTTTCTGGTTGAACGTACCTGTAACTTTAGCATTACCAAAAGAAGTTTGTATGCCCATATCGGCATAAATATCGTTTAAACTGCCTTTTAATCTACCTGAAAGCGATAGATTTTGCGGAATTTCAATAGTATTCGGAATGCTGTTTTTCGGAGCTAATGCCGTAATTAATTGTTTGTTCGCCGTTAGATCGTTAATCTTAAGATTCATCCACAAATTATCGGTATCTAACGCGTTTTTAATCGTACCCGCAGCATTTACGTTTAAGTTCCCCAGACCGCTTAGCTTGAATTCCTGCACCAAAAGATCGTTAACGATACCTTTTACGTTTGCAGACAGGTTAAGCACCACATTTGGATATTTGTTGAACGGAACCGTATTTTTTAAGTTCGGCGCCAACCAAAGTATGTCTTTAAAGCCAATTTTATTTTGGGGCAGATTGGCCTCGATAGCTACATTTCCAAAATTATTCGATAGATCATCAACAGATTTATACTGCAATTTTAAACTGCGCTGTAAAAAGGTCTGCGGCGTTTTCAGGGTTAGATCTTCCAGAAAAGTTTCGGTTTCGGCATATTTGAATTTGGTTGATAATTCTTCCAACACAAAACCGCTGTTTTCAATAAAAGCAACATCTTTTACTTCGCCCGAAACATTCGTTCCAACCAACTGCACATTTGAAAGTTTACCGTTTAGTTTTTGAAGATTCAAATGGTTTGCATTAAAACTTTTGGTGGTGTTTTCGCCTTTACCGTTGTTGTACACAACATTTACGTTATCTAAATCTGCCGACTGTAACAGCAATTTTAACGGATCTGAAGCTGGTACAACCGAATCTTTAGCCGTTTCTGCATTTACTGCCTGCGAAGCTTTTGAATCGGGCGTTAACAATACATCGACAAAAGCATCTTTAAATTTTAATGATTTTATATTGAAGTCGGAATTTGGAAGATCCAACTTACCAATTTTAGAACTCAATTCCTTAAAGACGATTTTAGCTCGGGTTGCTGAATTTTCATCATCGTACAGCACATCAAAATCCTGAAGGTTTAAACGGTTGATGCCAATCTTCAATGGATCGGTCTGCGAAAGTGAATCTACCGTTTCTTCTACATTTTCTGCCACTTCCTGCAACATTCCCTGGTTAAAGGTTAGTTTTAATCCGTTGGCATCAATATAATCAACCGCATAATCGTTGGTTTCCAAATCAAAGGTCTTCACGATTGTTTTTAAGTTGGTCAGCTTAAGAGCGATATCATTTTTGCTGTTGACATCCTGATAAGAAACATTCAGATTTTGCAAATGAATCTTATCCAGATCAATCACAAACGGTTTACTGTCGTCTTTTTCTTCATCCTTGGTTGCAAAAGCATCAATAATGTAATCGAAATTAAAGGTACTGTCGGCACGTTTGATCACATTGGCATTTAATCCGTCCAATTCAACCGAAGTAAATTGTGCCGTATTATCTAATAATTTCGGAAGATTTAATCCGATGTTGAGGTGATGTATATACAAAAGTGTATCGACATCCTGCCCTTGCAGAAAAAGGTTTTCTATTTCTATTTTGTTGGGAAAATGAACGTAGATGCGGTCTAAAGCAACCTTTGTTTTGATCTTATTTTCAAGATAAGTAACCAACTTGTCTTTCACAAAATTTTGCACAGCAGGAAACTGCAACGAATAGATTGCTGCCAGAATGATTACCAATAAAGAGGCTATGGTAATTAAAATATATTTAACTACTTTCCAAATCTTCTTTTTCAAACTCAATTTTTTTTTCTTTTCCTAACAAAAATATTTATAAATAATTGTAAAAGAAAGTATTTTGTAAGTTTATTATTTGTATTTACCTATAAAATAACGAATTATTTAAGATTTAGAAGAAAGATGTTTGTTAAATGTTGAGATGCAAAATAAAAAAAACCGCTTTCAAACAGAAGCGGTTTTCAATTTATAGTACGTTCAATTCTTTTAAACAATCTTTCATTTGTTCGAAAGTTCGTTTAATATCGTTGTCTAAACCTATCGAGAAACGGATCAATCCGTCTGACAAGCCCATTTCTTTTTGTTCATCGGCTGGAATTTCAGACGAGGTTGAAGTTCCCGGTGCGCTAAACAATGTTTTGTAAAAACCTAAACTAACTGCTAAATAACCAATGTTTCGTTCTTGCATTAATTCCATAACCGCATTGGCCTTTTCAAGCGATCCAACATCAATCGTTAACATTCCGCCAAAACCAAATTCACTGTTGTACATTGATTTGAAAACTTCGTGCGAAGGATGATTTTTTAAACCTGGATACACCGTTTTAATTCCGATTTCATTAAAAGCTTCTGCAAGATATAACGCATTTTCACTGTGCTGTTTCATTCGCAAATGCAACGTACGCATATTTTTCAGGATACTTGCCGATCTAAAACTATCCATTGTAGGTCCCAACAACATACAAGCACCATCGTTTACATTTTTAAGGTCGTTTATGAATTCATTGCTACCACAAACAACGCCGCCAACCGTATCACTGCTGCCGTTAATATATTTCGTTAAACTGTGAATCACAACATCGGCACCCAAATTTGCAGGAGTAACACTTAAAGGTGAAAAAGTATTATCAACTACAATTTTTATATTTTTTGCTTTAGCTATTTTAGAAATTTCTTGAACATTAGCAACTTCTAACAACGGATTGCTTACCGTTTCGAGGTAAATAACTTTGGTGTTGGGTTTTATAAGGGTCTGTATTTTGTTCAAATCGGTAATATCCACAAAATCGATCTGAACGCCAAACTGCGGTAAAAAATTCTTTAGAAACGCATACGTTCCACCATAAATAGTTCGGCTTGCAATGATATGGTCGTTTTGCTTACACAACTGCATCAACGTTGCTGTAATTGCCCCCATACCAGATGCCGTTACATTTGCATCTTCGGTATTTTCCAATTTAGCCAACGCGGCACTTAAATATAGGTTTGACGGTGAACTGTGACGGCTGTATAAGTAGCATCCGTCGGTATTTCCTTCAAAAGTATCGAACATACTTTTGGCAGAAAGAAAGGTATAGGTTGAAGAGTCTGAAATAGATGGATTTACGCCACCAAATTCTCCAAAAAACTGTAAATCTTGAATTTTATCGGCTGGTTTAAACATGTTCATTAAAGTATAATTGATTAATTATTAAAAATAAACAGTCACTTTTATATCATCAAAAAAAATATGATTTATTAGAAAATAAATCTGTAAATTGTTTATATTTGATTATAATTAATCTAATAATTTAAAATATAAATTAAAAAACAAAAGTATGAAATTAGATACAACCGACTATAAGCTTATTGAAATGTTGCAGCAAAACTGCAAACAAACCACAAAAGAGCTTGCCGACCAGTTAGATCTTTCTACAACAGCAGTTTACGAACGTATAAGAAAGTTAGAGAAGCAAAATATTATAACCGATTATGTTGCTATAATTAATAAGGAAAAGATCAACCGAAGCTTTATGGCAATTGCGCATGTTAAAATAAAATCGCACTCTAAAGATGCTATTCTAAAGTTTGAAAAAAAGGTAGATCAGATTCGTGAAGTGTTGGAATGTTTTCACGTAAGCGGCGAATACGATTATATTTTAAAGATCGGTGTGCAGGATATGGAGGCTTACCGCGAGTTTATGTTATCGAAACTTACTACGATGGAAGAAGTTCAAAGCACGCACAGTATGTTTGTGATTAAAGAGGTTAAAAACACAAAAACGTATCATATTTTATAAGTTATTTATTGTTCCAAGGATGGAATTTTTCAACTTCCTGCTTTAGCTTTTGTTTATCTAAATGAAGATAAACCTCGGTGGTTGTGATAGATTCGTGCCCCAACATCAGTTGAATAGAACGCAGATCGGCTCCGTTTTCAAGCAAATGTGTGGCAAATGAATGTCGCAACGTATGCGGACTAACATTTTTTGTAAGTCCGGCAATTTTGGTAAGATCTTTTAGTATAGTAAAAATCATTGCCCGGGTTAGTTGTGCACCACGTCGGTTCAAAAACAATATGTCTTCGGCTTCTGGTTTGATTTTTAAATGCGAACGACTTTCATTTATATAGCTGTTGATTTTTTTCACAGCAGAAGATGCAATTGGAACAAAACGCTGTTTGGATCCTTTCCCCAGAACCTTTATAAAACCTTCGTCAAAATATAGATCGGACAGTTTTAAGCCAATCAATTCCGAAACACGCAAACCACACGAATACATTGTTTCGATAATTGCATCGTTTCTAATACCTTCATCTTTACCAAAATTTATTAAACTTTGCAGCAGATCAATTTCTTCCACCGAAAGAACCACGGGCAATTTTCGAGTTTGGCGGGGTAATTCTATAAATGTAACCGGATTATTTTCTATTACATTTTGTAGGATTAAAAAATTATAGAAATGATTTAAACTAGAAAGAATACGTGCTTGGGTAGATGGCGCAAGAAAATCGGCAATAAAATAGATAAAACTTCTAATATCGTTTTCTTCTACATGTATAAAATCCACATCTGTTCCCAATAACTGTTGCAGCTTTTCCAAATCGTACAGATAATTTACCAACGTATTTTCTGCTACGCCGCGTTCTAACTTTAAATAATAGGTAAACTGTTCAATATAATTGTCCATAAAAAAACCACCATTTAATGGTGGTTTAAAAATACTATATTCTAAATTACTAATCAAATTTATAACCGATACCAACCTGTATCACGTTATTTTTAATAGCATCGCCCGAACTGGTGTTGTTTCTGATATCAGACAATCCCAAATTGTAGCGTGCATTTACAAACATACCAACAGGTAAATCATAAGCCAAACCAAATCCTAAACCAAAATCGGTAGATTTAAAATTATCTTTGATATCATTTGTTACCGAAACATTATCTAAGGTTCCTTTACCTTCAGCTTTAGCTAAGAATCCAATCTGTGGTCCTGCTTCAACAGAAAATCCATCAACTATATAATACTTCGCTAAGATAGGTACATTGATATAGTCAAGATTTGCCTTACCTTGTATATTACCTATGTTAGCTTTTGCACCTTGAGCCGAATAAACAACTTCGGGCTGAATTGAGAATTTCTCGTTAAACTTAATTTCTGCAACCGCACCCACATAAAAACCCGTTTTCATTTCGGCGTTGTCAACTCCCGATAAATTAGCAAAGTTCACCCCTGCTTTCGGACCAAATTTAAGCTGTTGCTGTGCTAATGCAGCTGTACATGTACCCAATACAAATGCTGCTAAAATTACTTTTTTCATAATACTTCTATTTTAAAAAGTACTATACCAAAAGTGTGCCAATTAGAATTTATATCCTACAGAAAGTTGAACCGATGTATTAGTTAATGGTGCAAATTTTAAGTTGTTGTTCATATAATCTATTTCGCGCTGTAATTCTACACCTGCATCAGGAATGGTAAATTTACGGTAATCATTATCCTTTTTATAAACGTCTTGTAACCCCATGTAATAACGGAAATTTAAGAACACACCACTTTGCATGTAGTATGTGAAACCACCGGTAATACCGTAATCTAATTTTTCATAAAAATCGTCAGGATCTTTACTGCGGTAACCTGCTTCAAATAAAGCTCGGTCTAACTCAGAATACGACGCTGTATAACGTGGATCTGTAAGGTAAAGATACTCACGAGCAGTATTGTATTTGTTTGAATCAAACTGCCCTGTAGCGTCTAACATATAACCAACCTGTCCACCAAATTCAATTGAAAAATTCTTACTTGCGTAATACTTAAAAGTTATTGGTAAGTACATGTAGTGCATAGTAACATCTTCCAATTTCTTAGTTTCAATTGCTTTTCCTGTTACCATATCTATTTGATCATATTCGGCACCTTTATATCCTTGAAGGGAATATTGCAGCTCTGCCTGAACTGCAAACTTTTTATAGAATGACAAAGGAACTTCAATTGTTCCACCAATCTGAAATCCTGGTTTAAAATCTTGTGTGTTGCCGCCTGTTAATCTAGACATGTTTCCACCAACCTTAATTCCGGTTTCGATTAAATTTCTATGATTGCGTTGTGCGAAACTATTTGTTGTTAACAACCCTAAAAAAGCGATTGACAGTAATATTTTCTTCATTCGTTTGGCTTTAAAAATATTTTAAGCCTTAAAGATATAAAAAAAGCCTTTCAAAAATGAAAGGCTCTTAAATTTTTATTAAAATTCTTTTAAATTTATTACAATTTAAATGTTAAACCGAATGTTGCTGTACTAAAAAAGTTATTGAAAACATTAATATTTGCATCAAATTGGCTTGCTGTAGCATCAGTTTGTTTATCTTTTGAAGTAGAGAAAGATAATACATCAGATAAACCAAAGTTTATAGCAATTTTTGGAGTAACAAAATAATTAATACCCAATCCTAAACCAGCATTAAATCCTGAATATTTACTTATCGTTCCAACTTCATCTGTAAATTTAGAGTTTTCCATTCCCATACCAAGTTCTGTATAGGTTTTAAAACGCTGACCTAAATCTAAAAAGTAATAACGACCAAATACGCCTGCGTAAAATGCATTTCCTTTTTCTTCAACTTCAGAATTTCCAAATTGTTCTGTAACTTTAGTTGACCCTACTCCTAATTCTACTCCTAAAACAAATTTATCACTAATAAAATAACCTGCTTTTGGATTAAACAAAGTGGTGTTTTCTTTTGAAATTGCCTCTACTCCTTCTACAGTTACTGTGTTTTTAACAGAACTAGATTGGATACTTCCTTCCAATAAAATATCACCTTGATTAAAACCATAAGTTCCTTCTTGTGCTTGTGCGGCAGCTCCCGTTGCCAACACAGCTAATGATAATAAAATCTTTTTCATTTTCTTTTGTATTATTTTTTTATAACGCAAATTTACGAAATCAACAAATCAAACACCTATTATTTTAACAATTTTTTAAAACAATGATATTAATTTCTTAAAGAAATCAATTGTTGATAATTGCAACGAATTATACATCAAACCTTTATAAAACAATAAATTAAAATAAAACCTACCATTGCAACCATTGATATTTTTTTTGATACTTTTACGGTAATAATAAATCAAATTGCTAATGAAAATAGCCATTATAAACGGACCAAACTTGAATTTATTAGGAAGAAGAGAGCCTGAAGTTTATGGTAATGAGACTTTTGAAGCGTATTTTGAATTATTACAAAAGGAATTCAAAACGATCGATCTGATTTACTTTCAAAGTAATCATGAAGGTGCTATTATCGATAAAATTCACGAAGTAGGATTTGATTTTGACGGAATTGTTTTAAATGCAGGAGCATATACTCATACTTCTATTGCCATTGCCGACGCCATTAACGCTATTGAAACTCCTGTTATTGAAGTACATATAAGTAATGTCTTTAAGAGAGAAGCTTTTAGGCATAATTCGTATATTTCGCCTATTGCAAAAGGAACAATTGGCGGTTTTGGTTTGCAATCGTACAAATTAGCTATACTATCATTTTTATAAAAAAATGCCGCTCTTACGAACGGCATTTTATATTTTAATATGCTTTTGCAAACAATACTCTTTTTGTAGAAGGTTTGCCTGTAAGTACACACACGCCTCCTTCATCTGGCTGATCCATAGGAATACAGCGAATGGTTGCTTTTGTTAAATCTTTTATTTTTTCTTCGGTTTCCGGTGTTCCGTCCCAATGTGCTAATAAAAATCCACCTTTGGTTTCTAAAACTTGTTTAAATTCTTCGAACGAATTCACTTCAGTAGTATGTTCTGCACGATGATTTATTGCTTTTGTGAATAAATTGTCTTGAATATCGTTCAATAAATTCTCTACATGATTAATAATTACATCGTTTGAAACTATTTCTTTTGATAATAAATCGCGACGAGCAACTTCGAACGTTCCGTTTTCTAAATCTTTAGGACCAATGGCAATACGTACTGGTACACCTTTTAATTCCCATTCGGCAAATTTAAAGCCTGGTTTTTGAGTATCACGATCGTCATATTTTACAGAAATTCCTTTCTTTTTAAACTCTGCAATCAATTCATCTGCTTTATCCCCTATTTGCTGTAACTGCTCTTCGTTCTTATAAATTGGAACAATTACAACCTGAATCGGAGCTAATTTTGGAGGAAGAACTAATCCGTTATCATCAGAATGCGTCATAATCAAAGCCCCCATTAATCGAGTTGAAACTCCCCATGAAGTTGCCCAAACATATTCTTGTTTACCTTCTTTATTAGTAAATTTCACATCGAATGCCTTGGCAAAATTCTGACCTAAAAAGTGCGATGTTCCTGCCTGCAACGCTTTACCATCTTGCATCAATGCTTCAATAGTATAGGTATCATCGGCACCAGCAAAACGCTCGGTTTCGGTTTTATATCCTTTAATAACAGGTATCCCCATAATGTTTTCAACCACATCAACATACACATCTTGCATTTGTTTTGTTTCTGCAATTGCCTCTTCTTTGGTTGCGTGTGCGGTGTGTCCTTCCTGCCATAAAAACTCGGCAGTACGCAAAAACAAACGGGTACGCATTTCCCAACGAACCACATTTGCCCATTGGTTGATTAAAATAGGCAGATCACGATATGATTGAATCCAACCTTTATAGGTACTCCAAATAATGGCTTCGGATGTTGGGCGAACAATTAATTCTTCTTCTAATTTTGCATCGGGATCAACCATTAATTTTCCCGGATTATCCGGATCGTTCTTTAAACGGTAATGTGTTACAATGGCACATTCTTTTGCAAAACCTTCGGCATTTTTCTCTTCAGCTTCGAACAAACTTTTCGGCACAAACAAGGGGAAATACGCATTACTGTGACCTGTTTCTTTAAAACGACGGTCTAATTCTCCTTGTAATTTTTCCCAAATGGCGTATCCGTAAGGTTTGATAACCATACAGCCACGAACTCCTGAATTCTCTGCCAAATCGGCTTTAACAACCAGTTCGTTATACCATTTTGAATAATCTTCTGCTCTTGTAGTAATATTCTTACTCATTTTTAGTATATTGGTATATATTTTGATTAGATAATATTAACAAATTATTTGGTACAAATCTACTTAAATTTGTAATGTTCAACAATAAAAACTTTAAATATGCTACCTAATATCTTTAAGAGATCGAATTTAATACGTTTTTGCCTTGTAACTTCTTCTGGACTGCTTCTTACGGCTTGTTCGGGCTTGAACCAAAAGCCTTACGATGTTGACGGAATTTACAACAACAGCAAGATTGTTGTAGAGGATACACATGAAAATGGCGCTTACTATCAGGAATACTTCAAGGAAAAAGCAGAAGAAACCGATGCTTATTTTACCGATGTTGACAATTATACATCAAACTACAACCAACAAAACGGCGGTTGGGGCGATACTACATCTGAAACGCAATTAGTTTACCATTATGACAACTGGGGCTGGGGTAACCCGTACTGGGGTTGGAATAATTGGGGCTGGGGCATGGGATTTGGTTACGGCTTTGGCTTTGGCTGGGGAGGCGGCTGGGGAGGTGGCTGGGGCTATCCTTACTATGGCTGGGGCGGCTGGGGTTATCCTTACTACGGCGGTGGCTGGGGTTGGGGTTACAACGGTTACAGAAACATTTCAAGAAGCAACAGTTACCGTTCGTTAACATCTCGCCAAATGGCTGCTGCTAACGGAAATCGTATGGTTGCTAACAATACTCGTAGTTTAAGAGGATCGTCTTTAAACAGCAGCAGAAACCTGAATGCTACTAACAGAACTTTTGCAAGAGCCAATTCGTCTTTAACCAGAATTTCGACCAATCAGCAAATGATGCGCAATACCCGCACTACTTCTTTTGACGATAACCGAACTATTAGAAACAACCGATTCAACACCAATACACGCCCCAATACCAATACGCGTATGGACAGAAACACGAACAGAAGCATGAACAGACCAACCTACACACCATCGTCTAACACCAGAATGAACAGTGGTGGAAGTTTTGGAGGATCACGCGGTGGCGGAAGTATGGGCGGTGGAATGCGTTCTGGTGGCGGTGGCGGAAGAAGATAATTAACGATAACTATTTTATAAGATTTAACGATACAGTATGAAAAAAATATATTTACCACTGCTTGCTGTTTGCGGATTTCTACAAACTCAAGCACAAGAATTTAATCCTGCGGATGCTGTTAGAATTGGTACACAACAAGTAAACGGATCAGCTCGATTTAACGCCATGGGTGGAGCTTTCGGAGCTTTGGGTGGCGATGTTTCAGCTTTGCAGATCAACCCGGCGGGTTCGGCTTTGTTCAATTATAACAATTTCAGTTTTACGGGAAATGTTCAAATTCAGAAAAACAATTCTCTTTTTAACGGATCATCATCAACCGCAAAAGAAAGTGATTTGAACCTGTCTAATTTCGGAGCCGTGTTTGTGATCGATTCTAAAAATCAGGATCAGGCACTTAAGAAAGTAACCATTGGTTTAAGTTACAATTCTAATGCACGTTTTAACGCCCGTTATTTCAGCAGCGGAATGAGCAATGAATCGGTTACTAACTACTTTTTAAATTATGCCAATGGTGTTAACGGAGGTGGTGTTATTCCTTTAGACTATGTTCAAACCAGAGAAGGCGAATCAATTACAGAATTATACGACTATTTAAATAGCATTCAAAACGGTTTTTCTGCGCAACAGGCAATGCTGGCGTATCAAGGGTATTTAATTAATGATAACGGTACAAACTATAGCCTTAATGGTGCCGGAAGTAGTTTTTATCAAGAAAACGAAACATATGTAACCGGTTTTAATAATCAGCTTACAGGAAATGTTGGTTTTGACATCAATAAAAAACTGTATTTAGGTGCGAATTTAAATGTACATTTTATTGATTATTTAACATCATCGGCAATTTATGAAGAAAATAGATCGCCAGTTACAGATGGATATCAGAAATTATTATTCAATAATCAGACCTATACTTACGGATCAGGTTTTTCGTTTAACGTAGGTGGAATTTTTAAAGCTACCGAAGAATTAAGAATCGGAGCATCGTATCAATCACCAACATGGATGAGTCTGCAAGATGAATTTTCGCAAAGTCTTCAAACCAACATTTTACAAGACGGAGCTGTTCAAAACTACAACATCAACCCTAACCTTATAACCTTGTATAACAAATATTCGGTTAAAAACCCGGGATCGATCTCTGGAAGTTTGGCTTATGTTTTTGGAACCAAAGGTTTATTAAGTGTTGATTATATTCGTAAAGATTACACCACTACCGAGTACAGCGCAAGCGGTGCCAATTACAGCAGCACAAACAATTACTACCAAAATATGATGACAGCTACCAACGAATTTAGAATTGGTGGTGAATACCGTATTGACAGAGTGAGTTTACGTGCAGGTTACCGTTTTGCCGACAGTCCGTTCAAAAACAAACAAATTATTGGTGATTTAACAAGCTACAGTGGCGGTTTAGGATATAGTTTTGGTGCATCTCGTATTGATTTGGGTTATCAGTTCTGGCAACAAGATTCGCAACAAAACATCATTAGTTCAGGCACAAACGGTATTGCAGATATTCAATCTAAAAACCACAACATCAGTTTAACCTATACGGCGAGCTTTTAAAATATAAATCCCTTTAAACTATTTTAAAGGGATTTTTGTTTAAACTAAAACCTATTTTCTATAATTTTTGAAACCACTTCAGGGTTAATCATTGTTGATGTATCGCCAAAATTATCTAATTGATTTATAGCAATGGATCTTAAAACACGACGTAAAATTTTTCCTGAACGTGTTTTAGGTAGATCATCTACAAATTGAATTTTATCTAGTTTACCGATTGGTCCGTAATGATCTGCTATCAACTGGTTTATTTCCTTTTTTAAATTATCACGATCACGCGTGCTTCCTTCTTTTTTTAACGAAATAAAACCATACAACGCGTTTCCTTTAATATCGTGTGGAAAACCAACTACTGCCGATTCTGCAACCGCCGGATGCTGGTTTATGGCATCTTCAATCGGTGCTGTTCCCAGATTGTGTCCCGAAACAATTACTACATCATCTGCACGGCCTGTAATTCTGTAATAACCAACTTCATCTCTCAAGGCATTATCGCCTGTGAAGTATGTTCCCGGAAAATCAGAAAAATAGGTTTTTACAAAACGTTCGTGATCGCCCCAAATTGTTCGGGCAATAGATGGCCATGGAAATTTAACACATAAACTACCCATAACCTGATTACCGGTGATTTCGTTATTTTTCTCGTCCATTAAAACCGTTTGTATTCCCGGTAATGGTAAAGTTGCATACGTTGGTTTTGTTGGTGTAATACATGCCAACGGAGAAATCATGATTGATCCGGTTTCTGTCTGCCACCATGTATCTACGATCGGACAACGTTTTTTTCCGATAAAATCGTTAAACCAATGCCAAGCTTCCTCATTAATCGGCTCGCCTACAGAACCTAAAACTCTTAAAGAAGATAAATTGTGCGATGCCACATACGAATAATCGCTGGTCATTAATGATCGAATAGCTGTTGGCGCCGTGTAAAAATGCGTAACCTGATATTTATCGATAATATCCCAATAGCGCGATGGGTTCGGATACGTTGGAATTCCCTCAAAAATCACAGTTGTTGCACCGTTTAATAATGCGCCATACAGAATGTACGAATGTCCGGTAATCCAACCCAAATCGGCAGTACACCAGAAAATATCGCCTTCTTTATAATCGAATACATTTTGAAAAGTATAGGCAGTTTGAATCATATAACCCGCCGTTGAATGTACCATTCCTTTCGGTTTCCCTGTTGATCCTGACGTATATAAAATAAACAATGGATCTTCGGAATCCATGATTTCAGCAATGTTTGATGCTTCTGCAGCTTCATACAATTCATCAAACCAAACATCAATTTTATCATTAAAAGCTACCGGTTCGTTCGTACGTTTTACAACCAAAACTTTTTCAACCGATGGCAATCCGTCAATAGCTTTATCAACAATTTCTTTAATTTTTATTGTTTTTTCGCCACGGAAACCTCCGTCTGAAGTTACAATAACTTTCGCACCACAATCTTCAACACGAGAACGAATGGCAGCATCTGAAAATCCTGCAAAAATAACCGAATGTATCGCTCCTATTCTTGCACAAGCCAGCATTGTTACAGCTAATTCAGGAATCATTGGCAGATAAATGCACACACGATCACCTTTTTCAACGCCTAACGATTTTAATACATTTGCTGTTTTTGAAACTCTGGTATATAATTCGTTATAACTGATGTGCTGCGGTTCTTCGGAAGGATTGTTCGGTTCAAAAATAATTGCCGTTTTTTCGCCACGCTTTGATAAATGTCTGTCTATACAGTTCTTGGTTATATTCAGTTTTCCGTTTAAAAACCACTTAATATCACCTTTACCCATATCAAACTCAAAAACTTTATCCCAAGCCTGATACCAGATAAAATTTTCTTCAGCAATTTTGCTCCAGAATTTACGTGGTTCGCGAACTGATTTTTTATGATGCTTAAAGTACTGCTCTAAATCGGCAATTTTATAGTAACTCATGGTAGTATTCTTATAGGGTACTAAATTTAATAAAAAAAGGAATATCTTAATAAATATTCCTTGCTTTTTATGGGTTTATTGTGATATTAGAACGAAAAAGTGGTAGCTATCGATTTTTCAAAATCAGCAATAATTTCAGCCATAACATTACTAACTGGTTTAATTTCATTTATTAAACCTACAATCTGACCAATTTCTAGTTCGCCGTCTTCCAAATCGCCTTCAAACATACCGCGCTTTGCTCTTGCTCTTCCCAATAACGCTTTTAAATCATCGGTAGTAGCACATTTTCCATAAGCTTCTTGCACTTCGTTAAAAAATTTGTTTCGAATTAAACGTACCGGCGCCAATTCTTTTAACGTAAGATACGTATCGCCTTCCTGCGCATTTACACACGTGTCTTTAAAATTTTGATGAGATGAGCTTTCGGTAGTCATTGCAAATCGAGTTCCCATTTGAACTCCGTCTGCACCCAAAATCATTGCAGCGTGCATAGCTTTTCCGGTTGCAATTCCACCTGCAGCAATCAAAGGAATCTGCAAATGCTGTTTAACCATAGGAATTAAGGTTAATGTTGTGGTTTCTTCCCGACCGTTATGTCCGCCGGCTTCAAAACCTTCCGCAACAACAGCATCAACTCCGGCTGCTTGTGCTTTTAAAGCAAATTTTGACGAACTAACTACGTGAACTACCGTAATACCTTTTTCTTTTAACCACGAAGTCCATGTTTTTGGATTTCCTGCCGATGTAAAAACGATTTTAACACCCTCATCTACAATAATATTCATTATTTCTTCGACATTTGGATACAGCATCGGAACATTTACGCCAAAAGGTTTATCGGTTGCTTTTTTGCATTTCTGAATGTGTTCACGCAAAACTTCCGGATACATGGATCCAGCACCAATTAAACCTAAACCACCGGCATTACTAACTGCTGCTGCTAATTTGTAACCACTATTCCAGATCATTCCGCCTTGAATAATTGGGTATTTTATATTGAATAATTTTGTTATTCTGTTCATTTAATTTATTTTTCGATTCTTACAAAAATAGAAAAACCAAGCTTAATTTGCTTGGTTTTTTCTCGATATATCTTTTTAAATCTTCGATATTACTCCGGATCCTATTAATTCTTCGTCGATATGCCATGAAACAAACTGACCTTCGGTAATTGCCGATTGCGGTTCATTAAATCGTACAAATAATCCTTTTTCGGTTTGATGCAAAGTTGCTTTTTGTAAAGGTTGACGGTAACGAATACGTGCCATTACTTCCATAGATTCGCCATTTTTCAAACGCATATCTTCACGTATCCAATGAATTTCGTGCGGTTGAACTAACAAAGTTTTACGAAACAAACCAGGATGTAAATGTCCTTGACCTGTGTAAATAGCATTTTCGATAATGTTGGTATCAATAATAAACAACGCTTCTTGAGTTCCGCCTACATTCAACCCTTTACGCTGACCAATAGTAAAATAATGCGCACCGTTATGCTCACCTACTTTTTTAGCCATTTCGGGTGTGTATTTAACCGAAGTGGCTTCCCAAGTTAATTCATCAATCAAAGAATCAAAAGTCGGTTTTTGATTGGTATATACAGCGTGATCTTTAGAAACTTCGTAAATAATTCCTTTTTTAGGTTTTAACTGCTGCTGCAAAAATTCAGGCAAACGCACTTTACCAATAAAACACAAACCTTGCGAATCTTTCTTTTCGGCAGTTATCAAATCATTTTTTGCTGCAATTTCACGAACTTCGGGCTTTAAATATTCACCAATCGGGAACAACGCTTTCGCTAACTGTTCTTGTGATAACTGACATAAGAAGTACGATTGATCTTTGTTTGGATCTTTACCTGCCAACAATTTATAAACCTTTTTTCCGTTTACAACCGTTTCTTCTTTTCGGCAATAATGACCAGTTGCAACAAAATCTGCACCTAATTCAAGGGCAATTTTCATGAAAACGTCGAACTTAATTTCACGGTTGCATAAAACATCCGGATTTGGTGTGCGTCCGTTTTCGTATTCATTGAACATATAATCTACAATACGTTCTTTATATTGTTCGCTTAAATCGACCGTTTGAAAAGGAATTCCTAATTTATCGGCAACCAACAAAGCGTCATTACTATCTTCTAACCAAGGACATTCGTCGGAAATAGTTACGGTGTCATCGTGCCAGTTTTTCATGAACAAGCCAATAACCTCATAACCCTGATCCAAAAGCAATTGCGCTGCAACGCTTGAATCTACTCCGCCTGAAAGACCTACTACTACTCTTTTTTTCATTTTTTAATTATCGGAAAGCAAAGTTACGACAATTGGTTGATTTGTATTTTATTTGGAATCTTTTTTAGGTACAATTAGCTTTCCGTTAACATATTTTGCTTCATCGGTAATTTTTCCGGTTTCATCACGAATAATAATTTTTCCGTCTAAATTACCATTTACGTACTGTGTTTCTTTAATTTTCACACCATTTTCAGCATATTGATTAGAAATTCCGTCTTCTACTCCATTCTTATATTCCAATTCTTCTGACAATTTTCCCGATATGTAATATCCTTTTTTTACACCGTGAATTTTATCGTTTTTATAAGGCTCTTCAGACATTACATGTTGCCCATCAATATGATACACTTTCCAAAGTCCTTCGCGTAATTTATTTACATACAAACCTTCGTACATTTTCTTTTTTCCGTTGTAAAAAATAGCATAAACTGATCCGTCTGCTTTAAATTCTTTGGTTGCAATTAGTTTTTTTTCGGGTTCATCGGCATAAAACTTAAAGGTTCCGGTTTCTTTGCCATCTTTAAAAGTTCCTTCATATTTCACATAATTGGTTTTTGGGTAATAACCAACCCAAACACCTTCACGTTTGCCTTGTGCGTTGGTTTTGTTGACATTTTGCGCATAAACAGCGGTTGTTGCTGCTAAAACTGCGAATGATGTTATAATATATTGTTTCATTTTTGCTTAATTAATTTGTTTCAAAAATACGTTTTATGACTTATGTATTTGCAATTATTTTGCCAGAAATTATAGTTTCATTTTTACAAATTTAAATTGGTCTTCATTTATAAACTAAAAATTATAATATGAAGTTGAAAATTATTCAAAACAGCTTATTTTTGAGGTAAATAATTTGAACATGAATTTAAGTTTTTGGGAATTAGAAACGTACTTCCGAAATGTGGATTTTACTATTATTGGTAGTGGAATTGTGGGTTTAAGCACAGCTTATCATTTACGATTGAAACATCCAAATGCCAAAATCATTATCATTGAAAAAGGAATGCTACCCGAAGGCGCAAGCACCAAAAATGCCGGATTTGCTTGTTTTGGAACTTTGTCGGAAGTGCTTTGGTATTTAGAATCGAATTCTGAAGAGGAAGTTTATAAATTAGTGGAAAGAAGATTTAAAGGTTTGCAAAAACTTCGTTCATTAATTCCTGATGATAAAATGGATTATCATCAATTCGGCGGTTATGAAATTTTCCGTAAATCTGATAAAGAATTGATGGAGATGAGTTTGTCTAACTTGAATAAAATTAATTCTTGGTTGAAACCGATTTTTAATGAAAATGTTTACCGAAAATCTGATAGAAACTTTGGGTTTCAAAATACAATCGGAATGATTGAAACCGATTTTGAAGGTCATATCCATACCGGAAAAATGATGAAATCCTTTGTGGAATTAGTCGTTTCTAATCAAATATCCATTTTAAATAATGTAGAAGTAAAATCAATAAACGATTTGAATTCTGAAGTAGAAATTGAATTGAAAAATGGATTTCATTTTAATTCGAAAAAAGTGTTTTTGTGTACCAACGCATTTACTAAAAAGTTATACGATTTAGACGTAGTTCCCGCTCGGGCACAAGTTTTAGTCACAAAACCAATTGAAAATTTTCCGTTCAAAGGTTGTTTTCACATGGATGAAGGATTTTATTATTTTAGAAATATTGGAAACCGCGTTTTGTTTGGCGGTGGAAGAAATCTGGATTTAGAAGGCGAAACCACAACAGAATTTGGTACAACAGATTTAATCCAAAATCAATTGGAAACTTATTTGAGAGAAGTAATTCTGCCGAATCATCCTTTTGAAATCGAACATCGCTGGAGCGGAATTATGGGCATGGGTGCGCAACGAAATCCGATTGTGAAACAACTTTCTGAAAATGTTTTTTGTGGCGTTCGTTTAACAGGAACGGGTATTGCGATTGGTTCGATTGTAGGCGAAGAGTTGGCGAATTTGTTGGATTAAATTTAAAAATAAAATTACAGTCAATATTCTTACAATAAAAAAGCACCCTTTTTCAAGGATGCTTTAAATGTAATTTATTTTATTGAATTACTTTTTTATTTTGATTCGCTTTTTGTTGCTGTTGAGCCTGTTCCATCAACTCATCCATTTTGCGTTGGAACTTTGATTTAGGCCTTTCTTTAGATTTGTTGTTTTCAATAATCACTTTTACTTTATCTTCGGTAACAATTTTGTTTTTAATTACATACATAATACCAATGGTAATTAAATTCGAAATAAATTAGTACAACGATAGTCCAGATGCGTAATTGTTAAAGAAGAACAACATCATGATTGGCGAAATGTAAATCATTACTTTCATGATTTTGCTCATATCCGGCATACCTTCTTGTTGCGGAGTCATTGCAGCTTGATCGCCGGTTGTCATTTCACAGAAAATTCAAACCGAAATGACGTATCCAGGTCAAGTTAAAATTACCGTTATCAGAGAAACAAGAGCAGTAAATATTGCTAAGTAATATATTCTCAAAGTTATTACAAAAAAACAGAGCTTAGTGCTCTGTTTTTTTTATTCTTCTTCGTCTAAATATTCCTCGTCTGAAAACCAATAACTGTCTAACATGGTTTTATCTACAAATATTTCCAAACGTTCAGTTTCTTGTTCGGATACATATAACCGTTGTGTTTTACCAATACTTTCAGACAAACGGTGTAAACGTGTATCGTGACGTAAACGTAACAACTCGTCGGTATTATTTATTACTAACATTTTTAACTGATTTACATCAAAACCGGCATTACCAAACATAAAGCTTAAACGTTCGGGTGTTCCAATTAACACATCAATTCCGACAGAAATCTGGTTTTTATCTATATCTAAATCAGTTTTATCATGCGTCATAAAAATACGTAAATCGGTATATTTTGCCAATTCCTTAAACACAGTTTCCATTAATAAGGCTTCCGGTTTATCTTCAACAATTACCAACGCACGCGGAGATAACATAAAGGCTTTTTCCAATCGCTGAATTACCGATATTGCAATAGCTTCTTTCTCTTCTTTTTTATTTTCAATAATCAACACCACATCGTTACCCGATTTAATAGTTCCAAAAGCTTCTTCAATAACATTTGGTGCTTTGGTTAAACCATTTTCGATTAACGCTTGTTGTAATTTTGGATTTATCTTTTTTAAATTCATTTTGTTTATTTTGATGCAAATAATTCTACGTCGGATTTTGAAATTTCTTTTCCACCTAAAATTATCAGGCGTTCTACCACATTTCGCAATTCACGAATATTCCCTGTCCAATCATATGCTTTTAAAAGATTCATGGCATCGGCAGAAAATGATTTTTGTGCACTTCCATTCTCTTCTCCAATTTTCTTGGTAAAATGTTCAATTAATAATGGAATATCATCTCTACGATCATTCAATGCCGGAACTTTTATCAAAATTACAGCCAAACGATGGTACAAATCTTCACGGAATCGGCCTTCTTCAATTTCTTTACGTAAATCTTTATTGGTAGCCGCAATCACACGGACATCAACTTTAATATCTTTATCGGCTCCTACCCTTGTAATCATACTCTCTTGCAACGCACGAAGGACTTTTGCCTGTGCAGCCAGACTCATATCACCGATTTCATCTAAAAAAATTGTTCCCTTATCGGCAGCTTCAAACTTTCCAGCACGATCTTTAACCGCTGATGTAAACGCTCCTTTTACGTGACCGAACAATTCGCTTTCGATTAATTCTGACGGAATTGCAGCACAGTTTACTTCGATCAACGGAAATTGCGCTCGATTACTTTTCTCGTGCAGATTATGCGCAACCAATTCTTTACCAGTTCCATTTGGTCCGGTAATCAATACGCGGGCATCGGTTTCGGCAACCTTATCAACCATATCTTTGATTTGCTGAATAGGTTCGCTTTCGCCAATCATTTGGTAGTTTTTACTTACCTTTTTCTTTAAACGCTTATTTTCAACAACAAGTAATTTATTGTCTAGCGCATTACGAACAGTTGTTAACAATCGGTTTAAATCAGGTGGTTTCGATATATAATCAAAAGCGCCTAAACGCATGGTATTCACTGCAGTTTCTAAATCGCCATGACCAGATATCATGATAAAAGGCGTTTCTGGTTTGATTTTTTTAGCTTCTTGCAATACTTCTTCGCCATCTTTTTTAGGCATTTTTATATCACAAATAACTAAATCGAAATCATCGTTTTTTATTTTTTCTAAACCTTCTTCTCCGTCAACTGCTTCAGAAACAACATATTGATCGTTTTCCTCTGCCAATATTTTTGATAATACTCTGCGGATTGAAGCTTCGTCTTCTATAATTAAAATTTTAGCCATACTTAATATTTAAGCCATTTTACAAGTTCTTTCCAAGTTGGTTTTTTGCCGTACATTAAAATACCTACGCGGTAAATTTTTGACGCTACCCAAACAATAGCTATAAAGGTAGCAAATAAAAGTGCAATTGAAAGTGCAATTTCGTAAAACGGTACACCAAACGGAATGCGCATTAACATTACAATGGGCGATGTAAACGGAATTATGGAAAAAATTGTTGCTACGGTTCCGTGTGGCTCGTTCATTACTGTAAAAAAACCAATGTAAACGCCCAACATTAAAGGCATAATTACAGGAAACATAAACTGTTGTGTATCGGTTTCGTTATCAACCGCTGCACCAATTGCCGCGTATAATGAGCTGTATAAAAAGTATCCGCCAATGAAATAAATCAGGAAATAAACTGCCATACTTAAAAGCGGAAGTTTTAAAAATTCGGCAAAATATATTTGGATATCAGCTAATTTTGAAGCTTCCATAGCCAAATCTGTTGTTGGTGTTGATGTGTTTAAACCGAAAACCAAATTGGCAATTACCAATAAAATCATTCCTACAATTGCCCAAATTACAAACTGTAATATTCCGGCTAAAGTGGTTCCGATGATTTTACCCATCATTAATTGAATTGGCTTTATTGAAGAAATGATGATTTCTATGATTCTACTTGTTTTTTCTTCGATCACACTGCGCATCACCATGTTTCCGTAAATAATAATGAACATCATGATTAAATATCCAAAAACAGATCCAACGCCAACTTTCATTTCATTTAGACCTTTAACTGTTTCTTCGCCCGATGCTTTTGTTAAGTGCATGGTAACATCGATTTTAGACTTATCTAACAAAACGGTATCAACCCCCTGATTGGTTAAATTTTTACGCAGTAATTTTTCTGATAATTTAGATTCTGTATTCGCGATAAATCCTAAACTTGGACTATCTTCTGATACATATTCAATCGATTTTTCGTAATCTCTTAAATTATCTTTCTTTGGAATAAACAACACGCCCTCGTAATTTGCTTGCGAAACGCTGTCTTTCAATATTTTTGGATCGATTTTAGAAACATCATGGTATTTATAACTTTCGGAATTTTTAAATTCATTGACAAACATTCCGCTTTCGTCGTGAATACCTATATGTTTTACTTCGGTTTTCATGGAACTTAAATAGCCGATCAACGCTGCCACCGCCACAAAAATAATCGGACTAACAAAGGTCATTACGATAAATGATTTATTTCGAACTTTAGAAATAAATTCTCTTTTTATAATTAAAGATAAAACGCCCATTAGTTATTGGTTACAGTTTGAATAAAAATGTCGTTGATGCTCGGGATTTTTTCAGAAAAGTGCGTTATTTGTCCAAACGGAAGCACATCGTTCAGTAATTCGTTGGCTGATCTATCGTTTAGTTTTACAGATAATTTCAACTCATTATCTAACGATTTAAAAAAGGTTTCTTCAGTTTGATATTTTGCATTTAAGAAATCTTTTAATTGATTTGGATTCATGGCATTTATGCCTAAATCGAAGGTATTTGAACGATACTCTTTTTTGATATCGACCAAAGATCCATCTAACAATTTATTAGATTTATGTATTAAAGCAATTTCATCACACATTTCTTCAACACTTTCCATACGGTGTGTAGAAAAAATAATGGTGCTGCCTTTTTGCTTTAATTCTAAAATTTCGTCTTTAATGATGTTTGCATTCACAGGATCGAAACCTGAAAAAGGCTCATCGAAAATCAATAATTTAGGTTGATGCAGAACGGTTACCACAAACTGAATTTTTTGCGCCATTCCTTTTGATAATTCCTGAATTTTTTTGTTCCACCAATCACCAATTTCCAATTTATCAAACCAATATTTCAATTGTTTTTTGGCTTCGTCTTTAGAAATCCCTTTCAGTTGAGCAAGATACAATGCCTGCTCGCCCACTTTCATACTTTTGTACAAACCGCGTTCTTCGGGCATGTAACCGATATGCTTTACATGATGAGGACTCAATTTTTCGCCATCTAACAAAATTTCGCCACTATCGGGAAATGTAATCTGATTGATAATACGAATTAAGGAAGTTTTGCCCGCACCGTTTGGTCCCAACAGACCAAAAACGCCGCCTTGCGGAATGGCTAAAGATATGTTGTTTAAAGCGGTTTTGTCGCCATACTTTTTTACAACATTATTTACCTGTAATATTGGTTTCATAGTTTTAAACTAAATAAAATAGTTACAAAGATACAAAGTAGTTAAAAAAAACCCATCCTTGTTTGTAAAAACAAGGATGGGAAAAATTGCTATGAAAAAGAAAATCCACCGTTTTATAAGTGTAATACAAACTTACAAAGTTTTTTTGTATTACGAAAACATTTCTTTTACTTTTTCAAAAAAACTTTTATCTCCTTTTTGAGGATGTGGTATAAAATTGTCGTCTTCCTTCATTTTTTCGAAGAAATCTTTCTGTTCTTTTGTTAATTTTTTAGGTGTCCAAACGTTGATGTGGATTAGGAAATCGCCGTTTCCGTAGCCATTTAAACTTGGTAAACCTTTACCTTTTAATCTTAAAATCTTTCCGGATTGAATTCCTTCTTCAATTTTAATTCGAACTTTACCATTAACGGTATCAACTTCTTTAGATCCGCCCAAAGCAGCATCCGCAATATTCAAATATAAATCATAATGAATATTTTCGCCTTCGCGTTTTAAAAATTCGTGCTCAATTTCTTCGATCACCACAATTAAATCACCAGGAATACTGTTTGCACCAGGTGCATCGTTTCCTTTACCTGAAACTTTCAACTGAATACCGTCTGAAACTCCTGCCGGAATTTTGATTGAAACAGTTTCTTCTGAAGTTATCATTCCATCAGCATCAGCTCCTTGTGGTTTATGATCTAAAATTTGCCCTGAACCCTGACAGGTTGGACAAGGTGAAGAGGTTTGCATACGACCCAAAATGGTATTTTGCACGCGCATAACCTGTCCCGAACCGTTACAAGTATTACAGGTTTTGTAGGTTACGCCACTCGCCTGCATTTTACGCTTAACTTTTACCTTTTTTTCAACGCCGTTAGCTATATCTTCTAAAGTAAATTTTACTTTAATACGCAGGTTAGAACCTTTTACGCGACGTGGACCGCCACCGCCGCCAAATCCGCCAAATCCGCCAAAACCACCACCGAAGATATCTCCAAACTGACTAAAAATATCTTCCATGTTGTTAAAACCGCCGTGACCACCAAAACCACCACCGCCTTCAAATGCTGCGTGACCGTACTGATCGTAACGTGCTTTTTTATCTGCATCGCTTAAAACTTCGTAAGCTTCTGCAGCCAATTTAAAGTTTTCTTCGGCTTCTTTATCGCCCGGATTTTTATCAGGGTGAAATTCAATAGCTTTTTTGCGATACGCTTTTTTTATCGCACCGGCATCGGCACTTTTATCTATACCTAATATTTCGTAATAATCTTTCTTCATTTTGGTTTCTTATTGACCGATAACAACTTTTGGGAAACGAATAATTTTATCGCCTAACTTATATCCTTTTTCTATAACATCAAAAACTTTTCCTTTAAACTCGTCGCCTGCAGGAATTTGCGTTATAGCTTCGGCAATATCTGCATCAAAAGTATCACCTTTATTAATTTCTACCAAACTTAAACCTTTTGCCGACAAATTGTCACGCAATTTGGTTGATATTAAATTAAAACCTGTCAGATGCTCACTTTCACCCAATGTTTCCATTTGAGCAATGGCTCTGTCAAAATCATCTAAAACCGGCAAAACGCTTTTCATAACATCTTCATTCGCAGTAGCAAACAATTCAATACGCTCGCGTGCGGTTCTCTTTCTAAAATTCTCAAACTCGGCAAACAATCTTAAGAACTTGTCTTTTTCATTCGCCAATTGCTCTTCTAACTGTTCTTGTTCAGACAATTGACTTGCCGATTCTACATTTTGTGTATCTATTTCTTGTTCAGCATTTTGCTGTATATCTTTATCTTTTAATTCTTCATTTTCCATTTTTATCGATGTTTAACTTAATCACTAATTAACAAAAGTAAAGCCATTCTTGTATTTTAGACAAATTGGCAGTAAAGTTAGAATTAATCTATATTAAGAAATTTCGCTGTTGCCCATTTTTCGTTTTTTGATATTAGATTTTAAATATATTTGCATAAATAAATTATTTTTAATTATGAAAAAAAATGTATTTGCATTAGTTGCTTTAGCAGCTTTATCATTAACTGCATGTAAAAAAGAAAACACAACTGCCGAAACTGATACAGTTGGAACAACTACAGAAACAGCAAACGCTGTAACATATAACGCAAACGTTGCGGAATCTAAAATTGACTGGATTGGTGGAAAAGTTTCTGGTGACCAACACACTGGAACAATCGCTTTAAAAGACGGTCAGGTTTTTGTAACTAACAACGCGGTAATTGGTGGTAAATTTACAATTGATATGAATTCTATTGTTGTTACCGATATTACTGATGCTGAAATGAAAGCTGGTTTAGAAGGTCACTTAAAAGGTGCTACTGCTGAAAATGCAGACCATTTCTTTAATGTATCTAAATTCCCAACAGCTTCTTTTGAAATTACAAAAGTTACTGAAGAAAACGGAAAACAAATGGTTGAAGGTAACTTAACTATTAAAGAAGCAACTCACGGAATTAAATTCCCAGCAACAATTACTGTTACTGATGCTGATGTTACTGTAGCTTCTGACGAGTTTGAAATTGACAGAACTAAATTTGCTGTTAACTACAACTCTGGATCTGTTGTTAAAGATTTAGCTGGTGATAAAGTTATTAACGATAACATTAAATTGAAAATTGCTGTTAAAGCAACAAAATAATCAATTTAGCTATAAATGAAAATCCCGAAAGTTACTTTCGGGATTTTTTTGTGATATATTGATAAGAATTATTGATTCTTCTTAATCTTAAAAAAACAAAATTTTCAATATTTTTTGTCATTCCGACGGAAGGAGGAATCTTTTAAAATGAGATTCTTCACTACACGCTGTTTCGTTCAGAATGACAAAGAAATTATTATTGTTCTTTCAACGCTTCTTTAATTCGTTTGAATGCTTCAATTAAAATAGTTTCGCTGGTTGCGTAAGACAAACGAATACAGTTAGGGTTACCAAAAGCATCGCCTGTTACGGTTGCAACGTTAGCGTATTCTAACAAATACATGGCTAAATCATCGGCGTTATTGATTAAAACTCCGTTTAACGTTTTACCGAAATAGTACGAAACATCTGGGAAAACATAGAAAGCGCCTTCCGGCACGTTTACTTCCAAACCTTTAATATCATTCACTAAATGCAAAACCAAATCTCTGCGTTTGTGGAAAGCTTCAACCATATAACCGATTTCTGAAGGAGCTGCCTCTAAAGCTGCAATTGTTGCACGTTGCGCGATAGAATTTGCGCCACTTGTAACCTGACCTTGTAATTTGGTACATGCTTTTGCAATAAATTCCGGAGCACCAATGTATCCAATTCTCCAACCTGTCATAGCAAAAGCTTTCGCAACGCCGTTTACAGTAATGGTTCTTTCAAACATTCCCGGAATAGATCCGATACTGCAAAAACTTCCTGAAAAATTAATGTGCTCGTAGATTTCATCTGAAACTACAAAAATATCTTCACGATTTTTTAAAACATCAGCCAAAGCTGTTAGTTCTTCTCTGTTATAAACCGATCCCGAAGGATTACAAGGCGAACTAAACCACATCATTTTTGTTTTTGGTGTGATTGCTTGCTGAAGTTGATAAGGCGTAATTTTAAAATCAGACGCTACCGAAGTTGGCACAACAACCGGAATACCGCCTGCCATTTTAATTATTTCTGAATAACTAACCCAATAAGGTGCTGGAAGAATAACCTCGTCACCTTCGTTAATCATTGCTTGTGCGATATTGTATAAAGATTGCTTTGCACCTGTAGAAACCACAATATTTGCAGGTTGATAATTTAAACCGTTATCGCGTTGAAATTTTGTTACAATTGCCTGTTTCAGTTCTAAATAACCATCAACCGGCGGATAATTGCTCCAATTTTCATCGATTGCTTTTTTAGCAGCCTCCTTAATAAAATCGGGCGTGTTAAAATCGGGTTCACCTAAACTTAAACTGATAATATCTTTACCTAAAGCAGTTAATTCGCGTGCTTTTGCAGCCATTGCCAAGGTTTGCGAAACAGATAAATTATTAATTCTATCTGACAAATGTTGTGCGCTCATTTATTTGTAATTTATGCAACCAAAGGTAACGATATTGAAACATATTATAAAACAACCTTTGGGCTTTTTTAACATTGAAAATGTATAATTTTAATTTTATGATTATGAATATTTACACCACATAGAAATTATCAGATTTCGTCAGTTCGAGCTTGTCGAGAACTTCTCTTTATAGTAAACTTCTCGATACGCTTCACTCCGTTACGCTACTCGAAGCGACGACTTTCTTAGACATAAATATCATTCTTTTAGTTGAGCTTTTATTTTTTGATGAATTTCAACACCGTAGAACTTCCATTTGATTTTACAAAATACATTCCGCCTGAAAGATTTTCGGTTGAAACAGTAATACTTGATTGATTATTTACAGAAACCGTTTTTACCAATTGCCCCAAAGTATTGTAAATGTAAAGTTTGTTGTTTTGTGCATTAAATCGAGATGTATCAACACCTATCATAACTTCGGCATCAGTTACATTCGATGATTCAAACCATATTAAAGCTTTTTCTTTTTCAAACGATGTTGTTGCTAATGGCTCATTAATTTGAAACTGCATTACAACAGGCAAATGATCGCTCATATTATACAAATTATTGCGCAATGTTAAAGAATAAGTTCCTGTACAAGTGGAATCGTTCACACTTTTGTTCAAACAGTTTCCGTTGTTTCCATAAGCACTGTAAGTTCCGTTTACGTAGGAAAAACGAGAACTTGTATTAAAATTTTCGCTCATCATTATAAAATCAAAACGATCGTCTAATCCGCCTCCAGCTCCTGCATTTGCACCACCACCAAAGCCAGAACTAGACAAACGGGTACTTTGCGTGTGCAAATAACTAAACGATGCATTGTCTTGCCAGCTTCCCGGCGCATTTATAGGATCAATGAGTTTAATGGCATTTGTAGGATCTAATATTTTCTGATAACCATCTTCATTTGAATTATAAAAATTAAAATCGCCCGCAAAAAGCACATACGTATTAGGCTGCGTTAAGTTTTGTAATTCTTGAGTAACAACTTCAACCATATCATAACGCATTTGTCGGTTTGCAGGACCAGTACTCGATTTTAAATGCGCTACAAAAACTTCTAAATAGATAGGATTTTGCGGATCCACATTCAACTGAAAAGAATATTGATTGATATCGCGATACACCGTTGGTAAAGTCTGCTGACTGACCAAAGTAAGTTTGCGTTGGTTGTAATACACCATTGTTTGTAATGGATCTGCCGTGTCTGTAAGATCGGGCACGAAAAGAGCTCTCGCATAAGGATCAACCTGATTTTGTAATGATGTATTCAGAATTAAATTGGCTGCGTTTTCATTTGCCAACTCACAAATCATAAACAAATCGGGTTTATAATCGTCTAAAATATCGCGTAAAATAAGCTGCCGATTTTGAGGAAGCGAATTAGGAAATTTAAACACATTGTAAAACATGGCATTCAAAGTTTCTTGCGAATACGCACAAACCGAAAGCCATAAAAAAAGCCCAGTAATTATTTTTTTCATATCGACATATTTTTGAAACAAAGAAATAAATTTAATGTAACCTAAATGTTATTTCGAAAATAAGTTCTTTAAAACTAAATATACTTCTTTTTATGCTGATAAAGATGTATTTTTGGCAAAAATTAAGCCATGGAAGAAATTTTAGTACAGTTCCCGAATTTAACCGAGTTACAGATCAATCAGTTTACGCAGTTGTATGATTCATACCAAGATTGGAATGCTAAAATTAACGTGATTTCGCGAAAAGATATCGACGAATTATACACCAAGCACATTTTACATTCGTTAGGAATTGCAAAAATCATGGAATTTAAACCCAATGCCGATGTTATGGATGTTGGTACAGGTGGCGGTTTTCCGGCAATTCCGTTGGCTATTTTATTTCCCGAAACTAATTTTTATGCGATTGATGTGATTGCTAAAAAAATAAAAGTGGTAAACGAAATTGCAACTGCTTTAAAACTGCAAAATTTAAAAGCTGAACAAAAAAGAGCCGAACTTGTTAACGATAAATTCGATTTTATTGTGAGCCGTGCCGTTACCAATATGCCCGATTTTGTTACGTGGGTTAAAGGAAAAACAAAAAAACAATCGGTTCACGATTTAGAAAACGGAATTCTGTACTTAAAAGGTGGTGATTTATCTGAAGAATTAAAAGATTTCCCTAAAGCTACCTTATATAATTTAAGCGACTTTTTTACCAATGAATTTTTCGAAACCAAAAAAGTGGTGCATTTACCTTTGAAGTTTAAGGGTTAAGTTATCATACTTAATACCTCATTCTCCAAGCAATTATCAATCCGTTTTCCACATTGAATAAAAAATCTGCTTTGTTAGTGTAGCCCTGACTTGAATACTGCCCTTTTACAACAACCTGATTTTCGTTAATTACAGTGTAGTTAGGATTTGCAACCTTACCTTGACGACTAATTATATCGCTTTCTATCCATTTTCTGGTTTCGTAAGCTGTTTTCATTGTTCCTTCGGCTCCATAAGCTTGAGTTGCATTTTTTGAAAATTGCGCTCTTATAATTTCGGCATTTTCGGCTTGCATTGCTTCGATCAATGTCTTTACAGGTTTTAATACGGTTTCGTTTTGCATTTTTTTTAAATTTTGAGTTTTTGTCTGATCGCTTTTCTGTGATTGTTCACAAGCTGTAAGTGCGAGTGAAGTAAATAAAATGATGATGACTTTTTTCATTTTAATTCGTTTTTAATGGATGCCCTAAATAAATGATAACCAAATTAAGCAATAAAAACGGAATTTCTATTGCAACTCCTTTTAAGTCTTTATTCAATAATTGCAAACATATAATAAGCAATATTCCTGCTGCCATTAAAAAATTTCCCCATACAAAAGTTTTAGGAAACAAGATTAAAATCGATGCTACTAATGTTATTGCTCCATTAATTATAACTGCCTTTTTACTAAAATTCCATTTGCCGAACATTTCCAACATTTCGGGTTTTGCAGTAAGCATATTCCAACCGTGTTTTGTTCCCATAAACACAGCAAAAATTATTAGTATTGAATTTAGAATTTTTAAAAACATAGTCTGTAATTTAAAAGTGAAAGGTAAATAACAAAGTTATCTACCCTTCAAAAACATAAAAAAATCTTTTATTATCTTGTCGTGTAACCGCCGTTTGCGAAAATAGTTTGTCCGGTAATCCACCATCCATCGCTCACTAAAAATTCAACAAGCGGTGCAATATCTTTAATATCGGTTAAACCACCCAAAGCCGATGCCGATTTATGATAGGCAACTGCAGCTTCTTCTTCTTGACCGTAGAAAAACGGCGTATCCATTGGTCCTGGTGCAACAGCCGAAACAGAAATTCCACGATTACCAAATTCTTTTGCTGCAGCTCTTGTAAAATGTTCAACAGGTGCCTTCATACCTTCGTAAGTTGAATAATATCCTGTAAAAGCAGCCAAAAGAGATGTTACAATTGTACAAATTTTTCCGTTATCATTCAGTTTTTTGCCAGCTTCTTGAATAAAGAAATATGCCACTTTAGAATTTACATCTGCCATAACATCGTATTCATTTTCGGTAGTATCAACAAAAGGCTTTTTTAGCACCATTCCTACTGTGTTAATAGCAATATCAATTCCGCCGAATTTAGAAACCGTTTCATCGAAAAATTTTGTGATATTTTCTATTTTAGTTAAATCGCCTTGAAACAAAAATGCTTCGGCACCTAAATTTTGTACATCACTTAATGTTTTTTCAGCATCGGCTTTTGTACTGTCACTGTTATAATGAATAGCTAATTTAGCTCCTTTTTCGGCAAAATCACGACTTAAAAGTCCGCCTAAATTTTTTGCTCCACCTGCAATTAAAACTACTTTTCCGTTTAAATCATTTCTTAACATAATTTGTATAATTTTATTTTCTACAAATTTGTGCCTGAAAAATTTAAAAAACGTGGTGAACTTTTCGGAAGTTTACCTTTTGTTTAATTTTCTGTAATTTCCCGGAGTTTCACCTGACCAACTCTTGAAAAATTTTGAAAAGTTAGACGGATCATAAGTGAGCTTTTTAGCTACGTTAGCTATTGACAAATCTGTTTCTAATAAAAGTTGCTTTGCCTTTTCTACAATTTTTGAATCATAAAAATGACACGGATGATGCCCTGTAGTCTGCTGAATTGTATCAGACAAATGCGTGTGCGAAACATGTAAAAGCTGTGCAATTTGGTTAAGCTCTAAAAAATCGGTAACTTTTCCGTTAGCAACCTCTTCTATATGGATATCTAAAAAAGCAAAATATTCGCTGGTGATTTCCTCACAGCGTTTTGTTTTACTTTGTTTTACATCCTTCATATTTTAAACTCAACTAAATTTTATAAAGCCTATATTTTCTAAACAAGATAGATACTATTCAAATTTACATAACGATTGATCTGTAAACAATAGCAAAAAAATGCTATTTTAATGCTTTTTGCAACGATTCGTTAAAATTCACCTGACTTCCTTTGTTGCTTTCGTAAATAAAATCGTGTAGACTTTTACTCTTAAGGTTTGAAAAATTGCCAATTATTGTGAGTTTCATTCGGTAATTGGATACTTTTTGTAGTATTTCTCCTGCCAGTTTATTTTTCAAGTCGAAAAAATCCGGAGTAAGATTTTTCTCATAAATAATGATTTTATCGAAACCCTGATAATACAGATTTCCTATTAAATCTAAAGCATCATCGGGATTTTGAATAAGAATTTTATCTGAAATTACTTCGGCAATTTCTATGTTGTTTATTTTATGAGATTGAATAATCATATTTCGATATTACTTATACAAATCTTTCAACGTGCTTGATAAATCTGTAAACTTAAATTTGTACCCTATTTTTGGTAATTGAATTGATTGTACATGCTGACTTGACAATACCAACGCTGAACGTTCGCCCAAGCCAATTTTTATAAAAACCGACGGTATATTTGGCAACCACAAAAGTTTGTTTAATTGTGCTGCCAATAACTTTAAAAATTCATTCTGTTTTACCGCATTTGGTGCAACTACATTAAAAATTCCGCTTTGTTGCTCTTTTAATAATTGGTAAATAGTTTCAATTACATCGTTAAAATGTATCCAGCTCATCCATTGTTTGCCGTTACCCAAATTAGCACCCAATCCTTTGCTAACTACTTTTGCCAATTCATGCAAAACGCCGTTGTCTTTAGATAATATCAAACCAAAACGCGTAATAGCAGTTTTAATTCCTAAACTTTCAAAACGTAAATTGGCAGTTTCCCAATCTTTACAAACTTCGGCTAAAAAATCGTTTCCAAAATCAGAAGAATTTTCAGTATAAACCTCATGTTCACTCGATTGATAAATTCCAATTGCCGATGCATTTACGATAGATTTTACCTGATGCTCATTATCTTTTAGTGCATTAAAAAGTGTGTTAGAACAATTTATCCTGCTGTCGTGTATTGCCTTTTTATTTTCATCCGTCCATTTACAATTTATCGTATGCCCCGCCAGATTTACAATTGCATCAACTTGATTCAATGAATTTAAATCGATCTCGTTTTTTTCGGGATTCCATAAAAATCCTTGGTAATTATCTTTGTCTTTTATATCAGCGGCATCGGTAACCAAATAATGTACCGAATGATTGTTCTTTAAAAGATGCGAACACAACGCAGTTCCGATAAATCCTGTGGCACCTGTAACTAAAACTTTCATACTATTTTGCTTTTAATGTCCATTCAAAATCATAAGTTCCAACCTTATCCCCTTGCTCATCGTATCCTTCAGATCGAACCCAAAACGAAATTCCTCCTTTTGTAAGCAATGCTTCATTCACTTTTTCACGAATCATCAATCCTTCTTCAGATTTAAATGTAATAACTCCGGTTGCTTTTTTAGTGAAGTTCGATTTTTGATTTAAAACCAACATCGAAACTTTTTTGTTTGATTCTTTTATGGCTTTCATAACCAAAACGCCTGTGGTAAGTTCGGCTCCCATGTTCTGAACCGCGAAATACATAGATTTAAACGGATTTTGATTAAACCATCTGTGTTTTGCACGAACAATACAATGCGCATCACTAATTGAATAAACACGAACACCGCACAAATATGCCGATGGTAAATTTTTAAGAAGATATAAGTTCAGGTTTTTTACGTTAAAATCCATAATATTCAAGGTTTACAGCTAATTTACAACTTTTTTTAATGGCAATTGAAATTAATTCAATTGTTAAAAAAAAGTTAATTATTAGTACTGTGCAATACAAAGTACATGCTTTTATATATATCTTTGCTATATCAAAATAAAACAATAAGGTAAAAATGCAGGTGACTGTAAGCCGAAAAATTAAAACAACACATTTCTCATACTGTTATTAATTTGAATAGTTTACTCAATCACAAAAAAAAGGTTTACGTTACCTGCCTTTACTTTTAACCTAAAATATTAAGTTCTATGAATATTGAAAACACAAAAGCGCAAATGCGTAAAGGGATTCTGGAATTTTGTATTCTATCGGTTCTAAAAGATAAAGACTGTTACACATCTGAAATTTTAGACACACTAAAAGATGCAAAATTGTTGGTAGTAGAAGGCACTGTTTATCCGCTGCTAACCCGCCTAAAAAACGATGAATTATTAAGCTATCGTTGGGAAGAATCAACATCGGGACCACCGCGAAAGTACTACCGATTAACCGAATTAGGCAACGAATTTTTAAAAGAATTAACCGTTACCTGGAAAGAATTAAGTGAAGCCGTTAACATTATAACTAATAAGAATAGCCATGAATAAAACTGTAACCATTAATATAGCCGGACTTGTTTTTCATATCGATGAAGATGCATACAACAAGTTAGATTCATACCTACAGGCAGTTAGAAATTCTATACAGCAAGAAAGCGAAGATGAAATTATTGCCGATATAGAATCGCGCATTGCCGAATTATTTTCAGAAAGAATTGATCCGCAAACTGGTGTTATTCGTATGAATAATGTAGACGAAATAATTAATATTATGGGTAAACCAGAAGATTATATTATTGAAGACGACGAACCTGTTAAACCAAATAATTTCACCACAACAAATAAAAGCTATAAGAAAATTTACCGCGATGGTGAAAAAAGAATTTTGGGTGGTGTATGTTCAGGTTTAGGGCACTATTTTAATATAGATCCGGTTTGGGTGCGCATACTTTTCATTTTACTGTTCTTTGCTTACGGTTTAAGTTTTGTAATTTACCTAATTTTGTGGGTAATTATTCCAAAAGCGGTTACAGTTGCCGATGTTTTAGAAATGAAAGGCGAACCTGTTAATATTTCAAACATAGAAAAACAATTTCGTGAAGGCGTAGCAACATCATACCAGCAAATCCGCACATCAGGAAGTTCAGTTGCCAAGGTAATTCGCAGAATAATAGGAATAATATTGATTGTTTTTGGTGTAATGGGAATTTTTGGAAGTTTCTTTGCGCCGATAATTATGAACACCGATAATGGTCATATTTTTAACGAATTTGTAAATTACGATGAAGCACAAACAGGCATACCCTTTTGGGGTTTAAGTTTAAGTTTGTTCGTAATGAGTGTTATTCCGTTTATCATTTTACTTTTATTAGGAATTAGACTTTTAAGTTCAAAAGTTAAACACATTGGTTGGGTTTCTGGTATTTTAGGATTTTTCTGGTTATTTTCGATCTTCATTTTCAGCTATGTAATGATCAATTTAGATATTCAAAAAGATAAAATTGAATCATTGTTCGAAGGAAATTTCGATACAAAAATTTCACAAACCGATTTAAATTTGAACGATAACGATACCTTAAATATTATTTTTCAGAAAGATGAACGTATTTTCACGATAAATGACACCCTTTCAGGTAAGCATAAATTCAGCGAAATTGATGATGTTTATATAGAAGTTCTTGAATCAAGCACAGGTAAAGCTTATATGGAAGTTGAAGAAAAAGTATTCAACAATAAAGATTTGAACCTTAAATCATTAAGCAAATACAACATTCAAATTGAATCAACGCAATTTAGTAATACATTAAATTATAATTATTCAATAAAAAGTGATACCTTAGTACTTTCAAATGCAATATTAACAACTTTGAATGATTTTACTGAAGATTCTAAAGTACGTGTAAAAATATACATAACTGAAAATCAACATGTTAAAATCAACGGAAATGACAGAGATCATTTTTGGAATCACAGTTTAGATAACGGTAAAAATTTCTATAAATTTAATTCCGAAGGAAGATTAGAGAACACAAACAATACTATAAACTAAAAACTCTTAAGGCTTATGTTTTATTTATTATTATTAATCGGACAAACTTTGATTGATCTTATTACAAGTTTATTCTAAAACAAAAACGCTTTCGATATGAAAGCGTTTATTTTGATTTATTGTTAACTGATAATACCTATAATAATTACTTTCTTGACTGTACTTTTTTAGCTTTTTCAATAATTGATTTAGCATTTAAACCGTATTTTTCCATTAAAGCTTCTGGTGTTCCCGATTCTCCAAAAACATCGTTTACTGCTACAAATTCTTGCGGTGTTGGTTTGTTTAAAGCTAAAACGCCTGAAATACTTTCGCCTAAACCTCCTAAATAATTATGTTCTTCGGCAGTTACGATACAACCCGTTTTACCAACCGATTTTAAAATGGTTTCTTCATCTAAAGGTTTAATGGTGTGTACATTGATAACCTCAGCAGAAATTCCTTCTTTTTCTAATTCTTCGGCAGCCTGTAACGCTTCCCAAACCAAATGACCTGTTGCTACAATGGTAACATCGGTTCCTTCTGATAAAACTACTGCTTTACCAATTTCGAACGGTAGATCTTCCGGAATAAAATTAGGCACCACAGGACGACCAAAGCGTAAATAAACAGGACCTTCGTGATCTGCAATGGCTAATGTAGCAGCTTTTGTTTGGTTGTAATCACACGTATTAATTACGGTTACACCTGGTAACATCTTCATTAAGCCGATGTCCTCTAAAATTTGATGTGTTGCACCGTCTTCACCTAAAGTTAATCCGGCGTGCGATGCACAAATTTTTACATTTTTCTCTGAATAGGCAACCGACTGACGAATTTGATCGTACACACGACCTGTTGAAAAGTTGGCAAACGTTCCTGTAAACGGAATTTTACCGCCAATAGTCATTCCGGCAGCCAAACCAATCATATTAGCTTCGGCAATTCCTACCTGAAAAAAACGATCTGGATGATTCTTTTTAAAATCGTCCATTTTTAACGAGCCAATTAAATCGGCACACAACGCTACAACGTTTTCGTTCTTCTGACCTAATTCTGTTAATCCTGCTCCGAAACCAGAGCGTGTATCTTTACTACCTAAGTTTGTGTATTTTTTCATTAATCTAAATTCTTTATAAATTCTAAAAGTAATTTTTGATCTTTTTGTGATAAGGTATTTCTTAATTTTTCTATTTCCAAATAGCTTTTACGCATGCTGTTTATCGTTTCAAAATAACCTACGTTTCCGCCGTTATTATAAAGGTATAAATCGCAAATTTGTCCGGTTAAATTGTGAACGTGCGTGCTTAAACTTTTATTTTGGAAATTTGGAATTTTACTTTTTAAATTATCACAATAATCTGGTGCATATTGTTTAATTTGTTCGTTGTCTTTTACATCGATATCATAAGCCAAGTCAATATCATTTACAGCTATATCTTGATAGTTTGACTGATATTTTGTGTAATAATCGTAAGTATCAATATAGTCAGCTGTATCAGGAGCTGCCCATGCTTCAACCACTTCTGTTTCTGTATAATCTATTGGTTGGTTTGGAACAAAATTCTTAATTTTTTCGTTCTGTGCTTTAAAGAATTGGTCTAATTCTTTCTTTTGATCTGCCGTAATGATCTTAGCCGATTTTAAGTTTTTAACCAACGATTTAGTTTCTTTTTTATAAAACGATGCAATTTGATCGCGATTTAAAGCTGATTCACCACCGCCGTATTCTTTTGTGTTGTACAATGAAGTTGTAGTTATTGAATAAATTGGCGAAATGTATGTGTATAAACTATAATCTTTCAATTCGTTACCATCATAATTATACGAATACAACGGATCGCTGTAAATATTGCTGTAATCTCCATACGCTGTATCAGGTTCGACTGCGGCTTCGGCTACATCAACTGGGTAATCTGTGTAAGCTTCTAATTTTAAACTTTCTTGGTATTCTTTAATATCTGCCGATATTTTATCACTCTCGATATCTAACTTTACATTTACATCTTGGCTTGATTTATAAACCAATTTGTAAGAAGTTTCTGTGTTATATTCTACCGATAAAATCAATCCTTTTAATTTAGAATCCGGAAAAACAGATTCTACATTGTTGATTTTATTGCTTTCATCGATACAAAAACAATAATCGTAACTTTCTTTATTATCGATATCTCTTAAAATAGCGTAATACTGACAATTTTTTCCACCAATAGTTCCCTTACGATCTAATTTTGTAACGGACTGACCATCGTTCAAAACTTTAAAAGCGCTGTACGGAGTATAATTTACAGATTTAGAAATTCCGCTAACCGATAAAGGAATCATCCAATTTTTACTAACAAAAAAATTAGATTCGCTACCACCGTAACTTGCAGCAGAGGCATCGTTATAATAGAAAGACAACAAACTTTCTTTATTGTTTTTATCTAAATAATGATCGTAATTGATATTTGAATAGTCGCTTTCAGAAAATCCTTTGTAAGAATCTTCAGCCATTTCAATTTTATAACTCAACTTTTTGGTAAACTCAACCGATTTATTGTTTTGTGCAAAACCTGCAAATGCGGTTAAACTTACTGCTAAACAAACAATTTTTTTCATAACTGTATTTCTTTCTATTAATAGTCGCCTAAAGTCATTAAATTTTGGTATAAAGCATTTTCTAATTGTTCATTATTTGGTGCTTTACCATGCCAAGCGTGTGTATTCATCATAAAATCTACCCCGTTGCCCATTTCGGTGTGTAGTAATATCATGACAGGTTTTTGGTTGCCGGTTTTTTGTTTTGCTTCTTGCAAACCGTTAATTACCGCTTCTAAATCGTTACCTTTTTCAATGCTCAAAACATCCCATCCAAAAGCTTCAAATTTAGCCTGTAAACTTCCCATGTTTAAAACTTCATCGGTAGTTCCATCGATCTGTTTTCCGTTTAAATCAACCGTTGCAATAACGTTATCAACTTTATTAGCAGCAGCATACATTAATGCTTCCCAGTTCTGTCCTTCCTGCAATTCGCCATCGCCCATAAGCACATAAACCAAGTTATCATCGTTATTTAACTTTTTAGCTTGTGCAGCACCCAAAGCAACCGATAAACCTTGTCCTAATGAGCCAGACGCCATGCGGATTCCCGGTAAATGACTGTGAGTTGTTGGGTGACCTTGTAAACGAGAATCTATTTTTCTAAAAGTAGCTAATTCGCTTACAGGAAAGTATCCGCTGCGAGCCAAAACGCTGTAGAAAACCGGAGAAATGTGTCCGTTTGATAAAAAGAAGATATCCTCGTTTTTTCCATCCATATCAAAGCCTTCTTTTCTGTTCATAATAACTTGATACAATGCAACGAAATATTCTGCGCAGCCTAAAGATCCGCCCGGATGACCAGAATTTACGGCGTGCACCATACGTAAAACATCTCTTCTAACTTGTGTTACCAAGTCTTGTAATTGTTGTGTGTTAGGTTTCATTTATAAATACATAAAATTTACAGTACACAAAGATAAGTTTTTTAAAAGATTGCACACAAAAACTTAATGTTTTTGTTTATTAACAAATTACGTTGATATTACTACCTTTGCAAAATGGAAACTTTAAAATTATATTGGAAAAACTACATTAGTGCTTACAAAGGTTTATCGCAGGCGACATGGCTGTTGGCATTGGTAATGTTTATAAACCAAAGTGGTTCAATGGTATTGCCGTTTTTAGGTGTTTATATGACCACGGTTTTAGAGTTTTCTTTAAAAAATGCCGGTATTGTTTTAAGTACTTTTGGCGTTGGTTCTATTTTAGGATCGTTTATTGGTGGTTGGTTGACGGATAAATTTGGATCGTTTAAAATACAAGTTAGCAGTTTGTTTTTAAGTATTCCTTTTTATTTGATACTGCCTTTTTTTGATACTTTTGAAACACTTTGTATTTCCATCTTTTTTTTAAGTTTAATTAAAGAATTGTTTCGCCCGGCAAATAGTGCATCGGTTTCATATTACGCCAAACCCGAAAATATTACCCGAGCTTTCTCACTAAACCGTATGGCATTGAATCTGGGTTATTCTATTGGTCCTGCTATTGGTGGATTCTTGGCTGCGGTTTCGTACAACTTTTTATTTTACACCAATGCTTGCATGTCTTTTATTGCCGGTATTTTGTTTATTTTCTATTTTAAAAACCGAAAAGGCAATACGCCCGAAAAAGTAGTATCTAAAAAAGCCGAAGATATTGTAAAGGTAAAATCTGCTTATACCGATGTTAAGTTTTTACTTTTTAGCAGTTTTATTGCCATTTACGCCTATTGTTTCTTTCAGATATTAAACACCTTGCCCCTATTCTATAAAAACGTAGCTTTAATGAACGAAAAAGAAGTCGGCTTGTTAATGGCATTTAACGGAATTGTGGTTTTTGTGTTAGAAATGGCTTTGGTACATTTTGCCGAAAAAAAATTCACACTTTCTGCAAATATGATCATTGGTAGTTTGTTTTGTGGTGCAGCTTTTTTGGTATTGCTTCCATCGCACATACAAATTGTTTTATACCTGTCGATTTTTTTTAATATCCATATCCGAAATTCTAATAATGCCCTTTGCATCAACCGTAGCAGTAAATAGATCTGTTTCGGCAAATCGTGGATCGTACATGGGTTTAAACGGTATTTCGTTTTCAATGGCATTTGTAACATCGCCTTTAATTGGTACATTTATCGCTCAAAATTATGGATTTAACAACTTGTGGATTTTTAACTGTATTATGATAGCCATTGCAAGTATTGGTTTTTATTTTGTTATGAAAAAAATGTAGTTTATGACTGTTTTTAAAGTAGAAGATTTAAGTATTGGTTATAAAGACAAAACGTTGTTTAGTAATTTGAATTTCGAGATTAAAACTGGAATTCTTACATCGTTATTGGGAAGCAACGGAATAGGAAAATCGACACTTTTAAAGACTATTTCGGGTTTATTGGATAAAAAATCAGGAAGTATTTCTATTGATAATAATAACATCGATACTTTTTCTATAGCCGAATTTGCTAAAATGGTTAGCGTGGTGCTTACACATGAAAATGTGAATAAGGATCTTACGGTTTATGAACTGGTAAAATTGGGCAGACAGCCTTACACCAATTGGTTAGATAAATTAACCGAAGCCGATGAAAATTTGATTAATGCTACGCTACAAGATTGTGAAATTAATAATTTAAAAAATCGAAAATTATCGCAGTTAAGTGATGGACAATTACAGCGAACTTTTATTGCAAGAGCTGTCGTTCAAGATACTCCGTTTATATTTTTAGACGAACCTTCTACCCATTTAGATTTGTATCATAAGGTAAAACTTTTTAAACTGCTTAAAAAATTGTGTGTGGTTAACCAGAAATGTATTTTATTTTCTACCCACGATTTAGATTTGGCATTGCAGTTAAGTGATGATATTATGTTGTTGAAAGACAATCAGTTTTATCACAACACTACAAACAACTTAATTAACCAAGGTGTTTTTGACCGATTTTTTGATACCGATGATATAGTATTTGATAAAGAACGAAAACAGTTTTTGATACTTTAGTTTTTACCACGGATGCATAGATATTTAAGTGATATAAGTTTTAATAACGTTCATTTGTCTTGTCATTCTGAAAGAAACGAAGTTGATTGAAGAATCTTTACGGTAAAAAAAGAGATTCGTCCTTTAGCCTATGCAGAGCTTGTCGAAGTATCGGAATGACAAAATGCAATAAAATTACAAATTACTATTATGCTTTTCATTTAAAGAAACATTCTGCTTTGTCCATTTAATTTTTTCTTGAAAAGGATGTTTTCTCACAGGGCAATCGGTTTTACTGCAAATGTTACACGAGTATTCTTTACAGGCATCAAGGTGCACGAAAAGTTCAATTCGGTCGCCAAAATGATTTTTTACGGCATCTTCCAACGCATCAACTTCTTTATGACCTTCTTCGATATTAAAATACCAAGGCACTGTCATGTGACAATCGAAATGCAGGGTACTTCCGTATTTAATGATTCTTAAATTATGTAGATCAATCCAATTTTCGCGTCGTTCTTCACTCAAAAAATCAACCACTTCTTTAAGCAGCAATTCATCGGTTTCATCCATAATGCCCGAAATTGACTCGCGCACAATTTTGTATCCTGTATAAATAATAAATCCTGCAAAAATTAAAGCGGTAACACTATCAATCCAAGAAATTTTGGTAAAGTATAAAATCACCAATCCAATAATGATTCCAATGGTAGAATACGTGTCGGTTTGTAAATGTTTGCCACTTGCAATTAATGCCAACGAATTATTTTTTTTACCTTTTTGAATAGCGAAATACCCTAACACATAATTAATTACGGCGGTTAACGATACCAAGATCAATCCTAAATCGAGTTTTTCAATTGTTTTTGGATTTTGAAGTTCGCTAATAGCTTCATAAACAATTACAACACCAGCAATGGTTATCAATGCTCCTTCAATAGAAGCTGAAATAAATTCAACCTTTCCATGACCGTACGGATGGTTATGATCTTTTGGCAACGACGATAAATACAAGCTGTACAAACCAATCAAACCGGCAATTACGTTAATGGTACTCTCTAAAGCATCAGTTAAAATGGCTACCGAATTGGTTAGATACCACGCATACAACTTCACTAAAAACAGTATAACACCGACTATTGCAATAATCCGTTGAAATTTAAAGTTTTCGTTTGCTTGTGTGGTCATTATTCTATTTTTAGTCTATATCAAATTTAATAAATTAAAGCTGATAATATTAATGTGTTACAACTCAATTTTCAACACTTCGCCAACACTCATTCCTTCTAATTTCCAATCGCCAATACGAATGCGGATTAATCGTAACGTTGGGAAACCAACAGCAGCTGTCATTTTACGAACTTGCCTAAATTTCCCTTGTGTTAATGTGATCGTCAGCCAGCTTGTTGGTCCGTGTCTGTCGCTGCGAATGCGGTACCCTTCGCCCACATAATCGGGTTTATCAATAATTGCTGCAAAACATTCTTTGGTGGTTAACCGTTCGCCTTTTACTCCTATTTCAACTCCGTTTTTAAGTTTTTCAATTGCTTCTTCGGTAATAATTCCATCAACTTGAACAACGTATTGTTTTTCATAATGCATACTGCGAATTTTTTCGCTGATTTTTCCATCAGTTGTCAGCATTAGTAAACCCTCGGAATTTTCATCTAATCTGCCAATAGCCATTGTTCCTTCGGGAAAATCATACAATTCTCCGAGTTTTTTCTTGTTTCGCTTTTTTTCATAAACAAATTGTGAAATGTATCCGGCTGGTTTATACAACAGAAAATGCCGGTGTGTTATTACTATTGAATTCATTTTAAAACTTTTATAAAATAATTATCAAACCACATAGATACATAGTCTTTGTAATTTAATTTGATTAGAGATAATCTATGAAACACATTTTTAAGCGATGCTTAAAAACTATATTCCCTATAATAGCTATGTTGTAAAAGTAATTTATTGATATGTTGAAGGAAATATTTTTCCGGGATTCATAATGTTTTTAGGATCGAATATTTGTTTAATTTGATACATTAAATTCAGTTCGATTTCGCTAAACATAATTGGCATAAATTCTTTTTGAACCAAACCAATACCGTGTTCGCCCGAAATAGTTCCGTTTAACGATTTTGTCAACTGAAAAATTTCGTTCACTCCTTTAGGAACTTCGGTTCGCCACAATTCGTCTGTCATATCCAACTTTACAATGTTTACGTGTAAATTGCCATCGCCTGCATGCCCGTAACAAATACTTTTAAAACCGTATTTGTCGCCAATTGCTTTAATTCCAATTAATAACTTTGGCAGTTCAAAACGAGGTACAACTGTGTCTTCTTCTTTGTAAACAGTGTTTTGTTTTACAGCTTCGGCAATATTTCGGCGGAGTTTCCACAAAGTATTTTTTTGATCGGTGGTATCGGCAAAAAGCACCTCATCAATTTCATAAGCTTCAACAACCGATAAAATTTTCTCTGCTTCGTTCATTAAAACATCGGGGTAATTTCCATCGACTTCAATCAGCAAATGTGCTTCGTTTTCGTGTTTTAAATAAACATCTGGAACTTCAACAAATTTACTTGTCCACAAAATAGCATCACGCTCCATAAATTCTAAGGCACTTGGTACAATTCCTGCTCTAAAAATTGCCGAGACGGCTGCTGCTGCTTGTTCCATTTTAAAAAACGGAACCCATAGTAATACGTTGTGCTGAACAGCCGGTATTAATTTTAAAACAATTTTTGTAACAATACCCAAAGTACCCTCGCTACCAACCATTAATTGCGTTAAATTGTAACCAGTAGAATTTTTAAGCGTGTTGGCACCTGTCCAAATAATTTCTCCGTTGGGTAAAACCACTTCTAAATTCAAGACATAATCTTTGGTAACACCATATTTTACTGCACGCGCGCCACCTGCATTTTCAGCAATATTTCCGCCAATAAAACAACTGCCTTTGCTGCTTGGATCAACCGGATACATCAACCCTTTTTCGGCAACGGCATTTTGTAAAATCTCGGTAATTACCCCAGGTTGAGTTATTACTTGCAGGTTTTCTTCGTCTATTTTTATTATTTGATTCAATCGTTCTAATGAAAGTCCGATACCTTTATGAATCGCTAAAATTCCACCACTTAAACCAGTGCGTGCGCCAATAGGAACAACCGGAATAGCATATTCAAAAGCAACTTTCATTATATCGCTCACTTCCTGTGTTGATGTCGGTTTTACAACAATTGAAGGTGGAAAAACCAAATCTTCGGTATGATCTCTTCCGTATTCGTTCAAGGTTTCATCATCGGTAAAAACGTATGATGCGCCAACAATTTCTATTAATTTATTTTTGATTTCAGTAGTAATCATTACTCAGCATCTTTATATTTTACTTTTTTCATATTTGGAAGGAAATAAGCAATAACACCTATTAACGGAAGATACGAACAAATATTATAAATGTGTTCAATAGAAGTAGCATCTGCCCAAATACCTAAAACTGCCGAACCAACACCACCCATTCCAAAGGCAAAACCGTAGAACAAACCCGAAACCATTCCTAATTTTTTAGGAAGCAGTTCTTGTGCGTAAACTAAAATTGATGGAAATGCCGATGAAATAATCAACCCGATAATTACAATTAAAATTCCGGTTAAATGCAAATCTACATAAGGCAATGCCAGCGTAAACGGAGCTGCACCTAATACAGAAAACCAAATAACGTATTTACGACCGAATCGATCGCCAAAAATCCCGCCTAACAAAGTTCCCACAGCAACCGAAATCAAGAAATAAAACAAATAAACCTGCGCCTGAACTTCGTTCAAACCAAATTTATCCATCGTATAAAACTGAAAATAACTGGTAATACTTGCTACGTAAAAATATTTAGAAAAGATTAAAACCAATAAAATGGTAATTGCCGAATTTATTTTAAAGGCAGATAAATCGGGAACTTGAATTATTTTTTTGGTTGATCTTGAAGCAACTTTTAATTTATCTTTGTACCATTTTGCAATGTATCCCAAAACAATCTGAGCCAAAATTGCAAAACCTAGAAACCATAAAATGTACAATTGTCTGTTTGGCAAAACAATCCACGCAATTAGTAACGGAGCCAGAGCTGTTCCGGTGTTTCCTCCGATTTGAAAGACAGATTGTGCAAAACTCCGTCTTCCGTTTGATGCCATAAAAGCTACGCGTGATGATTCCGGATGAAAGATCGATGAGCCAATTCCCACCAAAATAACTGCTACCAAGATCAATTCGTAATTTGGAGCATAAGCAAGTAAAGCAATTCCCGCCATGGTAAACAACATACCAAAAATCTGCGAATACGGCTTTGGGTTTTTATCGGTATATGCCCCTACAACCGGCTGAAAAATCGATGCTGCCAACTGATAACAAAGCGTAATCATACCAACCTGTGCAAAAGTTAAATGGTACTTGGCTTCTAATTTCGGGTAAATTGCAGGAATAACCGCCTGTAGTAAATCGTTTAATAAATGGGCAACGCTTATGGCAATTAGTATTGCGTAAACAGGTTTTTGCGCGCCCGTATTTTTTATTGTAGACATTTTTTATAAATTGAAACAACAAATTTACTTAATCACTGCCAATACAACTTAAATTTTAAAACGATTTTTAGAACTATTTTGTAAGTTTGTTGAAACGATTCATTATGCCGAACGAAAAGCTTCCGAATAAAAAATCTTTACATGAAATTGATGGAATTTCGCAACCCGATCATGTTAATCAGGATTCCATTCGAACCATTCAGAATTTCAGAAGAAAGTCGTTAAATATTGATTTGATTATTGAAAAATTGCTGCAAGGTGATATTCCGTCGTTAAGTAAAGCTATTACGATTATAGAAAGCACCAATCCCACGCACAAAGAGCAAGCCCAGAAAATTATACAAACCTGTTTACCGCATGCAAATAAATCGGTACGTATTGGAATAACCGGAGTTCCAGGTGTTGGGAAAAGTACCTTTATTGAAGCTTTTGGAATGTATCTTACATCCATCGGAAAAAAAGTTGCGGTTTTAGCAGTCGATCCCAGCAGCAGTATTAGCAAAGGAAGTATTTTGGGCGATAAAACCCGAATGGAAGATTTGGTTAAAAATACGAATGCGTTTATACGTCCGTCGGCATCGGGCGAAAGTTTGGGCGGAGTTTCCCGAAAAACCCGTGAAAGTATTATTTTGTGTGAAGCTTGTGGATTTGATACTATTTTGATTGAAACCGTTGGAGTTGGGCAAAGTGAAACAGCAGTTCACAGCATGACTGATTTCTTTTTACTATTGAATTTAGCCGGTGCTGGTGACGAATTACAGGGAATTAAGCGTGGAATTATGGAAATGGCAGATTCAGTCATCATCAATAAAGCAGATGGCGATAATTTAAAACACGCCAACAATGCCAAATTAGATATTAACCGTGCCTTGCATTTATTCCCTTTGAAAGATTCTAAATGGCAGCCGAAAGTTTTATTGGCAAGTGCTTTTTACAACCAAGGAATTGAAGATGTTTGGCAGCTTTTAGAAAAGTATTTTTCGTTAACCAAAGATAATGGTTATTTTGAAACCAATCGAAAAAACCAGAACGCCTATTGGTTAAAAGAAACAATTAATGAACAATTGCTTTCGAATTTTTATCAAAACCAAACAATATACGAACAATTACAAAATGCTGAAAAAACAGTTCAGAATAATGAAAAATCTCCATTTACAGCCGCAAATGAGTTGTTAGAATTGTATAATAAAATAAACAAAAGCACTTAATTTCAAGTGCTTTTATGTTTCTTATTTATTCCCTTTAGCGTAATCTGCTAAAAACTGTTCTAAACCTGAATCGGTTAACGGATGTTTCAGTAAGCCTAAAATAGAACTTAATGGACCTGTCATAACATCGGCACCAATTTTAGCACAATTAACAATATGCATGGTATGGCGGACAGATGCTGCTAAAATCTGCGTTTCGAAAGCGTAGTTGTCATAAATCATTCTAATTTCATCGATCAAATTCAATCCATCGGTAGAAATATCATCTAAACGACCAATAAAAGGTGATACATAAGTTGCACCTGCTTTTGCAGCCAATAATGCCTGACCTGCCGAAAACACTAATGTTACATTGGTTTTAATGCCTTTGTCTGAAAAATATTTGCAGGCTTTAATTCCGTTTTGTGTCATTGGAATTTTCACTACAATCTGTTCGTGTAATTCCGCCAATTCTTCACCTTCCTTAATCATTCCTTCGTAATCGGTCGCAATAACTTCGGCACTTACATCGCCATCAACAATAGTGCATATATCAACATAATGCTTTAAAATATTGTTTTTTCCGGTGATGCCTTCTTTCGCCATTAACGACGGATTTGTTGTAACGCCGTCTAAAACTCCTAAAGCCTGTGCTTCTTTAATTTGCTCAAGGTTTGCTGTATCTATAAAAAATTTCATTGTGTTGTTGTTTTAATTATTTGTAAAGATTTTAAACAATTAAAAGTTACTAAAAAACTGTGAAACTGTGGCAAATAAATTACTTAATTTTATAATGATTCATCAGCATTTTTTCGTAAACGGTATCTGGTAAAATCTTTTTTAGAAAGATAGAAAATTTTTGCATAAAAGCACCTACTTTGTAATGAACTTTTGGCTTTTTGGTTTGAATTATTTTATCAATTGCTTTTGCCATTTCTATCGGATCTCCCCCATCATTTACATGTTCGTTAATTGTAGCAAGCTGCTGACTGTAAATTTCTTTATAAGGCGATTGATCTAAAACCGGAGCATGAAAACGTCGTGCTGCAATATCTGTTGCAAAATCGCCCGGAGCTACGTTTGTAACTTGTATATTAAATGGTTTTACTTCCATTCGTATTGATTCGGTAATCAGTTCCAAAGCTCCTTTCGATGCCGAATAAATTCCACGGTAAGGCAAGCCCATATAACCAGCAATCGATGTTACATTAATGATTAAACCCGATTTTTGTTGACGCATTTGTGGTAAAACCGCTTTCATAACTTCAATTGGTCCAAAAACATTGGTGTGAAAATTATTCTGAATTTCATCTAACGGAATTTCCTCAATGGGCCCGGTAATTCCTACTCCGGCGTTATTAACCAACACATCAATTCTGCCTTCTTTCGCAATAATTTCGGCAACCGCACTTTGTATCGATTCATTGTTTCGAACATCAATTGCAACCAACGGAAATTTACTATCTGCAACATTTTCAGGGTTTCTACTACTGCCGTAAACGGTATAACCTTTGTTTAGTAAAAAATTTCCGACCGTTTTGCCAATGCCCGATGATCCGCCGGTTATCAATACAACTTTGTTCATTTTTATTATTTTCAACAAATATACAATAGCAATCGTAAAAATTAGTATTTTTAGTACTTGGAAAACTAAAATGATACGAATGAAGTTTAAAAATAAAATTTTTCTGTTTGTTGCCTTTGCATCAATAAATTCAGGATTTATCCATGCTCAAAAACAAAAAGACCGAGTAAAGGAAATGATGGAAAATCTATCGAAAGAAGAGCTGATAAAACATCTTTCTATAATTGCCGGCGATGAAATGCAAGGCAGAAAAACGGGTGAAGCCGGACAAAAAATGGCGGCGAATTACCTACGTAATATCTATAAAAATTTAGGAATTGATGCCTTGCCGGGAACAGATGATTATTTTCAGTTTGTTCCAAGCGAAGCTATGAAAAGAATGTTCAGTCCAAAGTTAAACGACAGTGAAAATGTTGTTGCATATATAAAAGGAAGCGAAAAACCCGACGAATATTTGGTAATTTCTGCGCATTATGACCATGTGGGTATCACGAACGACGAAATTTATAATGGTGCCGATGATAACGGAACGGGAACTACGGCTTTGTTAGAGATGGCACGTATGTTTAAAATTGCCGAGAAAAATGGTAACGGTCCAAAACGATCGATTGTATTTTTACATTGTACGGGTGAAGAATATGGGTTGCACGGATCTCGTTTTTTTGTAAATTCTAAAATTATTCCTTTAGAAAATATTGTTGCCGATTTAAATGTAGATATGATTGGTAGAAGAGATTTCAACTACGATAAAAATAAAAAAGATTATATTTATTTGGTGGGAAGCGATAAGTTAAGTACCGAATTGCACAATGTGTCTGAAGCCATGAATAAAAAATACACCAATTTGGTTTTAGATTATACGTATAATGATGACAAACACCCGGAGATGATTTATTACCGATCAGATCATTACAACTTTGCAAAGTATAACATCCCCGTAATTTTTTATTACAGCGGCGAACATGCAGATTATCATAAACCAACAGACACGGTTGATAAAATCAATTTCGATGATATGTTGAAACGTACCCAATTAATTTTTGTAACTGCTTGGGAAATAGCAAACAGATCAGATCGAATTAAACTAAAACAATAATGAAAAAAATTTTTCTAACAATAGTATGTATGTTTTTGGTAACATCGGTATTTGCACAAAATAACGATGCCGAAATTAAATCGATTCAAAACTACATACAGTCAACATCGCAAAACGAATGGTTCGATCCTATCAATAAACCTGGCACAACACCCACAGGTTCAACGTATGATCTTTCGTATTATGTGTTATCAGACAATAATCTTTTTTCAATAATTTATACCATTTTCGATAAATACACACTGCAAAAAGTTTTTTACTACAAGAATAATGAACTGATTGCCTGCATTATTGAAGAAACCGATGCCAACAACGCCAACAAATTATTGCGTTACGCCGATTACTTTTTCAAAGACGGACAATTAATCAATACTGCAGACGAAAATAAAGAAATATCGTCGGCAACAATATATCAAGAAGGTATTCAAAAGCTTAAAGAAGCACCTGTAAATCAAAAATAAACAATAATATAACTTGCATTTTTCACAAAAAAACAATATTTTGCAAATGCAGTAATTAAAAATCTGAAAAAAATATGTCTCAAATAGGTAGATTATTCGATATTCCTTATTACCAGTTGCAAAATTATCCGTTGCAAAAAGCATTTACAACAAAATACAACGGCGTTTGGAAATCAACAAGTATTCAGGAATATATTGAACAAGCAAATTATGTTTCAAAAGCATTACTTGCCATGGGTGTTAAAAAAGGCGATAAAATTGCCTTGATAACCTCTACAAACAGAACCGAATGGAATATTATGGACATTGGTATTTTACAGACCGGAGCGGTTACTGTACCTATTTATCCTACCATTTCAGAACACGATTACGAATACATTATAAAGCATTCAGAAAGTGTGTATGTTTTTGTTTCCGATAAAGTTATTTTAGATAAGTTAGATAAAGTAAAGTTCAATATTCCAAAGCTTCGAGGCATTTATTCGTTCGATGAAATTCCGGGATGCGCCAATTGGAAAGATATTATTACTGCCGGTAAAGATGCTTTGAACGATGCCGATGTGGAAGCTGCGAAAGCCAGTGTAACTCCAGACGATTTAGCGTCGATCATTTATACATCGGGAACCACAGGTACACCAAAAGGTGTTTTACTAACGCATAATAACATCATCAGCAATGTTTTAGGATCCGAAGAGCGTGTCCCTTTTGATAGAGGAAGTTACACTGCATTGAGTTTTTTGCCATGCTGTCATATTTTTGAGCGAATGATTCTGTATCTGTTCCAATATATGGGTGTATCGATTTATTTTGCGGAATCTATCGAGAAAATTTCCGATAACCTGCAAGAAGTTAAACCACAGGTTATGACGGTTGTTCCAAGGGTTTTAGAGAAAGTGTTTGATAAAATTTATGCCAAAGGATCTGAACTTTCGGGCATTAAAAAAGCATTGTTCTTTTGGGCATTGCGTTTGGCAGAAGATTTTAAACCATACGGAGCAAACGGCGGTTTTTATGAATTTAAACTGAAAATTGCCCGCAAACTGATTTTCTCTAAATGGCATGCTGCTTTGGGTGGAAATTTAGAATTGCTGGTATCGGGTTCTGCCCCATTATCGCCTCGTTTGGCTCGAATTTTTGGTGGAGCAGATATTCCGGTGATGGAAGGATACGGTTTAACCGAAACTTCTCCGGTAATTTCTGTAAACGACCAGCGAAACAATGGTTGGAAAATTGGATCGGTAGGTAGAGTTTTAAGTAATGTTACGGTTAAAATTGGCGAAGACGGCGAAATACTTTGCCAAGGACCATCGATTGCTGAAGGATATTATAAAGACGAAGAAAAAACCAAAGAAGCTTTTGCAGATGGCTGGTTCCACACGGGAGATATCGGTGTAGTTGATGCCGACGGATTTTTATTTATTACCGACCGTAAAAAAGAAATGTTTAAAACAAGTGGCGGGAAATACGTTGCGCCGCAAATGATTGAAAATGCCATGAAACAATCTCGTTTTATAGAGCAGATTATGGTGGTGGGAGAAGGACAAAAAATGCCAGCAGCGTTGATTCAGCCAAATTTCGATTTTATTAAAGAATGGGCAAACCGCAACAAAGTAAATGTTGGTTTTTCGTTAGACGAAGTGGTAAATAACGAATTGGTTATAGAACGCCTGCAAAAAGAAATAGATTTAATTAATCCGCAGTTTGGTAAATGGGAACAAATTAAAAAGTTTGCACTAACACCAAATATCTGGGCAATTGATACAGGCGAACTAACCCCAACTTTAAAACTAAAACGTAAAGTTATTTTAGAAAAGTATAAAGATTTGTATGATAAAATGTATTCTTAATTGATTTGAAATGTCAAACAATGCAATCATAGTAAATATTCAAAATCCATGTGACGAAAAATGGAATAAGATGCAACCTCATCATAGAGGAAGACTTTGTATGCAATGTTCAAAAGAAGTTATAAATTTTACAAAATTTGATGATTCGGAAATCATTAAAATTATTGAACAATCAAAAGGTAGAATTTGCGGTAGAATGTCTGTATCGCAATTAGATCGACCAATTGAAATTCAATCAAAAAAAACAGATCAAAATTATACAAAGCTTTAACGGCTATCTTTTTAATAGGATCAACAGGAAGTGTTCTTGCAACACCTCTACCCTCGACAACTAACGATTTAAATGTTTCTAAAAACGAATCTAATTACAAAAGAATCAATTTAAAGCAAACAAAAACAGATAGTTTAAAAGATATAATAAAAGGACAAGTTTTAACTGAATTAGGGGAACCTTTAGAAGCATCTATATATGTGAAGGAATTAGATTTAATACTTGAAAGTGACTTGGAAGGTAATTTTCAGATTCTAATCCCTAAAAACTTCTCATTAGATTATTTATCATTAATGATTGAGGGATCGTATCATGAGCCTATTGAAACACATATTTATAAAAATGATTTTCATTCTGTATCTAAATTCTATTTAAAAGAGACAGAAGCTTTAACAGGTATTGTAGTTACTAAATATGTAAAAAAAAGATGGTGGCAATTTTGGAAATGATTTGAATCTTTGCATTAATAATTCTTACAAATAAGAATAAAATATTGTTTTAACGAAAATTTAAATTTAAAATAGTATGCGTGCATACTATTTTTTTATTATATTTGGTATAACTAAATAAATTCATGAAAAATAAAACGCTCGATTCAGTAATAAAAAATACTTGGCAAGCCATTGCCCGCATGTATAACGAAGAAGCTTCGCAATACGGTGCAAGTATGGCACTTGGGTATGCTTTATTAAACATAGATAAAGAAGGAACGCCTTCTACCGCTTTGGCGCCACGTTTGGGTATGGAACCAACAAGTTTAACGCGTACCTTAAAAACAATGGAAGAAAAAGGGTTGATTACTAAAAAGAAAAATCCAAAAGATGGTCGTGGCGTAAATATTTATTTAACTCCGTTGGGTGTCGAAAAACGCGGACTATCAAAACAGACGGTAATCAATTTTAATAATAAACTTTTAGAAACCTTTTCGCAACAAGAGATTGATAACTTTATAGAGATGTCAGAGAAAATTCAGAACATCATCGTAACAAAAAAGAAATTTTAAGAAACCAAACTTCATATAATTATGAATAGATTAATAAAAAAAGTGGCTGTTATTGGTTCCGGAATCATGGGTTCGGGCATCGCCTGTCACTTTGCAAACATTGGCGTTCAGGTATTGCTTTTGGATATTATTCCAAACCAATTGACCGAAGCCGAAGAAAAAAAAGGACTTACGCTTAACGATAAAGTGGTAAGAAACCGTATGGTGAACGATAATTTGGCAACTGCCTTAAAATCGAACCCCTCGCCTATTTATGATAAAAAATTTGCCGACAGAATTTCGACAGGAAACACAACGGATGATCTTCCGAAAATTAAAGATGTTGATTGGATTATTGAAGTTGTTGTTGAACGTTTGGATATTAAAAAGGCAGTTTACGAGCAAATCGAAAAATATCGTAAACCGGGAACTTTGATTACATCTAACACTTCAGGGATTCCGATTCATTTTATGAGCGAAGGACGAAGCGAAGATTTTCAGGAACATTTCTGCGGAACACACTTTTTTAATCCGGTTAGATACTTAAAATTATTCGAAATTATTCCAGGACCAAAAACCAAACCTGAAGTCTTATCGTTCTTAAACAATTACGGCGAAAAATTCTTGGGAAAAACATCGGTTGTAGCTAAAGATACTCCGGCATTTATTGGAAACCGCATTGGTATTTACGGCATCATGAGTCTGTTTCATTTGGTAAAAGAAATGGGTATGACTATTGAAGAAGTCGATAAATTGACCGGTCCGGTGATTGGCAGACCAAAATCGGCAACTTTCCGTACGGTAGATGTGGTTGGTTTGGATACTTTGGTGCATGTTGCAAATGGTTTGTACGAAAATGTTCCGAACGATGAAGCGCACGAATTGTTCAAACTTCCCGATTTTATCAACCACATGATGGAAAATAAATGGTTGGGTAGCAAAACAAAACAAGGTTTCTATAAAAAAGTTGATAAAGATATTCTTTCACTTGATTTGAATTCATTAGAATATCGCCCGAACAAAAAAGCATCTTTCCAAACATTAGAACTAACCAAAACCATTGATAATGTAATTGATCGTTTCAAGGTTTTAGTGAACGGAAAAGACAAAGCTGGCGAATTTTACCGTAAATCTTTTGCGGGTATGTTTGTGTATGTTTCTAACCGCGTACCCGAAATTACCGATGATTTATATAAGATAGACGATGCCATGAAAGCGGGTTTTGGCTGGGAACACGGACCTTTCCAAATTTGGGATGCCATTGGTGTTGAAAAAGGTATCGAATTGATAAAAGAAAACGGCGAAAATGTTGCTGAATGGGTTAATGAAATGTTGACATCTGGCAACAAATCTTTCTACACTGTAAAAGAAGGGGCTACCTATTATTATGATATCGAATCAAAATTGCAAAAGAAAATTCCGGGACAAGATGCGTTCATCATTTTAAACAACATTCGCGATACCAAAAAAGTTTGGAGCAATGCCGATTCTACTTTGTTTGATTTAGGTGATGGAATTTTAAATCTGGAATTTCATTCAAAAATGAACTCGATTGGTGGTGGTGTCATTAGTGGAATTAATAAAGCAATCGATCTTGCCGAAAAAGAATACAGCGGTTTGGTTATTGGAAATCAGGCAGCAAATTTCTCTGTCGGTGCCAATTTAGGAATGATATTTATGATGGCAGTTGAGCAAGAATACGATGAATTGAATTTTGCCATAAAATCGTTCCAAGATACCATGATGCGTATTCGTTATTCAGGTATTCCGGTAATTGCAGCTCCACATGGAATGACGCTTGGTGGCGGTTGTGAATTGGTGATGCATTCAGACAAAGCCGTTGCAGCAGCAGAAACTTATATTGGTTTGGTTGAATTTGGTGTAGGTGTAATTCCTGGCGGTGGCGGATCTAAAGAAATGACGTTACGCGCTTCGGATCAATTCAAAAAGAACGATGTTAAACTGAATATTCTTCAAGAATATTTCTTAACTGTGGGAACTGCAAAAGTAGCAACATCGGCTTACGAAGGATTTGATAACGGCGTGCTTTTACCAACCAAAGATATTGTAGTGGTAAATAAAGACCGACAAATTGCCGAAGCTAAAAAACACGCGTTGTTAATGGCAGAAGCCGGTTACACGCAACCTGTCCAACGAAAAGATATTTTGGTTTTGGGTAAACAGGCATTGGGTGCTTTCTTGGTTGGAACAGACGGAATGACTGCTGGAAATTACATTTCTGATCACGATAAAAAAATTGCCAATAAACTGGCTTACGTAATGGCAGGTGGTGATTTGTCTGAACCTACATTGGTATCCGAACAATATTTATTAGATCTGGAACGCGAAGCTTTTTTAAGTTTATGTACCGAACGTAAAACATTAGAACGTATTCAGTTTATGTTAACTAAAGGGAAACCGTTGCGTAATTAATTAAGAATTGAGTAGTGAGATTTTAGAATTTAGATTTCTATCGTATGCATAAAATTGAAGATTTAATAGTTTGGAAGAAAGCAATTCAGCTAACAAAAGAAGTTTATTTGCTTTCAGCGAAAATTCCTAATGACGAAAAATTTGGAATTATTTCTCAAATTAAAAGATGCTCTGTTTCAATCCCTTCGAATATAGCTGAAGGAGCTGGTAGAAATTCAAATAACGAGTTTAAACATTTTTTAGGAATTGCAAATGGATCGTGTTATGAGTTATAAACTCAGTTAATATTAATAAAAGAATTAAATCTAACAAATGAAATAATTGAAATTGATTCTTTAATTGAAAAATGTATCGAAATTCAAAAAATGATTTATTCTTTCAAAACAAAAATTGTACAGTCTAATATCTAACATCTCAATACTAAAATCTAAAAACAAGAAAATATGAAAACAGCATATATAGTAAAAGCTTATAGAACAGCCGTTGGTAAAGCACCAAAAGGATTGTTCCGTTTTAAAAGACCCGATGAATTGGCGGCAGAAACCATTGAGTTTATGATGAATAAAGTGCCGCAATTAGACAAAAAGCTTATCGATGACGTAATGGTTGGCAACGCCATGCCTGAAGCCGAACAAGGTTTAAACATGGCTCGATTAATCTCATTAATGGGATTAAAAATTACCGATGTTCCTGGGGTTACCGTTAACCGTTATTGCGCATCGGGAATTGAAACTATTGGTATGGCAACAGCAAAAATTCAGTCTGGAATGGCAGATTGTATCATTGCAGGTGGCGCAGAATCTATGAGTTTTATTCCAATGGGTGGTTACCGTGCAACGCCTGATTATAAAGTTACAGCTGCCGGTCACGAAGATTATTATTGGGGAATGGGCTTAACTGCCGAAGCTGTTGCAAAGCAGTTTAATGTTTCGCGTGAAGATCAGGATCAGTTTTCGTTTGAATCGCACATGAAAGCTTTAAAAGCACAGGCAGATGGTAAATTTGATAGCCAAATTGTGCCAATTACCGTTGAAGATACTTTTATTAATGATAAAGGTAAAAAAGAAACAAAATCGTACGTTGTAACTAAAGACGAAGGTCCACGTGCAGGAACAAGTGTAGAAGCATTAGCAAAATTAAAACCTGTTTTTGCTGCCGATGGATCTGTTACTGCAGGAAATTCCTCTCAAATGTCCGATGGCGCTGCGTTTGTTTTAGTAATGTCCGAAGAAATGGTGAAAGAATTAAACCTAGAACCAATTGCTCGATTGGTAACTTTTGCATCTGCTGGAGTCGAACCACGCATTATGGGAATTGGTCCTGTAAAAGCCATTCCAAAAGCATTAAAACAAGCAGGATTACAACAAAACGATATCGAACTGATCGAACTAAACGAAGCCTTTGCAGCGCAATCGTTAGCTGTAATTCGCGAGTTAGATCTAAATCCTGAAATCATCAACGTAAATGGTGGAGCCATCGCATTAGGTCACCCATTAGGATGTACTGGAGCAAAACTGTCTGTTCAATTATTCGATGAAATGAAGCGTCGCGGTAATAAATATGGAATGGTAACCATGTGTGTTGGAACTGGACAAGGAACAGCAGGGATCTATGAGTTGCTTTAATTTAAGAAGATAGAACATAGAGAAAAGAGAATAGATTGTTATGAATGTAGGAAAGAGACATAATTATAAGAATTTAAAGATTTGGCAATTAGCATTGGAGATAGCTAATAACATTTCTGATATTCTATTAAATTTCCCTATTCATGAAAAATACAGCCTTAATTCGCAAATTAGTCGTTGTTCTATTTCAATCCCATCGAATATTGCAGAAGGTTCTGCGAGAACAGATAAATCTTTTAGTCATTTTCTAGATGTTTCTTTAGGATCATCTTTTGAATTACTCACACAATTACATATTGCACAACATAGAAATTATATCAATCAAGAGCTTTTTAATCAACTCGAAAATAAAATAGAAGAATTTCAACGCATGACAATGGCTTTTCAAAACAATTTGAAATAGTCTATCATCTATATTCTATTTTCTTTTCTCTCAAAAAAACGTAAACAATGGAAAACATCACAAGAGGCGGTCAATTCTTGGTAAAAGAGACCTTGGCAGAAAATATATTTACACCGGAAGATTTTTCGGAAGAACAAAAAATGATGCGCGATTCGGTAAAGGAATTTGTCGATCGTAAAATTTGGGCAAACAAAGATCGATTCGAGAAAAAAGATTACAAGTTTACAGAAGAATGCATGCGCGAAGCCGGCGAATTAGGCTTTTTAGGTGTTGCTGTTCCTGAAGAATACGGCGGTTTAGGAATGGGCTTTGTATCAACCATGCTTACCTGCGACTATATTTCGGGAGCAACCGGTTCTTTTTCAACTGCTTTTGGTGCACATACAGGTATCGGAACCATGCCTATTACTTTGTATGGAACCGAAGAACAAAAGCAAAAATATGTACCTAAATTGGCTTCGGGCGAATGGTTTGGATCATACTGTTTAACCGAACCGGGTGCGGGATCTGACGCAAATTCAGGAAAAACAAAAGCAGAATTAAGTGCCGACGGAAAATCGTACAAAATAAATGGACAAAAAATGTGGATTTCAAACGCAGGTTTCTGTCATTTAATGATTGTTTTTGCTCGAATCGAAGACGATAAAAACATTACCGGTTTTATTGTGGAATATGATGCCGCAAATGCAAACGGAATTACTTTGGGCGAAGAAGAACATAAATTGGGAATCCGTGCAAGTTCGACTCGTCAGGTGTTTTTTACCGATACCGTTGTTCCTATTGAAAATATGTTGGGGGGTCGTGGCGAAGGTTTTAAAATTGCAATGAACGCATTAAACGTGGGTAGAATTAAGTTGGCAGCTGCCTGTTTAGATTCGCAACGCCGATTAATTACACAATCGGTAAACTATGCCAACGAGCGTGTGCAGTTTAAAACACCTATTGCAAATTTTGGTGCAATTCGATCTAAAATTGCCGAAATCGCTACAAATGCTTATATAGGTGAATCGGCGGCTTATCGTGCGGCAGGTGATATCGAAAACAGAATCAATGCACGTTTGGCTGAAGGAAATTCGCATCAAGAAGCTGAATTAAAAGGTGTAGAAGAATTTGCTATTGAATGTTCTATTTTAAAAGTTGCTGTTTCTGAAGATGTTCAGCATTGTGCCGATGAAGGAATTCAGATTTTTGGCGGAATGGGCTTTTCTGAAGATACACCAATGGAAAGCGCTTGGAGAGATGCCCGTATTTCAAGAATTTATGAAGGAACCAACGAAATAAACCGAATGCTTACTGTTGGTATGTTAATAAAAAAAGCAATGAAAGGTCATGTTGATTTATTGGGTCCGGCAATGAAAGTTGGCGAAGAATTAATGGGAATACCCGATTTTGAAACTCCAGATTATTCTGAATTATTTGCTGAAGAAAAAGAATTGATCGCTAAACTGAAAAAAGCCTTTTTAATGGTTGCAGGATCAGCAGTACAAAAATACGGAACTGATTTAGACCAGCATCAACAATTATTAATGGCAGCATCAGACATGCTTATTGAAATTTATATGGCAGAATCTGGTATTTTACGTACCGAAAAATTAGTTAAAAATATTGGTGAACTAAACGCTAAAGAACAAATTGCAATGGCAAAGCTGTACTTATACCAAGCGGTAGATATTATTTACACCAAAGGTAAAGAAGGTATTGTTTCTTTTGCACAAGAAGACGAGCAACGTATGATGTTGATGGGCTTACGTCGTTTTACAAAATACAACAACCAACCGAATGTGATTGAACTAAAAGAAATTATTGCAACTAAAGTAATTGCTGATAATAAATATAGTTTTTAAGGTTATTAAAGATTACAAAAAAAGCTGTTCAAATGAACAGCTTTTTTATTCTAAATTAGCGAACTAATTTTTTGTACTTGATACGTGTTGGTGCAACATCACCTAAACGTTTTTTACGGTTTTCTTCGTATTCAGAAAAAGATCCTTCAAAGAAATAAACTTCAGAGTCTCCTTCAAAAGCTAAGATATGCGTGCAAACACGGTCTAAAAACCAACGGTCGTGCGAAATAATTACGGCGCAACCTGCAAAATTTTCCAAACCTTCTTCTAAAGCTCGTAATGTATTAATATCCAAATCATTGGTAGGCTCATCTAACAACAAAACGTTCCCTTCTTCTTTCAAAGTCATTGCCAAGTGCAAACGGTTTCGCTCACCACCCGATAATGCAGAAACTTTTTTGTTTTGATCTGATCCTGCAAAGTTAAAACGCGATAAATAAGCACGCGCATTTACTTGGCGACCACCCATCATGATTAATTCCTGACCTTCGGCAAAATTATCATAGATCGATTTTTCTGTATCAATATTTTTGTGCGATTGATCTACATAAGCAATTTTCACGGTATCACCTACTACGAATTCTCCAGAATCGGCTTTTTGCTCGTCCATAATCATACGGAAAATAGTAGATTTACCTGCACCATTTGGTCCGATAATTCCAACAATACCTGCTTGCGGCAATGTGAAGTTTAAATTATCGTACAAAATTTTATCTCCGAATGCTTTCGCAACACCTTTGGCTTCAATAACATTTGTACCTAAACGTGGTCCGTTTGGAATATATATTTCCAGTTTTTCTTCTAATTGTTTTTGATCTTCGTTCAGCAAGCGGTCGTAATTCTGTAAACGCGCCTTTTGCTTTGTTTGACGACCTTTTGCTCCCTGACGAACCCAATCTAACTCACGTTCTAAGGTTTTTCTACGTTTCGATGCCGTTTTTTCTTCCTGCTCTAAACGTTTTGCTTTTTGATCTAACCAAGAAGAGTAGTTTCCTTTCCACGGAATACCTTCTCCCCTGTCTAATTCTAAAATCCATCCAGCAACATTATCCAAGAAATAACGGTCGTGCGTTACGGCGATAATTGTTCCTTTATATTGTTGCAAATGTTGTTCTAACCAATGAACCGACTCGGCATCTAAGTGGTTGGTTGGCTCATCTAACAATAAAACATCTGGTTCTTGCAACAACAAACGACACAAAGCTACACGGCGACGTTCACCACCAGAAAGTACCGAAATTGGCGTATCTGGTTCCGGACAACGAAGTGCATCCATAGCAACTTCTAACTTATTATCTAATTCCCAACCGCCTACTGCATCAATTTTATCCTGTAAATCTGCCTGGCGATCCATTAATTTCTGCATTTTGTCTGCATCTTCATAAACCTCTGGCAAACCAAACATATCGTTAATTTTGTTGAACTCGTCTAAAATAGCCACAACTTCTGCCATTCCTTCACGAACGACTTCAATCACGGTTTTAGTTTCATCTAACTGCGGTTCCTGTTCTAAATAACCAACGGTATAACCTGGTGCAAAAACCACATCTCCTTGGTAATTTTTATCGGCACCTGCAATAATTTTAAGTAAAGATGATTTTCCTGAACCATTTAAACCTAAAATTCCAATTTTAGCTCCGTAAAAAAAGCTTAAATAAATATCTTTAAGCACTGTTTTGTTTGTCGATGAGTAAGTTTTACTCACTTTCGACATTGAAAAGATTACTTTTTTATCGTCTGACATAATATTTTTTAGTATATTTTTAGATACACATCAAAAATACCACTTAAAATTGTATTAATAAAAATTTATTTGATTGCAGATAAAAATCTGTTTTGTATTTTTGAATAAAAATAGAAATATGGAATTTACAGAGAACTTTAGAAAATCGAATAATTTTAGAATTAACGGTCAAATGCTTTATATAACAGATGCAAATGGTCATGAATTAGAACTTTTTGTTGGCGAAGAAATTGAAGCTGCAAGATGGAGCGACGAAGGCAGATTGCTTGTTGTTTTAAAAAGCGGAGCAGTTAGATCGTACGAAAACGAGATTAATTATATTAAAATCTAATAAAAAAGGAACTTTTAAGAAGTTCCTTTTTTTATGCCGAATTCTGTCCAAGCACATTTATTTCTTTTAGTTTTTTCGCGAATTTGCTTATTAACAGCCAATGCCTTTTCGTTTACATAACCACGGGCATGATCTAAATGCACACAAGTTGTACTATAACGTATTTGTTTACCTTTTATGCCTTTGTTTATCAAGCGTTCGCCCAATTCACGGTCTTCACCGCCATATTCCATTCGTTCATCAAAGCCGTTAACCGCTAAAATATCTTTTTTCCAAGCTGAAGAATTATGTCCGTTCCATGAGGGTGTTGTTGGAGTAATAAAGTTTAAAAAATCACTTTTAAATCCGAAAGAATTCAATTTATTGTTTTTAAAAGATTTCTTCATTCCGTGAGCAATTAACCAATCAACATTAAAGCAATTGCCCGAAAGTATATCTTCTTTCGATATCAATTTTGATAAATCCATTGACAATTTATGATATCCGCCAGAAAGAAAAACGTTAGGTTTACGTAATTTCTCATGTACTTCAACAAAATCTTTTCGCGGAATACAGTCGCCATCGGTCATAATTATATAATCGGTCGATGTTTCTGTAACAGCTTTGTTTAGAATAATTGTTTTCTGAAAACCGTTGTTTTCATGCCAAACATGTTTAATAGGAAACGCCACCTGTGATTGAAGCTTCACTATTAAATTAGCGGTTTCTTCAGTTGATCCATCATCGGCAATAACAACTTCAAACTGTTTGTAAGTCTGTGCCGAAAATCCCCAAATAACCTTTTCTAACCATTCGGGCGAATTATATGTACTAACAATTATGGAAATATTTGGTTTCATGCAAGCAAATATAGAGTATTTTAATATTTTTGTAGAAATAACTTTTTATAAAAAGTATGAAAAAAATATTGGTAATTCAACAAAAAATGATTGGCGACGTTTTAGTGAGCACTATTTTGTGCGAAACACTCTGCAAAGCCTATCCTGACGCACAAGTTGATTACCTTATTTATGAAAATACATACCCCGTAATTGCCGAAAACGATAAAAATTACAATGTTATCTTTTTTAAAAATGAATACCGAGATAACAAAAAAGCACTGATTAGTTTTGCATTATCGTTAAAAGATCAAAATTACGATGTTGTAATTGATGCTTACAGCAAATTAGAAAGCTGGCTGATTGTGGGGCTATCAAACGCAAAAACAAAAATTTCGTTTAAAAAGAAAATTTCTAATTTACTGTTTACTCACTTAATTGAAAGACACCAAGTTCCAACAACAAATTTGGGACTGGTAATAGAGCATCGCTTAAAGTTATTGGATCCATTGAATATTCCAAAAGATTTATACGTAACACATCCAACAATAAAAATAACCGATGTTGAAAATGAAAACGCAATAAATCTTTTAAAAGAAAACAACGTTGATTTGCAAAAACCAATTGTAATGATTAATATTATTGGTAGTAGCGAAACAAAAACTTATCCGCTAAACTATATGGCAAAAGTGGTAGATATAGTTGCAGAAAATGACGTACAAATTCTTTTTAACTACATTCCTAACCAAATAGAAACTGCTAAAACGGTTTTAGATTTATGTTCTGTAGAAACAAAGAAAAAAATATTTTTTAACGTTTTAGGTACTAATTTACGCGGATTACTTGCCTTGTTAAATCAATGCAGTTTTGTAATTGGTAATGACGGCGGTACAATGAATATGGCAAAAGCGTTAAACAAGCCAACGTTTATCATTTTTTCACCTTGGATTGAAAAGAAGGCTTGGAATACTTACGAAGATGGTAAAAAACATATTTCGGTTCATTTGAACGATTACAAACCCGAGCTTTTCGAAAATAAAAGACTAAAGAAAATAAAAAAAGAAAACAATAACCTTTACAATTTATTTTTACCCGATTTTTTCGGAAATTTGCTAACCCATTTTATCAAAAGTAATTTGATTAATGAACAATAATAAACTCACTGCCTTAGTAATTACCCTTAATGAAGAAAAAAACATTAGGGATCTTATGCATAATTTAGATTTTGCAGATGAGATTATTGTAGTTGATTCATTCAGCACCGATAAAACGTTAGAAATTTTAAAAGAATTTTCTAACGTTAAAGTATATCAGCACGTTTTTAATAATTTTTCGGAACAACGCAATATTGCAATTGATTACGCAACTAATGACTGGATTTTATTTATTGATGCCGATGAACGAATTTCAAATGATTTAAAACAAGAAATTCAAGATGTTTTAAAGTTAAACAATACTAAAAGAGGATATTACTTAAAACGAAAGTTTTACTTTTTTAATGAACCCGTTCATTTTTCAGGATTGCAATCTGATAAAAACCTTCGATTATTTAAAAAGAAAAATGCTAAATATCATGGCATTGTACATGAAAAATTAAATTTTAATGACAATGTGGGTATTTTAAACAATTACTTAATTCATTATTCATACGCGCACCACCAGCATTTTAAAGATAAAGTATTCTATTACAATAGATTAAAAGCAGTTGAAAAATTAAATATCGGCTATAAACCCAATTCTGTTTTAGCTGTTATGCATCCTATCTATACTTTTTTAAACAGGTATTTTTTCAGATTAGGATTTCTTGACGGGAAAAAGGGTTTTGTTATTTGTAAAGTATATGCCCAAGGCATTAAAGAACGTTATAACGAAATGCTTAAAGTTTACGAAAACACTATTTCTTCCAAAATTTAATACTTTTTTTAAGCTTTTGCTTTCGGTGGAATTTCATTTGAAATTCGCTGGTTAAGTTCCATAATAAATCAAAAATTTCTTGTTCGTTTTTTTGTGAATACAATTTCGCATATTCATTTGCCATAACAGCAATCATTTCTTTTTTAGGTGTTAATCGGCGTAAATTATACATGCGTTGTTCAAACGACATTTGCGCGTGAAACTGCATTCTGTTTAGATCAACCAAATAAAAAGAATGCGAACTATCTGCATTAATTTTTATTAGCGTATTTCCTGGTGAATGATCTTTAAACTCCACTCCTGCTTCGTGCAATTTGTAGCAAAAAACAGTAAATGCACGTAAAATAGCCTCGTGATTTTCCAAATCAGGATTTTGAACTAAATCTCTGTAGGTGTATTCTGTAACAATATGTTCGCAAACGTAAAAGCTTTTCCCTAAACCAATTCCGTTATTAAATTCAGCAAATGCAATGGGTTGCGGAGTTCCAATATTACTTTTCAATAATCGTAAAGCATAATTATATGAACGTTTGGCTTTAGAATCGCGAATAAATCTATATACAAACGAATTTAATAAATTAGGTTTTTTAAAAGCTTTAATATTCAGCAATTGATCGTTTAAACGAAAAATTTTAATGGTATTTCGGCTTCCTTTGACTAAAAGCGTTCCTTGTTCATTAAAATGCGTAAGTAAAGTTTCTATATCTTTTTTTTGATCAATAAACTGCGGCTGTACAACTAACTTCATTTTACAAATATTGCGAAATTCCTTTTTCTGTTCGAATAATTTTTTCTTGAATTGATTTATGCTGAATTAAATCGTTGTCTTTTAACTGATCGCGCGGATTTTCATTATGATAAATATGATACACGATGCCCACATAGCGTAATCTTTTGCCTAAAACACCTTTATTTCCTAAACGAATTACCAAATCACTATCTTCTCTGCCCCAACCTTCAAAATCCTCATTGTATCCGTTAATTGCAATAAAATCTTCTCTCCAAAAAGATACGTTGCATCCACGAAAATTCGACGAAAAACCTTCGTGCGGTTTATACATTTTAGACAATAATTTGTTGTGAATGGTTCTTGATTTCTTCTTTAAATTTTTAGAAAAGAAGTTGAATTTCGTTTTCTTATCAATAAAAATTCCTGGTAGTGCATCTTTTGTAATCGTAGCTCTGGTTCCGTATAAATATACATTTCGCTGAGCATTTTCTTTATGATCTGCAATAAATTTTGGATGCATGATACAATCTCCATCGATCTGAATAATATAATCGCATGAACTTTTTGCAACGGCTTTATTCAAAATTATGGCTTTACGAAAACCTTTATCTTCCTGCCAAACATGAATTACTTTAAATGTACTTTTACGTGTAAACTCATCAATAAGTTTTTTGGTTTCTTCATTAGAACCGTCATCGGCAATCAGCACTTCATCGGGCATTTCGGTTTGTTCAAAAATACTTTTAAAGATAAGTTCTAACGCTTGCGGCCAGTTGTAAGTTGATATTAGTAAAGCTGTTTTCATTAATTACAAATAATGGTACAAATATATATTATAAGATATTTAAAGTAGGTATAACTTACTTTTTTCTTTATTTTTACTTCGAAATTAAAGATAGATGTTAAAAATAGCCGTTATAATTATTAATTACAACTCTAGCGAATACACTATTAATTGTATTAAAAGCATTTTACAAAAAACAGATGATAGCTTTAACTATAAGGTTTATATTGTAGATAATAATTCAGAAAAGGAAGATTATTACCAATTACAAAAGTATTTAAACCAGAATGTTAACAGTAAAATTTCGTTACACAGAAGCAACATTAATAAGGGTTTTGGTGGCGGGAATATGTTTGGATTACAGTTTGCAGAACCATCAGAATTTGTTGCATTTGTAAATAATGACACCTTGTTTTTAAACGACTGTTTAAAAATTTTGTACGATTTTATAAAAAACAAAACTAGTGTAGCTATTGTTGGCGGGCAAAGTTTTGATGAAAAGAATAATGAAATTATATCTTTTGATCATTATGCAAGTACAACCAGACAAATTTTTGGAAGAAGGTTTTTAGAAAGATTGAACTCTGATAAATATCCTATTAGGAAAAAAAACTATCAAACACCAATGAAAGTTAACACCGTATCGGGAAGTTTTATGCTTATTGACAGAAAAAGTTTTAACGAAATAGGTGGCTTTGATGAAAATTTATTTCTTTATTATGAAGAAACAGATGTTTGCCTACGTTTAAAAAAACTAAATAAAGATTGTTACATAGTACCACAAGCAAAATATTTACACTATCATGGTGCAAGTACCGAACGCAGCATTAATATAAAAAAAGAACTTAAAATTTCGTTGGTTTACTTAGTTCATAAACATTACGGATTAATAAGTAAAAAAACACTGTTACTATATTTATTAACATCTAGTTTTTTTGCAAGTATAATAAAACCTAAAAAGTGGACGTTTTTTAATTTGTATCTTCAAGGTGCACCGCTTACCAAATCATTAAAAACACAACAAAAAATAAACGAATTATAATTTATGAAGATAACAATTGTAGCATTTGATCTTTGGGGGTTTAATAAAAAAATCGCAGAAAAATTATCAGAACAAAACCACACTGTTACTTTTTTAGATATAAATTCAGAAGCATTTAAGTATTATTACAAAAGCAAATGGCATCGTGTAGGTAATTTTCTGAATAAAGTTTTTTTTAGTAAAAACGTTAAAAAAGATTACCGCAACAGAACCTTAATTAAAATGATAAATGAATTGCCTAATCAAGATTATACTTTAATTGTAAACGCAATTTTATTTAGAAAAGATATTTTAGCTTTATTACGATCTAAAACAAATAAATTTATTGCATATAATTACGATTCATTGGCAAGAATGCCGTTGCCTGAAAATCATGATACGCTGTTTGACAATATTTTTTCATTCGATGTTAACGATGTTGCTGATAATAACAATTTATCTTTGCTTACAAACTATATTTATTTAGATAAGCATATAAATCCTAAACCCAAAAACAAGGCTTTTATGATCTTATCTAAATCACACGAGCGTGAAGTGGTGTTAAGTAAAATAGCAGATATTTTTGATAGCAAAAATTTAAACTACGAATTTATTGTTGCAAATCCTGCAACTAAAAAAGTGAATAAAAAAATTCATTTAATAGAGCACCATATAAAATTAGATATTGTTGAAGGAAAAATGAAAGATGCCGAAATATTAATTGATTTGGTTAGACAAAATCAAACGGGGTTAAGTTTCAGATTTTTTGAAGCAATGGCTTTACACAAGAAAGTTATAACTAATAACCAAACAATAAAACAATACGATTTTTACAACGAAAATAATATTTTAGTCATTGATAATGAAAACATTATAATTCCTGATACTTTTTTAAATTCTAAATATCAACCATTACCCGAAGAGCTTTACAAAAAATATACTGTAGAAAATTGGATATCTACCGCTTTTAATTTTTAAATATTTACCCATGAAGCAAAACTTATTGTTTTTTGCACCCAACCATTTTGATATAGATATAGCCATTTTAAATCAGTTAGAAAAAATGGATCAATATAATGTGATTAAAATTGATCCTAAAAGTTATCAATACAAAAACACGTTTGAGCAAATTTTTAATTTTTTTGGAAAAATATTCGTAAATAAAACATTAAAAAAAGATTGGAAAGCAAAACAACAATTACAACATATTAACCAACAAAAAAATTATGACGTTTGTTTAATTTTCAGACCTGATTTACTGCATCCTAAAGTTTTAAAGTTTATTCAAGAAAACATTAAATCGCGTAAAGTAGTATATTGGGATAGCTTTGATAAAATTCCGAAATTAAAAGAAACAGTGTCCTATTTTAATGAATATTACAGTTTTGAAGAAGAAGATTGCATTAAATATAATTTTACAAAAATTTCTAACTTTTACATACACAAAAGTTCTAATACAACACCAACTTACGATGCTTTCTTTTTTGCATCAAAAGATGCACGTTTAAATAATGTAATAAAATTGATTACCTATTTAAGACAGAAAAATTGGAATGCCAAAGCTTTAATTGTTGCAAAAAAAACTAAATCGAAATCTAAACCAATAAATGTTGAAGGAGTTACAATAACGGAAAACAGTACACCTTTTTCTCAGATTTACCAATATGCCGATAATACTAAAGTGGTTATAGATATTTCACACCCAAACCAAAAAGGTTTATCAATGCGGCCGTATGAATGTTTAGGTTTAGAACGAAAACTGATAACCAATAATTCTGAAATCATGAAATATGATTTCTATAATCCAGACAACATATTTATTATAAATGATTTTGATAATTTAAACATTCCGGACTCTTTTTTAAACACTCCTTACCAAAAGTTACCTAAAGCCGTTGCCAAGAAATATCACATTAGTAATTGGTTAAACTTTATTTTAAAATAATTTTTAAAAATGCCAAAAAAAATATTATTTCTTCTACACGAAGATTCACAAACCGGAGCTCCAAATGCTTTATTAGCGTTTTTAAAATATTTGCATACGCATTACAAAAATGAATTTGTAATAGATATTTATGTATTAAGTTATTTTGGCGGAATTGAAAAAGAGTTAAAAGAAATTAGCCGCAATTTTTATATTAACAAGAAAAAAAAGACTTTTTTTGGCAAAATAGCTAAACTGTTAAGCACTAATATTCACAGTATTTTAAAAAAAAACAAGTACGATTTAGTTTACGGAAACACTATTGTTACTTTAAATTTATTAAGCAGTTTAAAACAACATAATAACAAAATTAAAACGTTATTATATGTACATGAAAGTAAGTTTTTAACCAATATTTATTTAGATAAACAAAAAGCAGCCAATCAATTTAAAAATATAAACCATATTTTTGCAGTATCGCAGGCTGCTGTTACTAATTTGGTTGAAAATTATAAGGTTCTGCCAGAAATATGCTCAATTATTTATCCTACAATTCCAGAAGAATCGTTCATTAAAGATTTAAATTTTGAAAAAAAGTTTAATTCTACTGAATTAACTCTTGTAACAATTGGTCATCCAAATCTTACAAAGGGAACCGATTTAATTCCGCAAATTGCACACCGTTTAAAAGAAAAAAATCAAACTCTGCAGTTTAAAATTTATATTGTGGGCATTCTTAATAATAATGAATATTTAAAAGCAATTCAGTTAGATATTGATAAACTTCATCTAACAAATTTTATCGAATTAATTCCTCATACGCCAACACCTTTAAATTATTTAGATGTTGCCCATATTTATTTAATACCTTCAAGAGAAGATGCTTTTTCTTTAATGGCAATGCACGCTGTAAAATTTAAGAAACCGACAATAATGTTTAGAAATGCTGTTGGTGCATCAGAAGTTCTAAATGATGACTGTATTTTTTATGCCAATTATTTAGATATTCATGATTTTGTTAACCAAATAGAAACAATAATTAATAACCCAACCTTAGCTAAACAAAAAACAAGTAACGCTTTTGAAGCTTACAATGAGAATTTACAAGCTGCAAAAAGTAATCAATTGCATTACCAAAAACTAAAGAGTATAATAAATAATTAACTCCCAACACATTATATTTTTACAATTATCGTTATATTTATTAAAATTAATCAAAAATGAAATTTCTATATAACATCATCCTTATTGTTTGTCTGGTAAGCCTTGCTTCATGTCGTGACGATTTTAATTTTGAACCTGCAACAGGTTCCGAACTAACTTTTTCTAAAGACACCGTTTATTTGGATACTATTTTTTCGAATATAGGATCAAGCACTTACAACTTAAAAGTTTACAACAATAGTAATAAAGATATTAAAATACCTTCGATTAGATTGGGTAAGGGCGATAATTCAAATTTTCGATTAATGGTTGACGGAATGTCAGGAAAAAATTTCGAAAACATTGAACTTCTGGCTAAAGACAGTATATTTATTTTTGTTGAAACTACAGTTGATATTAAACAACAAACCAACGGAAAAGAGTTTTTATATACTGATGAAATTTTGTTTCAGGCAGGAAATAATCAGCAAAAAGTAGATTTGGTAACTTTAGTAAAAGATGCTGTTTTTCTCTATCCACAGAAATTTCAAGACGGTTCTTACGAAAGTATCACAATAAACGACGAGAAAATTTACGGTTTCTTTTTAGATGAAAACGATGCTACAAATGGCAATGAATTATCATGGAATAACGATAAACCTTACGTTATTTATGGATATGCAGCTGTTCCGCCTAATAAAACTTTGAATATTTCCACTGGAACCGAAATTCATTTTCACAGAAATTCAGCTTTGGTTTCGTTTCCAACATCAACAATAAATGCACAAGGATCAATCGAAAACCCAATTTTATTTCAAGGCGATCGTTTAGAACCAAATTTTGAAGATACTCCGGGGCAATGGTCTGGAATTTTAATTGGTCAAAACAGTAATCTGAACATTAAAAATGTAATCATTAAAAATGCTGTTAACGGTTTATTGATCAATGCAAATAATGGAACGGCTTCGTTAGAAAACCTTCAAATATACAATTGTGAAGAAGCCGCACTTTTATTAGCTACAGCAAATGTTACGGGCAGTAATATTGTAACAAATAATTGCGGTGTGGCAGGCTTGGTTATTGCAAATGGCGGAACGTATGATTTTACGCATTGTACGTTTGCAAATTATTGGAGTCGACAAAATCAAACGGCTGTTATAACGAATAATGGCGACGGAACGAATGCTTTTGCGTTAAATGCGCACTTTAAAAATAGCATTATTTATGGCAATGCAAGCGAATCGTTATTGATGGTTCCGGCAAATAAAGAAAGTAATTTTACCTTTAAATTTGAATATTCGTTAGTGAAATTTCAAAACTCGGCAAATAGATTTGACACTACCAGTTTCCCGTATAATTTTAGCAATACAGCCAATTTCAATAATTGTTTAATTGCAAAAAATTTCAATGAACATCAACCTTATTTTCTAAATACTTCTAAAAACGAACTGATGATTACCGATAAAGCTACATCGTTGATCAATTACGGAAATCCGTTTTTTGCACAACAAGCAGCTCAAGATTTATTAGGAAAAAGCAGGTTAACATCGGCAGATTTAGGAGCTTACCAACACGTAAGTTCTTCGGTAGATTAAATTGCTAATCTAAATTTTTAGTAGTAATTTTGTTCTTTATTTTCAAATAACACAACAACAAACTTTTTAACGATGATTCAATTTTTTGAAAATGCGTCTGGTACGGTTTACGCTGTACAAACTTCCATTCCGTTAAACACAGAAGATGTAGCTAAACTAAATTGGCTGTTTGGCAATGCTACACAAATAGAAACACCTTCAATAACTCAAAATTTCGTTGGTCCGCGCGCCGCAATGATTACTCCTTGGAGTACCAATGCAGTAGAAATTACGCAGAATATGGGCATTAATGGAATTATTCGTATTGAAGAATTCCAGAAAGCACAAGAAGATTTCAGCGATTTCGATCCGATGATTTCTCAAAAATACGATTCTTTAACGCAAGACATGTTTACGGTAAATATTGATCCGCAACCTGTTTTAGAAATTGAAGATATTGCTGCTTACAACCAACAAGAAGGTTTGGCTTTAAGCAATGAAGAAGTTGATTATTTAAACAATGTTTCGGTTAAAATCAGAAGAAAATTAACCGATTCTGAAGTTTTTGGATTTTCTCAGGTAAATTCAGAACACTGTCGTCATAAAATTTTCAATGGAACGTTTGTGATCGATGGTGTTGAACAACCAACTTCATTATTCAAATTAATTAAAAGTACATCTGAAACCAATCCAAACGGAATTGTTTCGGCATATAAAGATAATGTGGCTTTTGTGAAAGGTCCACGCGTAACTCAATTTGCTCCGAATTCTGCCGATAAGCCTGATTTCTACACAGAAAAAGACTTTGATTCGGTAATTTCATTAAAAGCAGAAACGCACAACTTCCCTACTACAGTTGAACCATTTAACGGTGCAGCAACAGGTTCGGGTGGCGAAATTCGCGACCGTTTAGCAGGTGGGCAAGGTTCGTTGCCATTGGCAGGAACTGCAATTTACATGACGTCTTATTCACGTTTGGTTGACGATCGTGAGTGGGAAAACGGTATGAAAGAACGCAATTGGTTGTACCAAACTCCGATGGATATTTTAATTAAAGCATCTAACGGAGCTTCAGATTTTGGAAACAAATTCGGACAACCTTTAATTACCGGTTCTGTTTTAACGTTTGAACACGAAGAAAATACTTCGACAGGCTCAGCACAAGCTAGAAAATTAGGTTACGATAAAGTAATCATGCAAGCGGGTGGTATTGGTTACGGAAAAGAAAGTCAGGCTAAAAAACACGAACCTAAAGAAGGTGATCAAATTGTAATTTTAGGTGGTGAAAACTACCGTATTGGTATGGGTGGTGCAGCTGTTTCTTCTGCAGATACAGGTGCTTTTGGATCAGGTATCGAATTAAACGCCATTCAACGTTCAAACCCAGAAATGCAAAAACGTGCTGCGAATGCGGTTCGTGGTATGGTTGAAGCCGATATTAATCCAATCGTATCTATTCACGATCACGGTGCAGGCGGACACTTAAACTGTTTGTCTGAATTGGTTGAAAACACCGGTGGATTAATCGATTTAGATAAATTACCTGTTGGTGATCCTACTCTATCGGCAAAAGAAATTATTGGTAATGAATCTCAAGAACGTATGGGATTGGTTATTGGTAAAAATGATATTGATACCTTAAAACGTGTTGCAGACCGCGAGCGTTCGCCAATGTACAATGTAGGTGAAGTTACTAACAACCACCGTTTTACTTTTCAATCGGCTACAAACGGAGCAAAACCAATGGATTTTGCTTTAGAAGATATGTTTGGTTCATCGCCAAAAACAATTATGAACGATGAAACCGTTGTTTATAATTATGCAGATTTAGAATACGAAAAAGAAGAAGTTTACAACTACTTAAACCAAGTTTTACAGTTAGAATCTGTTGCTTGTAAAGATTGGTTAACCAATAAAGTTGACCGTTGTGTTGGTGGTAAAGTTGCTAAACAGCAATGTGTTGGTACGTTGCAGTTGCCTTTGAACAATGTTGGTGTTATGGCACTTGATTTTAAAGGAAAAGAAGGTATTGCAACTACCGTTGGGCACTCACCTATCACTGCTTTAGTTGATCCGGTTGCGGGAAGTAGAAATGCCATTGGTGAAGCTTTATCGAACATTATTTTTGCACCTATAAAAGACGGTTTAAGCGGAATTTCGTTATCTGCAAACTGGATGTGGGCTTGTAACAATAAAGGCGAAGATGCACGTTTGTATCAAGCTGTTAAAGGTTGTGCTGATTTCGCTATTGAATTAGGAATTAATATCCCAACAGGAAAAGATTCTCTTTCAATGAAACAGAAATATCCTGAAGGCGATGTTATTGCTCCGGGAACCGTAATTATTTCGGCAGCAGGAAACTGTTCAGATATTAAAAAAGTGGTTGAACCGGTTTTGTCAAAAGGCGCAGGATCAATTTATTACATCAACTTATCTAAAGATAAACTTAAATTGGGCGGATCAGCGTTTGCACAGATTTTAAACAAAATCGGTAACGATGTTCCAACCATAACAGATGCTGCTTATTTCAAAAAAGCATTCAATAATATTCAAGATTTAATCAACGATAATCAAATTGCTGCTGGTCACGATGTTGGTTCGGGCGGATTAATCACTACGTTGTTAGAAATGTGTTTTGCAGGCTACAATTTAGATGCCGACATCGATCTAACAGGTTTGAACGAACCAGATATGATTAAAGCCTTGTTTAACGAGAACATTGCGGTTGTTTTACAGGCACAGAACGATGTAGCTTTTGAAAACAAAATGTCATTAAACGGTATCGAGTTTGTAAAAATCGGCGTTCCGTCTGAAGGGCACGATTTAAAAGTATTCTTCGATAAAGAATTGTACGTATTCAACATCAACGAATTACGCGATACTTGGTTTATCACTTCATATTATTTAGATAAAAAACAATCTAAAAACGGAATGGCGCGCGAGCGTTTAATGAACTACAAAAATCAACCTTTACGTTTTAATTTCCCTTTCCATTTTAATGGTGCAAAACCTGTAATTGATTCGACACTTGCAAAACCAAAAGCGGCAATTATTCGTGAAAAAGGATCAAATTCTGAAAGAGAAATGGCTAACGCGATGTTTTTAGCCGGTTTTGATGTAAAAGATGTTCACATGACCGATTTAATTTCGGGTCGTGAAACCTTAGAAGACATTCAGTTTATTGGTGCTGTTGGTGGATTCTCGAATTCAGACGTTTTAGGTTCGGCAAAAGGTTGGGCTGGTGCATTTATGTACAACGAAAAGGCAAATACGGCATTAAAGAATTTCTTTGCACGTCCTGATACCATGTCGGTTGGTATTTGTAACGGTTGCCAGTTGTTTATGGAGTTGGAATTGATTAATCCTGATCATGAAGTGCATGGAAAAATGCATCATAATACTTCACAAAAACACGAATCTAACTTCGTTTCGGTAAAAGTTCAAGACAATAATTCCATTATGTTGTCAACTTTGGCAGGAACAACTTTAGGAGTTTGGATATCGCATGGTGAAGGTAAATTTAACTTGCCAAACAGTGAAGATCAATACAATATTGTTGCGAAATATGCGTATGATGCGTATCCGGCGAATCCAAACGGATCTGATTATAACACGGCAATGATGTGCGATAAAACAGGAAGACACTTAGTTACAATGCCGCATATAGAACGTTCTGTTTTCCCTTGGAACTGGGCAAATTACCCGGCAGGAAGAAAAGACGAAGTTTCTCCGTGGGTTGAAGCTTTTGTGAATGCACGCAAATGGTGCGAAACAAACAAAAAATAGTATAAAAGCACCTAATTTTAGGTGCTTTTGTTCATTTAAATGATAATTTATGAAAAATATACTTGTAAAATCTCTTTTTATTGTCGGATTGATTTCGCTAATTTCTTGTAAAAAGGAAGCGAATCAAACGGATACATCTACAAATGATACCATTATCCAATTTAAAGAAATTCCTTTTGATATTGATGGTCAGCAAAACGAATTGTATTTTGTAAACAATAAGCAGGTTACCTTATTTGCTTCAACAGATACCATAAAAAGTCAGATTAAAACGATTGAAAATTCGCCCTCTCAACGAATTTTCCTAGTAAATGAATCAGATGAGTTTTACGAAGTAAATTATTTTTCGTACGGAAACAATCCGTTAAGTTACAATGGTTTTGTAAAGAAAAAGCACTTTAAAATGAAAGATGAATTTTCACTACAATCTGTAGATTTAAACGAAATTCGATACAGTAATTTAAACGGTGTTTACGATGATAAATCAAAGTCTTTTGAAAAATACGGCACTGTAAAATTGATTAATAAGCAGAGTTATCTGCAAAACAGACGAAAAGGAAATGCTACTTTTATTTTTTCGACACAAAACATCGAAACTAATAGTCAAAAAGGTGTTTATTCTTTTAGAACAAATTCCGGAGAACAGGTTGAAATTCCGATTAAAAACATAGACGAAGAAACCGGACAGGAAAGTATTGCAACATCTTTAGGTTTCTCTCCTATTCTACAATCGTATGTTTTCAGAGTTAATGAAGATAATGAAACTTTATATTCTTTCTACAGCAAACGAAATGCACAAGAAGAAGTTCAATATAAAAGCACATTGCCGGCTTACCATAAAGAATCACAACAATTTGCAGAATTAATAAATGAAAATGATGCGGGCTGTTTGCTTGTAATTTCAGGTTTAGATAATGATTTCCGCTTTAAAGAGAAATTGCTGGTAAATTTTACAAATTTTAAAATAGTACCAAATACTTTATATTGGATTAATGAAAAAAGTGTGATTGTTGAAGCTGTTCATACAAACCAAACAGATAATCCATCAAAATCTGAATATTTGCTTATAGAATTTAGTTTGTGAAAACTTGAAACTACAAATGGAATTATAATATAATGTTTTACCTAAATTCTTTACAATTATAACCTTTAATTATTTTAATTTTTTGTAATATTTTAATACTAAGTGTATTTAGAAAACCTTAACCAAAGTTATTATAATTACCTTTTATTTACAATGAATATATTAGCTATATCGTTTAAAATTTCACTTATTGTTATTTCCTTTTGAGAATAACTTACCATACAACTAAATATCCAAAATTAAAGTAAATGACTATCGGTTACTTTATACCAAACAAAAATGCGAAGAAATAATCTTCGCATTTTTGTTATTCTTAAGCCTTTTTACAACAGCCATCTAATTTAGTATAAGCGGTTGGGTCTGCTTTTACATCATCAGCATCAAAACCTAATTTTGATATTGCTGTTTTGATTGTAGCTAAATCCGTTTTCTTTGTGTTGTAATAAACTGTCAATGTTTTCTTTTCTTCATTTAGTTCATACATTTTAACACCTTTTACTTTCAACATATTATCTCTAAAGTTTAAACCACATGTTTCACATACTTTACAATGGTCACATTCAATAGAAACTTTTATTTCTGCTTTTCCCGATTCTTTTGTTTGTGCATTAATGGTAAATGACATAAAGAAAATACCTAAAAATGCTAATAAACCTTTAATATTCATAATTCTACTATTTAGTTAATTCAGTAAATATATACAAAATATCAAATCCTAAAAATATTTTTTCAGTTAGATTAGATAAAGGATAAAAAATCATTTTTGTTTTCACGATAAAGTATCGTATCTTTATCGTATAAGTTAAAATAAAGAACAAAATTATGGGAATAGCAAAAGACAAAAAAAGACATGAAGTGCATTTAAAAACTGATGTTATTGATGTATTATCAAAAATTGCTGATAAAGAAAACAGAAGCCTTAAGAATCTTATGGAAAGTATTCTTATTGCTTATGCAAATAATAACAAACTCAAACAAGAAGAAGACTTATGAATATAATGCAGTTTTTCAAACAGTTTCCCGATGAAGATACTTGTCGGGAACACTTCAAGAAATATCGTGATAGAGTTGGTGTGACTTGTAAGAAATGTGATTGTAAGGAACACTACTACTTATCTACCATCAATTACTATAAATGCAAGGAATGTGGTTTCAGAACTTCTCTTAAGAGTGGTACAATTATGGAAAATAGCAAACTACCATATACGTATTGGTATATGGCTTTTATGTTTGCTACAAGTACCAAAAAATCCTTCTCAGCACTCGAAATACAAAGACAACTTAACCATGCCTATTATGAACCAATATGGGCAATGATGCACAAAATACGCAGAATTATGTCTAAAGCTGATGAAGAATTTCAATTGACTGATTCTGTTGAATTAGATGAGGGATTTTTTGTTACTAATCCACCAAAAGATGAAGATGGAAATGTAGTTAAGGGAAAAATGAAACGTGGAAAAGGTAGTCCAAAACAAGCTACTGTTCTTGTAATGGCTGAATCAAAACTTAATCCCGACCAAACTAATGTCCACAAATCAAATAGAGCCGTAAAACGCATTAAAATGGTTCATATCGAAGACCATAAGGCTCATACCATTGAAGCAGAATTAAGAAAAGGTATTGATGTAGAAAATACCTTTGCTCTTACTGATGATGCTCGTCAATACAGTAAACTCAAAGGTATTTTTAAAAAGGGTCATAAGGCAGTAAATACTACTCATATTAAATCTGACAAAGTACTTCCATGGGTTCATAAGACCATATCAAATGCAAAACGATTATTCCTTGGTGTACATCATTCATTTGATCGTGAATATTTTCAAAACTACTTAAGTGAATTCTCCTTTAAATTCAACCGTAGAGATTATGATAATATGTTTGAAAGTGTTGCTACTTCTTCTGTGAAATATGCTTGGTATTAGTATTTTTAAGGTTTGTACATACTATATATAACAATTAAAAATCCTAATATTATGTTAGATAATCACGAAAAAATTGAATTGAAACAATTGGATAATATTGAATACTTTGTTAGTAGTAATAGACAATTATTCTTCAATATGAACAAAATAGAAAAAAGTTTAAAACATCATATTTCTTTTTCAGAATTCTTAAAGTTAGAAGATAACAAATATTTAGAATACTCACGTTCTATAATGCATCATAATAAATTTGGCTTTGAAGCATCAGAAGAATACGCTGACAGTTTCTACATAGTAATGAAAGATCAACTGTTCGTAGATTATTTTATTGCTTGTGTTTATATTTATCAAAGTAATGACAAAATACTAATTTCAAAACAGAACGATTTATTTGTAAAATATATTCTTTAAGCTATACAAAACTAATGTAATGACCAAAAGTTTCATCATCTACGAATTCTGTATTTTTATCTTCATATATTACTAAAATATCAAAATTATTTACGTGATTAGGTACTATCTTCCGTTGCACATCTGTTTTTTCTTCAATAATTTGGACAATATTATAATCACTAATTTTTATATCTTTTTTCCATAATACTACCGCTATTGCATTATTCCTTTAAGGTCAGAGATATAATTAATGTTAGCTCTCAACTTTTTGTAAAGGTCTATTTTATCACTTATATTATTCATTATTCATTATTCATTATTCATTATTCATTATTATTTATAATATTTATTTCACTAAAGATAATATTTATTCATTACATCCATATATTTTATTTACTTTTGTTCTCGTTATTTAAGAAAATATTCGTGCTTAATTTATATTATTGCTGAACCGAAATACCACATCGAAAATAAAAGAGCAAATAATGT
>CAJYTF010000027.1 GCA_913777665.1 uncultured Myroides sp.
TCAAGAAAGTTGAAGTATTCACAATCACAGGTCAAAGAGTATTTGGAAACGATTACCAAGGCAACGAAGTAAAAGTTGATTTAAGCAGATTAAGCGCTGGTACTTATCTGGTTAAAATAGAAACAGCTAAAGCTTCACAGTTTGTGAAAATTGTTAAGCGATAAGTTTGAAATCAAATCAATAAATAAAGTAAATGCGGGGAATTTTCCCCGCATTTTTTTGTTAACGTTCTATTATCTATTTTTAATCTTAAGTCAGATGTCTTTATTTTCATTGAAATTAGCTAAAAGAACATCGTGAATATCGGCGGCACTTGGTAGTTCAAAAAGTTCGAGGTTAAAGTAAGGAACCACCGCTAAAATATGATCAAAAATATCAGCCATAATACCTTCGTATATAAGCCATTCTACCGTGTCTGTAAAGGCATAAACTTCAATAGGTAAACCGTGTTCGGTAGGTTGTAGGTGCCTTACCATTATGGGGAACTGCTTGTGTATTTTAGTATTGTTTAGTAAATACCGTTTTGTGTACTCGCGAAACAAACCAATATTGGTCATTCTGCGACCGTTTACCAGCATCGTGGGGTCGTCAACATGGTTAAGGTTATAAGTGCTTATTTCCTGCTGACGTTCGATGATATAAGATTTTAAAAGTTTGATTCGTTTTAAATCTTCTATTTCATCTTCCTTTAAAAATCGGATCGATCCAATTTTAATATTTAATGATCTTTTTATACGGCGACCACCAGATTTCTGCATGGTCCGATAGTTTTTAAAAGAATCGCTTATCAACGCATACGTAGGAATGGTAGTTACGGTTTTATCGAAATTCTGAACTTTTACGGTACTTAAATTAATCGTTAAAACGGTTCCGTCTGCTGCATATTTCTGCATTTCGATCCAATCGCCCACACGCACCATATCGTTAGATGATACCTGAATGCTTGCTACAAATCCCAGAATGGTATCCTTAAAAACCAATATTACAATTGCCGATGCCGCACCCAATGCCGTTAGTAAACCGTAAGGTTCTTTGCCGGTTAATTCCGAAAAAATCAAAATAGCGCAAACAATATAAAGTAAAATGGCAACTACCTGAAAATAACTATCTAACGGTTTGTCTGTAAATCGTTTGCGGCTGTTTAAAACATCTTTAAAGGTGTAGAAAATCGACTTTAATAAAAGGGTAAATGTTATGATAATGGCAATATCTACCAGCTTTACAGTGCCATTGGTTATTTGCGGAAAACCAGTAAATATAAGCGGTAACGATTGTTTTGCAATAATTAGCGGAATTAAATGCGTAATGTATTTTAAAACTTTGTTGTGAATTAAAAAATCGTCGAAACGGGTTTTGCTTCTTCTGATGGTTTTTATAAGCAGTAACATTAAAATTCGGCGCAATACATAATCAATCGCATATAAAATAACAAAAAATGCAATGAGCAGTAAAATAGTGTTGATGTAATGCGATGCCTGACTGTTTAAACCGGCTTCTTTAAGTAAATTGTATCCAAAGGAATAAATGGTGCTTTGTAATTCGTTCATGTAAATATATTTGAAAAAAATCCCGGATGTTACCTCGGGATTTTGCTTTTATAAGTCGTTTAATAATTTAGATATTTCGTCTAATTTTGGGGTAAGAATCACTTCTATTCGTCGGTTTTTTGCCTTGCCTGTTGCAGAGCTGTTTGATGCAATCGGAGCAAATTCACTACGTCCGGCGGCAGTTAGGTTCTTTTTGTCGATGCCTTTGGTTTGTTCGATGATATTTACGATTGCCGTAGCACGTTTGGTTGATAAATCCCAGTTGTTTGTGATGCCGCCACCTAAATTACCCATGATTTTATCGTTATCGGTATGCCCTTCAATCAAAATAGAAATTTCAGAGTTTTTAGCCAACACTTCCGCCAATTGTTCCACTGCATTTTTACCTTCGTTACTCACCGTCCAACTGCCCGATGGGAACAACAATTTGTTTTCCATTGAAACATAAACCTTTCCGTTTTTCTGTTCCACCGTTAAGCCTTTTCCTTCAAATTCAAACAAAGCTTTAGAAAGTGATTCTTTTAAATTACGCAGGTTTTTGTCTTGTGCAGCCAGTTTACCCTCTAATTCGGCAACACGAGACGATTTTCCGTCTAATTCTTTCTTTAAACTGTTTAAACGTTCAATTTCTGCTTTGATTGCTTGGTCGCTGTTTTTCTCTAAACTGCCATATTCTTTTTGCAGTTGATCGTACGCAACTTTTAATTTATCGCGTTCGGCAACAGCATCGTCTAGCTGACTTTGTAATGATTGATTCTTCGTTCCCAAATCAAACGATTGCGATTTTAAATCAGATGATTCGCCTGTTAAACGCTCTAATTCTTCAGCGCAGTTTTTATATTTTGCGTCTAATTCGTTGTATAATCTTCTGGTAACGCAGCTTGTTAAAAGCGGTATACAGCAAGCCGCCAATAATATTTTTTTCATATTTCTAAATGTTTTTATTAACCCTTATTGTGTAATTATTTCTACCACATAGAAACATAGATTTTTCTTATGTTTTTAAAAGATTATGATAGATGTTTTACTTTTCGCATAGCAAACTATGTGAAAATAATATAATTTTCTATCTCATCTTTTACAATTAGTTATAATTCTATTCGTCTATGTGGTTAATTCTTATTTATTTAAATTACACCCAACGGTTGTTTTTATTAATCAATTTCTATTGCAACCGGGCAATGATCAGAATGTTTAGCGTCGGGCAAAATGTACGCACGTTTTACACGGTCTTTCATATTTTCTGCAATCAAATTATAATCAATTCTCCAGCCTTTATTGTTGTTTCGGGCATTTGCACGGTAGCTCCACCACGAATAATGATGCGGTTCCGGATTCAACATACGGAACGAATCTAAAAATCCGTTTTTCATAAAAGTATCCAGCCATTCGCGTTCTTCAGGTAAAAAGCCCGAAACTTTTGCATTGCGAATAGGATCATGAATATCAATTGCCTGATGACAAATGTTGTAATCGCCGCAAATAATCAGGTTTGGAACTTCTTTTTTAAGTTCGTTGATATAATTCTGAAAATCTGCCATGTACTGAAATTTATGGCTTAAACGATCAATATTCGTACCCGAAGGCAGGTATAAAGACATTACCGAAACATTGTCAAAATCAACCCGGACATTTCTTCCTTCCTTATCCATATAATCAATTCCGGTGCCAAAAACAATTTGCTTTGGTTCGGTTTTACACAAAATGGCAACGCCACTGTAACCTTTTTTTTCTGCCGAAAAATAATATTGGTACGGATAGCCCGCAGCCGTAATTTCTAAAACCGGAATTTGATCCTGTGTTGCCTTAATTTCCTGTAAACAAATAACATCGGGGTTTGCAGCCTGCAACCAATCTAAAAATCCTTTGGTAATTGCAGCGCGAATTCCGTTAACGTTGTATGATAAAATTTTCATTTATAAGTAGGTGTTTTGTCAAAAATACATATTTCGTTTTTTAAGAAAAATACATTTAACGACTTATTTTGTTTTTAAATGTAAATTATATTATTAACAATTTATTAAAACTAAAGTAAATTTTATTATATTTAAAACCTTAACCTTAGATTAAAACTGCATTATAATGAAATGGGTTTTAAACAGGTGTGAAAGGAATTGTTATCTTTGCAAAAAAATAGTTAAATGGGGTTAGTAACCGCTAAAGAAATTGCGCGCGTAATAAAATTAGATAAGTACGGGTTTATTGGTACTTTTTCTGGTTGGTTATTAATGAAAGTGCTTAAAATATCACAATTAAATAAAATTTACGATAGAAATAAACATTTAGAAGACGTTACTTTTTTAAATGCCATTTTAAACGAATTTCAGATAGAATTTGAAATTGATCCCGAAGAATTAAAACGCTTACCTAAACAAGGTCCATATATTACCATATCGAACCATCCGCTGGGTGGAATTGACGGTATTTTATTGTTGAAATTAATGCGTGAACGCGATCCTGATTACCGCATAATCGCGAATTTCCTTTTGCATAGAATTGAGCCTTTAAAGCCTTATGTAATGCCGGTTAATCCGTTTGAAAATCATAAAGATTCCAAATCGAGTGTTTTAGGATTAAAAGAAACTTTACGTCATTTAAGCGACGGAAAACCATTGGGGATTTTCCCGGCAGGTGAAGTATCGAATTTTGAAGAAGATAATAAAATTGTTGATAAGCCTTGGGAAGAAGGTGCGCTAAAACTAATTAGAAAAGCACAGGTTCCGGTGGTACCCATTTATTTCCACGCCAAAAACAGCAAGTTGTTTTATATGTTGTCTAAAATTAGTCCAACGTTACAAACAGCGAAACTTCCTTCTGAATTATTAACACAGAAAGACAGAGTAATTCGCGTGCGTATTGGAAAACCAATCACAGTTGCAGAACAAAACGAACATGGAGCATCAATAGAAAATTTTGGAAAATTTTTACGTCAGAAAACCTATCTGCTGGCAAATACCACAAAAGACGACGATAAAAAGCAATACATAAAAATACCATCGTTTAAACTGCCAACGCCTCCACCAAAGGAAATCGAACGCCCGGTGCTTCAGGATTTAATGGTGAAAGAAATTGAAAATTTACGTAAAGGCGATGATCGTTTGCTGCAAAGTAAAAACTATGAAGTTTTTTTAACAGATGCTACAAATATTCCGAATATTCTACGTGAAATAGGCAGGTTGCGTGAAATTACGTTTCGTGCCGTAGGCGAAGGAACCAATGAATCGATCGATTTAGATAAATACGATACCTTTTACAAACACATGTTTTTGTGGGACGATGATGCTAAATGTATTGCCGGTGCCTACCGTATGGGAATTGGGAAAGATATTTATGCAAAGCACGGTATTAACGGGTTTTATTTAACCGAATTGTTTCGTTTTGAGTCGGAATTGCACGGTATGATGGAACAGTCAATAGAAATGGGTCGTGCCTTTATTATTGGCGAATACCAGCTAAAACCAATGCCGCTGTTCTTGTTGTGGAAAGGTATTGTACACACTACGTTGCGCTATCCGGAACATAAATATTTAATTGGCGGGGTAAGCATCAGCAACCAGTTTTCGGATTTCAGTAAATCGCTGATGATTGAATTTATGAAATCGCATTTTTACGATCCGTATGTGGCGCAATATGTTCAGGCTAAACAAGAATACAAAGTACGTTTGAAAGATGCCGATAAAGATTTTGTTTTTAACGAAGCCGAAGCCGATTTGAATAAATTCGACAAGTTGATTGAAGAAATAGAACCAGGCGGATTGCGTTTGCCGGTTTTAATTAAAAAGTACATAAAGCAAAACGCAAGGGTAGTGGCTTTTAACGTGGATCCACTATTTAATAATTCGGTTGATGGATTAATGTATATACGCATTGTTGATTTGCCCGAAAGTACCGTTCGCCCTGTAATTGAAGAACTACAGTTAGAACTGGAGCGCAAGATTAACGAAAAGCAAGAGGAATAAAAAATACCCCTAAACTTAAAATGTTTAGGGGTATTTTATTTTTGATTTTATTATATCTACTTCTTAATAAACTTATGTGTAGAGGTATATTTACCTGTATTTATAACCAAAATGTATGTTCCGGTTTGTAAACTCTCCACATTTATCTGCTGATTGATTTGGTTAGAATTTTCTTGCGATACCGTTTTAATCAATCTTCCGTTTAAATCAAAAATATCAAACTTCACTTTTTCAATGTCAGTTGTAGAAAATTCGACATTTAAAATGTTTGTTGTAGGGTTAGGATAAATCTTTAAATTATCTAATATAACTTTTTCAGTACTTAAATTTGGATCCCATAACGTGAATTTTTTAGAAACGGTATAGAAAATATTTCCTACAGCTTCAATTTTAATTCGTGCATCATAAGTGCTTGTTAAATTGGTTGGTACAGTAACTGTTGCACTTCCGTTATTTGGTACGGGACTTTCTGGAAGCAAATTATATGTTAATCCGTTATCTGTCGAAACCAAAATGTTTACATCAGTTGTGTTTATGTTATTTGCGGTGGTGCCGGCAACATTCCAAGTAATTGTTTTACTTGATCCCATAAACCAAACAGGTTCTGTAGTACTTGGGTTGTTGTTTGGTGCTGTAATTACAAACGGACCTGTATTTACAGCCGTAATAGTAACTGGTTGTGTATAAACAACGCGCGCTCCGGTAGCATTGTTGTCACGCACAGTTGCTACAAAACTATACGTTCTGCCTATAGTCGCCAAACGCTCCCATTCATTACTAACAATTCCGTTGCTGTTTGTAGTTCCGTTTAAAACTGTTGCCATATTCGGAAAGGAACGGAAATTATTCGTGCTAGGTGCTACAGACCTAAAAGCAGGACCTACAGTACTTGTAGTCGAAATTGGATCTTGAGGAGCTATTTGAGTATTAACTTGTTCAAAAGTATATGTTAACGGGTCGTTATTTGCATCAGTTGCTGTGGTGCTTAAAATAAAAGGAGTTCCGTAAGGAATTGTCTTAGCAACTAAAGATGTAACGACCGGTGGTGAATTAGTAACAGTAGTTTGTTGAGCACATGTTGCAGTCAGTAAAAAAGTTTGTATTTCTCTAATGCTTACAGTATGATAATAAGCATCTACATTGCTTTGAACATCTGGCGGACAAATACCTGCATAAGACATAATGGTACTACCACTACCCGTTTCTACCGCAGTACTGTTATTTCTGTTGAATTGGCAAGAGTTGTTAAAAGTATGATTTGCTCCAAACTGATGTCCCATTTCGTGAGCCACATAATCCACGTCATACGCATCACCTACTGGAGAAGGAGAACCTGTAATACCTGCTGCTTTTGACCATGAACTACAAACCGATCCTAATTGAGCCAAACCACCTTGTCCTGTACTAAAAGTATGACCTATATCGTAATTAGCTGTTCCGATGACATTATCAATTACAGTTTGACTTTCACTAATTAATGCACCTGAATTATTATTTGAAAAATTATCAGAAGTAATAAAAATGATATTCTTATTGTTTGCAATTAAATTTAAATGAACATTTAATTCGCGTTCAAAAATCTGGTTTAAACGGGTTAAAGTTACATTCATTGCAGCTAACACAATGTTTTTCTTCTGATCCACCGTGGTGTTTGGTGTTCCTGCAGGTGCGTTTGTTACATGAAAAGCTGCATATTCAATAGTACACGCTAATGCCAAGCGGTAGGTTCTACGTTTGTTATCTAAACTTAAAGTTTGTACCGGAGTTTCTAATGTAGTAATAGCATCATCAAAACTATCGCCCGGAACCAAACAAGTAAAATTATTTTTAGGTAATTCTAAACTGCTACGTTGGTACACCATAACATTGTTTAAATTGTTGGTGTAATTGTCCATATAAAAAACAGAACCATCGGTTTTCATTCCCATGGCATGAAATCCAAAAATATCAGAAATACTAATGCTTACACTGTTTCCGCTGTTTTTAGTATCAACCGCTTTTAAACTTCTTATGTTTTGTACATTTTCAGCCAATTCAGTTTCCATAGCAGCGTTGTTGTAAACCCAGTAAGTTGACAATTGTCCGTTTGCATCTGGTAACGAAATCACTAAATCCGACGGTCTTTCAGATAATTCCGGAGCATTTTTAACCCACTCTAAAACATTTTTAAGGTTTAAACTGTAAATTTTAAAATCGGTTGGATTGTGTTTTCTAACGAACTTTTCCTTTTCGGAAAAATTTCGTTCTGTACTTTCTTTAAAAGGATTAAATTGCGCAAACAAATTTCCTGTAAAGAAAATAAGCAGAATAAGAATTAATTTATTGTAAAATTTCATAAAAGAATGATTGTTTTGCCAAAAATACTAACTTTATCCAAAACAGCAGTTTAAGTTAACCTCGTTTTTAAAATTATTAACCTACATTAAGATTCCCGTAAAATAACTTTCATTCGTTATTTTATTAATAACTTTGGCAAAAACTGTAAAAGTGAACGTTTTTAATTCTGTACAATCTTTTAAATCAACACAAAAAACCATTGTAACCCTTGGTACGTTTGATGGTATGCACATTGGGCATCAGGCTATTTTAAACAAACTGAAACTTCAAAAAAAAATATACGGTTACGAAACCTTGGTGCTTACATTTTTTCCGCATCCACGAATGGTTTTAAAAACCGATCATCAAATATCATTGTTAAATACGATTGATGAACGCGTTAATTTGATTGATCAATTTGGAATTGATCATTTGGTAGTTCAGGAGTTTACGCAGGATTTTGCTAATTTATCTGCCGAAGAATTTGTGAAAACTGTTTTGGTAGATCAATTTAACATCGGAAAAATTATTATTGGATACGATCATCGTTTTGGAAATAACCGTTCTGCCGATATTCACGATTTAATAGAATTCGGTAAAAAATACCATTTTGATGTAGAACAGATTTCTGCCGAAGAATTAAACGATGTTTCTGTTAGTTCAACCAAAATTCGCAACGCTTTAAATGTGGGCAATGTAGCACTGGCAAAAACCTATTTGGGCTATCCGTACATGGTTTCGGGCAAGGTGGTTTCGGGCAAACAGTTGGGTAGAACCATTGGTTATCCCACAGCGAATATTCAGGTTGCCGAAGATTACAAACTAATTCCTGCCATTGGCGTTTATGTGGTTGGTGTTACAGTTAAAGGCAAAGATTTTTACGGAATGTTAAGCGTGGGAACAAACCCAACGGTTGGCGGAACCGAGAAAACGGTAGAAGTTTATATTTTTGATTTTAACGATACCATTTACGATGAAGAAATTACCGTTCGTTTTCTGACAAAAATTCGGGACGAAGAAAGTTTTGGTTCGATTGATTTGTTGATTGAAGCATTAAAGAACGATGAAGTTTTTTCTCGAAATTTCCTTTCAAATATCGATTAGTTATGTGGAAAAAAGCATTTCAAAAAATAGATAATTCTTCGTTAGTTGTTTTCCGGATTTTTTTCGGCATCATTTTTCTTGCCGAAGCCGTTGGTGCATTGGCATTAAAATGGGTCGATCGAAATTTTATCGATACCACGACCAATTTTACTTTCATAGGGTTTGAATGGCTGCTACATCTTCAAAACGAAACCATGTATGTGGTTTTTGGTTTAATGGCTGTGGCTTCTGTCGGAGTGATGTTAGGTTACAAATACCGATTTTCTGTTATTGCACTGACGGTTTTGTGGAGTTTGGCTTATTTCGGACAAAAAACATCGTACAACAATCACTACTATTTAATGTGGTTAATTGGGTTAATCATGTGCTTTTTACCTGCGAACGCCAATGCTTCGATCGATGCTAAATTAAATCCAGCAATAAAAAAGAACTACATGCCGCAATGGGTTCGACTGGTTTTTATAATTCAGGTAAGTTGCGTGTATTTTTATGCAACAATTGCCAAATTTTATCCCGATTGGTTAGACGGAACCGTAACGCGAAACATGTTTATGGGAATGACGAATGTGCCTGAAACGGTACAAGTATTGTTCAAAAAAACCGAATTTCAATTGTTTATTGCATACATGGGTATTGCTTTTGACGGATTAATTGTTCCTGCACTTCTTTGGAAACGTACTCGTTGGTTTGCTATTATCGCTTCGTTAATATTTCACATATTCAATTCCATAACCTTGCAAATTGGCGTGTTTCCGTACTTTGCATTGAGTTTTTGCGTGTTCTTTTTTCCGCCAAATCAAATTCGGAATTTCTTTTTTAGAAAAAGACCAAAAGAAGAATACCATGGCGAAACAGCCTCAGATTACAGCAGTATTTTTAAATACTTTTTTGTTCCATATTTAATCATTCAAATTTTATTACCTATTCGTCACTGGTTCATTAAGGGCGATGTTTTGTGGACCGAAGAAGGACATCGTTTAAGCTGGCGAATGATGTTAAGATCGCGCACCGGAGAAACACATTTTAAAGTGATCGATAAAAAAACAAACGAACGCTTAACTTTTAATAACACGGAATTGCTGAACGAAAAACAGCGTTCGCGCTTAAATGCACCCGACGTTATTTGGCAAATGGCACATAAAATTAAAGATCATTTTAAAAGTCAGGGGAAAGATGTTGCCGTTTACGCCATGCGAAGCAGTGTAAGTATCAATTCTAGACCAAGCAGCCGTTTAATAGATCAAAATGTTGATTTAGCTGCCGAAGAATGGAGCCATTTTAGCCACCATGATTGGGTTTTGGAAGAAAAGGAACCGAAAGATCAGCCTGCGAAAACGAATTCAATGCAAAACCTGAGGAAGTTAAAATTCCAAAAGTAAAATACTGAATCCAATCGCCTAAATTAATGTATAAGGCGCTTGGATTGTTTTTCAACGGAAGTGTCATTGGTAAATGTCGGTGTCCGAAAATAAAGTAATCGGCAAATTGTTCGTTTACCTTTTTATTTGCGTATAAAATGAGCCATTCGTTTTCTTCGCCCAAATATTTTGCATCGTCATCGCCCGAAATCAGTTTGTTTTTTACCGAAAGATATTCCGCCAAACGAACACCAATATCTGGATGCAACCAGCGAAACAACCATTTTGAAAACTTGTTGGTAAACACTTTTTTCATGCGTTTGTAGCCTTTATCACCCGGACCCAAACCATCGCCATGACCAATAAAAACGGTTTTGTCGAATATTTTAAAAACTTTAGGTTCGTGAAAAACAGGAATATCCAGTTCTTCTTCAAAATAATCTTCCATCCATAAATCGTGGTTTCCTACAAAAAAGTAAATAGGCAAGCCGTTATCGCGCATTTGTGCCAGTTTTCCCAGAATACGGACAAATCCTTTGGGAACAACCTTTTTATATTCAAACCAAAAATCGAATAAATCACCTACGATAAACAACGCGCCAGCATCTTTTTCAATAGCGTTTAACCACTTTAAAAATAAGGCTTCGCGCGGAAGACTTTTTTCACGGGTTGGCGCTCCGAAATGATGATCGGACGTAAAATAAACTTTTTTATCTGCAGGAATTTCTAACGTAATCATTGCTTACAGGTTATCAGAAGCAAACCATTCTGCGTACGAACTTTCGGTTTCTTGTAAACGCAAAGAAAATAATTTTATGTTTTGCGGCAAACGGTTTTTAATGCGTTCGGCATAATCAATCACTAAATTTTCGCTTGTAGGCTGGTAATCAACCAAAATAACATGGTGTCCGCGTTGTTCTAATTCCTTAGCCAATTCTACGTGCGGTGTGTTTTGGTTAAAAACAGTAGCATGATCAAACTGATCAACCACTTCTTCTTTAACAATGGCTTTTAAATCGGTAAAATCAATCACCATTCCATATTTTACATGATTTTTATCGGTTATAGGCTGCCCAATAACGGTAACCGACAGTTTGTAGCTGTGTCCGTGAACATTTCTACATTTACCGTCGTAACCATAAAGTGCATGACCGGTTTCAAAAGTAAATTGTTTGGTGATTCTGATAAAACTCATGATACGAAAATTTTTAGCAAAATTAGTGATTTAAAATTTAATAGCTGATACTGCTTGGCTAAAAACCACAGATGCACAGATTAACACAGAATTAAATGGAGTATACTTCAATGAGAAGCTGAATCGAGTTGAGCTTGACAAAACTTGTCATTCCGACAAAGGAGGAATCTCAAGTAAAGATTCTTCACTTCGTTCAGAATGACAGCTTTTATATTATTTCCCCTTAAAAGCGTTCAATGCATTCACGGTAAAATCAGATAAAGCCAATTTGCCCGAAATAGCAGCGCGTTCTTTTAAAAGTGTATCCCAATTTTCTGTTCCTTCCCATAAAACCTTCTTCATTTCGTATAAAGCTTCCGGGTTGTAAGTGCTTAAACGTGTGGCGAATTTTTCCAAAGCTTCATCCATTTGTGCAGCATCATCAAACAATTGAGTGAATAATTTATTATCAAAAGCCCAATCGGCACTTTTCCAATTTTCGGCATCAAGCGTCATTTCGGCTAAAGCAGGTTTTCCAATTTTTCGGCTCACAGCAGGTTCAATCACAAAAGGACCAATGCCAATTGCTAATTCCGACAATTTAATCGAAGCATTTTTAGTAGCAAACGTATAATCGCACGCAGCTGCCAAACCAACACCGCCGCCAACGGTTTTTCCTTGAATACGACCAATAATTATTTTGTTAGATTTTCTCATGGCATTGATAACATTTGCAAATCCGCTGAAAAATTGTCCGCCTTGTTCCAAATTACTCACCTGCAACAATTCATCAAACGATGCACCTGCACAAAAAGCCTTTTCGCCCGCACTTTTCAACACAATAACTCGAACTTCATTATTCGAATTTAAAGCGTTAATTGCATTTGTTAGTTCAGCCAGTTGCGAACTTGGGAACGAATTACTTGCCGGGTGAAAAAATTCTACAAAAGCAATAGTATCCTTAAAAGTAGTTGTAACGTATGATGTTGTTTCCATTTAAAATTTTAGTTTGTTAATACAAAGATAAACCATGTTGGCAATTTGTTATTTATTTTTGATAAATATGTACATTTGCAACGTTTTAAAAAGAAAAAAATGTTGAAATATTTCGTAACTTTAGTTTGTATTCCTTTCGCGGTAACTGCCCAGCAGGCAAATACGGTGTATTATGCAGCGCCATATCTACAAATTGAAGATGTTTATAAAAAAGCAACTGCCGACGGAAATGACTTTGGGTACAATGTTTTGATTCACCCAGATTCAAAGTTTATTCACGAAGGTTTTTTTATGTGGGTTGACGATCAATGGTACGAAATTTTAAATACCAATGATTTATTTAAGCCGTATGCTGATTTTAAAACACTTTTTACGATATCAAAAGACAATAAAAATCCTTTAAAAATAAAAGATGTAAACGATGTGGTTTATCTGTTTCCGGTAGAAGCTTTAGATACGTACATTGTTTCGGCTTCTGATTTTACTACGCTTTCAAAATCGATCCAAAAACGCGATTTAATTACGTATACTAAACCTGTTGAGGCTGTTGCAGAAAAAAAACCTGTTGTTTTAGATGTGATTGATGTGGTTGAAGTTCCTAAAAAAGAAGTTCCAGTTGTTCCTGCAAAAGAAGAAGTTGCTGTTGCTCCTGAATTACCCAAACTAAATACCAACGAACCGGTTTTGATTACCAGCGAAAATCCGCAATCTGTTTTGTTAGATGTGATTGAAGTTGTTGAGGTGGTAAAAAGAGAAGAAGTTCCGTTTGATCCTATACAAAATACAGTTGTTGAAAATCAGCCTGAAATAGTAGAAGAAAAGCCTAAAGTTGTAGAAGAAGTTCCTGTGAAAGTATCGGCAACCAACACGCCAATTATCGCCAAACCAAGCAACGATTACGAAATTGCCGTTAACGAAGGTTTTGATGGAACAGTAACCGAATGGATTGAAATGATTGATGCCAAAGGTGGTAAAACAGCTTACCAACAAGCGCTTGATAAAGGATACAAAGGCACAGAAGAAGAGTGGATGAAGATGCTTTGGGGACGCGAAGTTGATGTTGAAATTGCCAAACGCGATAAAACTACGGCAATTGTAACCGAATGGATCCAATCTTTAAATACATCTAAAGGAAAATCGCCTTACGAAATGGCTTTAAAACACGGTTTTTACGGAACTTTTACCGAGTGGGTAGAATCTGTAGTGGGAACCGATGGCGAAAAAGCGTACGAACACGCACAAACCAAAGGTTTTGAAGGATCTTACAAAGAATGGATCGAACAACAGTTAAAAACATCGAACCAAGAAGTTTTAAGAAAAGAATTATTGACCAAAACACAAATGTTTGTTGCTCCAAACGTGTTAATGCCTTTAAATGCAGAAGTTACAGAACCTTTAACTTTTGATTTGTTCGATTATTACAACCAATTTTACGGGTCGGCAGTAATCAGCAGTGCAGACCAAAGTAATAATGCGCTTGAAATTAAACCAACCGATTTGGAATACCAGATTACGTGGTTCGAAAAAGATAAAGTAAAAATTATAGAACTTACAAAAGACGGACTTTTAAAATACCAACCGTTAGAGGGTGTTTTAGATACAAATACCAAATTAAACGTACGTTATATTTTAAAGTAAAGTTATCCTGCAAGGTTTAAAAACCTTGTAGGTATTAAAAACCTATTGATTTTCTCGCATCGCCTTAAAATAAGCCGCTCGGCTTAAAGGCTCGTATTCATTGGTTTCGCCCAACATAACCAAATTGTCGTTAGCAGCTTTTCTAAAACTGTAATTGGCTAAGTTTCCAGTACGCGTGCAAACCGCATGAACTTTGGTAACATATTCGGCAGTTGCCATTAAAGCAGGCATTGATCCAAAAGGTTGCCCTTTAAAATCCATGTCTAAACCGGCAACAATTACGCGGATTCCCGCATTAGCCAAATCGTTGCAAACCGTAACAATTTCATCGTCGAAAAACTGCGCTTCATCAATCCCGATTACATCACAACCATCGGCTAAAATTCTGATGTTTGCAGCAGCCGGAACGGGTGTAGATCTAATTTCGTTTCCTTGGTGCGACACCACATTTTCGTCGTCGTAACGGGTATCAACCGCCGGCTTAAAAATCTCCACGCGCTGTTTGGCAAACTGTGCACGGCGCAATCTACGAATCAATTCTTCGGTTTTGCCAGAAAACATCGAGCCGCAGATCACTTCGATCCATCCAAATTTTTCTGTATGATTTACCGGATTTTCAAGAAACATTTTAGCAATTATAAGTTGTTTAAAACAGTTTTTTCTGTTACTTTGTATCCTGCAAATTTATCAAAAAATAAGTTGGTAAAATTTAAAACCGTTAAAAGTTATGAAGAAAATCATTGAATCAGATTTAATAAGTATCGCCCACCGAATCTTGAAATTAAAAGATAAATCGGAAATTTCTTCTTTGTTGAAAGAAACCGAATTGCTGCATAACAAATTGATTTTATTGCAGTTTTATGAAGATAACAAGTTTAGATTGGATCCATCGATCACTCCGGAAAAATTATTAGAAGAAGTAAAATCGACAGAGCCTGTAAACGAACAACCTGCAAGTGTTTTTTTAACGGAAGAAAAGAAAGACGATGTGGTAACTTTTGAGGAAGAATTAATTACCCCAATTGAATTAAGCGTGACCAATGCAGCTGATATTGATGCGGCGCCACCGGTTGAAGCTTCGGTTGAAAATGTTGAAGAAACAGAAGAAATCGAAGAAATCGAAGAAAATAAAGTGGAAATTGTTGAAGAAATTTCTACTGAAGAAGAAGTGCAAACTGAAAGTAATGTAGTTGAATTTACGCCATCGATCGAAGAAACCATAAAATCGGTTGAAGAAGTAGAAGAAGAAATAAAAATCGTGGAACAGTTAGATCCTGTGGAAGATGCAAAAGAAGCGGTTGAACGTGCTACGTTAGAGATCGATCCTGTTTTTTCTATTCCACATAACGAGCTTTTTAATACGAATGATTCTAACGAAAAAGAAGAAGATACTTTTAAGGGATCGCAGCATTTTGTAACCAATCAGTCAGCAGAAAAATCGACAGAAAATTACCGTCAAATTCCTTTAAACAAATCGATAAACGATGCATTTGCCAATAAAATTTCGATTGGCTTGAATGATAGAATTGCGTTTGAAAAAAACTTGTTTAACGGCAGCAGCGATGATTTAAACCGAGTAATTGCACAATTAAATACCATTGAAAGTTACGAAGAAGCAAAAGATTTTATAGACGATTTGGTTAAACCCGAATTTAACAACTGGAACGGAAAAGAAGATTACGAAAACCGTTTTATGCAGTTGGTTGAAAAAAGATTTTTGTAGCAAGTTTGATATACCACAGATAAATCTAATCCAAAAAGGTTGATAATTAATAAACCACATAGAAATAATGTTTAATTTTTTAGAAAACATAGACCGTTTTTTAAGCATAGCTTAAAAACTATGAGCAACTAAAAAGTCTTTATAAAAGCTATTTTTTCTATATATCTATGTGGTGAAATATTAAAGATAAAACCTTACATCTGTGGAATACATAATAAAAAGAAACTCAAAAAATGAGTAAATTATACATTGTGCCAACGCCCATTGGCAATTTAGAAGACATGACTTTTAGAGCCATTAAGGTTTTAAAGGAAGTCGATTTAATTTTGGCAGAAGACACGCGTACCAGCAGCAAACTATTAAAACATTTTGAAATTGGTACGCAAATGCACAGCCACCACATGCATAACGAGCATCAAACGGTGGAACATACGGTGCAGAAATTAAAAAACGGACAAACTGTTGCGTTGATTTCTGATGCTGGAACGCCTGCAATTTCCGATCCCGGATTTCTGTTAACGCGTGCCTGTGTAGAAAACGATATTCCTGTGGAATGCTTGCCGGGCGCAACTGCTTTTGTACCTGCGTTGGTAAACAGCGGATTGCCAAACGATAAATTTGTTTTCGAAGGGTTTTTGCCTGATAAAAAAGGTCGTCAAACTCGTTTTTTAGCATTGGCAGAAGAAACCCGAACCATGATTTTGTATGTGTCGCCACATAAACTGGTGAAAACATTGGCAGAATTTGAAACCTATTTTGGTAAAGAACGTCAGGTTTCGGTGTCGCGTGAATTATCAAAACTGCACGAAGAAACGGTACGTGGATCGGTAGAAGAAGTGTTGAAACATTTTGAAGCCAAACCGCCAAAAGGCGAAATAGTTGTAATTGTAGCAGGTAAACAAAAAGAAAAAAAGAATAAAAATGAGTAGCCATTTAATTACCACAACCTGGAAAGGAAACATGCAGTTTGAATCGACCAATCCGGGCGGTTCGTTAATCATTGATGCTGCCGAAGAAGTTGGTGGAACAAACAACGGGCTACGTCCAAAAGCGTTGATGTTGTCGGCTTTAGCCGGCTGTTCGGGGTTGGATGTTGCTTCGCTGATTAAAAAAATGCGTTTGGAAGTAACCGATTTCAATATTGAAACCCAAGGATTTTTAACCGATACCGAACCACAGGTTTACGACAAAGTTACGGTTACCTACCATTTTTACGGAAGTAATTTAAACGAAGAAAAATTAAACCGTGCCGTAGAACTTTCGGTTGAAAAATATTGTGGCGTTATGCACATGTTCCGCAGTTTTGCCAATGTAAAAATTGAAACGGATTTTCATAAGATTTAAGAGCACAAGTTTTAAGAATGTATTCCTAAAAAAGTTATTTGAAAAATATTTTGAATACAACGAACCAACAGAACCAGAAAACAAAGAAACCTGTCTATAAATCAACCCAGAGTGGTCGTAAAGAAGTATGTTCGAAAAAAGTTAAAAATAATAATGAAAATTAAAACAATCAGCAGGATAATAGCTGTTATTATCATATTAGCCAACATTTGTTTTTTACCAATAACCTACAATTTATTAATAAAGTTTAATAATCCTTTAGGGTTTAAAATTATTATTTTGTTCTTTATAGTACCAATACATTTTTTTATAATTTCGGCAGTTTTAGCATTTTCAAAGAAATACGAAGAAAACCAATCTATACTAGGTATTAACGCTCTCGCTCTTTTTTAATTTTATTGTTTCTTTTATTATTTATACAATATTA
>CAJYTF010000028.1 GCA_913777665.1 uncultured Myroides sp.
TTAATAATAAACAAAAAAATAAGCGAAACTTAACGTTTCGCTTATTTTTTTATTCCATATAAAAATCCTAATCGCATACGAATCAACATCTTCTTAACAAAATTCCAGAAAAAGGTGTGTTGTAAAAATATCGTTCCAATAATAATCAGCAAAACTTTGTAAACAGGCAAAATTAAAATTAACGACAATGGCCAGTAAATTAACGGATGCATACTTTCTTTTGTGATACCGATCAATTCTAAAACCGGACGCGTAATATACGCCGATGTACTGCCTGTAATAGCAAACACTACTAAAATTACGATAAACTGAAAATTAGATGTAATTCCCCACTTTTGTTTTAACGAAGCCATATTTCATTTTTTGTCGATGCAAATTTACAAATAATTTAATCTAATCGTAAATTATTAACTTGCTGAAAATACAATAAATAGTGATACAACATATAATTTACTTCGTAGCCGTAATGGGTTTGCGAATTATAATCAATTGTATATTCAATAATACTGTTCATTCTACTGGCACGAGCATTCCATTCCTGAACCCATCTGCGGTTTTTATTTTCTAAAAAAGTAATAGAATAATGATCTTTTGGTTTCCGGTTTGTGCTAAACCATCGTTCAAAACCATTATCCATAATAATCACTTCGTATTCCAAATCGGGGTTCGATAGCGTTATTCTTCCGTTTTCAATTTTAGTCGTTCCATTATCAACAGCATCGGTTTTAGTCTGCGCAACACAACTCATAAAACTCAACCCCATAATTCCTAAAAATAGATTCACCGTTTTCATTTTTTTATTCTTTAAGATAAATGTACATTTGTTATCTAACAAAAATCATACAAAAATGGTTACTACAGATCAAATAAAGGGTCTTATTGATCGCCTTGGTGCGTTAAGGAGGTATCTTTGACATCGATCAGAAATTAATTGAAATACAAAACGAAGAAGAAAAAACTTTTGCTCCAGATTTTTGGAATAACGCCAAAGAAGCCGAAATTTTGGTTCGAAACATTCGATCTAAAAAGAAATGGGTAGAAGGTTATCAAAGTGCACAAAGCAATGCCGAAGAACTGCAGGTTTTAATGGAGTTTTTTGCTGAAGGAGATGCATCGGAAGAAGATGTTCAAAAACAATATGAAGCAACAGTAGAAATTGTTGAAGATTTAGAGTTTAGAAACATGCTTTCGGACGAAGGCGACAGTTTAAGCGCAGTTGTGCAAATTACAGCGGGTGCAGGTGGAACAGAAAGTTGCGATTGGGCTGCCATGTTAATGCGCATGTATTTAATGTGGGGCGAGAAAAACGGTTACAAAATCAAGGAATTAAACTTTCAGGAAGGCGATGTTGCCGGAATAAAAACGGTTACGTTAGAGTTTGAAGGTGAATTTTCGTTCGGATATTTAAAAGGCGAAAACGGCGTGCATCGTTTGGTTCGAATTTCGCCGTTTGATAGTAATGCGAAGCGTCATACATCATTTGCATCGGTATATGTGTATCCGTTAGCAGATGATACTATTGAAATTGAAATTAATCCGTCTGATATTTCGTGGGAAACCATGCGATCATCTGGTGCAGGTGGGCAAAACGTAAATAAAGTGGAAACAGCCGTGCGTTTACGCCACCACCCTACCGGAATTATTATTGAAAACTCTGAAACTCGTTCGCAGCTCGACAACAAAACCAAAGCCATGCAGTTGCTTAAATCGCAATTGTACGAAATTGAGTTGAAGAAACGACAAGCAAAACGCGATGAAATTGAAGCCAACAAAATGAAAATTGAATGGGGATCGCAAATTCGAAATTATGTAATGCATCCTTACAAATTAGTAAAAGATGTTCGCACACAATTTGAAACCAGCGATGTTGACAGTGTAATGAACGGCGGAATTGATCCGTTTCTTAAGGCTTATTTAATGATGATGGGTCAGAAAGAAGAAAATTAAAACCATAAAAAAACTCCTAAATAAATTTAGGAGTTTTTTTAACCAAAATTTGTAAACTGAGGTGAAATATATTCGTATTTAATAGCTTGTGACAACATTTTTGCCATTTCTATTATTGATTTCTTGGCTGTTTCATCAACTAAATAATAAACAAGCTCCTCATTCTGACTCATGTTTATTGGATCATTTTCAGTAACAATATAACCATATTTATCAGCCTGGATTTGTAAAGCAGATATTTCTGATTCATTTTGCAGTTTAACAACAATAATATTTGTTTCCTTCATTATTGAATACTTATTTGATCCTTCAATTACTTTTCGTACATTATGCACTTCAGAAATATTTTGGATTTGACTGATGTATTCATTTAACTTTTCGCAAGATAAATTTCCTTCTTTAAAATATCCAAAAACAACTTTAGCAGGATAAGTTGAAAACATATCTGGATAAATAGCAGTAATTATTCCTTCTGAATTAAGTTGTAAATCAAATAAAGAAATCTTCTCCTTTAACCTATTGCTTATAACATTATCAGAAACTCTATAATCAAATTCTATAGCTATTACATTATTTTTTATATCATTGACTAATTGTTGATCTTTTTGATAATAAGAAACAACTTGTTCGTTACAAGGATTGATTACATTATCATCTGAAGAGCAAGAAACAACACAAAGAATGGCAAAAATTGATAGTAGTTTTTTCATGTTTAAAATTTTAAATCGAACCATCCGTCACGAACAGCATATACGTTCCCTCTATCATCTGCACAATCATAACTAAATTTTGCCGCTATAATTCTGTTGGTATAATCAAGTTTTTCAATTTTAATAGTCCCTCCTATTTCATTGTTTGTAGAACAACTTACATAAGGAATGTTTGGTCCATAAAATTCATTAGATGCCTTAACATTATAATTTAGATTTCCTTTTATTGAATATGTTTTTCCTTCTTCAAAACCAGTAGAAGAAGAAAGCGACAAAGTAGAATATTCATTGTTTTTTCCTAACTTAAAATAAATCCATGTGTTTGTTTTAGATACATTACACATAATTTCTTTAGCATCCTCGTCAGAATCAAATGAAGACATTCTTTTTCCGTTAAACGTATATTCAACGGAATTACTTCCATTCATTGTTAGTGGCAATTGTTTTTGATCATCATCAGAAGAACAAGAAAGAATTACAAAAGATGTAATAAGAGCAATTATTTTTTTCATAAGTTTAATTTTGTAAAATATAAAAACTCCTAAATTTCTTTAGGAGTTTTTTTAGTTTTATTGAGCCTCTGGAGGGACTCGAAC
>CAJYTF010000029.1 GCA_913777665.1 uncultured Myroides sp.
TAATTAAATCAAGAACATTTTTTAAAAATGAGCAAGAGTAAATATTATCATATTCGTACTGACTTTAACAATATAAATTTGTTTGATAATGAAAAGTTTAGTATCGATGAAAATTTTATTAATTTTAGAACTAAAGCTATAATTAATCCCTCATCTGTACCATATAATACAACGACAGATACAAATTTATTGAACGAGAAAATAGGATATTTAGGCTTTTTAGATAATATTGTAAATAGTAATTCTAAAATTGATTTAGAATGTGCCGAAACTAAAAGAAGGTTTCTGGAAACAATAAATTATAACAGTTACTTTTTAAACTCTAGATATTGGGAAAAAATTTTCGAAGAAGTAAGAAGTGAATACTTCAATCATCTTCCTTCGCGAAGTAGTTGTATATTTTTGAGTGAAGGACATACAGAATTAAATTTTTGGATAGACAAACTTACTACTCAAACACAAGCCAGTAAAATCAAAATATATGAAGTAGAAATTGAAGCTGAAAAAATACTTAAAGTTGATTCTAATATTTTAGAATTAGGAATACTATCTGATATCAATATTGTTAAACAAGCTCACTTATACTGGAAGGGAGAAAAATCTAAAAATCCTGAAATGGAAAATTTGTATTGCGGAGATGTAAAGATTATAAATGAGTATAATTCTTTACGTGAAATAGAATTCTAGAATATCCAAATTCACGTAAAAGCATAGACGTCTATTATCAGAGTGAATTTCAAATTTCAGTATTTGTAAGTAGTGTTAAAGTAATACCGTTAAATGTGCTTGTAAGTCTACATGAAATTGAACCAGGAAGTAAAGAATATTATAGAATAAATTTTTACAAAGCAGAAAAAAAATTATTGTGATATATCGTATTGGAGAAGTATAAGCATCTATACAAACGAAACCGTGACATAACAATATTTATAATAATAAAAAAAGTATGACTTATTTTTTAAGATAACATAAAATCAATTTTGATGGAACCAATATCTATAACAATAATAACTTATGTAGCCTTAAAATTTATTGATCAGTTTATAAAAGAAGAAGGTTATGGTAGAATTAAAAAGTTTTTATTTCCTACTGAGAAGTATAAAAATAGATTAAGTAAATTAATCTACGAAACAATTAATGATTTTGAGGCAGAAAAGTCTAGAAAAAAAACTTTCAATAAGTTTCCATTTTACCATTCTCAAATATTCTTTGATGAATTGAACAAGTTTATTCTCTTTAAAAATTCAGATTTTGACTATGATTCAATTATTAAGGTAATAACTACTAATTCTAATATTATAATTCCTACGATCGATGAATTAAACTCCTTTTATAAGATTTTTGCAGATAAAATATTAAATGACAAGAATTTAAAGAAATTGTTTGTCGAAGAAAATTACAAATCAAAAATTTATGAATTAGATACACATCTAAATAGAATAGAGGGCAAAATCAACAAGATAACTGACGATATTAGTACTCTTCTTTCAGAAACTACTTTTCAACCTAATAATGACTGGCTTACTGAACAATGTAAATCTTCAATTGACGATCTTGGAAAAAGATATACTGCCTCTTTAAATCTAAACCTTGAAATATCCCAGATATTTGAAGGGATTGGAAGAACTGAAGATTTCAAAAGAAAATCAATAAAGCTTTTTGACCAGTTCTTAATAAAAGGAAAAAAAATATTAAAGAATCAACCTGAAGTACAAGAAAGTCTTGAGAGTTTAAAAAATGAATTTGATGAATTACAGAATTTGCTTTATAAAATTGATTTCTTAGGAACTGCTTCAATTCCCGTAAATGAGTTAGATAACTTACTGAATAAAGCTCAAGGATCAGTAAAACGGATCTATGAATTTTACATAACAGAAGAAAGCAAAATACAAAGAGAAAAAAATGATTATCAATATTATCATAAACATGGTTCTGAGTTAAGAAACATTAGAGAATTTGAGCACGAGCTTTCTTCCTTTCAAAGTTTAATTCATGATACTTCATTTAAGCTTGCAAATAATCCTTTTTTACTACTTGATGGTGAGGCTGGTATTGGAAAATCTCATTTGATTGGAGATATAGTTTCGAGAAGGATTGATAAAGGCTATGAAAGTGTTTTTCTTCTTGGTCAACATTTTGTTACCGAAGAAGATCCATGGACACAAATTTTTAAAAGACTTCAGATAAACTCTAAATCTAAAGATTTTCTTACAAAATTAAATCAAAGAGCTGAAGAATCAGGAAAAAGGATCATTCTTTTTATTGATGCGATCAATGAAGGAAAAGGTAATCTTTTCTGGAGTCAATTTGTAAAAAGCTTCATTAATGATATAAAGAAATATGAATGGCTTGGTCTTGTATTGACTATAAGAAGCTCCTACAAAAATTTAATTTTTCCTGAAGCGGAAATACCCAATATTGATTTAGTACAACATCATCACTATGGATTTAGGAATATCGAGTATGAAGCAAGTAAATTATTTTTTGATAATTATAAGATTGAACTACCTAATGTACCATTGTTGCACCCTGAATTTCAAAACCCGCTCTTTTTAAAACTATTTTGCGAAGGAATTAACAAGGCTGGATTAACCCGGATTCCTAATGGTCTTCAGGGAATCACTTCAATTATTAACTTTTTTATCAAAAATGTAAATATTGTTTTATCAAAACCGAATAGAATTGGTTATTCAGATGGTTTAAACCTTGTACAGAAATCTATCAATGCTTTAATGAAATGTAAAGTTGAAAATCAACTTCGATATATTCCATATGAATTAGCACATTCAGTTGTTAATGATTCTATTTCAAACTTTATTGACAAAAAGGGATTTTTAGATGAATTAGTTACAGAAGGTTTATTATCAAAGAATCGTTTTTGGAAAGATGGGGATGATCATGAAGAAGGGGTTTATTTAGCATATGAGCGATTCGAAGACCATCTAACTGTTCAATATTTGCTTCAAAATACTGCTGACGTTGAGAAAGAGTTTAAAGAAGGTGGTAAACTTTATAAATATGTAGAAAATGATGATGCAATATATATATACAAAGGTTTAATTGAAGCTTTTGCAATCCAGCTTCCTGAAAAAAACGGAAATGAATTTTACAATATTATACCCTCACAATTACTAAAAAGTTATCCAATTATCGAGTCGTTTGTCCAAAGTTTAATTTGGAGGAAAATTGACACTATCACTGAAAATTCGAAAGGATATATTCGCGAATTCGTTTTTTATTACGAAGGTACAAATGATCTATTTTGGGAAACAATTATTGCTGTTACAGGAATTCCAGATCACTATTATAACGCTAATTTTCTACATAGTTACTTGACAAAATTCTCTCTCGCGGAACGAGATGCAAACTGGACACAATTCCTCAAATATAAATATAATTATGATTCATCTGTGAGAAGGCTGGTAGACTGGGCATGGAACCAGACAGACAAATCACATATTGCTGATGAGTCAATCTTATTATCTGCCATTACATTATCATGGTTTCTTACTTCCACTAACCGTAAACTTAGAGATTGTGCTACGAAAGCACTAATTTCTCTTCTGCAAAATAGGTTAACTGTTTTACAAAAACTTCTTAAACTGTTTGAAGGAGTTAACGATCCGTATGTTTATGAGAGACTATTTGCTGTTACTTATGGTTGTGTATTGAGAACTAATGAAATAGAAAAAATAAGTGGAGTATGTGAATATATTTATAAATGTGTATTTAGTGGATCAGCATCCTTTAACCCCCATATATTATTAAGAGATTATGCTAGAGGAGCAATTGAGTACGCTAATAAATTAGGTATTCAACTAAGTTTTGACTTAACACTGATTCGTCCACCGTATAATAGTAATTGGCCAGAAGAAATTCCATCTCAGGATGAGTTAGAAGAGAAGTACAATAATGATAATTACAGGCATATATGGAGTTCTGTAATGAGTTTTGGTGACTTTGCAAGATATACCATTGGAACTAACAGTGGTTACTCGAAGTGGTCTGGATGTAAAAAAAATGAAAATCCAATTGACAGGAAGCGGTTATTAAAAAATTTTATTGATAAGTTGAATCCTGAGCAATATGAATTATATAATAGTCTTGATCCTATCATAACTGAAAAATCCGATGACGTAATATTTGAAGACAGTATCTTTGATCATAATATAGCAATTGGTAGAAAGTCAGAAGATGATTTAGAAGTAATTAGAGCTAACTTCAAAAATACAATATCTAGTGAATTACTAATTGAATATGAGACTGATATAGAGCCTTTTTTAGATCATAATCATAAAATCATTGATACCAGTGAATTTTTTGACTTAAGAATTGCTCAAAGATTAATACTGTCAAAAGTCATTGAACTAGGATGGAATCCAGATTTACATCTTTCTTTTGATCAAGAAATCGGCTCAGGTCGAGGAAGGAGTACTGAACCTCATGAAAGAATTGGAAAAAAATATCAATGGATTGCATATTATGAATATATGGCATTACTATCTGATAACTTTATAAAAAAAGAACGCTGGCAAGGAGAGAAAGCAGAAACTTATGAAGGACCATGGGATCCTTATGTCAGAGATATTGACCCAACAATTCTTATAAAAGAAACTGGAAGCTATGATGACGAAGAACCCGAAGATTTTTGGTGGACAAAAAATAATATTTTTGATTGGAACTCAACCAATGAAAACTGGATAGAAGATTCAAATTCATTACCAAATATGAAAGATATGATACTGATAAATGACGAAAATGGTGATGAGTGGCTAATTTTAGAAGCATATTTGTCTTGGTCAGAACCTAAAAAAATTGGCGAAGAAAAATGGGATCAACCTCATAAAGAATTCTGGTGCAATATTAGAAGCTATCTAGTTCATGATAATGAATTTGATTTATTTAAAAATTGGGCAGTTGAGCAGAACTTTATGGAAGGTTGGATGCCCGAAAGTTCTGATAGATACGAAATGTTCAATAGAGAGTTTTATTGGTCTCCTGCAGATGAATATTTTATGAATAAATATTATGAAGGGACAGAATGGATAATCATCGATGATGAAAAATCCAAGGGATTTGAAGTGAGCATAGTTTTAACAGCGCAAGGCTATTTATGGGAGGAAGAATTTGATAACTCTAAAGAAAAAACTTTAAGTTTTTTAAAACCATGTTCCATAATTTACAATGGCATGAATTTGATGAACAGCCAAAGAGATGGAGAATTTATAGATAATGCTAATGTTGTACAATGTTTCGCTACAAATGTCTACAATGATTCACCACCTTATCTTCTTGTTCGTAAAAATTCTTTTATGTCGTTTCTGCATAATAATAATTTAAAAATTGTATGGACTGTATTGGGTGAGAAACAAATAATAGGCGGAAGAAGTTATGGTAATAATTTTTCTAAAAGATTAGAAGCTAGTGGAGCTTTTTACTTTGATAATGCAGACTTTGCTGGAAAATTAAACACAAAAGTTAACTAGTAAACACAGTATGCTCTTAAAAAGAGAACTGATCTACATAGACAACAACACTTCGACTTCTCTCGGTGACCGTTCCACACAGACCGCATTGCAACATACTATGAGCAAGACGATAAAATGTTTTTTGTTTTAAGCGCAGTTTTAAAGAGTTTGCTTACAACAAAAACAAAACATAAAAAATCCTGAATCTTTTCAGGATTTTTTATGCTTATGAGGAAAGCCGTAAAATTATATGACAAAGGAAATATAAATTTGGAGCACGTATAATTAAGTTTTAAAAAACGGTATAAATTTATTCGCTTATTTTACTTTAAAATTATAGATTATGGCTTGGAGTTTTCGTAAAAGAATTAAAATAATACCAGGGGTACACCTGAATTTAAGTAAGAGTGGTATTTCTACCTCTGTTGGTATTAAGGGAGCAAGTGTTAATTTTGGAAAATCGGGTACTTATTTAAATACCGGTATTCCCATTTTAGGCATTTACAACAGACAGAAACTGTCAGCTAATAATACCAATACGATTCCTGAAATTTATCCTGAACAAAGCATTGAACTCTCTGATAATATTTTTAGTGCGGACATTCATGAAATAACAAGTCAAAATATGCAAGGTATTAAAGAATCTATAATTTTGGCGAACCAACAAAGGAAAGAATTAAAGAATGACTTACTTAAAATTCAAGCTTCATTAGGTTCATCCAAAGTAAAGCTAAACTTGAGTTATGTGCTACTTTATGGATTAATAAAAAAAACAATACCTGACAATTTAAAAGCAGATATTGAACTGCAAAAAGAAGCTATCAAGCAAACGAAGGAGCAAATTGCAAACTGCTATGTTAAGCTTGAAATTGATTTTGAACCAGAGATTAAGGAAAAGTATAATAAATTGGTAGAATCATTTAGGAATCTAACAACTTCACAAAAGATATGGGACGTAACTAGTGCACATTATCAGGACAGAACTGTAACGAGATCTTCGGCAAGTACACTTGTAAAAAAAACTGAAGTAAAATTTGGCTTAAAATCAATACCCGATATAAAATCTGAATTTGAAGCACTGTATTTTCAGAATGCAAACGGAGCTGATTTATATTTTTATCCTAGTTTCATAATTATGTATTCATCAAATACAAATTTTGCAATTATTGGTTTTGATGAATTGAAATTAACACAAAGTTATGTTCGATTTACTGAAACAGGTTCTGTACCCAGAGATTCAAAAGTTATAGACAAAACGTGGGCTAAGGTTAATAAAAATGGGACGCCTGATAGACGATTTAAAGGTAACTATGAGATACCTGTTGTTAAGTATGGTGAAATAAATCTATTAACGAACACAGGCTTGCATGAAGAATATGAATTTAGCAATTATGAATTCACTGAAGAATTTGGACGCGCATTTACAGATTATCAGCGGCAAGTTATATAAATCATTAAACAACAGTTTATATGAATTTATATTTAATAAATTAACTATTTAATTATTTATTTTATAATTAATTTATTTTAAATTTGAATTAAAATTAAAAATATAAATTATGGCACTAAAACCAGGACCTAAAAGAATTGCTAAGAGTACCGGAAAACCAGACCAAAGGCAACGTGACAACAAAGATACACCCGGCAATACGCCATCGTTAAAACCACCAAAGAAAAAATCTTAAAACAAACAAACCAGACACTTATGTTTGGTTTGTTTGTATATTCTTCTGTAAATTATAATATATCTTTCTTAATTTTTAATCAGTAAAAATTAGGTAACACAATTGTTTTACTATCGTTACAACAATGTTGTTTTAACATTATTTTATATTTTAGCGAATTAAGTGATAATCAAATTTTAAACTCTTATGAAAAGTTTTAAAAAATTAAATGAATTAAAAGCCCGTTCGGCTGCTTTATTATTAGCTACTTTAGCTACATTTACGAATGCCTTTGCTAAAGAAAGTAAAAATCTTTTTTTTAAAGATTCAGGAAATTCAACTAATGAAATCGGTGTAAACAAGAGGCTTAAGCCAACTTTGGTACTTAAATTAAATGCAGCAGGTACAGAATTAAAAGCGATGATGCACCGATCGCACTCATCACACCGATCACACTCATCACACCGCTCCCACTCTTCGCATTATTCGTCGAGCTACAGTTCTGGGAGTACAAGTAGCAGATCAACCAGCAGTTCTTCATCTTCATACAGCTATCCAACATCAAGCTCTTCATCTGGGAGTTCGTCGACATCGTCAAAGAGCAAATCTGCAAAGACCTCAACAACTATAAACAGCTATCAAAGTTTATATGGCAGCACTACAACAAGTACCTATGCGTTAGGTGACCGTGTGCTATTTAAAGGCTGCGAAGGTAAAGACGTAGAAAAACTACAGGAAATTTTGAAACAGCTAGGCTATGATGTTATTGTGTCGGAATATTTTGGTGGTAAGACAGAATTAGCCGTTAAGAAATTTCAAGAAGAAAACGAGTTAAAACCAGACGGACGTGTTGGGGCAAAAACCCTACAAATAATGCAAGACAAACTATGAACCAAATAAACTATAATCAAGGCATTTTAAGTTTTAAGCTTAGTGCGACAGATTATTCGGAAAGCGTGGTATATAAGTGTATGTACTGGTATTTAGGAGATTACAATGTTGCTATTAGTAAAGACGTAAATAACTATATGGTAACAATTTCGCTTAAAAATGCAAAATACTTTGATGAAGAAGAATTGATTGTGCGCTTAAAAAATGATTTAATAGATTTTAAGCTAAGAGAAATAGTAAATAAAGAAACCTTAACCATACGAGAATTGATAACAGCCAAAGCTTTTGCCAGTTATGATTTTAATATGAGTGAGGAAAGTTTGCATGAAATAAGCGACCCCGTAGGTTTTGATCCGAAAGATATAAAATTATGATTACAACTTTAGACCAGAAAAAGACACGAAAGTTTAAGGATGCTGAAACCTACAAAACCGAAACAGACACCTACTACCTACTCCCTTTTAAATTTAAGTCGTTAAATAGCAATTACGATATTATTACAAATGATATTGGTGATTTTGTAATAGTTCCTAAAGGCATTGTAAAAAAGATTGTAACGAAGCAATTAAGTAAAGATGATGATCTAGAATTGTACTACGAACTGCTTGCTAATTTCATGATATCGGAAACACCCGTGTCGGAACTATTGGAGGTTATCGTAGCACGATACAGAACAAAAAAAGCCTTTTTAGATCAATTTACTTCCCTTCACATATTTGTAATTTCGTTACGTTGCGAGCATACGTGCCATTATTGTCAGGTATCAAGAGTAACACAGAACAGAGAGGCATTTGATATGTCTACATTTCACATTGATGAAGGCATTAAATTAATGATGCAGAGCCCCAATCCGAACATCACCATGGAATTTCAGGGAGGTGAAGCATTGCTTGCATTCGATAAAATTGAATACGCTGTATCACAAGCCAAAAAACTAGCTACAGAATATAATAAAAATATAACGTTTGTTATATGCACCAACCTTGCACCTTTAACAGATGAAATGCTGGTATTTATAAAGGATAATGATATACTTGTATCAACCTCATTAGACGGTCCAATGTTTATTCATAATGAAAACAGAAGAAGACCTGGTAACAACAGCTATGAACTAACGATTGTAGGTATTGAGAAATGCAGAGAGGTATTAGGCGAAGATAAGGTTTCTGCTTTGATGACCACATCTTCATTATCACTTAAGCATCCTAAAGAAATTATTGACGAGTATGTTGGTCTTGGTTTTGCGAATATTTTTTTAAGGCCTATAAGTCCGTATGGTTTTGCTAAATACAACCCCAATAAAAACCATTACTTTATTGAAGAGTTCTTGGATTTTTATAAAGAAGGGCTGCTACATATTTTAGACTATAACAAGAAAGGTATCTTTATAGCAGAAGACTATGCAAGCATTCTGCTAAAGAAAATATTTACGCCATTCGCTGTAGGCTATGTTGATTTACAGTCACCTGCCGGGATATTGAACAGCGTAGTTGTTTTTAACTATGACGGTAAAATATATGCTTCGGATGAAGCAAGAATGATCGCAGAATCGAAGGATTACAAATTTCAGGTTGGCGTATTGGGAGAAAGCAGTTATGAAGAAGTTTTTTATGGTGAAAAGATTTTGGAGATTGCTGAATCATGGAGTAATGAATCTCTTGCTGGTTGTAGTGATTGTGCCTTTCAACCTTACTGCGGTGCTGATCCGGTTTTAAATTATGCAACCCAAGGTGATCTTTACGGGTTTAGACCAACCAGTATTTTTTGTAAAAAGAACATGGAGATTATAAGGTTTCTATTTGAACTGATGATAGAAGATAAGGAGAACGAACGTATTTTTAAAAGTTGGATAACAGGTTTTCAGACATGATTTTAAAAACAAAAGGAACGGCCTTAAATGTGGATTCATTTATTGTAGGAAAAATAACCATTAATTTTCCTGTAAAAGACCATATTTTGATACTAACAGTAGAGAATGGCATTAAAACAGATGAATTATCATCCGTAAAAGCCATACTGACAAACTTACCGATAGAAAATCTCGGTATTTATAATATTCCTATTGTACATAGTATAAAAGTTTTGGATCATTTGAAGGATGAAGATATTGTGGTGGTTAATACAAATGGTGTTGTTAATACCTTGTACAGAGAACAATCGACCCACAACTTTTTATTTTTAACAGAACGCTGCAACAGTAACTGTTTAATGTGCTCGCAACCACCAAAAGATCATGATGATACACAGTATTTTTATGAAGTTAACAGTGTGCTTATACCATTAATACCTAAAGAAAGTTGCGAATCGATTGGAATAACCGGTGGGGAACCTACATTACTGGGAGATTATTTTTATTCTTTGATTGAAAAACTTAAGAGCAATTTACCCAATACATTTGTACAGTGCCTAACAAATGGTAGAACATTTGCATGGCCTGAAACTGCGGAAAAACTACATACTATTGATCATAAAGGGCTGCTATTAGCGATACCGCTGTATTCTGATATTGCAGAAATCCACGATTATGTAGTACAAGCCAAAGGCGCCTTTCATGAGACCGTGAATGGCATCTATAACCTAGCACGTTACAATCAGCGTATTGAAATAAGGATAGTTCTGCATAAAATTACTATACCTCGCTTACAGAAGCTGGCAGAGTTTATATTTAAGAATATGCCGTTTGTGGAGCATATTGCATTAATGGGATTAGAAATGGAAGGATATACCCCATTCAACATTGATAAATTGTGGATTGATCCGTACGATTATCAGGAACAATTGAAAGAAACCGTTTTGTTTTTAAATGATTTTGGAATGAACGTATCGATTTACAATATTCCGTTGTGTTTATTGCCAGAGGAATTATGGTGCTTTAGTCAGAAATCTATTTCCGACTGGAAAAATATTTATTTTGATGCGTGCAATTCATGCGATAAGTTGGAAGAATGTGGAGGAATGTTTAAATCGAGTGTGAAAAAACACAGCGATTACATTAAACCTTTTAGTAAAGTAATTGAAATTTAGTAACCGACCTTTAAATGGTCTTTGATGTTAAGCAATGAAAAAAACGTACGACATTATTTTTAATAACGACAGCAGTGATAAAGTAAACAACATTATAAAAAGTTATTTTATAGATGGTGAAGACGATCCGATAAAGTATTTACCCATGTCTAACGAAATAAATATTATTGTTGGTTCTAATAATAGCGGAAAAAGCAGGTTTATGCGTTATTTGATGTCATGCAAAAATTTAATAGGCGTACAAGATTCTGAAGGTATCAGAAAATCTATAGCTGAATACAATACGAAGTTAGAAGAATTCAACGAACAGAATATTACAGATGCTCAAAATAATTATCGCAAATCACAAAATATAAGTTTTGATCAAGCAGGATTTGAGAGAGCAAAAAACAAGCTTGATTCGGTTCGTAGAAATAAGCTTAAAGCAATTATACCTACTGACTATCTCAATTTAGAAAAAGATATAGATAATAATAAAATTAAAGCAATTGAGTTGCAAAAACTTCTTATTGGAGATGATTTCTTTAACAACTATTCTGAGATCGACCTTAAGAGAATTAGGCTATTCAATAACAAAAAGAATTACTATATCCCGACATTAAGAAGTGCACACGCACTATTTCAACAGAAAGATGATACATTCAGCAAAATTGAAAGTGATATTTTTCTTGATACATTGAATAGGTACTACGGCTTAAATAAAGAAAACATTGAAATTTTTACTGGTTTACATTTGTATAAGTCTATTTTAAATTCAAGAAATTCTAAACGTGCGGTAAGACAATCTTTTGAAAAATTTGAAAGATTCGTTGGCGAAAACTTTTTTGGTGGTAAACAAATTGATATAGTTGCTGAATTTAACAAAGATGACAGCTTATCTGGTAAAAATTACTCTGAAGTTATAAATATACATATTGAAGGTGAAAAGGAAACGAGAGATCTATATGAATTAGGAGATGGTATTCAGGCTATTATAATTTTAATGTATAAGATTTTTATGGCTGAGAACGATTCTTTCATATTTATTGATGAGCCTGAACTAAATCTGCATCCGGGAATGCAGCGACTTTTTTTAGACCAAATCAGCTCAAACAAAGATTTGAAAAATAAAAATTTAATATATTTCATTTCTACTCATTCTAACCACCTACTTGATTTAACCATAGAAAAAGAAAACGTATCAATATATTCATTCTCTTCAAAATCAGTGGAAAATGAGGACAATACATTCACATTACGTAACGTTAATTTTGGTGATAATACGGTTCTTAAAAATCTTGGAGTAAACAATTCATCCGTATTTATTGCCAATTGTACTATATGGGTAGAGGGAGTATCTGATAGAAATTATATTAAAGCATTTTTGAAGTCATATATAAAATCATTACCTAAAAAAGAACAAAAAATACTAAAAGAAGACATCGACTATGCTTTTTTTGAATATGCAGGATCAAATATTGAACATTACTTTTTTGATGAATTAACTACAGAAGAATCTGACGAAATCATATCCGATATAAAAGCCTTAGCTCTGAGCAATAAGATATTTTTATTAGCCGATTCGGATGTAGCTAAAAAATCTTCCAAGAAAGGTAAACGTTTGACAGATTTAGAAAATTTAAGTCGAGAGAATTTTGTTCCATATATAATATGGTCTTTTCGAGAGATTGAAAACCTTTTAACGAAAGAAATATGGGAAAAAGTATTGATTTCTCTGTGCAATAAAAATTTGATTAAAAGTCATTCTGATGAAATTCAAAATAAAATAAAGCTTGCCCTTGAAGAAGTGAATATGTCATCATATAGTAAAAAATATATAGGGGAATTCTTAGATGTAATAAATCAAAAATTAGGAAAAATTGATTCTCAGAATATTCTTAATGAATCAACTTACCATAAATCTAAAGAAGCTTTAGGTACATTGGTACACAAACGAGCAATGAGTGAAAGGGTTTTAGAGGAAGATTTTTCATGGGATGTTTTTGAAAAAAATCCAGAAATTAAAAAGTTAACAGAAGCCATTTATAAATTTATTACTGTAGCCTGAATTTAATAGTTTAGCTAATTTATATTACCCTCACGTTTAAATAAAAAAGTGTTTATTAGCAAAACACTGCTTTCATGGAAATATAGCTATTTGATATAATCATAACTAAAAAAAACATTAAAAAAATGCTTTACATTATACCTACAAAAAACGGAATCGGAGTTGAAATATGGGGTACATATGACGATTTGGAAAATCTATATGCCTTTATATACCAGTTTTGGAACAAAGAAGATAAATTAAGGCAAAAGGGATTCGAAAACAGGGATAGTCTTATCAGCAGTTTTTCATACGAGATTAGAAAAGCAAAAGACGGACATAGATTAAAAAGAAAATCTAGTCACTATTCATTTGAAGAGGTGAGTTATTTTGGAACAAAAATTTCATGGGTTCACATTTTATTTTCACTAACAGCTATTAAATATAACATGAGTTACTATACAACCAGTAAACTTGATATTTCTAACCTAATGAATATAGAGTTCTGGCTTGAAAATGCGATGGAGAGTTACGATAAAACTGGAGCGCAACATTTGGTTGGTTTTATTGAAGGTGGGCTACATAGCGGAAACGAATATATGTACCATTATATGAGATGGATAAATTATGATTTTTTTCAGTTAGGTGGTGGAAAGAAATCTTTTAGAAAACTACCTGAATTATTAAAGCGAGGAGTTTATTTTACCGATGAATATAAAGATTTTGAATACTTTTTAAAATCTGAATCAGAAAAAAGTAATTGTTTAATTTCTGAAATGGAACTTAACGACGATGATTTTGACTATGATAAAATAAAGTGGTAGAGTTATTTAACAATTTATGATGAAAAAGGCAACATTATAAAGAAGGCAAAAACGTAATTTTACAGCATATTAATAGACTATAAAAAATAAAAAAGCAATACCAAAAATGACACCCGATTATAAAGAACTTGAGAACCAGATTACTAAAACACATAAATTTGGATTTACACCTAAATACAAATATGAATTCCGCACGCAACTTTCTGAGAAAGCGTTTTTTGCCATTACCAATAAAGTTTTTGATAAACTTGAATGGGATATAGTTTATATTGACAAGCATTCTATAGAAGCGAAACGAAAAACAAAAAATTTAGGAATAACAAAATATACAGAATCTATTATAGTTTCGTACAACTATGGTAACATAAGCGTAAAAAGTGAATCGCTTGGAAATGAACTATGGGATAACGGCAGAAATTCTAAACGAGTACATTTATTTATTGAAGTATTTAAAGATCTTGAGAAAAATTATAATACAGAAGAATTAAGCCAGTTAGAAAAGGAACAAGATGATAAGGATAATTGGCACGATTACGAAGTACCTACAGAGCTGCCAATGCCAAATGCTATAAAAAAGCCAACCATTTTGTACGCTGCCGGTATTACCGTACTGTCTGCTGTTATTTTAGCTTTTTTGCTAGCTAAGATTTCACTAACCGGAAATTACATTTTGATTTTATTTGAATTCATCATTGGAACAGCGCTGGCATTTGCATTAAAATTTGGAATTAAACTTGGTAACTATACTAATTTTATAAAGTTGCGCAACATATTAATCATTGCTGTACTAATTGTTTTTTTGGGAAATCAAATTTTTCAATATAATATCATACTGATCGAAAACAATTTTGAAAGAATAGCTTTTTTTGAATTTATTAAACTGAGGTTTGAACAAGGATTAACGATTAAAACTTTAAAAGTTGGAGGTATAGGTTTGGCAATAAGCTGGCTTGTTCAACTAGGGTTTACTTTTGCTTTTGGGTATGTGTACCTGACCAGATACTTAATTAATTATACAATTGAAAGAATACCCCGAGAGGTTATAGATTTTGCATATTATAACTTTTTAAAAGGTAAAAATGAACAAGAGGTTAGAAAAAAGTTAGCGTTTTTAGGATGGCGGGACGAGCAGAACCAAACCGAAGTTTTTGAAGCACTTGAGGGTGTTCATGGTAATAACGAAATGAACAGAACTTTTTAACACCACTACTATATGGCTGTATATCAGTATTATTTAGCCGTTGTTCCGAAACAAGGAATTGGAGGACTTATTTTTTAGTACCAGCAATACGTACTTTACAATAATTACAAAAACAGTTGTGAATTATGAAAGATAAAATAATGATTTTTTTTATTTCAGTAATACTTTTGAGTGGCTGTGGATTCGAAAAATTAGGTGAATGGGATATTTCAGAATTATATGCGCAGAAAATTGAAGGAACTTCTAAAATTTATACAAATACGATGCTTGGGGAGGAAGAGATTCGCACGTTAGTGGATTTATAATTTTAGACTCGACAAAAACATTTAAAATTGATTTAAAAAATACTCTTCCCTTTTAAAATCTTTCAGCAATACCTAACAGATCGAAAATAGAGGGGATTAAGCACGAATGTTATAATTCTTGTGCAGAGGAATATGATAAAGCGACACCTATCTTTTCACCGATGAAGATTGACAATTCTAAATTTGAAGGAATAGATGCTGAAACAAAAATATATCAATATCGGGGATTTTCGGAGAAAGAGAGAGGATTAAGAGGGGATTTTATTTTCGAAAAGTTTATTGAAACAAGAGACATTATATATTTTTTTAATCTTAATGAAGTTAAATATGTTGATAATAAACATTTAGATGAATTGAAATTAAAAAAAGGAGAAGTGTATATTACAAAAAATGAAAATGATGAAATTATTTCAATAGTAATAAATGAAACAACGTTAAACCCTGTTACTAATGAAATTATTGAAACTGGAACTTATTTTCTAAGTCCAGAAAACAAAATAAAGGTTAGTGCCTTTTCAGATAGAGGTATTTTTAAACAAGCTATAGCGCCAAAGTAATACTTAAAAATAATCAGATAACTGCTTAACAGTAGGCAGTAGTGGTTAGAAAGTTTAAAATTCACAATTTGTGCTATGGTAGAAATTTGTATTTTAGTTGAAGGTTTGGGCTTCGAAATATGTCACTACAAACCGCAACAGAACATTATCAGATATTTAAAACACAAACGATGAAAAAAAATATACTACTGTTTTTGACATTTTTTAGCTTTACATTAAGTTTTTCTCAAAATCTTTATCCCGAAAAATATAATGATTGTAGTTTAATAAGCTTTTGCCTAGATTGTGGAGACAAAAAAGCCGAACCTCCAAAAAATTTAATAAATGAATTGTTAAATAAATTTGACAAAAAGAGCTTGGACAAAATTAAGGGGAGTATTGCAATACAAATATTAATTGACGAAGAGGGAAAAACCTGTCTTTTAAGTTCTTTAAATAAAACAAACATTTCTTCTAAGAAATTAGGACTGCAAAAAGCAATAAACAGTAGTGCAAATTGGAAGCCTGCAAGCTCTAAAAACAAAAAAACCAATTCATCTGTTTCGTTAATTTTGATATTTGAAAACAGTAATCTTTCAGTGAAGCGGGAAGTTTTCGATTTCACCAACCAACCAAACATAAAGTCAGTTGGAAGTCCTAAAATAAAAGGTACAGAAAAAGAAGATCCTTCAAAGGATTGGACTTTATTTACGCAACAAAACTCAGAATTACCATGGGATATGACGAGAGCAGTAGCAAATGATTTGGATAATAATATTTGGATTGGAACCGACAATGGAATTGTAAAAATAAGTAACGGAAAATGGGAACATTTCAATTCAAAAAACACATCTATACCTTCGCCTGCTTACAACAAAAATCAAACACAATCAGTACGAAATTTAGAAGTTGACAACAGTAATAACAAGTGGTTTATTATGGGTTGGGATGTTTACAAATATGACAATAAAAATTGGACAAAATACGACTCTATTAATTCTCCAATAAAGTGGGCGAGAAACATATTTGTAGACCACAAAAACAACATATGGTTTACATCTTGGGATGGTATAGCAAAATTTGACGGAAAAAGTTGGTCAGTAATCAATAAACAAAATTCTAACCTGCCAACTGACAAAATTCTTGGTGTTTATGTAGATAAAAAAGACAGAATTTGGATTGGAACTTTTGAAGGAAACGTAATTATTGAAAATGGTTTAACAAAAGCACTAGACGATAAAAAATCACCTTTATCTAAAGCTTACATTTCAAAAATGTATGAAGACAAAAAAGGAAATTTTTGGTTTGATCTGTACAACGAAAAATCTGATGAAGCGGGAATTTATGTGTTAGACTTGAAAGGAAAATGGACAAAAATAAAACATCCAAATTCTGAAATGTTTAGTGAAAATGTAGTCAATGATTTTTATTTAGACGAGCAAACTAATTTATTATGGATAACATTAAACGGAGTTGGTGTGTTATGCTATGACACAGTATCAAAAAAATGGGAGAGCTATACAAATGAAAATTCAAACGTTCCTAGTATTCACTGCGAGAGAATAACAAAAGATAAAAATGGATCGATTTGGATTGCTACATATGCCGGAATTATAAAGCTTGAAGAATAAAAACTTGTCTTTATCATTTCCACTACTTATCCAAAAAAAACGGGTAAGTGTGTCTGAAATGGTTCCACTGATCATTTACCCGGCGTATCGCGAAAAGTAGTCTTTATAAAACCTCTGGCGGCAAGCTCCTCAACGTTGTATATAAATTTACCAACAAAACTACAAAATGAAACAAATTTATTTAAAAGACAAATCAATTGATTTAGATTTAGGTTATGGAAGCTATCACATATTCTTCACTGGTGGCTGGTACATTAAGAACCTTGAAGAATTATACATAGAACTTATAGATTTAGAAACAAATGAAAAAATAAATCTAAAAACGAAAGATTTTTTTGGGTTACGCAAGCAAGATTATATTGGTGGTGAAAAAGCTGTGCAAGCATTTGAATTTAATATATTAAAAGCATCGAAACTTAAAATTACGATAAAAAATCCTGAAGTTTTAATTATGAAAAAGGTTCATCCATTTATGTTTATGTATAGCATTTTATTCCCTAGAAAAATAGAAATTGACAAAATTAAAGTTGTAGTTAAATAAATACTGCAGTTAAGATATTTGACCAATTAAATTAACCCGTACAAACTACCACCGCCCTCCTACTCGTTCAATAGGAAATGGGAATTAGGGAATAGTTATTATATTCGTATATGATTACGTTGTGAGCAAATTAAAACAGACACTCTACAAAAAGCCAACAAAATGAACAGAATAATTTTGATAGCATTAGCCATTTTTTTATCTACTCAGGTATATGGACAAACGGAATTTGACACATATAAAAACGGATTGATTTATAGTGAAACAACTATGAACAAACTTGGACAAATTGTAGATTCACTTAACTTAAAGTATAAAGTTTGCGATTTCAATAAATTGTTTAAGTCAAAAAGGCAAACAATCGGACATATTGTTCGGCTTGACACAAATAAAATTAAGCAAGCCAAAAAGGATATGGAAAATAATATTTCATTTGAAGAATTCATTGCCAAATATCCAGATGCCGAAGTAGATAGAAACGTGTTAATAATTAAGTATAAATACAAAAACTATAAGGAAAAAGAAGTGGTTGAATTTAGTGAAGTTGACCTAAACAGTAACTACGGTTTTGAAATTAGTCAAGACAATGATAACAACCTCTACAATAAGGCAATGAAAGATTCTTGGCTATTTGATTATACCGAAAAATCAAAATATTCTAAGGAATCAATCAAGGCATTCTATTTTCCTGAAGATTTTAAATCAATTCCTATTACTTTAAAATATAACAGACAAATTGGATATTCAGAATGTTTAATTGATACAGTTGCAACAAAATTTAAAGATAATGCAAAAGAAGGCTGGGTAGATTTACCGAAAAATTGGCAAGCACTTTCCGAAAAAAAGAAAGTAAAGCTTCTTGATGAAATGCGTTCTACAAAAGTTGTTGGAGGTTGTAGCCAAGATAGCAGACCGAGAGAACACGCAATTAATATTGCAATGCTTTCAGCCGAAACTGCAAATTGGGAAGTTTTCTTGAAGTCACATTTAGACATTATGAACGATAGATTTGATAGAATGTCAGATGGAAGTTATGCTTACGAAAAACGAAAAACATACATCAAAGAACTGGAAGAACTAGACATAAATGTCCTTGACCTACTTATTGGAATTTCATTAAGAATTGAAAATCCAGCGGAAAATCATTACTATGGAAGTATTGGCAGAATAGGTAGAGCGATTTCAGAATCAAAAGATAAAAATGAATTTATAACGCAAATTTTATCAATGATTGAGGACAAAGAGCTCGATAACTACAATAGAATTTTATCATACTTTTTATTTGTTAGTTGTAATAATTACATAGAAAATGAAACCGAACAAAAAACAAATTTAAAATTATTGGAAAAATCAATTATGACTTTACCAGTTTACTTAAAAAGTAGAATAAATCTAACAACAGAATAACCTACGACCAACATGAACTGTGTAATAACGCTAATTTATTAGGCTCTTTTTATAATAAAATTATCATGCTAAATTGTAGTATTTTACTACCCAAAATACAATTTTAAGCAGCTAGTTGCACCGCAATTTCGGCTTCTTGGTCTTAGATGAATCTAACTAATCACCATTATCAAACTTTCTCTATATTTGACCAATTAAAATCAACCCGTGCAAACATGCTTCGATAGACTCAGCAACCATACTTCGATGCATCGATTAACTCAGCAACCATACTTCGATAAACTCAGTAACCGTAAACTCAGTAACCGCCCTCCTACTCGTTCAGTGGGAAATGGGGAAAAAGGGAATATAAAAATTGATTAATGATATGAAATTAAAATTTTTGTACTGTATTTTAAGTTTAATATTTATAATAATTGGATGCAATAAAAAAGAACCCTATTCTACAATTGAGATAAAAAAAATAGCACAAAATAAACCAAATAAAGCTAACACGGAACGAATCAAATTTATTTCTAAATACAATTTTGAGCAATTTTCCTCAAACACTATTCAAAATAAAAATTCTAAAATAAAACTGAATACGAACCAAAATGATTTTTCAAAAAGATATAAAACAATGATATATCAAACATTTGAAAAAGAGCCAATTAATTTTGCAGGAAAATATGTTTTAAATTATTGGGGTTGCGGTTCACCTTGTCAAGTTGGAGTTGCAATAAATGCAGAAAATGGAAGATTGATTGAAATACCTTCTGCAAATGTGGGCTACAAATTTCAAAAAAATAGTCGATTATTAATTATCAATCCCCCAGATAGTTTAGATTACTATATTCAAGATTGTTCTTATTGTAAGCCTGAATTATATTTATTGGACACTCTTAAATACAAATTTGTAAAGTTAGAGGAATAAAAAAACTTGTTTACGAAAATATCCCTTTGGATAAAAACCAGCTTCATTTTAACTAGCTAAAATCAACCCGTGCAAACAAGCGCCCTCCTACTCCTTTGCATCATTATACTAGCTATTGCTGTGCTTTGGCATCGATCAGCAAAGAAAAAATATGAGCACCCTACCTATCTTCAGCATCTTGAAACAATAAAAGCGTTTATTGAAGAAGTAAACACTTTGAACGATTATGTTACCTGGGTAGCACGAGACGGTATAAAAAACCAGATATGCATTGGCAGGGCGATATTTTAATGCTTCGGCGAGCTCAGCAACCACAGGATCAGTGACCGGGGAATGGGGAAGTAGGGAATTGCTTAATTGTAATATCTGGCTTCGGAATCTCCATTTCAGTAATAGGTATATTGCGGTTTTTCTGTACTTTTTAGACAAAAAGTACCAAAAGTCTTTTCTTTTTGATCTTGCCTCAGCTCAAAAATGGTTGAACTTTTCCTTGTTCACTAGCTGATCGAATCGTCGCTCTGCTCCCCGATCACCTTACGTTCACATCGTCTGTTCAACTATTCCCGATTAAAATCGGGACAGGCTGTTTTTTTGCTAATGGCGCTTTTAAATCTGTATGGGTTGAAATTTTGTGTTTTTGATTTTAAGGTAAATGAGAAAAAGGGAATAAAAGATTATATTCGTGGATAATAATATTTACAGTTAACTTCAAAACCAAAATACATACAGAAACGATAATGAAAAATATAATACTTTTCATACTAATCACTATGACATTAAACTCCTGTATTTTAGGTATTACAGGTGCTCCCCACAAACATACTTATAAAGAAATTAACGGGAATAACGAGTTAAATTTAAGTGTTCGTTGCATGTCTATGAATAAAATATTTGAAATAAGAAATGCTAATCCAGGCGATTCACTTTATATTAAATCCTTAAGTTTCAAAAATCCTACTGAAATGAAGTCGTTAAATGGTGAAATAGCATCTGATTCAATAAGATATTACAATTGCCGAATTTTAGATGGGAAATACCATAAAAATTTAATGAAAGATACAATTGAAATAATAAAGATCACAAACAAGAATAATCAAAAAAAATATATATTCATTGCTGATTCTAAAGTAAATAACTAAAAAAATCGTTATCGTGTATTTGTGCACAGAGTTAACGATGTAACAATAAATGGAAACAGAAAAAAAAGGCGCATATAAATCTCACGACAAAAAACATTCGTTTGACTTTATTTTCGAGGGTGAAATTAGATTTGGACCGACCTATTATAAAATAAAACTAGACGGAGAATTAATCGCTAACAGAATATTTGGACATGAATTTAAATGGCATCCGAATTCAACCTTGTTAGCATTACAAGAATGGTTAACTATCGACTATAGAAAAGGTCCGATAACTGCATTGACTTTGATTGATCTTAAAACAGGCAAATTCGCACGGATCTCAACGGCTGAAAAAGGTTTCATAAAACCTATTAAGTTTGAAAATGATATTATATTTTTTGAAAAGGAATATCTGGCTACTGGAAAAATCGCCGAATACGAAATTAAATTAGATGAAATAGAAAATTGGGAATAAAACATAAGTATCCACTACAAAATCATCCCTTGCAAACATACTTCGATGAACTCAGCAACCGCGGGCTTAGCAACCACCGCCCTGCTACTCGTTTTAAACTGCAATTAAAATATTTCATTATCTTTGTAGCCTGTTAAGCTAATTTTAAAATATTATCTGGCCTTTCTTTAGGCAAATTCGGTGTAAAATAACCGACTGTTATTATATTGGCTACTACTAACGCCATTATACAGATAATACTATCCCTTTAATTTTCATAGAGTTTTTAATAAAAGACAATTGATTTGCAAATTAATTGTTTTATCACATTGCTTTGTATTAGACATGCAATTGTGGCAATAATATAGCTTACAAATGATTAGTAAACAGTTAATAAGTAGAAATGTAGAAACATTTTACAATAAAGCATCAGAAGAAACCCGGCTGGACAAAGGTATGGGCATATTTGAATTTGAGAGAATTAAATCTCTAATAGAAAAATATACAATTAATTCATCATCAATAATAATTGATGTTGGCGGTGGAACCGGAAAATATTCGGAATGGCTTGCAAAAAAGGGACATCAGGTTCATTTGGTGGAACCTGTTGCAAAACATTTGAAAATAGCTCAAGAAAGAGCAAGTAAATTAAGAAACAAGTTTTCTGTCCATACTGGCATAGCTCAAAGATTAGAATTTAAAAGTAATTATGCCGACCTAATTATATTACACGGACCTCTTTATCATCTTCAGAACGAAAAAGACAGGAGCTTAGCTATTCAAGAAGCTAAACGAGTTGTAAAAGACAATGGAATAATATTGGCATTTGGAATAAATTACACATCCTCTACTTTGGTTGGGTTATTAAGTGGTCTTATCCACAAAAAGACATTTTTTGAGATGTGTAAGGAAGAACTAACTACCGGAATACATAATCCGCCAACTGAATTCCCCTGGCTTTTAGCCGAAGCATATTATTATAAACCAACACAAATGAAAGAGGAGTTTATAAATGAGGAACTAACTTATATTAATACCTATGCTGTTGAGGGTTTAGCGTGGCTTGATAAAGATTTTTTTTCAAATATGGTAAATGACAACAGAAGAAAAACACTGTTGGAACTTATACAGTTAACAGAAAATGATCCTGAACTTTTACCATTTAGCCCACACATGATGATAGCAGTAAAAAAACAAATAAATTATGGAAAATAAAGAAAGATTTTACAATGCATTGAAAGAATATAACGGTAAGCTAAACGAGATTGACCTTGGAGAAAAAATAGGACTTACGGAAGATGAAACAATGGAAATAATTGCACAGCTTTTATCTGAATATAAAATTGAACATGAAAGTAATAGGTTATGTAATTATCGAGTTTTGAAAAAAATAACGGTGGGTAACATGAACTGTGTACAAAAGCGCGTGTTTTAAAAAGTTTTACAATAAATTTATATTGGTACATTGTGCTGTTTTTTACTACCCAAATTACAATTTTAAGCAGCTTGTTGCGCATCAATTATACCTGCGTTTTTCTCTAATTAATCTAACTAATCACCATTATCAAACTTTCTCTATATTTGATTCAATAAAATCAGCCCGTGCAAACCACCGCCCTCCCACTCCTTTGCATCCTTCTAATTGCTATTGCTGTGCTTTGGCATCGATCAGCAAAGAAAAAATATGAGCATCCAGACTATCTTCAGCATCTTGAAACAGACTGATAAAAAAATTTCATTTTAAGACCGAGGCTTAAACGGAATATTACATTTTTAAAGTTAACGCTACTGTACTACTTTCTACAAAGCTGTTTTACAATTACATATATTTTTTGTAACTTCATAAAAATTAAAATTGCGTATTATGAAAAAATCAGTTTTATTACCAGCAATGTTATTCGCGGCATCGGTTATGCTATGGTCTTGCGATAACAAAAAAGCAAAAGACAAAGACGGTGGAACAGCCGAAATTGAGAACACAGACCTAGTAGCAAGCGGAACCTACACGGGAACTGCGAAGGAAGTTGACCCCGAAGAACAGGAAATTTATGTGGAGACTGCGGATGGAAAAATTTTGGAACTTTACTTTAACGAAACTACCAAACTTACAAAAGGCGGAACCGATGTTCCTTTTGGTGAACTTAAAAAAGGGAATAGTTTGGAAGTAACCGTAGAGAACAACGGCAACAGTTTAAAACCTATTGAAGTTAAGATTCTGAATTAACGAAGTTTCTTAATAAAATTATTAATTCAACATTAAAAATAACAACCCCTTATGAGTATATACTCACAAGGGGTTGTTTATTTATGTAAGGTGCAAATAGGCAATAATGCTTTGACCCGTGTTAGTTGATCATAGTTTCAGTAATTAGCTACCGATTGCAATTGCATACCTACTGCTAACTGTTTCCCAATTAACAACTGTCCACAACGCAGAAAGATAATCAGCTCTTTTATTTTGGTATTTTAAATAATAGGCATGTTCCCATACATCAATTCCAAAAACAGGGATTCCTTTTACTTCAGCTACATCCATTAAAGGATTATCCTGATTAGGAGTAGAGGTTATAACCAATTTTTTTTCGGGAGTAACAACCAGCCATGCCCATCCCGAACCAAATCTTCCACCAGCCTCTTTATTGAGCGCTTCTTTAAATGCTTCCATACTACCAAAAGCATCGTTTATTGCTTTTGACAGCTCTTGCGAAGGCTGCGTGCTCTTTTTAGGGGTAAGAACACTCCAGAACAGTTCGTGATTGTAATGACCCCCTGCATTATTTCTAACAGCAGCACTGTGCTCTGAAATATTTGCCAGAATATTTTCCAGTCGCTCTTTTTCTAAAGCCGTACCCGCAACAGCCTTATTAAGGTTGTTTACATACCCAGCCGCATGCTTTGAATAATGAAGTTCCATTGTTTGCGCATCAACAACATTTTCAAATGCATTGTAGGCATATGGAAGAGCAGCCTGTTTAAATTGTGCAGATATTGTCTGCGTAAATGCAATCCCAAAGACTGCCATTGTGATGATTGTTTTCATTGATAATTTAGGTTTTAATTTAATTTTTACCGAGTTAAAAAGCTTGTTATGATTTTTCTTTTGATTAGTAAGGCTTGCTTTTTTCTTTAAATGGTTCTACATGAATTAATACATGTCCCAAGTTAGGTATATGATGCTTTAAATAATCTTTTAGGCGATGTGCCGTATCATGCCCTGCGGTCACTGTAAGCTTGCCACTTACCATCGCGTGCAGATCAACGTGGTATTTAGATCCTGACTTTCTAACAAAACACTTTTCCGTTCCTTCAATTCCATCTACTTCTACAGACTTTATTTTTATCTCATTTATCAGATCCTGATAAACATTTTCATCCATTATTTCTCCAAAAGCTGGTCGGAAAATAAGATAACAGTTGTAAAGAATGAATCCCGAAGCTAACAAGGCAGCAAAGTCATCGGCACTTTCATATCCTTTTCCAAGCAGCAACGCGATAGAAATTCCAAGAAATGCTGCTACCGATGTAATGGCATCGCTGCGATGGTGCCAAGCATCGGCTTTTAAAGAAGAACTGCCTGTCTCTCTACTCTTTTTTATGACGACTCTATAGGAAGCTTCCTTCCAAATGATAATTGCTCCCAATACAAACAATGTCCAAGGCTTAGGAAGTTGATGCGGTGTACCGATATTCTGTATACTTTCGTACGCAATTATGGTTGCAGATATTATTAGGAAGCCTACTACCGCAAAAGTGATGAGAGGTTCGATTCTACCGTGACCGTACGGATGATTCTTATCAGCAGGTCGTTGTGCATACTTTAATCCGAATAATACCAGAAAAGAAGAGAATATATCTGCAGTTGATTCAATTGCATCTGCAATCAATGCATAAGAATTTCCAAAATAACCTGCCAGATATTTCAACAACGCCAGCAGAAAATTACCAATGATGCTAAAATAGATAGCTTTTACAGCTTGTTTTTCCCTTGTTTCTTCCATAATTACTCTTCGGTTTTGTTCTTAAGTGCCATAAGTAATGAATAGGCTCCTTTACCAATTATATTTTTATTTAGTAATGAGCTATGATTTTGTATAGAAACAAATCCTTCATTAGCAGTGCCTATTTCAACTTCCATCATACGGAACTTTCCTGCAGCTATCTGTTCAAAAACATAATTCTTGCCTTCAAAAGACACAACGGCATCTGCCGGTAAAGTAAAAGCATCAACATTATCCAGATCAATCAACGCATTAATATATAGTCCGTTTATTAATTCTGACTTATTTGCATTTATCAATTTGGCGATAACTTCTGTACTGCCGTCTTCTAAAATACTGTTGCCCTTGGTTATAATTTTCGCTTTTAGTTTGTTATCGGCATCGCCGTTTGTAAAAAGAGTTACATTTTGACCAATTGCTATTTTAGGCAGATCTTTTTCAAAAACCTTTACTTTTAAGATCAACCCCTGCGGATTTATCAACTCTACCAGCACGTCAGAAGGGGCTACGTATTTGCCTTTATTTACATTTACCACGCTTACAACACCACTAAACGGAGCAACGATATTTATACTTCTTTGAATTTTTCCTGCTGCTACTTTTGATGGATTTATGTTTAACAACCTTAGTTTTTCTTCCAATCCGTTTTTTATTGCCAGTAAAGATTTATACTCTGTTTCGGCCTGCTGCATTAGCTTATCGCTTGTAGATTTGGTCGTATTCAGTTCTTTTTGTCGATTATAATTTGGGGCTGCACTTAATAATTGTGCCTGTGTAGTTAGATAATCCTGCTGAATCTGTATGAACTGATTGTCTTCGATAATTACAATTACATCGCCTTTCCTAACAAATTTACCAGGTAAAACACGAACCGATTTTACATGTCCGCCTAAGGCACTGGATATTGAAACTTTAGAATCGGGCTCCACATCAACATTGCCGTTTAATTGCAACGTACCTGAAATCTGCTTTTTCTGCATCTTCACCGTACTAAGCTCAATTGTTTTGAGCTGTTCTTTTGTTAATTCCAATTGATTTTCGACAACTTTAGATGCCGGCTTTGCGGTTTCTTCTTTAACTGCTTCGTTTTTACAAGACAGTATCAAAAAGGCACTTAATATTATAAATAGATATTTCATTTAATTTTTATTTAGCGTATAAAATATAGTTTAACTGGGCAACCGACTGGTTGTATTGACTTAGCGTTTCGAAATAATTACTTTGAATGGTAATTGCCTGATTGTTCAGCATAATCCACTGTAAGTAATCTATTTCGCCGGCTGCAAACTGTACTTCGGCAGTTTTAAATATTAATTCGGCATTAGGGAGCTGTTTTTCTTTATAATCTTTCAGAATTTCTTTTTGCGTATAATAATTGGCTAAAGATTCCTGCAGTTTATTTTTAAAAAGCAACGTTTGATAAGCAAACTCGTTTTCTGCAATTTCCACTTTTTGTCTGCTTGCATTTACTACCGCTTTCTGTGCTTTTGTAAAGATGGGAATACCAATGCCCAACTGAACAGAATTAAACATACCTTTATTAATATCCTGCATTGTTTGTGTATAATAACCAACGATTAAATTAGGTAAAAACTTAGCTTTTTCTAATTTAACAGCGGCTTCATAACTACTTACCTGCTGCTTAAGCAACTGTAATTCCGGATGATTTAAGTTATTATCAGTAAGTAATTGTGCGCTGTTTATCTCACTGATAATTTCACCTTCCGGCTGATAAGGTTCAGTAGCATTTAATAATAGCTGAAATTTTAACAGCGTGATATCGTATACCGTTTTTAGCTCTTTCAGTTGGATTTTTATTTGTGAACGCTGTAAATCGGCCGATGCTTTTTCCATTACATTTGCTTCGCCATGTTTTAAGCGATTAGATGTTTTTTCTAAAAAATCGACAAAAAGACTGTCGACACGTTGTAATAATTGCTGTTTTTGGGTAAGAATCAATAATCGGTAAAAAACTTCGGTCACTTCTTTTTCCAAATTAGCTACCGTAATTTTTTCGTTGACCAAAGCTTCTTTCCATTGTTGGTTTAAAAAGTCTTTTTTTCGATTATAAACCGTAGGAAAAGAAATTTCCTGGCTAACACCAATTTTGTAGTCATTTGACAAACTGTTGATCCTACCAAATTCGCCAGATACAGCAGTTTGAGGAATGTCTAAATAGCTTTCTTTTAATTTTTGCTGATACTGCGTTTGCAATGTACTGTTTTTTACAACCAAACTGTTTTCATTAGCGATGGTTAAAGCTTGCTGTAACGTAACTTTTTGTTGTGCAAAACTTGACACACTACATAGCAAAAGAATTATTACAGCTAAAGATTTGGTCATTTTTTTCCTTTTTTTAGGTCTCGATATTTTTTCGAATAAGATATAAAGTACAGGCAATACAAATAAGGTTAAAAAAGTTGCCAGCATTAAGCCGCCAATTACCACGGTTGCCAGCGGACGCTGCACTTCGGCACCAGAACCCGTGCTTATAGCCATAGGTAAAAAACCTAACGACGCAACGAAAGCTGTCATTAAAACAGGGCGCAGCCTTACTTTTGTTCCCAACAGCACTATACGTGTTGTATTAGCAATTCCGCTGGCTTTTAACCTGTTAAATTCGGCAATCAGCACAATACCATTTAGTACTGCCACACCAAATAATGCAATAAAACCAACACCTGCACTTATACTGAACGGCATGCCGCGCAATGCTAAGAAATATACACCGCCAATTGCCGATAACGGAATAGCCGTGTAAATTAACAGACTGTATTTTACCGACCTGAAGGCAAAGTACAACAACAGAAAAATTAATGCCAGCGATACCGGTACAGCAATTCCCAAACGAGCTTTTGCCTGATTTAGATTTTCAAATGCACCACCGTATGAAATTGTATAGCCTGTTGGCAATTTAATTTCGGCATCTACTTTACTTTGCAGTTCTTCTACAATACTTTGTACATCACGGTTTCGTACATTAAAACCTACCACTATTCGGCGTTTTGTATCTTCTCTCTGTATTTGGTTGGGGCTGTTTTTTAATTCAACCTTGGCAAGTTGCGCCAACGGTATCTGTGTTACATTGTTCGTGGGAATCAATATATTTCTGATGTCATCGATATTTTTTCTCTTGGCATCATCCAATCGAACAACCAGATTAAACCTGCGTTCGCCTTCGAATACCATTCCCGTACTTTGACCGGCTAATGCTGTATTTATAATACGGTTAACATCGGCAATATCTAGATTGTAGCGGGCGATTGCGTTGCGATCCATCTCTATGACAACCTGTGGCATACCGTTTACCGGTTCTATATAAAGATCTTGTGCACCTTGAACGGTTTGAATGATAGCACCCAGTTTTTGAGCATTTAATGCCAGCGAATCCAGATCTTCACCAAATATCTTACAAACAACATCCTGGCGTGCACCGGTCATTAACTCGTTAAAACGCATCTGCACGGGAAACTGAAAGCCCGCCGTTAGTCCGGGAATGCTATGTATTGCCTTGCTCATCTTCTCTGATAACTCTGGAAATGTTTTAGCCGATGTCCATTCTTTCTTGGGTTTTAATACAATAATCATATCACCGGCATCCATAGGCATTGGTTCGGTAGGTATTTCGGCACTTCCTATTTTTGTTACCACTTTTTCAACTTCTGGAAACTGATCTTTAAGGATTTTTGCCGCCTTACTGGTATATTCAATGGTAGTATTAATATTGCTTCCGGGTAAAATACGAGTCTCTACCGCAAAATCGCCTTCTTCTAAAGATGGGATAAACTCGCCTCCCATTCCAGACAATACTACAACCGCACCCACAAACAATGCCACTACTACCCCTAATATCAACTTTGGAATGCGAAGCGCTTTTATAAGATACTTTTGATGAAAGTTTTCTACCCTGCTCATAACCCTGTCTGAAAGGTTTGGTTTTTCTTTTTTCTTCTTGCTTAAAATAAGCGAACTCATCATGGGAACATACGTCAGCGATAAAATAAAGGCACCAATTAAAGCAAAGGCAACTGTTTGCGCCATAGGTTTGAACATTTTACCTTCGATACCGCTTAATGTGAATATGGGCAGATACACTATTAAAATGATGATCTGACCAAACACCGCACTATTAACCATTTTTGTTGCAGATGAAACTACCTGATTGTCCATATCAGCGTTGCTGAGGCGGTTATTCAACCCGAACTTTTTACGATGCGCCAACTGATGCATGACGGCTTCGACAATAATAACGGCACCATCTACAATCAAACCAAAATCTAACGCCCCCAGACTCATAAGGTTACCACCCACGCCAAACATATTCATCATGATTATGGCAAACAGCATAGATAAAGGAATTACAGATGCTACCAGAAAACCTGCACGGAAATTACCCAAAAAGACAACCAATACAAAAACCACAATCAGCGCACCTTCTGCCAGGTTTGTTTTAACGGTACTTATGGTATTATCTACCATTTTTGCCCTATCTAAAAAGGGTTCTATTACCACGCCTTCGGGTAGTGTTTTCTGAATCTCTGCCAAGCGTTCTTTTATATTCTGAACCACATCGTTACTGTTGGCTCCTTTAAGCATCATTACTATTGCACCTGAAACTTCGCCCTGATCATTATAAGTCATAGCACCATAACGTATAGCAAAACCAATGTTTACTTTGGCAACATCGCGAACAAAAACAGGTGTTCCTGAATTTGACTGTTGAACCTTAATATTTTCTATGTCATGGATAGATCCTATTAAACCTTCGCTGCGGATAAACAATACTGCCGGACCTTTTTCTATATAAGCCCCACCTGTATTTTGGTTGTTTTTTTCTAAAGCGTTAAAAACATCGTTTATTGTGAGGTTATGTGCCTGTAACTGTTGCGGATTTATCGATATTTCATATTGTTTTAATTTTCCGCCAAAACTATTTACATCGGCAACACCTTTTACGCCCAGTAACTGTCGTCTTACAACCCAATCCTGTATGGTGCGCAATTCTGTTTCATCGTATTTATTTTCATAACCTTCTTTAGCACGAACTACATACTGATAAATTTCTCCTAATCCGGTAGAAATCGGTCCCATTTCCGGTGCTCCAATACCATCTGGTATCTGGTCTTTTACCTGTTGTAAACGTTCGGCTACCTGTTGGCGCGCCCAGTATATATCGGTATCATCATCAAAGACAATGGTTACCAACGATAAACCGAAACGAGAAAAACTGCGTATTTCTTCAATACCGCTTATATTGCTGTTTGCCTGTTCTACCGGAAAAGTTACCAAGCGTTCTATATCCAGCGCACCAAAAGACGGGGCTACCGTAATAACCTGTACCTGATTGTTGGTAATATCGGGTTGTGCATCTATTGGTAGCTTTGTAGTTTCATAAGTACCAAAAAACACTAAGGCTAAGGTAAACAGCCCTATAATGAGTTTATTCCGTACGGAAAACTCAATTATTTTATTAAGCATTAAAATCTTATTTAAATTATTATTAATCAAAAACATATAGCATTACACCCTATCTTTTGGATAGGATACATACTTTCAATAAAAATTGATTAACAACGTTTTGGCGGTTGCCAAATAGAAGATAAATAGGAATTAGGAATTGTACCCTGGCGATAAAAAACAATTGTTTTGAAGTGTGTATCAACAGTTATTTTATCGGGTAAGTTTAAATTTTCGGCAGGAATAACCAGAATGTTCAGCAAATCGGAATGCTGCATAAACGGAAGTTTCATATCGGTTTCCCAATCGGCATCTTTTTCATGTCCGCCGTAGTGATGCACGATATAATCCATAAAAGTCATGCTATTATCTTCTTCAGCATGTTCAACGAAGTGATTGATCAGCACAGGTACTTTCAACAACTGAACCAATTCTGTTGTTGAAAAAAAATAGGCTGCAATTATAAATAGTACCAGTAACTTTTTCACTTTCGCAAAGCTACTAATTTTATTGTTTTTTGAGTAAACTAACTCATTAAAATAATATTAAAACCTTGTTAAGTTCAATTACCTGCTAGAGTGCATGGTTTGTTTTATAAAGAAAGAAGTTTTTAAAATTAAAAGGATATAATATAAGAGAAAATTTTTGATAAATACCAAAGTTCGGCACCACTAATTAGAGGATTCAATTAGTTATTATGTAGTAGAATGAGCAAACGGGATTCAGTTTCTGGGATGCTCGCACTACCCTATCTGTGATCAGACGTTTAACAGTATCGCTATACTAGAGGACAGTATTTTATGTAGTGGGTGTATGAGCGGGTATATGGTTAATCGTTCGGGGAAATATGGTGTTTTTCTGGGGTGTACGAATTATCCGGGGTGTGGGAATACGGTGCACTTCGATGCTTCGATGCTTCGACGGGCTCAGCAACCGTAAACTCAGGAACCGCAGGCTCAGTGACCGGGGAATGATGAATTAGGGAATATTTTAACCGTTAAATCGTTTAATTGATTATTTGTAATAGGGCTGTCTCGCTTTGGAATCTCTATTTCCATAACATTTAAAATTGTGCTTACTATACTTTTGAAAGATCAAAAGTATCAAAAATCTTTTCTTTTTGATCTTGCCTCGGTATAAAATCGGTTAAATAATGTCTTACAAGCTAACTAATCGAATCGTCGCTCTGCTCCCCGATTAGTTTACGCTTGCCTCAACAATTTAACTGTCGATTTGATACCAATGGCGCTTAGGATTTCTGTGAGTTGAAATTTTGTGTTTTTGATTTTAAAAAGTGAATTAGGGAATTAGTTAATTGTAACATCTGGCTTCGGGATCTCCATTTCAGTAATAGGTATTTTTGTTTTTCTGTACTTTACGCCCAAGCGTTATTTTACAGCTTGGAAGTTGTGACTCGAGCGAAGCGACTGAACTAAGTTAATCTTCGATTTTAGACAAAAAGTACCAACTACGAGCCTAGCTGAATAGATCTGCTTACTGTAAAAGACTGAGGCGAACTAACTATGAAAACTAAAACAAAACAATAACGCTTGAATAAAAGTCTTTTTTTGCGGCGACCTTTTTTAAGCGGTCGAATTGAACTTCTGAACATACCTGATCGCAGTTCGGCAGACTCACCGACCACCCGATCAGCTTACGCTTCATTCAGTTATTCGACACTTACCGCTATTGGGCGGGACAGGCTACCTAAAAGTTCATACCGCTTTGGATTTGTGTGAAGTGATTATTATTTTTTTTTATCTTGGGAACAAGTGTTGAATAGTTTATGCCAATAAATCGGGACAAAATCTGTTAAGTTGAAAAGATTATTTGTACTAGGGAATTGTGGCTTCGGCATCCGCATTACATTGTCCACTATGATGGTCAATTTGATTATGCTGAAACATTAGGTATTGCTATTTATCATCTTTACCTTTTTAAAACCACTTAAATTAATAAAGACGAACAAATGTTCATCTTTATTTCTATGAAATAAATCATTTTTGATTTATAATGTCACGTTTATTAGGCATTGTAAATTCTATCAAAAATTCTGATACACTACCAATTACTGTAAAGTATTTTGTTATCTACCATACACAGGCTAAAATAATTATTTTTTCAATTCTAAAACCTGAACTGTATTGGTGCCATCTGTGGATTTCCATTTTTGAAATTTTCGTTTATTTTCAATAATTATCCATGTTTTTGAAAATTCAGAGCCCTGACTTTCAATTGAAATATATTTGTCATCGTTCCATTTCCACTTAAAAGGTAGTTCGTCGTTACGTTGAATTCCCAATACTGAATAATTAAGTTTTTTTTCACCTTCGCCATTCCCTTTAAATTCCATAGTTCCTACGTTGTTTAAAGAAATAGATTGGTCGCCTAGTTTAGAAGTTTCAAACCGGGAAACATTCCAAGTACCAACCATTCGGTGAGAACAGGAGGTAACTAAAGTAATTACAACTACCAGTGTTGTAATTTTTGTAAATTTTAAAATCATTTCAAAATTTTTATATTATAAATACAATATATCTAAAATTAAACATTTATACAATTTTTTAGTTTATTTTTTCACGTTTCATATACCGTAAATATTCATTTAAGTTTTATCACGTCTCTTTTTTACAATACTTAATAAAATAGTTGATTAAAGATATAATATTTCCCTTAGCGTTGTTTTTGTTTAATGCGTAAAACATTAAAACTGAACTAGTGAATACTTTTGAAGACGTGCTGGTTGCTCCTCGAGTTACATCGCCAGATAAGCGTTTTTTACTGCTTCTAAAAACTCTTGTTCCCAACATAAAATTGTGATTGGTTAATAGTGTGTTTCCTACATAATTCAGCTATTGAAATTTCTGCACGAAGTGCTTCCATAACTATTAAATTTTTTTGTTCTGCTTTAAAAATTCGACGTGTATTATAACGAATGTCTTTTACAAAAAATTCTGCTTGTTTTTTCTCTGATGTTACTAATATCATTAATAGTAACTATAATAAAGGGGAAAGTGAATACTCCCCCCTACTTATGTTGCTTACCCCATACCGCAATAAGTAAAAACCTATTTTTTGCCGAATTCTGAGGACACTAGCAACCGATTATACAATAACTAATGTTTTACAAGCTAACTAATCACAGTTCGACACTTCGGCACTTAGATGCTTCGATTAACTCAGCAACCATGAGCTCAGTGACCATGCTTCGATAGTTCGGCAGGCTCACTAACCGTAAACTCAGCAACCGCGGGCTCAGTGCATACTCACCGAACGACCTATTAGTTTACGCTTCCGCTAAAGCGAGACGCGTTACCCTATGCTTCAACAATTTAATTCCGACAGTGGGCGGGACAGACTATACGATTTGATACCAATAGACGCTTGAATCTATGTGGGTTCTGACAGAACATTTATATAATTTCTAAATATTCTTTTCCATCTGGCTATAGTATTTCTGCTTAACTTAAAATGCAATGCCAGATCTTTGTCATTCAACTGATGCTGACGCTGATACCTAATAATTCTTAAAATTGTTTGTTTATCATAAGCCCGATATTTGTGCTCATGAACTTCTTGTTCTTTGCTTTTTTTTCCAAAAAGTAAATCATTTAATTCTATAACCTCTAAAGAGGTTAGATTTTCTTTATCTAAAGTAACTTTGAATTCATTTAATCTTTCAGGAAACTTTTTTTCTATCAAATCCCTATACATCTTAATGTAATTAGGTAATGCTATTCTTTTCGATGCTTTTTCAACCATTTATATAATGTGGTTTTAGGAATTCTATATTCTTTAATAATTTCAAATGCTCTCTTTTCACCTGTTTCTACCAATTCAACAATAAATTCGATTAGCTGTGGAGTATATAAACTTTTATTAAAACTTGGAAGCCTTACGCTATTTTTACTGTTATTTTTATAATTGATATTGGCAGGTGGTGCATATAGTATTATGTGATGAGAATAAATTCTAAAAAAATCGTATTCCAACAGTTTAGAAACTTTCAATAATAAATCAGTATCTATAGCCTTCTCAAAAAAAATTTTAATTACATCGCTTTCACTTAATTTAAGAAACTTGCAAATGCGCTCTAACGGTATATTTAGCTCATTTACCCTTTTTTCAATAAGCTGACCTATAAAAATATCTTTATAATTAAATTCCATAATTTTATCTGAATGAACGGTTCAACAAGTAGATTTTGTAAGTCAGTAATTTAAAAATACTAAGGTTAATTTACTAGTGTATCAAATTTATAATCGTTTGCTTTATTTCTGATTCACTACATGACTTGCTTAAAAAAAAATCTGCACCCGCATTTAATACGTACTCCTTAAAATCTTTTTTTCTGCTACCCGAGAAAACCAGTATTTTTAATTTTGGTTGTATTTTTTTTAAAGTCTTTATAACATTTATCACTTCACCTTGTGGAGAAAAAATATCTAAAATTAACAGATCTACTTTAGTTGTTCTTAATATATCCAAAACCCCCTTAATTGTATGTGCTTGATAAACGTCGGCATACTTGTAAATCTCATTCAAAAAGAAAGCTACCGCTTTTGTTACTACATAATGTTCATCTGCTGTAATAAAGGTAATTTTACTACTTTTCATATTATAAGCTATGCATTTTATACTTGGTGCAATAATCGAGAAAAATAAAAGTAATATCATTTACATAAAATTCTGATATTTCCGTCTTGTAAATACTATTCTTGATGAAATAATGATTACCCGGGATTTCACACCCGGGATTTCATTTACATTACTTTTTATTTAATCTACATCTCCAAAATAATAAACTCTGACCTGCGGTTTGCCTGGTGTGCTTCTTCGCTGCACTTAACGCCGTCTGCACACTGGTTGATCAACTGACGTTCACCGTAACCTTTTGCGGTTAAACGTGAGGCTTCAATGCCTTGGGAGATCAACCATTCTCTTGTTGACTTCGCACGTCCGTCTGATAACTTGTCGTTGTACTTATGTGATGCACGACTGTCGGTATGCGAACGGATATCGATTTTCATCGTTGGGTATTCTTCTAACACCGCCAATACTTTTGCCAGCTCTGCTGCTGCATCCGGACGGATGTTGTATTTGTCCAGATCAAAATAAATAGGGTTTAGTTTTAATACTTTAAACAAGTCGTCACCTTTCTTCACCGGAGTTTTCACGCGCTCCAATACAATGGTATGCTCGGTAACGCCGCTTTCTTTGTTCATCTGCACAAAGTCTTCTTTGGTGGTGTACTCGTTCTTCTCGACTTTTAAACGATAACCTTCGCCACATTTGAATTCGTTGTTGAAGGTGTATGTGTTGTTTTCATAACGGTTGCTTGTTTCCAATTCGTTGTACAATTTGTCGTATAGCGTTACGTTGGCATCGGGTATGATGTTGCGTGTTTTTGAATCTACAACTGTTAACAATAGCTTCTGAATACACTCCAATTGCAACGGTTTGGTTTCGTAAAAGCTGTAGATATCGTCGTTTCCTTTGCCTCCGTCGCGGTTGCTTGAAAAGAATCCTTGTTTGGTGGTTGGATCGATATAATACGCAAAATCGTCTGCATTGCTGTTAATTGGTGCGCCTACGTTGTGAATCTCTCCCGGATTGCTGTTTCTGTCTAACTTGGTTGCATAAACATCTAATCCGCCCAAACCTACTCTGCCGTCGCTTGAAAAATACAATTCACCATTTTCGGTTACAAACGGAAAGGTATCGCGCATTTCGGTGTTGATCGCCGATCCCATGTTCACAGGTCCGCCAAAGGCGCCCGATGGGTGGATGGCTACCTGCCAAAGATCCGATCCTCCGAATCCGCCCGGACGGTCGCTTGAAAAATACATCGTGGCTTCGTCCTGGCTTAAGGTTGGGTGTGCCGTATTGTATCCATCCATATTGAACGATAATTCGGTTACGTTTTCCCACTTACCGTTCACGTTTTCTGCACGGTAGATTTTTAGGTTGGTGTTTTTGTTGGAATCGTACTTACGCTCGTTATTGATGTAGTTGTTTCTGGTAAAGTACATCGTATTACCGTCTTTGGTAATCACCGCTGTTGATTCGTTCAAAGGTGATTTTACCTTGCCTTTCAATCGGGTTACCTTATCGTCTTTTGTTGCCGTGCTGGCTACGCTGTACAGGCTGGTAAAGGCATTGCCCGTCCAGGTGTGTTCGCGTTTGTGCAGGCTACCTGTATCGCGTGCGCTGGTAAAGTACAATTGGTTGTTGTGCACGTAGCTGCCGTAATCTGCAAACTGCGTGTTGGTTGCCAGGTTGTTTACCTGATCATATCGCCCTGAATTTTCTTTGATTTGTTTTTTAAGTTCGGCTTCGTTCTTACGTATTTGTGCTACTTGCGTGTTGCTGCCTGCCTTGCTTACAAACTGGTCGTAATAGCTTTTGGCTTCTGCGTCTTTGCCTACGTGTTGCAAAGTTTGTGCATAGCGGTAGTAATACTCGCTTGCAGGTGCTTCGCTTGCGTATTCGGTAAACAAGCGTTCGTAGTGTTTTTCGGCTTCGGCATAGCGTGCGTTAAAGTAGTAGGCATCGCCTAACTTTTCTAACAAATCTTTGCTTACGTAACCGCGTTTGGCTACTTTTTCGTAGATGTTCATTGCATCTATATATGCCCACTGCTCGTGTTCTTTATTTGCTTTTTTTAAGCCTGCCTGTGCTTGTGCGCCCGTGTTCCCCAGTAAAAAGGCGGTGAACAAGGCTAATGTGTATATCCCTTTTTTCATATTTCTTTCCTTTTTAATACCTCACAAAAAAATTCATAAAAATGCTTTTGAACCACATAGTTTTTTTGATTTTTGTTGCTCTTATTTAAGATTTCATAGTTTGTTATCCTAACAAAACACATACATAATACTATTTTTTAATCTATGTTTCTATGTGGTAAATCATTTACTAAAAATCAGTTGATATTTCTTTCTCTTTTTCACCACATAGTTTTTAAATTTCTATTGCTTTTAATTAAGATTACATAGTTTGTTTTGCTAACAAAACACATATTTCTATTTAAAACCTATGTGTCTATGTGGTAAATTATTTTGTGCGTATCTGTTATTGTTAGAAGAAACGCGGCGAGTTCACGCGGCGGTATTTGTTAAACAATTCAAAGCGCACAAAGATCTCGTGCGAGCCGTTGTTGTAGTTTCTAAGTGCTTTTATGTCGCTGTCATAACTGTAACCTATAAACATGCCGTCGGTTATCTGGAAGCCTACCAAGGCACTCCATGCGGCATCCCAACGGTAAGCTCCACCAATGGTGAACTTCTCGCTTATTAAAAAGTTTCCGGTGATGTCTGCCTGTAGCGGTGCACCTTCTACTGCTTTTAATAAAAATGCCGGTTTGAATTTCAACATCGGGTTGATTTCAAATACGTGGCCTCCCATTAAGTAGTAGTGCATTTTTTGCTGCATAGTACTCTGGATGTTGTTGTTGTATCTTGTGCTTTCTAAAAAGCTTGGTACCGAAAAACCTACATAACTTTTGTCGGTGTGCCAGTAGATACCTGCACCAATATTCGGTGTGAACTCGTTCTGCACATCGTTTAAGATCTGCGGATCGTTCGGGTTGTATTTGTTCAGATCCGAATACGCTACGTTTAGTAAATTTGCCGATCCTTTCAATCCGAAGCTTAATTTGCTACCGCGGCTGTTTAAATCTAACGTGTACGAGAAATCTACGCTTAACGTGTTTTCATCCATCACTCCCAAAGCATCGTTTACAAAGCTTACTCCCAGCCCCACTTTACTGTCGGCAATCGGAGTATTGACCGAAAACGAGTTCGTTGTTGGTGCTCCTTCCAGTCCTACCCACTGGCTGCGGTGCAGTCCGAAGATGCTTAACGCTCCACGACTTCCTGCATACGCCGGGTTGATGTTGATGGTGTTGTACATGTAGTTGGTGTACTGTGGGTCTTGCTGTGCGTGCGCCGATGTAAAGCTTACTAAAGCTAACAAGGCCGTTATTATTCTTGTTTTTGTCATTGCTTTATGCTTTAATCGTTATTTTCTAAATGAAGGAAACCTACTTTTTTAACCCATTGGTTTTCGCCGTTGCGGTCGTATAAATATTCCACTACATAGTAATACGTTCCCGTAGGCAGTTTTTCGCCTTGGTTCACAATAGCTTTGCCCTGCGCGGTTCCGTTAAACACGTTGCCGTTGCTGTCGTAGCTGTGGGTTTCGTATACTTTGCGTCCCCAACGGTTGTAAATGGTTACGTTGTTGTTAGGAAACTGGTTGATGTTGTCGATGATGAAATAATCGTTCATACCGTCGCCATCAGGGGTTACCCCGTTGTAGATTACTACTTCGCCAGGGTTCAGCAGTGGCTTTTTAACCGTTCCTAAAGTGAAAATTCCGAAGCCGTCTACTTTTACAGGTGTGGTTACCGTTTGGTCGGCGTGATTTACAACTCCACCTTCGTCTACCCACAATTTCTGGTTATCGTCCCAGCGTACTACGTGCAGTAAGTCCGGATTGTCCGTAAAGCTTTTAGGTGTGGTGCGCGTATCCCATGAAAGGGTTACAATAACCGAATTGTCGGTCTTTACGCTTTGGTTGATGATCCAGTATTCTTTATCGTCGATTGCCTGTAATACCCCCGTACGGCTGGCATGCGGATATTTGCTGTTGGAATTTTCCAAAAGGTATTCCCCCGTGTAGATTTCTGATTCTTGTGCGGGAGCTGAAATGCCTGCAAAACGGTAATAACCACCATCGCCCACAGGGTATTTAAAGCCTTCGTTGCCGTTTTTGGTGACTTCGCCATTTACGTGGCTGCGGTCTGAAGTATTAATGTGTTTGGCTCCTTTTAAGAAAACAAACGCGCCGCCTTGGGCTTTGTCCATTAACACAACCCCGTTCATTAAGTTAACGGTACCGGCATTGGCGATGTCGTTGGTTAAATGAAAGCTGTGTTCTGCGCCGCTTTTGTTGAACAAAACATCGTAAAAGCTGCTTGGTGAAGTGCCTTCGATTTTCTGCATCTCGGGCATCAAGCCTTCAAAAACCACATAGCCCGTACGGCTGTTAGTAGTGTAGCTGAACAAACCTTCGTTCTGGTAATGCCCGTAAAAGTGCATTGATCCGTCGTTCAATACATCGCCCGAAGGCTCGTTTTTAAAATCAAAATAGGTTGATACCTGAGTATTCGATTCTACTTTTAATTGACCCTGATTTATTGTCAAGTTGCTCTGTGAATGAACACTCATCCCCATAAAAACCGATAATAATGATATGTATAGTTTTTTCATAGTTTTTTCATATTTTTTTCTTTACTGGAAATGTGTCTTATTTTTGAATTAAACTATTTTAAATTATACACTCTAATTCTAAATATTTAAACATTCACATTAAACCATTCATAATTGAAAATAAATAGTGATTTGCTCAATTAACTTTATAAATGATCAATTTTTTATTGATTCTTTTTATGCTTTTCTAGTAACAGATAAAAAGATTACCTTATTAGTACCAATTTCCATTGCCCACCACTTAAACTCGTACCAACGGTATCCTCCTGTAACAGCAACCTGCAAATTTGTAGTAACTACTTCTGCAGCAGTTGTAGTCCAAAATACAGCCAAATCAACATCAATATTTTCAAAGGCATTTGAAGCCAAAGAAACGTTTAATGCCGTTTTATTTTGGTTGACCTGCGTAGCAAATGTTTGATATGATATCACTTGAGCTGCTGCTGAAGTATTGTAAATTCTTGGGTAATAATAATTTGCATCAAATTTCATTAAATCCATTCTTAAACCGTCTAAGATAGGTAACGAATTTGAAGCAGATAATAATGTATTATTTGGAGCGTTAGTAGGCATTGTATAAATTCCCGTTACTGATTCACCAACATTAATAACTGTCCTTGTACCCACTATTGCATTACATGCTGTTCCCGTGAAAAAAGGAATTAATGTAGAATTCATTGGTACAGTCACCTCTGAACTAACGGTAGGCGTTCCAGAAACATTGAAAATTAAATTTCCATTTCCATTATTCAACTTCCCACTCTGCAAGGTAAACGTTAGTCCGTTGATTGTGGTAGATGTTCCACCATTGTATACCGCTCCGTTACCACCAAAATAAGGCACGGTTAAGGTTCCACTGTAGGCAACGGTAGCTTGAAAACTTCCTGGTGACAATGTTGCTCCAGCACAGTTCAGTCCCGTTACAACAGGTGCAGCAGAAGTTACCGTTTCAAAGCTTCTCCAAAGCGAACCGTTCCAGAAGTAAAAACCAGCAGGCAGTGTAGCATTACCTGTATTGTACACTAACAAACCTGTTGCATTCGCCACCGACCCAATTTGAAGATTGCTGGCAGTAAGATTTACACGAGGTAACAAAACTCCTTTATCAGTAGATACCACATCTAAAACAGCCGATGAATTGGGTGCAGCTGTAGTACCTATGCTCAAAGTTTTGGCAGTAGATTGAGCTAAAACTGAATTAAAATTTAAAGCTAAATGCATTAAAATACACCATAAGCTTAGTTTAGTTATTTTATTTAATACATTCATTATTTCTAATAATTTAAAAGTTAAACATAAGACTTAAAACATCTTAAAAATCTTCTTTAAAATAAACTATAATCCAGATGGTGAAGCGGCAGATCCGCTGTTCGTACCTCCCAAATTCGACGTTACATCTGGTAATATTTTAACTGTAGAATTGTTAATAACAAGACAATATAGTGTCCAGGTTCCATTGTTTGCACTATCTCCTCCGCTGTAATCGGCTCTCAATCTCCAAGTACCACCAGATTGGTAAGCAACAACATTTAAAGGGTTATAATCAGCACCTGAAACCGTAGTCCTCAATGCCTGCTGATCAAATGAACTGCCAACCACAACCATAGTGTACTGACTTGTAGAAATATTGGTGTTAAAATTATCTACCCAATCTTTATTCACATTAGATAATACATATTTTACATAATTAATGGTAGCTGAATTACCAGTTGAGGATGTAGCTACTTTTACTTCTCCAGTAATATTATCTCTTACTAAAGTAGAAACATCAGAAGAACCCGCAGAACTAACAACGGTACCTATTTTTAGATTTCCATTAATTTCCAACTTTGCAGTGGGATCTGTTATACCGATTCCGACATTGCCTTGGTTTCCGCCACTAGTAGGAATACTCAAATATTCGCCACTTGTAACATAATCTCCAATACCAAAACGGCCTACGGTACTGCTTACATTTGTGTAATATAATGCTGCCCAGTTTGGATTGCCGGCTCCTATTCCAAATCTCGTTCTTGTTCCGACAACAGAAGTGTTATTTGTCAGGTTTATACCATTCATATCTCCAGCAGCAGTAACAGCCAGTCTTACCCCCGGATTATTATTACCTATGCCCAAATTTCCGCCGGATGTTAAACGCATCCTTTCTGAATAAGTCGTTGTACCTGTAGCGAATGTAATGTCTGTTGGAACCGTATTCGCAGTGGCATTTGTATTGGCCACCGCTAAAATTCCAGCTGAGCCAATTTCATTTGTGCCATCGGACCCTCTAAAAAGTAAAGAACCCAAAATGTCACCATTTTGTACTGCCCCAGTTCCTCTTGACCTTGCAAATAGAAGTGTTCCCGTACCACCTGAAGTAGACGTTGAACTTATTTTTATATCATCATTAGCGTCACCTGTACCAATTATATGTAATCTTGAAGTAGGTATTGAAGTACCCAAACCTAAATAACCACTATCATTTGCTACAACATCTGCATTGGCTGCCCTAGCCGTACCGTTTGAATTTGTTCCAAGTTTTACCGACTGATTAGCCGGATCATCAACCCATGCATCGTTTGTTCTATCCTGCGTACCGGTACCAGCCACCCAATTAGGTGAAGCTGGTGTACCAATATTAATGTATAGACCTGCGGTAAGATTGCCATTACCAGTATGATACACCGTAAGCCCCGTTGCCGGAGACGCAATTGTTAATGCATCTGTACTGGAAGTCAATGTAACACGTGGTGGTAAAAAGCCTTTATTTGTAGCCACCACATCTAAAACCGCTGAAGAATTTGGTATAGCTATGGTTCCCACACTTAATGCTTTAGCTGTTGATTGTGCAAGAACACTATTAAAATAACCTCCAAAAACTACTGCTAAAAAACAAAAATAGAATTTGGGTACTCTAATTAATATCTCCATGTAGAATAAATTAAATCTGATAAGTAAAAAAATTAATTAGATGTCTCTATGACCAATACATTGATTTTATCTCCTACAACGCCTGAACCTAAATTTACACGAATGGTAGTTGCTGTTCTATTGGTTCTAGATACTGTTGAAGTATAGGATAAATCACTTTCAACAGTAATTAGCAACCTTGCTGTTGTTGAATATATTGCAATTGAACTCATGTTGATTGTTGCATATCCATTACTAACGTCTGTAGCTGTTAACGTATATTGTAGTGAATTTGCTGAATTTGTATTTGTTGAGCTACCTGAAGGAATTGGTAATGTTTTTAAAACCCCACTTGGATCTGCAACCACCATTCTATCAGTAGCATTGTTACCAACATTCGTATAAATTGTTCGAACCCTAACGTTGCCCGTTCCAACATCTAATCGTTCTGTAGGTTTTGCAGCTGCTTCGGTACCGGTAATACCAATACCTGTATTACCATTCACTAATACTGTTAACGAGTTTTGACGACTGCTAGATCCCGTACCGTTACCAATTTGAAAGGCTGGATCTGTAGCACCGGGATTAATTATGCCACTACTGTAACCGTTTGGCGCAATAGAACTTGTTGTAATAGCATTATATGTACCTGTAACAAATTCATAGGGTGTAGCTACAATGTTTGAATGACCAAACGCCGCACTAGCGTAAGAACTGGTACTATTTTCGAAACCAAAGGTTGCCGACATATTTCCGCCAGCGGTATTTGATACTCCAAATGTTGCTGCTTGTGTTCCGTTTATGGTATTTGAAAAACCTGTTGCGAATGATCCGTAGAAACCATCGGCTATCACACCATTAATGGTATTGTCGTAACCAAGCGCAGCTGAATAACTTTGCTTTACATCATTACTATAACCTGATACCAATGTACTACTTCCTGTAACAATATTTTCATTCCCGCTAACAGCTGCGTATAAACCTTGTACATTATTCTGTATACCATTAACCAAAGATCCATTACCAGAAACAGTGTTTGAACCACCAAAAACGGCAGAACTAGCACCACTAATGGTGTTGGTTGAACCAGAGGCAAACGAATTGGGCCCCGACACAACATTTGCATTACCCGTGGCAAATGACGAAGCGCCAGATGCTTTGTTTGAACTACCGAAAGCTGCTGAATTGGTACCAATTGTGCTGGTTCCAGCTGTTTCATCGGCATGAGCTTGACCACCTCGTACTGCACCAGCAATATCTAACGCCACATTATTAATAGCTTGCGTTTTACGGATAGCAAATGTTCCCATCTGGTAAACATTTTGCGTATTTAATGTAGCTTTATTGGTAGTACCTTGAACTTGTAAAGGCTCTTGCACCAAATTGTCTCTTGTTATGGTTTTTAACTGCCCCCCTGTACTTGCTACGATAATATTATCTGTTGTTGCACCATCTGCCGGTAAACCGGTAATATTTAATGGATAAGTGGTTCCAGAAATGGTGGTTGCTATAGTTGTTGCTCTATTTAAATCTCCCCCTAATTCAATTGTATTGGTTCCTGCATTTTTAGTTAATCCGTTAGCCGCATTTGTAGTTGGCGCTAGACTTGCCACCGTAACCGTTTTTAAAACTCCACTTGCATCGGCTACTACTACTTTATCTGTTGCCGTGTTTCCTGTATAAGCAACAGAATTTATGTTACGTATTCTTAAACCACTTTGTCCAAAATTTCCATCTCCACCCAGATCTAATAGTTCAGTTGGTAGTGCAGCTTCGTTCATTCCGTTTACACCAATTGCCGTTCTACTATCTCTTAAAACGGTAATAGCATTTTTACCATTTGCAGTACTTATACCATTACCTAATTGAAATAATGGATCTCCTGTTTGCGGATTGTTGTTAGGAGAAGTAGATGTTGCAAGTTCAGTAATAGCATTTCCAGTCCCAAGTACAGTTTCGAAGCCAAACGAAGATTTTAGATTATTACCGCTCACGAAAGAGTTTTTAGAGTAAACAGTATTATTGTTACCTAGAAGACTGACTCCTAAATCATTGGCATTATTTTCAACATAATTAGTATTTCCTGCAACAAACGCATTATCGCTCTTAACAATATTATTGCTACCAACAGCAGCTGAGTTATAACCTTCTACCCTATTATTAAAACCTGTTGCGAAAGCGTTATTTGCACTTACGTTATTATTGCTACCAAAAGCTGCAGAAGTTATTCCTATTGGTGATGTTCCATCTATTTCTTGACTACTAGGTTGCCCTACCCTTATTGAGCCTCGTACATCTAAATTTGTAACTGCTTCAGTGCTTGAAAAATTCCCAATTGCTACGTAACCGTTTTGATAGATATGTTGGTTATTTGCATTAGCTTTATTTGTTGTACCTTGAATTTGCCACGGTTCAACAACCAAAGCTTCAGGATTGTCTAACAAACGTACCCATTTAGATTCTGCAGTACTCCAGTAATAGTAACCGGGAACTACATCGTTTGGAGCTGTACCAGCTGTTGCTGTATTGAATACCGTTAATGCATTTGCTGGTGAAGCTATTGTGGTAGCATCGGTAATGCTACTTAAAGCAACTCTTGGCATCAGTACCCCTTTATTTGTACTTTCAACTTCTAATATTGCACTTTGACTAATATTCTTAGGGTTGTCTCCTACTTTAACTTGAGCTACAACTTGCGATGAAGTAGTTGCTACCAAACTAAGGAAAGCTATTTTGATATATTTATTTTTCATACTGTATAATTTGTTTCAAAAATTTTATTAATTTTCTGCATATTCAACAATTAAATAATAATCGCCTGCCGGATGATACACAGTAAATGAGCCTGTTGTTCCCAAAACCAACTCTCTGTTTGTACTATTATATTGTAAAACATTAGTACTTATAGATCCATCTGCCTTACTTATAAACCTAACACCAATAACTATTGCCCCAACTGGTACATCGTTTGGTAATGTTACTACATTCGTTGCAGTTGATAATGTAATATCTGCTACCAATTCATGAACAGGTTCATTACTTATCCACGCCCTACCAGTTTGTTGAACCGTATATTCATAATCAACCGGTTTTATAATTGTTTCGGTATCGTCTTCGCTGGTGTAAGTGTAAGTTCCGTTGTTATTATTAACCAATGTTGTTACCGTTTCATTGGCTGCGATGATCGCTCCCATGTCGATTGTCTGGGTTACCCCCAAGCTGTTTACATAACTTAGGATACCGCTGGCTGCATCGTACGTTAATCCCGTATTGTTAAGGTTTAAAG
>CAJYTF010000030.1 GCA_913777665.1 uncultured Myroides sp.
TACTTTATAATTTTTCAATAATTTATGTATATTAATATTCAAATAATAATACATTTTAGGACATTAATAAATAAATTTATTAGTATAAAATAATTTATAAAAATAAAAAACCACCCGGTAAGGGTGGTATTTCAGTATTGTTGTTTACTGTAAAATAAATTTAGATAGAACGCTCGTCCCAATCTCTAATTTCACGCTCGATATCTTCGCGCGTTCTACCAGATTTTTCCTGCATTTTACCTAACATTTCTTCGTATTTTCCTTCTGCAAAGGCTTTGTCATCATCAAACCATTCACCGTATTTTTGTCTTACAGCTCCTTTAACTCGGTTCCATTTTCCTTCCATTTCTAATCTGTCCATAGCAATATATTTTTATGATTAAACTTGCATCAATTAAAACAAAAATGATGCAACATTTATAAAAACGTTCCCATAATTACTATCATTTAAGCTGTGATTTTGTTATACAACAATCCAAAATTAAAAGTTATCAAGCCAATGCAAATAGTATCTGAACGGAACTATTTACACTTTAAAAAATATCTTCTAACAAACATCTATTTTAGTTTATTTATATCTTTAAAAAAATTTACTAAAAATATTTATACACAATAATACTATTGCGAATATGGACATTTTGTAGAAATTTTAACCACCGAATACAAAATACTTTTACATTATAAATTTTCATAAAAAAAGTTAAAATTCACTGTTGCAATAAATTGTATAAATCCCAATAGAAACATTAATAAAAGGCATTTGAATTGTATCTAACAAAATGTTGAAAGTTTTATTTTTTGTTTTTTGATTACAACGTCCGGTATAACTATCGGACGTTTACTAATCTTAAAAATGATAAAAAATGTGAATAAACTTTAGCGAAACTTTCTACAAGCGTTTGAAACACATTTAACCATAAGTTAAAACAGTTAGGTATGCAATTTATAAAAACCTTTATTGGGAAGAGCGCAACAAAAGAAATGGTAGAGCACCTACCAACGGTAGAAAAGGTTCAAGAATTCTTTGAATACTGTTCCACCAGAAATAGTAAATCGGCAGCCGATTATTCGCATAAATTCAAATATGGCATTGGATCTTTAATCAGCTGGCATGTGAACAAATTGCATCTTGATCCACAAAGCAATTCCGGCAGCGAAACACCGTGGTACATAAAATGGTCAAACCACCCGGAATACGCATTTCTATCGATTGTAAATAATGAAGTAAGTTACTATTACAGCAGTACTTGCGGAAGCGAAATTGATCAATGCGAACTAACTTTTGATCCGCATCACATAAAAATGATTAACCAGCTTTTTGATTATTACTATAAAAAATTTATTGTTGAAGGGAAAGTAGCGGCTACCAGCATGGAACTATAATATGTTGGTAAGAATTTTGTATCATGATTAACCACAGGGTAAATTATGAAAAAAATTTTTGTTGTTTTTGTTTTATTATTTATGATGTCTTGTAACAGCAAGCCACAAGACGCATCTGAACAATATTTTGACGGTATTAAAAGTGAAGTTACTGATAAATTTGGAGTTAACAGTTACTTTGCGGGTTTAACGGTTACCGAAAGTGCCCAAGGAACTGTTATAAGTGTGCTTCATTGCAGTAATCCACAGAATTTAGAAACCAATTGTTATGTTTATGCAAACGGTGTGTGGAAAGAAATGTACAAGCAGCCTTTAAAGGCGTTACCAAATATTGAACCTGAAAATTTTCTGTTTAAGTTAGATGAAAAGATTGATTCCTACACTTTGTCGAAAATAGTTAAAAGTGCCCAAAAAGATATTAGAGACCGAATTCATGTAAACGATTTAAAATTATATCAACTGGCAGTGCGTCCGCCTAAATCAGGCAATGTATCATCTATGCACTATCAGGTAACAATAAAATCTGATTCTTTGCAACGCGATTTTTACTACCGCTACAATATCGACGGAACTTTGTACGATGCCGAACTAAACAATACCGAATAAAACATCACTTAACAAACTAATTATCATACTACAACATTAAGCTTAACAACTGCATTAAAAATTGACGTTTAAAACACACAAATAAACCATAAATTAAATATTTTGTATATTTGTATTCTAAAAACAAATGATTAAAAAAAAAAATAAATGTATCTTTTAGCAAAATAAATGAGCGTAACTACCGTTTATCGTGCGGAGCAATTTTTTTTGGATTTTTGATGTGCATGTAAATTTTAGACAAAATTTTTAAGGCACTCAGTAACAATTATAATATATTTGTGAACTTTTTATAACTAATCTTATGAAGTACGGACTTGTAAAGAAGACAGTAGATTTAGTGGAACAGTTTGAACAGGCAAACATAAACAACGATTATCCTGATACTGTTTCGGGGTTTAAAAGATGGATCGCTGATCATCAGCTAAAATCAACCTATACAGCTATCCCACAGTGGGAAGGTAAAGATAAAGGAAGGAGTCCTGAAAGTGTTATTAGTACCTTGTTGGTGCACATGAACAGGTTTGCTAAAAGTTATTCGCGTGCCGCTATCGCAGGATCGGAATTTTCTACGCAAGAAGATTTCATCTACCTGATCAATTTAAAAGCGTTCGGTGAAATGACCAAGATGGATCTTATTAAAAAAAATGTGCATGAAAAATCTGCCGGTATATTGATTATAAGCCGCTTAATTAATAACGGATGGGTTGTTCAGGAAGATTCAACTACCGATAAGCGTACCAAGATCATAAAGATTACCGACAAAGGAATTGAAGTTTTAGATCAACAAATGGACAAAATTCGTGAGGCAACAAAAATTGTTTGTGGTGATTTAAGCGAAACCGAAAAAATGCAGCTGATTAATCTGCTTAACAAACTTAACGACTTCCACATTCCTATCTACAACAATAATAACAACGTAGAAAAACTGTTGGAAGAAGCTACGAGTTTTAAAGCACAACGCGAATACAGTTTGTCAGAAAACGAGAAGTAGTACCAAATAACGCAAGTTTTAAGAACTAACTATTGTAAAGAATTAATTCAGGTAATTAAAGTGTATCAATAAAGGACCACAGCTTATAACCTCATCATTAAAATGCAGAAATCAACTATACTGTACATAAATTTTGCTTCGCTCATTACCACTATACTTGTAAATTATCTTTTTAATTCAAGAATAATTAATGGTAATACAGTTAAAACTGTTTCTGACCGATACGAAAACATGTTTACACCTGCCGATTATGCATTTGGGATTTGGGGAGTTATTTATTTATTGCTTACCACCCATTTTATTTACTGTTTTTACCTATTAAAAAAGAATAGCGGTGAAGCCCAAATTATAAATAAGGTTGGATTATTGTTTGCTGTTACCAGTTTAATAAATTGTTTGTGGATCTATTTTTGGTTGAACGATTTTATTGGCATCTGTTTATTGCTTATGATTGTTTTACTGTATGTGTTAACCACCATGCTTACAAGAATTACACCAAAAAAAGAGCCTACCACGTTAACACAACTAATTACAACGACACCTTTTACACTGTATGGCGGATGGGTTTGTGTTGCTATGATTGCTAATGCCGCAGCATTTCTGGTAAAATTAGGATGGAAACACACCTTGGAAGATGAATTATGGACTATTTTACTAATTATTATTGCCGGTTTTATAAATATTTTGCTTAGCTGGATGTACAGAGCGGTTGCTTTTGGACTTGCAGGTGCCTGGGGATTAAGTGCAGTTGCTTTAAATAATTTAGATAACAACTACACTGTTTCTGTTGTTGGCATACTTACTGCCACAGCAATTTTAAGCACCTGCTTTTATATTGGCACACGAAAATTAACTTCTAAACAATCTGCTTTACAAACCAGCTAATTGTTCAATAACTTTTAAACAGATAAAAAAATTATCTTGCAAGGCGAATGCCGGTAAATTGCCATTTTAGGTGTGTTTGAAAAAAGTTTCGATAGGTTTTTCGGCTGTGACCCATTGGCGTAGCAATAGACGCCCCTTTTAACACCATTTGGTTCACCATGAATTTACCGTTATATTCGCCAACCGCACCGGGTTCTTTTTTATATCCAGGGTATGGCAGATAAGCCGAATTTGTCCATTCCCACCTTCTGCCCCAATTAAAATATTCAGATGCTGTTTCCCACTCTGCTTCGGTAGGCAAACGCATTCCTTTCCATGCCGCAAAAGCAGACGCTTCAAAGAAATTAACGTGACATACATCATCATTCCAATCTATATCGGTAAGTCCCGAAAAATCATAATGCATCCATTTGCCATCGATAAAATACCAATACATAGGTGCTTTTACCTGCTGTTGCTTTACCCATTCCCAACCTTCGGAATGCCAATATCTAAAATCACTGTATCCGTCGGCTTGCATAAATTGCAGGTATTCGCCATTAGTAACCAAGCGGTCTGCAATTTCAAAATCATTCAAAAAAACCTTATGTCTTCCCAACTCATTATCAAAACAAAAATCTGAACCGTTAAAGCCAATCTCGTATATTCCTTCTTTAACAGCAATCATTTTAACCACTGCAGCATCAGCATATTTTGGTGTACCATTCTCTTTATAAGCCGGAAATAACGGGTTGTGACCCAATATATATTTAATATCTGTAAGTAACAATTCCTGATGCTGCTGTTCGTGATTCAATCCCAATTGTAACAAAGGTTCAATAGATGCAGTGTAAGAATTTCCAGTGAGGTAACGGTTCATGTTATCATCTACATACTTTCTGTATTGATATACTTCAGCAACCGAAGGTCTGCTTAAATTGCCGCGATCGGTTCGAATAACCCTTGCCCCCACTGTTTCATAATAACTGTTGAAAACAAAATTAAACTGCGGGTTGAACAGTTGATATCCCGGGAAATGAGGCAACAGTATAAACGTTTCAAAAAACCAGGTAGTATGCCCCAGATGCCATTTTGGCGGACTAACATCTTCAATAGGCTGAACCACGTAATCTTCGGTTGCAAGCGGTTTACAAATTTCTTCTGAATGCTTACGGATTTGTGCATATTTTTCTGCCAAATCCTGATTTTTGTTGGTATTGATATAAATAGTGTTGTTCATTTTAAATAGTTTAAACAGCCTGCCATACAGAATCTACAAACCAATTCTTTGAATCTGCAATTTGACCAATGATTTTAAAACCTGATTTAGATGCAAGAGCATCGATATCTTTTTGTTCGTACTTTTGCGAAATTTCCATATCAATCAGCTCATTTTCATTAAATAAAAACGGATGTTCGCTAACATTTACAGTCTGATTTACCAAACTTACCAAATAACTTTTGCAAGCGCCCGAAATTGGATCATAGTTTTGATAATGTTGAAATTTAGATATATCAAAATCAGCATCCAATTCCCTATTAATACGTGCCAGCAAGTTCAGGTTAAAAGAAGCGGTTAGTCCGCGCGCATCGTTATAAGCATTTAATATGGTATGGGGATTTTTCTTCAAATCAAAACCTGTGATTAACAAATCGCCTTTATTCAGTTTACTGCACAATTCCTTACAAAAGCGATATGCTTCAATAACATCCATATTTCCTATATTTCCACCTAAAAATAAGAGTATCTTTCTTCTATTAGAACCATCCATTGCATGCTGAAGCATCTTAAAATAATCACCTTCTAACAATTTGATATCCAGATCGGGAAGCTCTTTTTTTAGGTTTCTATCTAAGACAGACAAAATATTTCCTGAAATATCAATAGGCATATAAGTAAAATTTATTTTTGCGGCCGTAAGGTACTTTAAAAGAAAAGTAGATTTTAAAGCATCACCCGCACCTAATTCTATAAGATCGAAAGGATTTCCGTCGATCATATACTCTGAAAGTTCGGAAGTTTTGTTTTTAAAAATGTCCATTTCGCAGTCCGTAAGATAATATTCGGGCATTTCCATGATTTTTTGGAACAGTTTATCGCCCTTTTCATCATAAAAATATTTGGAGTGTAATTTTTTTTGGGGTTTACTTAAGCCAGTGATCACATCATTTAAAAATATGTCCTGATCTTTTTTGTTTATAATACCCTTTTGTAGAATAGAATTCATAGTTTTTTATTATTTAAACCACAACTACCCTGCCAGCTATCTTAAAACATCTTTTGAAGGTTTGATTAAACGAAATTAAATAATTAAAAAGATGTAATTATAGTAAACACAACGCTTGTGACCCAATTGATTTATTAACTATTTAAAATTAAATTTTCTATGCTACTGTATAGAAATTCCTCGTTGCGGGGAAGTTATCGCAGCAACAAAAAAGATTTATGCCAGATGAAAGTTTAATTATTGAGAATGTTTTATTTAGCAAAAAAAATTAGAATACTTATAACCAACAACTTATAATTAAAAGTTTTAAAAAAGAATATTTATATATTTTAATCTGCATTAAATTTAAGGAATGGCATTATATATGATTAACTGTAATGCACAAATACATCATTAATATTATGGGTAAGAAATTAAATATACAGTTTTTAGCCGTTGTACTTTTGGTAACCGGAGCTTTATCGTTAATCATTTATGCAGGCATTTAAACTTAAACAAACCAATTTGTAGTACTAAATAAAATCATATTAAATTTAACAAAATGAAAGAGGGAAGAATAAAATTTTTTAACGAATCAAAGGGATTCGGATTCATTGCAAACACAAACGGTAACGAAGATGTATTTGTTCATGCAACAGGTTTAATTGATCAGGTAGCTCAAAATGATGAGGTTACTTTTGACATTGAGCGTGGTAAAAAAGGTTTTGTTGCTGTAAATGTGAAAAGAAGGTAATATAATTTGTAAGCATTTATATAAATAGGAGTTGATATTATTCCTACGAATTTTCAGTGCCTCCAGAAGTTTTACTTTTTGGGGGCAATTGCATTATATTTGGATTTTTATTATCTTAAATATTGAATTTATAAGAATTTCATAAATAATTTTCCGATATAAATTAGAGATGGATCAATATCAGAAATTTATAAATTATCGTTGTTGAATGATTATGCTTAAAAGTCGAGATCTTTTCTTAAAAAGTGGAACTCATTAAGGTATATGCAAAAAAATCAATCCGTCTTAATTTGTGAACTTAAGAATTTTTTTTAAAATTATCCTTTTATTTATCAATCCAAAAATAATTTCCGTTGTTCTTTAGTTGGTAACGGACAGTTACCTAAAGCCAGTTTACGGCGGTTTTTTGCAATTAAATCATATATTTTATCGCGAAGAAATTTTGGAACAATCTTAAACACAACAGCCAATTTAAACCAACTTCCTAACAACCTGCAAATCTTGATAACGGCATTAGATTTATCGTGGACTTCTCCGTTTGGTTCTATAAGATACAAGGTATTAAACCTTTTTAGCGGCAACTTTTTATCTGTAAGAAAATTTTGACCGAAGTTTCCCTGTAATGATGCAAAGTTGAAAATACCTTTACGGTCGTTTTGCATTACCCAGTTTACCCAGAAATTACAAAACCCGCATTCGCCGTCGTATAATAATATATAGGTTTCTTTCATAATATTTTTTCGTTATAGTTCAATAATCCGTGTGCAAGCGATTTCCACTGCACTTTACTCACAGCCACAATTCCCAACGCAGCAAAAACCATATTCCGAAGTTTTTTTGTTGTTTTTGATACCTTAAAATTCGGAACTTCATTTCTTCCATGAACCGACAAATGAATTTTGTCATTATCGCGGTATAACACAAACGTGTTTGATGCTTCTGCAGTAAAAAAATGATCAATTTCCGTTCCCGGTTTGGTAGGGTTATGTGCAGGTATCAACTGCATAACTAGTGCATCATCAAAAAAATCAGGCACCTTAAAAATGCGGTGTACACGTACGTAATCATGCCGTGCCGATATAATTTTTTGTAATCGGGAAAACCGAACTTTCAAGAAACAATCTTCGGTTGCCAATCCTTCCAAATTATTGCCGTTATTGTCCAACAATATAAAATCGGCGTTGGTCAGCGTTGCATAATGCGCCCAATTGTTCACATCAAGTAAGCGGTGTTTAATACTTTTATAAGCAATATCCGGATTATTCAGTTCCTTAATTTCCAAACTGCTGTATGTATCGCTGCACTTCCCTACTTTCTGTATTGGAATTTGCTTTTTCAATTGATCCGGAATCTTGTTAAACTCGTCAGTATTCATAAGATAAGTATTTTGGTTATTTATCATCAAATCTCGCTCGATTGTTATTTTTTGGTTTCAGCCGGTACATACATACCTTTTTCTGTATTAAACAGCTTACCGTTTAAGCCATCGATTATTTTACCTGAAAGATAATCAAGCGCTTTGTGCGGATTGTTATTTAAACTACCATTGCTTTCACTGATTGATTTACCTGTATCCATAACTTTTGTATTAGTTAAACAAATAGCATTGTAGTGGATCTATTATCGTATAAGGATTTACAGCGTGTTTTTTTAATAATAACAAAATTGAAACCAACAATATTTTTTGATGAAGAGAAAGAATGATAAATAAAATGAGTAGTTCACTATGAAAGATTGCATGAATTTACATTCTATCATGATTGCATTATTTTTAACAATAGTAACAAAATACTCAAAATCAACCACTTAATATAACAAACAATCATATTTGTAAGTAATAGTTAAAATTGCAAATAGTTAATCTAACAATATCGAATTATATTACCAATAAATAAAACAAATAGTTAAAATAAATATATATTATTAAAAATAATTAAATAAACAAGCTAATTAAAAACTATATTATCATAAAAACATATAATGAAAATAGT
>CAJYTF010000031.1 GCA_913777665.1 uncultured Myroides sp.
AAAAAACCGCTTTTAATTCAGCAACAGAAGCTGTAGGTTCTTATAATAGCATGTTAAGTGCAAAAGAAGCTTTAGATAAAAGGAGCAACGGTATTCAGGAAATCCGAAATGAACTTTTAAAGAAGTATGATGTTAACTTAATATGGGATACGTTACAAAACAGAATTAAAGCTAATAGATAAAAAAGAGGAACTTAAGTTCCTCTTTTTTATTATTCTTCTGTTGCGTCGTTTTCGGTGTATTCTGGATAAAGGAAATTGTTATAAGGAAAACGGGTAATATGAATTTGTCTAACAGCTTCATAAACCTTGTGGCGTAATTCTTCGAAATTGTCTTTCTCTGTTGCAGATATAAATACGGCATTGTTTTCGCCCACTTTGCTCATCCACGTATTTTTCCATTCGTTTATAGAATAGTGTTTAGACGTGCGTTCAATCATTAAATCTTCCTCATCAAATTTATCGGCTTTGTAAGCATCAATCTTATTAAAGATCATGATAGTTGGTTTGTCATTGCTTTTAATATCTTTTAGAATTTGATTGACCGATTCAATATGATCTTCAAATTCCGGATGCGAAATATCAACAACATGCAATAATAAATCTGCTTCGCGTACTTCATCTAAAGTCGACTTAAAAGATTCAACCAGTTGTGTAGGCAGTTTTCTAATAAATCCCACTGTATCAGAAAGTAGGAAAGGCAAGTTCTTAATAACCACTTTACGAACGGTAGTGTCCAAAGTAGCAAATAATTTGTTTTCTACAAAAACCTCACTTTTACCCAAAGCATTCATTAAAGTTGATTTTCCAACGTTAGTATATCCAACCAAAGCAACACGAACCATGGCGCCACGATTACTGCGCTGAACAGCCATTTGGCGGTCAATAGTTCGTATTTTTTCTTTTAACAGGGCAATACGGTCGCGAACAATACGGCGGTCGGTTTCAATCTCGGTTTCACCCGGACCACGCATACCAATACCACCACGCTGGCGTTCCAAGTGTGTCCACATTCCGGTTAAACGTGGAAGTAAATACTGAAATTGTGCTAATTCAACCTGCGTTCTTGCGTAGGATGTTTGAGCGCGCTGTGCGAAAATATCTAAAATTAAATTGGTACGGTCTAAAACTTTACAATCCAATTGGCGTGATAGGTTTTTTTGTTGTGCTGGCGATAATTCGTCGTCAAATATCAACGTGTCAATTTTATTTTCTTTAATATAAAGTTCAATTTCTTCTAACTTACCGGTACCTACAAATGTTTTAGGGTTTGGTTTATCCATTTTCTGTGTAAACCTTTTTACCACTTCACCTCCTGCAGTTTGGGTTAGAAACTCTAACTCATCTAAATACTCCTGCAATTTTTCTTCTGATTGGTTTTGGGTAACAATACCAACCAATACCGCTTTTTCGTAATTTATTTCTTCTTTTTCTAGCATATTGTTTTTTGTATAAGTTATATTAGGTTTACTGCAAATTTATCAAATTAGGTCGTAATAGCTTGCTGCTAGTTAGCCCGATAGTTGTTTTTTTTTAAATATTGAAAAAAATCTTGATTATATTAAATTAATATTGTTATTTTAGTAATTTCTTAACAGAGGGTGTTTTGAAAGAAATAAGTAAGCATGTTTTATGTTGAAAAAAATTAAAAATTATCTTTGTAACATTGAAATATAAATTTGTCCTTTATGAAAATAAATAAAAGTATTGTTGCGGTAGTTTGTATTGTACTGGGAAGTTTAAAGGGATTTGCTCAGCAAGATCCTCATTACACGCAGTATATGTACAATCAAAGTATCTTAAACCCGGCTTATGCTGGTATCAATGATTATATGTCTACAGGTATATTGTATAGATCACAATGGCTGGGTGTAGAAGGTGCTCCACAAACAGCAACTGCATTTTTACACACGCCTGTAGCTAAAAACGTAGGAGTTGGATTGTCTTTTATGAACGATAATATAGGTCCTGTTACCGAAAATTCTGTAAATGTGGATGTTTCTTATACTATTCGTTTAGGGCAAGGACATAGTTTAGCATTGGGTGTGAAAGGTGGTGTTACTATGCAGGAAATAGGTCTTTTTAGTAAAATTAATTATACTTTACCAAATCAAGGAGATATTGTTTTTGCAGAAGATAGTAGTGAAACATTGTTTAATGCGGGTGTTGGTGCATTTTATTTTACCAATAGATATTACGCAGGTTTCAGTGTTACCAATTTGCTAAATAACACTTATATTGATAAGGGAAACAGAAAATTCGGATCAGATGTAGCTCACATGTTTTTAACCGGAGGTTATGTATTTGATATTAATAAAGAATGGAAGTTTAAACCATCAACCATGTTAAAAATGGCGGTTGAATCTCCTGTTTCGGTGGATCTTTCTGCAAATGCATTATACAATGAAAAGTTAGAATTTGGTGTAACTTACCGTTTGCAAGATTCGTTCGGAGCTATGGTTAATTACAGAATTACTCCTAAATTAAGAGTTGGATATGCTTATGATTATATTACGTCTGACTTAAATTATAACACAAGCGGATCTCATGAAATAATTCTTTTATTTGATATTTTCTACAAGAAAAAAGTATCAAGTTCACCACGTTTCTTCTAACATTATCTGCTAAATAGTAATTATGAAAAAAATATACTTATCTCTATTATTAATAGGTTCCTTATATACAGCGCAAGCACAAAATACGGCTTTCATTCACAATTCGGAAGAACGCTTAAAACATGCCGACAATTTGTTTAAAAGATATGAATTTGTTGAAGCAGCAGAGCATTATAAAAAATTGGTGCGCGGTGAAAAAACCGACAGTTATGTTGTTTTACAGTTAGCAGAAACTTATTATAATTTATTCAATACAGTAGAATCTGCAAAGTGGTATGCTAAGGCAATTGAATTAAATCCAAATCAAGATGCAGAAGTGTACTACAAATACGCACAAATGTTGAAGGCAAGTGGGCGTTACGATACTTCTAATAAAATCATGAAGAAATTTGCCGATTTAAAACCGGAAGATTCTCGTGCAATTGATTATTTGCAAAATCCTGATTATATACCGGCATTAAGAAGCCAAGAAGCATTATTCACATTTGAAGACAGTAGAATGAATCATTCGCAGTTTTCTGATTTTGGCGGAATTTTAACTGCCGATAACACGCTTTATTTTGCTTCTGCTCGTGATGAGTCTAAAAAGAAATATGGTTGGAACAATCAACCTTTCTTAAATGTTTATGCAGCAACTTATGTGTCTGATGAAGAAAAATTTAAAGATATTAAACCTGTTGATGAATTAAATACAAAACATCACGATGGACCTACAACGGTAACAGCTGATGGTCAAACAATGTTTTTTGCTACAGAAAGTTTCCGTGGCGGGAAATATGAAAAGGATAAGAAAAACCGTCTAAAGAAAGGTAAAGTAAGTGTTTACCGTGCAAAGTATAACGGAAAAAGATGGACAGATATTGAGCCTGTTCCATTCAACTCACCAAATTACATGGTAAGTAACCCGGCGGTATCACCAGATGGTAAAACATTATATTTTGCTTCTGATATGCCAGGAACGGTTGGTGATATGGATATTTGGAAGGTAGCTTTAAACGAAGATGGTACATACGGAACTCCTGAAAACATGGGAACAATCGTAAATACCGAAGGTCGTGAATCTTTCCCTTTTATTTCAGAGGATGATAAATTGATCTTTGCTTCAAACGCACATAAAGGTTTTGGTGGATTGGATTTATATATGTTCGATTTAACTGATCCTAATGCAAAAGTTCGCAATATCGGTGATCCAATCAATACAGCAAAAGACGATTTCCACTTATCATATTATCCAGAGAAAGGAATCGGATTTTTATCAACAAACCGTGTAGGTCGTGATGATATCTATAAAGTTCGTCCAGTTTGTGTTACCGAAATGGTAATTACAGTGAAAGACCAAAAAACAGGTGCTATTTTAAAAGATGCACAGGTTGCAATTTTAGATTACGATAAAAACGTAATTGAAACTCGTTTTACTGATGCTTACGGAATTGTACGTTATGATACCGATTGTAACAAGGTTTTTGCTTTACAAGTAACTTCAGAAGGATACGAAAGTAAAGATGTTGAGTTACAAAAGTGGGGTAATGGTAAATATCCTATTGATGTGGAGTTACGCCCAATTGAAATGATTGTGATCGATAAGAAAATCATTTTAGGTGATGTTTATTTCGAATTCGATAAAGCAAACATCACACAACAAGGTGCGTTTGAATTGAATAAATTAGTTCAAATCATGCAACGTAACCCAGGTATGAAAGTTAAAATCGAATCACATACAGATAACAAAGGAAGTGATGCTTACAACTTAAAATTATCAGACGAACGTGCACGTTCAACGATGCAGTATGTAATTTCTAAAGGAATCAACGGTTCTCGTTTACAGGCTCGTGGTTATGGAGAAAGTGTACCAAAAGTTGATTGTGGAACCGGTTGTACACCAGAGCAGGATGCAATGAACCGTCGTTCAGAATTCATAATTACACAAGAATAATTTTTTACAGATTATATAGTTAAAAAGACCTCATTTTTTGAGGTCTTTTTCGTTATTTAAAGTTTTGGCACAGTACTTGATATTTTGTATATATAAAACAAAAATAATAAAAAAATGAAAATATTCAGATTCGCATTAATAGCAATGGCAATGTTAACAGGAAGTGTTGGTATTGCGCAAAACAACAGGGGTAATGCAACTGTTGTGGCTCAGAATTACGATATTTCTGACAATCTGGATTTGCAGGCAGTAGCATCTATTTTTGGCGAATCTAGAGATTTGGAAGATTTTGAGCGTAGAATAAACGATCCACAGGCACAAATATCAAACCTAGATTTAAATAACGATAATTATGTTGATTATTTACGTGTAGTAGAAGTTGGTGAAGGCGATGTTCGTGTAATTGTAATTCAGGCAGTTTTAGGTCAGGATCAGTTTCAGGATGTAGCAACGATCGAGTTAGAGCGTCAGCGTAACAAAACCGTTCAGGTGCAGATTGTAGGTAACTCATATATTTATGGTCCAAACTATATTTATGAGCCTTTCTATTACTCAACACCAATGTTTTTTGATATGTTTTGGATGGCAACATACCGCCCATATTATTCACCATGGTACTGGGGGTATTACCCTACATACTATTCATATTGGCGACCAATGCCGGTGTTTAGATACCACAGCCATATCTATTCGCACATAAACCACAGAAACAGATATTCGTACACAGATAACCGTCGTTTAGTTCGTGCAGACCGTATGTATAGTGGAGTTAGAGGTAATTCGTTAGAGCGTCAAAATCCTAACCGTTCTTTTACAAGCAGAAACGAAAACGTAACCAACCGTAGAGCTTTAGAATCTACGAGAGATACTTCAAGATCTAGAAATGCTATGACAGGTAGTAACTTAAGAGGTTCAAACAGAAACGAAGGTGTTGGTAGAGTTCAGAATGCAGATAGTAGAAATTCCCTTTCAACAGGAAGAGCAACTACTGTAAATTCAGGAAGACAAAGGGTTTCAAGTGAAGAATTTTCAAGAAACAGATCATCTAATGCAACCTTAAGATCAGACAGAGCAACTATTCAAAACAGTGGTTCTTTAAGATCAAACAGAAATTCATCTTCAATTAGAAGAGAATCTGCTCCGGCAAGTTCAAGAATAGAACGTTCATCACGTATTTCATCACAACCAAGCAGAAGTTTCAGCCAACCAAGTTCTTCTAGCAGAAGTTCGGCTCCAACAATGAGTCGTAGTTCATCACCAAGTATGAGCAGATCTTCAGCTCCGTCAATGAGCAGAAGCAGCGGATCAATGGGCGGCGGCGGCAGAAGTTCATCTGGCGGCGGAATGACCCGAGGTGGTAGATAAATAAAAATTATTCAAAATTAAAAAGAGTGCCAAAAAGCACTCTTTTTTTATGGTATTTAGCTAAATAAAGCTTTTAGTTCGGTTGCTTCGCTTGGTTGCATTTTTCCTGCTAAAACCAAGCTTAATTGTTTGCGGCGAAGTGCAGCATCGAATCTTTTAATTTCTTCTTCGGTTTCAGGTGTTATCGTCGGAATTTCAATAGGTGTACCCATTTCATCAACAGCAACAAAAGTATAAATAGCTTCGTTTGCTTTTTGGCGGTTACCCGATTCACGGTCTTCAATCCAAACATCTAAAAAAATCTCCATAGAAGTTCTAAATGTTCTAGAAACCTTTGCTTCAATAGTAACCACACTTCCCAAAGGAATACTTTTGTTGAACGCCACATTGTTTACCGATGCCGTTACACAAATTCTGCGCGAATGTCTGCGGGCAGTAATACTTGCAGCACGATCCATACGGGCAAGTAATTCGCCACCAAAAAGGTTGTTTAATGGATTGGTTTCACCCGGCAATACAATGTCGGTTAAAATGGTGATAGAATCTTTTGGAGTTTTAGATTGCATGATTTGTATTTTTATGCAAAATTAGAAGAATTATTTAATAATATAATAAAAAAAAGACCCGTAAAGGTCTTTTGTATAATTAGTTTTCAATAAAAATCCAAGCGTCTTTATTTACTTTTTCGTGTATCTGTCGTAAATTAGCCTGTGCTTCTTCTTGTGTTGCGTAGCTGTTGTAAACCACCTGACGCATATTGTGTTTAGATTTCGACAAATATTTTGCATTTGTGTAACCTTTAGCTTTTAATTCATCGGTTAAGATCTGTGCTTTGGCTTCGGTTTTAAAAGCGCCCGCTACAATATGGAATGATTTGGTAGGCTGTTGTTGTGTAACTTCAGCAATTTTTTCTTTAATAACCTTCGGAGCTTCAATCACAAAAGTAGCCTGTTGTAGCTTTTGTTCTATTTGATTTTGAACATCCTTTTCAACGGCTAATTTTTGCTCTTGATAAACCTCATATTCCTGATAAGTAGAAACCGAACTGTACAAACCAACTGCCGCAACAACTGCTGCTGCATAACGCATCCACTGTAAACGCGGCTTGTTTTTGGTTGCAGTCGCTAATTCAATCACGTTAGTTTCGGTTGGTTGCTGTTCACGAGTTAAAGCGGTTGCCATAACTGCGGTTAATCCAAAAGAAGATGTCAAATAATTGGTTGATCCAACAGGTTCAAACTGAATTTTCTGTTCGCTGTTTAAAGAAAGTTCACCAATATTCTTTAAATAAACAACTTCTTTAGCGTTCAGGTTTGTCTTCCATAACGAAATCTGATCCTGAATTAAAATAACGGCTTCATTAAAAGAAATTTGTTCTTCTAAAGCAATGTGATTTGCCAGTAAACCATCATTTTGTTGTAACAAGCTGTTAAACAATATGGTTTTCTTTGGCGGCGCAAATGTATTGCTGGTTTCGTTATAGCGTGCAGAAACAGTTTCGGTAATAAAAGCACCAAAACCAGGTACCGTTACACACTGGTAGCGGTATAATAATGCTGAAATATGTTTTTCGATCATCATAAGGCAAAAATAACCAATCAATACATTTTAAAGAAATTTATTCACAAATGTTATTAACAATTTTTGGCTTTTGTTGATAACATTTTGAGTTGGAATACTTTTCGTGTTTTTCAAATTTAAAAAATGATTTATATTTATAAAAGAATGATAATCAAAAAAGTAAATGAATAAAGAAACTTTAACATCTTACCTTAAATTGTTGGCTTGCGATGGAGTAGGAGTATTGTCAGCCCGAAAATTGCTTGATCTTTCTAAAAATGTAAATAGTTTGTTCGACGCCAGTAACAAACAGTTTTTTGCTGATTTTAATATCCCGAAATCAATACAAAATGCCCTTTTACAGTTTGATAGAAATGATGTAGTTCAGGAAGAATTAAAGTTTATAGAAAAGAACCATATTCAATGTGTTGGAATTTTAGATGATGAATATCCGAAGATGTTAAAGGAATGTGCCGATGCGCCAATACTTTTGTTTTATAAGGGCGATCTTTCTCTTTTGGATAATAATTGTTTGGCAATTGTGGGAACGCGAAAAATATCGGCCTATGGCAAAGAAGTTACAGCAAATTTAATGGAACATTTACTGTCTTACAAACCCACAATTGTAAGCGGAATGGCTTATGGCGTTGATATTGCAGCCTATCACGAAGCTCGAAAGTTTAATTTGCCAGTGGTTGGAATTATGGGAACGAGCTTTAAAAAACTGTATCCTGCAATGCACAAGAATTTTTATACTGATTTATTCAACAACGGATTAATTATTACCGAATACGCCGGTTTTAATACCTTAGTGCCCGAATTATTCACTCGAAGAAACCGAATTATTGCCGGATTATGCAGTGCGACAGTAGTTATTGAAAGTGCAGAAACAGGCGGGTCGCTATCTACAGCTTATTTTGCTAATGATTATTCTCGAGAAGTTTATGCAGTTCCCGGAAAAATAACCGATGATTTTAGTAAAGGCTGTTTACGTTTGATACATGAAAACCGCGCACAATTGCTTTATAATTTTGATCATTTGATTACCGATTTAAATTGGAATACAACTGTAGAACCAAATAAACAAGTGGAAGTTAAAAAAGAAATCAACCTAAATGATTTTACCAACTTACAGCAGACTATTTTAAAAACCTTACAAAACGAACCTTTGCATATTGATGAACTGGCTTTGCAAACCGAATTATCAATGTCTGTTTTAAACGCCGAATTAATGATGTTAGAACTAAACGGAATTGTAGTGGGTTTACCCGGAAAGGTTTTTAAAGTGAAAGAGTAAATATTCATAAAAGCGCAATAAATTAACAAGTATAGTTATATGTAGATAAATTTAAATTTATTATATATATTTGGTATTGATAGAAAACAAATCGAACGTATGTCGAATATTTGGATAAAAAAACCTTTAAGTGCCTACGAGGCAGATATTAAGAAAAGTGGATTAAAAAAAATATTAGGTAAATGGAGCTTAACCGCGATTGGTGTTGGTGCCATTATTGGTGGCGGAATCTTTGTGCTCACCGGTACGGGAGCGTATTATAACGCGGGTCCGGCATTAGCATTGTCATTCGTAATTGCCGGTATTGCCTGTATTTTTGCGGCGTTGTGTTATGCCGAATTTGCTTCGATACTTCCTGTAGAAGGATCTGCTTATGCTTATGCGTATGGAACCGTAGGTGAAATCTTCGCATGGGGATTGGGCTGGTGTTTGATATTGGAATACGCCATGGCAAGTATGGCGGTTTCTGTGAGCTGGTCCGGATATTTTACTAAATTTTTAAAGATGTTCGGCATTCATCTGCCCGATTATCTTACATCCGACCCCGTAAGTTACACAGGCGAAGGTTTTGCAATGAACCTACCTGCATTCATCATAGTACTTTTAGTAACGGCTTTATTGGTAAAAGGAACTAAAGAAGCTGCAAAAACCAACAATTTTATCGTTATTTTAAAAACATCGGCAGTAGTTTTCGTGGTTATTGTAGGTGCGTTTTATGTAGTACCTGAAAACTGGATTCCTTTTATTCCGGAACAAACAATGATTAAACAAACAAGTGGCGAAATGGCTCCGGCTTACGGTTTTCAAGGAATTATTTCGGGTGCGGCAGCAATTTTCTTTGCTTATATAGGTTTCGATGCGGTTTCAACTCAGGCAGGCGAGGCGATCAATCCTAAAAAAGATGTTCCGTTTGCCATTATTACTTCTTTACTGATTTGTACTGCCTTATACATTATGGTTTCGTTGGTGTTAACCGGAATGATGCATTATTCTGATTTTGATCCGTTAGGGAAATATCCTGAAGCAATAAAAGCACCGGTGGCTTATGCGTTTGAAATTGCCGGTAAACATTGGGCAAGTAATATTGTTACCATTGCGGCTACAGTTGGATTAATCTCGGTTGTTATGGTAATGATGATGGGACAGTCACGTATTTTTATTGGGATGTCTAAAGACGGATTAATCCCGAAGTTTTTCGGAGAATTGCATCCAACAACAAAAACTCCGTATAAAGGAATCATTTTATTAGGATTGATAGTAGCAACTGTTTCTGCTTTAACGCCTATATCAACCTTGGCACACATGACCAGTTTTGGTACTTTGTTTGCCTTTACAATGGTTTGTATTGCCGTTTGGATCATGCGAAAAAGACAACCAACTATTGAACGTCCGTTTAAAGTACCAGCATATAAATTAATAGTTATTTTAGGTGTTATAATTAATATTGGGCTTATTTTAACCTTAGATAAATTGGCGTTGATGCTATCTGCTTTTTGGCTTGTTCTGGGGATTATCGTTTATTTTGCTTACAGTAAAAGGAATAGTAAATTGAATAATCCGTAAAAACTAAAAAATCAGCTTTTAAAGCTGATTTTTTAGTTTTTAGAACCTGTCCAAGTTCCATATAAATCCTGAAGCGGACTTTCCCAAGTTCCCGATCCTGTTTTTTCGGTTAATGTACCTGTCATTGTTCCTACTTCAATTGTTCCATAATTATAAGTAGCATTTAATATTCCGTTTTCTGAAACTTCGCCGGTTACAACAAAATTCAAAGAAGGATCTGTAGTAGATGTTAATGTTCCGGTTGCTTTCCCGGTTGCATCAATAGTTGCAGTCCAGTTTCCGGTATCTCCACCTGAATAAGTTCCAACCCAAGTTCCTTTAAATTTTTCTAGTTTGTTTTCTTGGTGAACGTGATTGTCATCGTCTGAACAACTAACAGCACCAAATGCCAAAGTACCTAAAATACAAATTGCTAAAAAATGTTTTTTCATATAAAATGTTTGTTTAAAGTATAGACGTAAATGTAAACAAAAAGGTTGTAAATGATTGTGATTATTTTCTGAAGATATATTCAGAAAATAATTATCTATTGAAACTGATGTTCCTTTATGGTTTTAGGAATTTTAATTTCGCTTTTAATGAATGATTTCGACATAATTACCAACCCAAAAATTACTAAAAGTACACAACTTACCTTTTTTACCTTTAAGATGTTTTTAGGTGTAAGTTTGCTTTGTAATTGTTTGGCTAAAAGCATTTTAAAAATATCGGTCAGTAGATAAGCTCCAATCACAAAAGCAAAGAAATTGATCATTTTTCCGTGATTCATTTCTAACTGCGGACCAATGGTAATAATAATGGTCAACCAAAATCCTAAAACGCCAACGTTGATAAAATTCAATAAAAATCCTTTCGCAAATAACGAAAAGTAGTTGTTTTTGTAAGAAGTAGCTTCGATATGAATTTCGGCTTTCTTCAATTTTTGAAGTCTAACAAATGAAATGGCTCCGTATGTAATCATGATCATTCCGCCAAAAAGAAAAAGCGCAGGATCGTCTTTGATTCTGTTTATCAGCTGAAAACTACTAAAATAGGCAATTAAAATAAAACAGATATCGGCAATAATAACACCGGCATCAAAAGTTAATGCGGCTTTAAACCCTTTGGTAATGCTGGTTTCTATCAATATAAAAAAGACAGGCCCAATCATGAAACTGAGAAAAAAACCAAGCAATATTCCTGTTACAAATAAATCCATACAGTATAAAAAAAATGCCAATTTTAGTTGGCATTTTAATTTAATGTTACCACAAATTTACGATAAAATTATTTAATATATTCTATTGTACCGCCCAAGGTAATTTTTTCTTTAACATCTTTAGGCTTTCCATGAATTTTAATACTTCCGCCGGCTAATACCTGTGCTTCTAAATAATCGGTTGCTGTTGCTTTAACCACACTACCCGAATTTACCTTGATAATATTGCGTAAAGTTGTTAGTTCGTTGGCAGTAATTTGTCCGCCAGACGATGCCGAAAGCTTAACCGATTTTGAAACCGAACCGCTTAAATGCAACTTTGCACCGGTGTTTGAATTGGCTGTCAACGTTTCTGTTTTAAGGTTCAGTTTTATGGTAGAACCTAAATTGGCGTTTAATTCTATTTTGGTTTGATCTATAATGGCATCGCTAAAAATGTACGAACCGCCTTGTGCATCGATTTCTTTTAAATTGTTGAAATGAACCTGAATGGTAACCGAATATTCACTTTCTGAAACTAGTTCTTTCAAGGTGTTTTTTAAAACCAATCGACCGTTTTTATTGATGATGTTCACCGCATCAGCCTGACTTTCTTTTACAACGATTTTATTTTCTGTTGATGGAATCAGTTCAATTTTAATGCGGTTGCTTGCTTTTAACGATGTAAAATCGCCCACGTTTTTATCAACCTGGGCATTTGCTATTGTTTGTAAGGCTATGAATAGGGCTGTTGTCAAAAAATACTTCATCATTGTTCATTTACTTTTTTAATAAACGTAAAATCTAACTGTTTTTTAACCAAATCGGCATTTTTAACCTTCACGATAATTTCATCGCCCAACTGCAACAAGTTTTTGGTAACCTCGCCCACTAAAGCGTATTGTTTTTCGTCGAACGTGTAATAATCATCTTTAATTTCGCGGATACGCACCATTCCTTCACATTTATTTTCAACAATTTCCACGTAAATTCCCCATTCGGTAACGCCGGAAATCACACCTAAAAACTCTTCGTCTTTATGATCTTGCATAAACTTAACCTGCATGTATTTAATACTGTCGCGTTCTGCATTTGCAGCCAGATTTTCCATTTGTGAACAATGCACGCATTTTTGTTCGTACACTTCTTCATCTGCCGATTTTGCTCCGTCTAAATAACTTTGCAATAATCTGTGCGCCATCACATCGGGGTATCGGCGAATAGGCGAGGTAAAGTGCGAATAATAATCAAATGCCAAACCGTAATGACCAATATTTTCGGTAGAATACGCGGCTTTGCTCATACTTCGAATCGCCAATGTATCAACCAAATTCTGTTCTTTTTTACCCTGAACATCGCTTAACAATTGATTTAACGATTGAGAAATGGTATTCTTCGATTTGAAATTCAATCCGTAACCAAATTTTGAAATAACCGATTGCAGATTGAATAATTTATCCTGATCCGGTTCGTCGTGCACTCGGTAAATAAAGGTTTTTTTCTGTTTGCCGATAAATTCTGAAACCTTACGGTTTGCCAGCAACATAAATTCTTCAATTAAATGATTGGCATCTTTTGAAACTTTGAAATAAACGCCCGTTGGTTCATCATTCTCATCTAAATGGAATTTTACTTCCACCTTATCAAATGAAATTGCTCCGGCAGCCATACGTTTTGCTCGCATTTTTTTAGCCAGATCGTCCATTGTTAAAATAGCATCAACAATAGGTTTTTCTATGGTTTGATCTTCGTTGGTTAACGATATTTCGGCAGGAATTTTATTTCCTTTGGTTTCAATAATAACCTGTGCTTCTTCGTAAGCAAAACGCTTGTCTGAATAAATTACGGTTCTACCAAACCACGAATTCACAATTTCGGCTTTTTTGTTCAGTTCGAAAACCGCAGAAAACGTATATTTTTCTTCATTTGGTCGTAACGAACACGCAAAATTCGATAATACTTCGGGAAGCATAGGCACCACACGATCAACCAGATAAATAGATGTTGCGCGGTTGTAAGCTTCTTCGTCTAAAACGGTTCCTTCTTGTAAATAATGAGAAACATCGGCAATGTGGATACCAATTTCGTAATTTCCATTTTCTAAAACCTTAAAAGATAAGGCGTCATCAAAATCTTTTGCATCGCGCGGATCAATCGTAAAAGTCAATACATCACGCATATCTCGGCGTTTTGCGATTTCTTCTTCGGTGATCGATGTATCTAATTTTTGAGCAAACGCTTCAACTTCCACAGGAAAATCGGTCGGTAAACCGTATTCCGCCAAAATAGCGTGCATTTCAGTATTGTGTTCGCCTGGTTTTCCTAAAACTTTAATTACCTCTCCATACGGATTGTTTGCTTTTTCTGGCCAATCGGTCATTTTAACCAAAACCACATCGCCGTTTTCGGCATCGCCAAATTTTTCCTTCGGAATAAACAAATCCACATACATTTTCGGGTTTGCCGTAACAACAAAAGCAAACGTGCCGTTAATCTGAATTACGCCGACAAACTCATCGCGTTTACGTTCTAAAATCTCGATAACTTCGGCTTCGGGTTTTTTGCCTTTGCGTTTGTTGTACACATAAGCTTTCACCTTATCGCCATGAAGCGCTTTGTTTAGATTGTTGGTTGGAATAAACGGATCTTCTTCAAATTCTGGACTAACAAAATAGGCTGCTTTGCGGGCGGTCATGTCAATTGTTCCTTCAAAATAGCTCGATTGTTCCAAAATACGGAACTTTCCGCGATCTACTTCTTCAATCTTTTGCGCAGAAACCAAGTATTTTAACTCTTTAATAATTTCGTTTCGTCCTTTGGTATCGGTAACTTCTAAAACAGCAGCTATTTGTTTGTAGTTAAAAACTTTAGAGCTGTTTTGTGATAGTAATTTTAATATCTTTCCGGAATAATCTTTGCCCGGTTTTTTATTGAATCTTCTAATTTTCTTTGTCATATATAAATTGTTTAAGCAAATAGCTCAAATACTTATTAAAGATAAGAAAATATTAAAGTGTAAATGTAAATTTTGTCTTAAATAATAATTCACTTTAAAGTGTGTTTGTCCATTTATGTTCGTGGGTTGTAGCGTCCACAACAGGAACATTTAGATAATTGGAAATTTGTTTCGAACAGAATAACGCATGATTCAAATAATTAAAATCTATTTGAAACAACATATAATGCTTGTTGTTTTCATCGAATAGATTTAGTTCGTAAATATAAAAGTAAGAATAGTTGTAATTTACGCCCATTGGAGCTTCACGTATTTTTTTTGCCTTGTAAAGAGAGATATATTCAACATTTGGCAGCATATACCAATTTTTTATATTGAATTTCAATCCGAATATTGAATGATAAAAGCGATATTTATTTTTATGTTTATCTATTTCAATCCCTTTTTCAATTAAAAGAAAAGGTAAATTGATAAAGCTGGATATAGCAATTACAAAACATAATTTGCTGTCATAATATAATCCGTAAGAAATTAAAAAGATAATTAGTAAACATAAGGCAGCAAAGAAAATTAGTACTGCTTTAGAGTTTCTATCATAAATAACGTTGAGCATTTTAAATAGTGTTTTGTCAAATATAATCTTTAAATCGATCAATTTTTAAATCTTTCAATAATTCAAAATAATTACCTTTGTACAAACAATACAACTAAACGATATGAAAATAGCAATAGGAAACGATCACGCAGGTCCGGAATACAAAAAAGCGTTGGTGCAAATGCTTCAGGACAAAGGAATTGAAGTAGTTAATTACGGAACCGATACGTTTGATTCTGTCGATTATCCTGATTTCGGACACAAAGTAGCTCAAGATGTAGAAGATAATAATGTTGATTTTGGAATTGTAATCTGCGGTTCGGGTAACGGAATTGCCATGAGTGCCAACAAACATCAGGGTGTTCGTTGTGCTTTGTGTTGGACAAAAGAAATTGCCGTATTGGCACGCCAGCATAACAATGCCAACGTGATTTCTATTCCTGCACGCTTTACAGCTATTCCACAAGTTTTAGAAATGGTTGATGCTTTTTTAACTACCGAATTTGAAGGTGGACGCCACGAAACCCGTGTAAATAAAATTGCTTGTAGTTAAGCAACACAATAACATGACAAAGTAAAATCCGAGGAAATTTTCTCGGATTTTTTATATAAAAAACCTCTTCTTATAAAAAGCAAAAAAGAATAAAATCTGTAAAATTAAAATAGCGTAAAACCACAGTTTAAAAGACAGTTTTTTGGTTTTATGTCGATACTTCTGCATACCAATATAAGCACCTAAAGTTCCGCCAAACGCAGCAATGGTTAACAGGTTTTTTTCAGAAATACGCTGTTTGCCCTTAATTGCCCGCTGTTTATCTAAATGGTACAGGCTAAAGGCAATGTAATTAACAATAATTAAGTATATAAATACAAATTTCATACGGTAGTAATTGGTGCAAAGGTAGTATTTTTGCAGTTCAAAATTCATGCAATGAACACTATTCAATATATAAAGGAAAAAGTCGCTGTTTCCGATAAATCCATACAAAACACCTTAGAATTATTAGCACAAGACTGTACCATTCCGTTTATTGCGCGGTATAGAAAAGACGCTACGGGGAATTTAGATGAAGTTCAAATTGAACAAATTGCAAAACTTTCCAATCAGTTTGAAACATTGGTTAAACGGAAAGAATCTGTTTTGGCATCGATAGAAGAACAAGGATTGCTGACTGATTTCTTGAAAGATAAAATTCAGAATTCTTTTGATTTGATCGAAATTGAAGATTTGTATCTTCCTTTTAAAAAGAAAAGAAAAACAAAAGCCGATACCGCACGCGAAGCCGGATTAGAGCCTTTGGCAAAAATGATCATGTCGCAAAATGTGGATGATTTGGAATACACTGCCGAAAGATATTTAAACAGTAAAGTTTTTTCGGGTGAAGATGCTTTGCAAGGCGCACGCGACATTATTGCCGAATGGATCAATGAAAATATTTTTGTTAGAAAAGCACTTCGACGCAAGTTTCAGCGCAATGCCGAAATTTCGACTAAAGTTGTAAAAACGAAGAAAGACGAAGATGCCGCAAAGAAATTTGAACAGTATTTCGATTGGAACGAACCTTTGTTTAAAGCACCAGCGCACCGATTATTGGCTATGTTGCGCGCCAATAACGAAGGTTTTGTAAAGTTAGATGTAAGTATTGATAGAACCGAAGCCATTACATTTATAGAAGATACCGTAATTAAAAATAAAAACCACGAAACAGCTGCCGAAATTTCTAAAGCGGTTGCTGATTCGTACAAACGATTGTTAGAACCAGCATTGTCTAACGAGGTTTTGCAGGAATACAAACTAAAAGCCGATTTACAGTCAATCGGAGTTTTTTCAGAGAATTTATCGCAATTATTATTGTCGGCACCACTGGGCGAAAAACGCGTTATGGGAATAGATCCCGGATTTAAAACAGGTTGTAAAGTGGTCTGTATCGATGAAAACGGAAATCTGTTATACAACGAAACCATTTTTCCGCACGCACCCCAGAAAGATATTGCCATGGCTACCAAAAAAGTACGCTCAATGGCGAATTCGTATAAAATTGATGCCATTGCCATTGGTAACGGAACGGCAAGCCGTGAAACGGAATTTTTCATAAAAAAAGTTGCGTTTGATAAACCTTTGCAGGTTTTTGTGGTAAGCGAAGCAGGTGCATCGGTTTATTCGGCATCGAAAATTGCGCGTGATGAATTTGCTAATTATGATGTTACCGTTCGTGGTGCTGTTTCAATTGGTCGAAGATTACAAGATCCGTTGGCAGAATTGGTTAAGATCGATCCAAAATCAATTGGTGTTGGTCAGTATCAGCACGATGTAGATCAGAGTTTGTTGAAAGAAGAATTAGATCAGGTAGTAATTCGCAGCGTAAATAAAATCGGCATCAACTTAAACACGGCAAGTAAATCGTTGTTGAGTTATGTTTCGGGAATTGGCGAAAAACTGGCGGAAAATATTGTTAACTACCGCGCAGAAAACGGTGCTTTTACTAACAGAAAAGACTTGAAAAATGTTCCGCGTTTGGGCGAAAAAGCCTACGTGCAAGCCGCAGCTTTTGTACGTATTGTAAATGGCGATTTTGTGCTGGATAATTCTGCGGTGCATCCGGAAGCTTATGTTTTGGTCGAAAAAATGGCAAAAGATTTAAAAATCAGTACCAATGAATTGATCGGAAATAAATCAGTAATCGAAAAAATAGATCCTTCTAAATACATTTCAGAACAATTTGGAATACATTACATAACCGATTTGTTGAAAGAGTTGGAAAAACCGGGATTAGATCCGCGTAAAAAAGCAAAAGTATTAGAGTTTGATGCGTCGTTAAAATCAATAAACGATGTTGAGGTAGGCAAGGTTTACAACGGCATCATTAACAACATTACCAATTTCGGTTGTTTTGTTGATATCGGTATTAAAGAAAGTGGCTTGGTACACATATCACAACTAAAAGAAGGTTTTGTGGCTGATGTAAACGAAGTGGTTAAACTGCACGAACATGTTCAGGTAAAAGTGTTAGAAGTTGATCAACAGAAAAAGCGTTTACAGCTTACAATGATTTTGAATAATTAGCAATTACACACTAAAATAGTGGAAATAATACTCAATTCGGGTACGTTTTCACATTGAAAAATAACAATTTGTCAAGTTTTTATTTTGCCTAAAAAAGTGTTTTTTAATCTTAAAGCGTTGATGTGTATGGGTTTGTGCGTGTTTTTGTAAAATAAAAAAGCAAGGTTGGGATTTTTGGTCTTTGGTTTGCTCTATACATTATGAAAAAGAGAAATAAAAAAGAAAAATTGTTATGAAAAAGACCAATCAATTAAATTTTAAATGAGAGGAGTTTAAAAAAAAGTAGTGTTTTTATTATGTTTTATAAGGGATACCCGCTTGAGACTTTTCAAGCGGGTATTTAATTTTCGTTTATTTATATATTTATAAGTTTAATGATTTAGACGTTCGTCAGTTCGAGCGGAGTCGAGAACCGGAGCTTGTCGAGAACTTATAAAATAAAAAAAGATGCATTTAGCACCTTTTAAAATTATTCAGACTTAGAATCTGTATTGTTTTTATTCGGATTTGAAGTTGCTCCACTGTTATCCTTCGTAGCATCTTTAAATTCTTTAATACCAGAACCTAATCCTTTCATTAATTCCGGAATTTTTTTTCCTCCAAATAATAATAGTACAACAACTACTATTAAAATTATCTCGGTAGCACCAAATCTTCCCATTTTATTATTATTTTTTAGATTGATCTTTGTTTGCATCTTCTTGTGTAGCATCTTTAAACTCTTTAATACCAGAGCCTAATCCGCGCATTAATTCAGGAATTTTCTTACCACCAAACATCAGTAAAATTACCGCAACAATTAAAACTATATTCCATGCACTCGGCATTCCTAAAAATACTACTATAGAATTCATTATATTTAATTATAAAAATATCAAGCAAAGATATAACATTTTAAAGCTATCTTATTTTTTTATTTTGTAATTTTTAACAGTAGAACATGTTAATATTAAAATAATTAAACTTTTTGGCGCTTTGTTATTTTATTAAAATTAGATGTTCGATTTTTGTATCATAAAACCTAAAGTATGTCTTTAAAGTCGTTTTTTGCAAAAATATTCGCCAATGTTGTTGTAATGCAGCAACAAAAATGGATGATTAAACCCGTTGTAACGCAGGAAAATTTGTTTCATTCTTTAATTCAACAGGCAAAGCAAACCCAGTTTGGTAAAGATCATTTGTTTTTGGCGATAAAATCGCATGCCGATTTTGTAAAATATGTTCCCGTTCGCGATTACGAGGCTTTAAAACCGTATGTTGATAAAGTAGTTGCTGGCGAAAAAGATGTGTTGTGGAAAGGAAAACCATTGTATTTTGCAAAAACATCGGGCACTACGTCGGGTGCAAAATATATTCCTATTACAAAAGAATCCATGCCTTATCATGTAGAAGGTGCGCGCAATGCCATTTTATTTTACATTCAGGAAACCGGTAATGCCGATTTTGTTGATGGTAAAATGATTTTTTTACAAGGAAGTCCCGAAATGACGGAGAAAAACGGAATCAAAGTCGGAAGGTTATCGGGTATCGCTGCGCACTATGTTCCTAAATATCTGCAAAAAAACCGTTTGCCAAGTTGGGAAACGAATTGTATCGATGATTGGGAAACAAAAGTTGATGCCATTGTACAAGAAACAAAAGATGAAAATATGTCGGTTATCTCCGGAATTCCTTCTTGGGTGCAAATGTATTTTGATCGATTAATTCAGGTTTCCGGACAAAAAGTGGGTGATCTGTTTAAAAACTTTAATCTGTTTATTTATGGCGGAGTGAATTACGAACCTTATCGCAAAAAGTTTGAGCAGCTAATTGGCAGAAAAGTAGATAGTATCGAACTGTATCCGGCTTCCGAAGGTTTTTTCGCCTATCAGGATTCTCAAAAAGCAAAAGGAATGTTGCTACTTTTAAACGCCGGAATTTTTTACGAGTTTGTTAAAGCCGATGAATTTTATAACGAAAATCCAAAACGATACACAATAGGCGAGGTAGCTTTAAACGTTAATTATGTAATGATCATTAGTACCAATGCGGGTTTATGGGCGTACAATATTGGCGATACTGTTATGTTTACGTCGCTAAAACCATACAGAATTATTGTAACCGGTCGCATTAAGCATTACATTTCGGCTTTTGGCGAACACGTTATTGGTAAAGAAGTAGAGCAGGCAATGCAACAGGCTTTAAGTGAAACCGATGCCATGGTGACCGAATTTACAGTTGCACCACAAATTAATCCTGAAAGCGGACTGCCTTACCACGAATGGTTGGTAGAATTTGAAAAAGAACCGACTAATTTGGAAGATTTCGCATTGAAGATCGATGCTGCGTTAAGAAATCAAAATGTTTATTACGATGATTTAATTGTTGGGAATGTTTTGCGTACTTTAGTAATTACCAAAGTTCCGGTTGGTGGTTTTAACGAATACATGAAATCGCAAGGAAAATTGGGCGGGCAAAATAAATTGCCTCGTTTGGCGAACGACCGTAAAATTGCCGATTTTATTCATGAACTAAAATAGCGTATGAAAAAGTTGCTGTTTCTTTTATTAATAACTCCAATATGTGTGTTTGCACAGATTAGCGGAAAGGTGGTGAATATGGAAAACAAACCTTTACCGCTCACCAATATTTGGGTTTTAGACGGAAGCGATGGCACCACAACCGATTCGTTAGGTATGTTCTACATACCGTCTGCACTGGCTACAGATACTTTGGTTTTTAACGCATCGGGACATAAAATCTTTAAAGAAGAAGCATCAAAAACCACAAATGTTACCTTAGAACCTTACGAAATTCCGCAACCTGCTTTGTTGGTTCTGCCCGAAAAATCGTTCCATCATACCATTGGCGATGCGCATTTCGAAAACATGTATTTTGCTCCGGGAAATGTTCCGTATATGTACGGAAAGTTTTTCGAGAATGATGCCGAAATAAAATCGGTTCAATATATTGATAAAGTAATTGTTTACACCAAAAGTGCCGTTGCTGCAGCCACTATTAAAATTCGATTTTTACGGATGAACGAATACGGTTGCCCGAGTGATGATTTGCTGATTGACCCTATAATTACCACCGTAAAACGCGGAACCAAGAAAAATTTAATCAACGTTTTAAAGCACAATATTAAAATACCAAAAAACGGAATTTTTGTTGCGGTTGAATGGTTAATGACCGAAAATAATCAGTTTCGTCCGGCTAATTTTGTAAAAGGAGATCAGTTATTCGAAGATTTCCGTTATCAGCCCGATGTTATGAACAATAAGGTAGAAAAAACCTCATCGTTTAGATACATGTACGGCGAATGGTTTCCAAACGATCAGTTTCAGCCAAGAAATCCAAATGCACCGAGAGAAATAGTAGATCCGGCGATCGGATTGATTTTATCAAATTAAAAATCAAGATATAATTTACAACATAGTTACATAGAAATAAATCAATTTGAATATTAAAGCTATGTGTCTATTGTGGTAATGATTAAGTAAAGTAAGAAAATGACAGAAATAAAATACATAACAAGAACACGGGCACAAGAATCATCGGCAGCGGTAGAACGTTTATACATAACCATGCGCCATTTGTTTAACCGCGGTTTTTACAAACCAATGGGTGTTTCGGGCGAAACACTGCGCGAAGCTTTATTGCTTTTACGCCCTGAAATTTACGGATCGATTGCCGATGAAAAAGTAGAGTTAAGCGGTTTACTTTATGTAATTGAACGCTTGCCAATTGGTATTGAAGAATGTCGATACATCAATTTAACATCAGACGAAGGTTATTCGCAATCGCACTTTAAACCGATTGTTCCACCAAAACGCCGCCGCAATTGTTACCGCATCGATTACGAACAAATGAACATCGAAATCACGCGCGGTCGATCTGATATTTATGACGTTTTAACGCATTTAACCTTTATGTTTGTGGAATCGCACAAAATTAAAGACCGCATTTTAATAGACGATGACGACAATGTTTCGCGTGATTGGTTAAAGCTGGAACATGCCGTTTTAACTCAAGAACCTTTATCGCTCACAGAACGCGAAATAGCCATATCGCATACCACCATTATTTTAGGCAGAAGCTTCGCCGAAATTAACGATATTTACAGCGCATTTGCTACCGAAGAAAATCCCGATCGTTTTTTACACGTAATTTACTGGCTGGGAAAAATTGCTTTAGAAGAAGTTTTGGAAAACAACAAAAGAACCATTACTTTTAGTCCGATTTTGCGCGAGCGTTTGGGGCATCATATTTACGGCGAAATTTGGGCAACCAAAATAAAAACCGAATTACAGCGTTTACAGTTGTTAAACCGTCCGTTACACATCATCAGTGCGAACATGCATAGTGTAATGAATTCGATTTTTGCTGCGGATGTTTTAAAATCGAAATTCAGAGGGAAAGATAAAACCGAAATTTTTGAAGAGTTAAGCAAAACCAGAAACAGCGATTTGCGTGCTTTGGTTGCCGAACGCGCTACAAATGAAGGAATGCTTTTTTTGCCGGATACATCAGGAACAAATATTGACGTACAGATTTTTGATACCGCTAAAATAAAGTTCGAAAACACAGCGTTTAGTAAATACGCAGTCCCAGAAAACACAGCAGATAAACCGGTACTTATTGTAATGGATTATGCTTTTGGCGAGCAGGCTTATGAAACGATCGATGAATTGTTGAAACCTTTTAATAGAGATTTTCATTTGAATGTAGAATCGGTTTCAATCATGGGAAAAGCAGGGATTTTGGTTGGAGAAAAAGGCGATATCATGATTCCAACAGCGCATATTAATGAAGGAACAGGCGACAATTATCCGTTTGAAAACGAATTAAACGTAGAAATGTTTGAAGGGAATGATATTCCGGTTTTTGGCGGATCTATGATTACCGTTTTAGGAACATCGTTGCAAAACAAAGATTTATTAAAGTTCTTTCATGATTCAACCTGGCGAGTAATTGGATTGGAAATGGAAGGCGCACATTATCAAAAAGCCATACAGTCGGCATCAAAAATACGCAAAAGCATCAACCCAAATATTAAAGTAAGGTATGCTTATTACGCATCAGATAATCCACTGGAAACAGGAAGTACATTGGCTTCGGGCGGTTTAGGAGCATCGGGCGTAAAACCAACATACTTAATAACCATAAAAATACTAGAACAAATTTTTAATTGTTAATATGCAAGAAAAACTATCAAATCATAATGCGGATCTGCCTAACGAAGTAGATGTTAAGTATATGGCTCAACGCGCAAACGGTTTTTACAATAATTTCATTTTAAATCTTTATCGTCTGTTGCGTTTTATTGTGCGCAGATGGTATGTTTTTTTAGGTCTTTTAGTTGTTGGAATTGCGTTAGGAATTTATGTTGATTCTACAAAATCGAGCAGATTAAGACATGAGCTGATTGTGGTGCCGAATTTTGGAAGTATCGATTATTTAAATCAGAAAGTAAAAGATTATGACCGTTTAGAGCTTAACAAAAAATTGATTTCAATTAACGCAGGTAACGAAGTTTACAAACTTAAGATCGAACCAATTTACGATGCGTATAATTATATTTTAACCGATCCTGTTCATTTTGAAGCCTTTAAAGTTTTAAGTGATCGCGGTATTGATATTGAAAAATATTCAAAAAGTAAACTGGCGTCAAAAAATTATAAATACCATCTTTTAACGGTTTATACCGAAGGTTTGGGAAAGACCGATTTAAGTATCGAGAAAATTCTAGAAGAACTAAACAGTGATCCTTATTTTAACAAGCGCAAAGAAATTGAAAAAACGAATACGCTTGCAAAACGTGCAGAAATAGTAAAATCTATCGAACATATTAACGGTTTGTTTCAACGTTTGGGTAGCGAAAATAAAGTGAACGATATTACCATGAACGCTTATCCGGAATTAGCAGATCTTTTAACGGCCAAAGAAGGGTTAATGAAACAGTTAAACGCTGTTGATGTTCAGTTAATTGAGCAAGAAAAAGTGGTGTATGTTGCAACCAAATTCATGAATATTGCGGTAAGTCCGTTTTTACCTTACTATATTACATTACCGTTATTTTTCATGTTTGTATATATTGTAATTGCTTATTTAAATTCTAAAATAAAGAGTTTAAAAAATTAGACTTTTTGGATAATCAAACCTCAATAAAAAACATTCTAATACATGGTGCCGGACAAGTTGTTAATTTGCTGGCGCCTTTTTTAGTTGCATTGTACGTTATTCCGGTTTGTGGTGTTGATAAATGGGGAATTGTAGGCTTAGTTACAACAGTTTATATTTTATTAGGATTGATTATTGAATTTGGTGCGAATTTAATCGGAGTAAAAGAAATTAGTGCTTACCGATCTAAAATAACGTACTTAAAAAACTACATAGGTTTAAATTACAGATATCGGTTGATTTGCTGCATTGTGTTAACAATTCTGCTTGTAATTATCTTTATTGCATTAAATGTAGATAAAACATATTATTGGGGATTAACATGGATTGTTGCTTGGTATTACAATCCAATCTGGATTTATCAGGCACAAGAATCTTTTAAAAAAATCAACCACATCATTTTTTGGTCGAAACTAATTTATGTAATTGGTATCTATCTTTTGATAAAAAAACCGGAAGATTATGTGTATGTCGTGGGAATTTTAGGGGTAGCGAACAGTATAATTTATGCGTGGTTTTACTACAAAATATCAAAAAACACTAAATTATCAATAAAAAGAGTAGCGGTTTTTATCCAACAAAATAAATCCATAGTACTGTCTAATTTCTCCATTAGTTTTTATACACAAGCACCAGTATTTATTATCAACACGTTGTTAGGAAATACGTATGCCGGAATTTATAAGATAATCGATTTGTTTTTAGTTGCTTTCAGAAGTTATTTAGGTGTGTTCTTCAATGTTACCTATCCAAGCTACTGCAGTTTAATCATAACAAATTTTAAAGCCGCAAAAGCGTATGTTTTTAAAATGACGTTTTTTAACGTGATGTTTTTATCAATAATAGCGGTAGTAATTGTATTTATAATGCCTTATTTGGCTACCTTTTTCGATTTGAATAATAAAGTAAATGAAGGATTGAAATTAAGCAGTTTCTTACTATTTTTACCAATAATCGTTGCATTGAACATTCCGTTTTATCAAACATTATTGTTTAAAAATCAACACAGAAAAATCTTAATAATTTTAAGTGCTGCTTTATTAATTACGGTAGTTTTAGGTTTTGTTTTAACTTACAATTACAGTTTGTATGGTATTATTGCTACTTTGTATATTACAGAAATTTTTGTAACCGGAAGTATGTGGATAACTGGTAAAAAAGAATTATCGACATGAAAAACACTACCTACATAATTCTTTTAAATCACAATGGCAGCAACGATACCTGCGATTGTATCCTTTCATTACAAAAAATGACTGCGACTGATTTTAAGATTATTGTTGTAGATAATTCTTCTAATCCTGATGAGTTCACAAAACTTATTCAGTTTGTAAAAAGTCAGCGGATACCATTTGTAAGCTTTCATCAAAACGAAGATAAAGGAATCAATAACGAACAAATTATCTTAATAAAAGCCAAAGAAAACAAAGGGTTTGCACATGGTAATAATATTGCATTACAATTTGGTTTAAAGCAAAATAATGCAGCTTATTTCTGGATTTTAAACAATGATACCACTGTTGATGCTGAAGCTTTAAGCGAATTAATTTCGTATCAAAAGCAGCATCCTAAAACTATTTTGGGTAGCAAATTATTGTATTTTTATGATAATGAAACGATCCAAGCGGTTGGAGGATCTTTTAACCAAACATTTTACATTTCAGAACACGTTGGCGAAGGAAAAAGAAAAGGTGTTTTAAAGAAAGATTTACCAAGTATTGATTATCCGCATGGTGCTTCTATGTTTGTGTCGAAATCATTTGTGGAAGAAGTAGGTTTATTAAACGAAGATTTTTTTCTGTATTATGAAGAATTAGATTGGGTGTATCGCGCAAAAAGCAAAGGATATAAACCCGATTGGTGCGAAAAAAGCATTGTTTACCATAAAGAAGGAGCTACCATAGGATCATCTTACAAAAAAAAGAAAAGCATCTTTTCTGAAACACAGCTTTTTATCAGCAGAAAAAAATTCATTAAAAAATACTATTCGTTAGGTTTTAAATTTTATTTTTCAAGCTTATTATTAATAGTAAACAGATTGCGCAAAGGACAATTAGCATTGGCTAAAAAACTGATTAAAATTACATTTAATGACGTTAAATAAACAGGTAATTATATATTTAATAGTAATTTTTGCTGCTATTTATCAAGATTTTCCGCTGCATAATGTGGTGGGCGAAATTGGTAGGTCGCCTGTTGTGTTATTGGCGCCTTTTATGCTTGTTTATATTTTATCTAACCAAACAATAAAATTCAGTAATTACGCAGTACACTATTTAAAGTATCTGCTTTACACTGTCTTAATATCGGCTGTTTTTCTCGTAATATCCTACATTCATAATGAAACGCTTGTGGTTTTAGATGAAAATATCATTATTAAAACACTTAAAATGAGTGTTTACCCAATTGTTATTTTTATTCTGTATCAGTTTTTTTACTCCTATTTAAGTAATAATTTTAGTAAAGTAAGAAATCTTTTTTCGGCTGTATCTTTAACGCAGTTGTTTATAACTGCATTTTTAACGGTAGAGATATACTTCTTAAAAACGAATGAAATTTTCTTGCCTTTTTTACACACACTGGCAAAAAAATATTGGCGTGTTCGACTATTAACACCCGAAGAAAGCTGGACGGGTACCATATTGATCATTTTTATTTTCCTACCTATTTTCCTGATACATTACTTAAAAATTAAAGGTTTTTGGAAATGGATGGTCTATTTGCAAAGTGTTTATTTGTTTTTAGCATACTCATTGGTGAGTGAATCTAAAGGATTTTTACTATTGGTATTGTTATCAATTTTACCTTTAACGCTATCATATCTAAAGAAAAACAAATACTTACGAAATGCATTTGTAATTGCTATTGCGCTGCTTTTAGTCGTAGGTGGATATTTAGGTTTTGTTTTGCGTGAAATTATAGCAGAACAAATCACAACCAGCGGAACTTTCGGCACACGATTTTCATCAGTTATAACCTCTTTATCTGTTTTTGTTTTGTGTCCGTTAGGCGTGGGGTGGAGCGGTTTTGTAACCTATTATCCGCAAGTTTTAGAATATATTTTAGAATCAAGCATCGTAGATCAGTTCAATTTGCAGGAAATTCGCGGATATTTGTCAACAACCCAAGCATTATCAACTAAAAGTGCGTTTTTTGATGAATTGATGTTCGGCGGCATTTTCTTCATTATTTTCTTTTATCAATTCTATATCAAAAGATATTTAACGTTAAGCAAAATACAGGATTTAGATTTTTATTTTTTACGAATTCCGTTAGCGTTTGCAGTTATGGCAGGAATTGTTTATATTACCTATCACGTTAAATATGATGTGTGGATTTTCCTGGCAATTGCCGATGTTTTTGAAAAGAAATATAATTTAAAGAAGAATGAAGATAGCAGTTGTTAGCGGATTTATTCCTTCGCCTCCCATTTTTGGCGGAGCTATCGATGTTTGGGAACGAATAAAAGGGCTCACTTCTTTAGGGCATGAAGTTGATTTGGTGGTTACCGAAAAGGTAAATCCTACCCAAAAACAAATCGATGAAATTGCTTTACACACGCGTCATTTTTTCTTTACTCGCCGTAAAAATCAGTTGCAGCAACTTTTTAGTAATTTACCATTGCAATTTTTAAGTCGGAAAGGTTTGGCTTCGATCGATATCAACCAAACCTACGATTTGGTAATTTTAGAAAGCGAATTTTGCTGGGCAATCACTCTTAATAAATCCATCAGCTATAAAAATATTGTGGTTCGGGTTCATAATATTGAAAGTCATTATTTTAAAATGCTGGGCAAAAGCTCCAACAGTTTAAGACAGAAGATTTATTATAAGCTTGAAACATCAAAAATTAAACATTTGTCTGCCTTGGTTTTTGATAAAGCCGATAAATTATGGTTTATTTCAAAAGACGATTTATCTGCTGTAAACCTTTTAAATAAAAGTGTTTTTATGCCTTTTCCTATTAACGACGAGATTGTTGTTCCGACTGAAAAAGCAGGAAATAATGTGGTTTTTATGGGATCGCTTTTTATGCAGAACAACACCTTTGGTTTAGATTGGTATTTAAAAAATATTCATCCTTTACTGATTGCTGAAGTTCCTGATTATCATTTTTATATTGTTGGATCTTTAAAAGAAGAAAATCAAGAGATTCAGGAAAAATATAGTCATTTGCCACAAGTTACTTTTGTTGTAAACGCACCGTGTTTAAAGCAGTACTATCAATTGGCAAAGGTGTTTGTAAACCCAATGTTTCATGGTAGCGGTGTTAAAGTAAAATCGGTAAACGCGTTGATAAATGGTGTTCCGTTGGTAAGTACAAGTGTTGGTGCCGAAGGTATTGGGTTAACGCACGATATGTATTTTCATGCCGATGAATTGTTCGATTTTAAAAATCAGATTTTATCTGCTATAAATAATCAGCAAAATGCCATTGAAAAAACCTTGAAAGCGCAGGAATATCTTAAAAAAAATAATTATCTTGATGTTTTAAAAACCGAATTGAATGCGTTTAGCTAAAGTTTTTTATTTTAGTACCTGTGCGTTAGGACTTTTTCCGATTTTAAAACTGAACCACTTCTCTATTTTAATGATGATCTGGTTTGTTTTAGCATTGATAAATGCGCTTAAAAATAAAACATTTCCACTTTTAAAAACACATAAATTTACCTTTTTAATATTGGCATTTTTGTGCCTAATGTATGTGTTTTATCTTCCGTTTGCAGATAATTTTAAAGAATTAGGTAAATCAATCACTAAAAGTCTGCCTTTTCTAATTTTTTCCATAGGATTTATTATAAACAAAGACATTGTTAACAAAAAACTGCTGCAAACTTTCGGATCAGTTTACATCACATCCGTTTTTGTATTGAATGGTTTAGGTTGGTTTAAAGTATTTAATTTTGGTTGGAACAACGCTTGGCAGCAAAACGATTTTTACCATCCTATTTTCCGGAATTTGTTTGCCGAAGCCACATCTTTACACTTGCCTTATTTAGGTTTGTTGACAATTTTTGCTGCTTTGTGGCTAACGTTTAAGATGTTTTTCAACAGAAAAATAAACTTGTTAAGTATTTTTGCAATCGTATTTTTATTGACCTCGACGTACATTTATTCAGCCCGAATCGCATTAGCGTGCTATTTAATCGGTTTGCTGTTTATCGTTTTTAAATCAATACAAAACCAAACTATAAAATGGGGTCTTTTAATTGCTTTACCGTTATGCGCTTTGGCTTTTTTCTGGTTTTCGCCCATGAAGGAACGATACATAAAAGTGGTTGAAAAAGACCTAGTTTTGCCAAATAAAGATCAGGAACCACACGAAGTTAATTACCGCTACGGAATTTGGCATTGCGCGACCAATCTGATATCAGATCATTTAGTGTTGGGAGTTGGAGCCGATAAGGTTCAAGAAAAATTAAACAATTGTTACAGCGGATTTACTTACAAATCGTACGAAGATTTTTCAAAAGTTACTTACAACACACACAATCAGTATTTCGATCAAATGTTGAAATTCGGCATTTTCGGTTTGATCTTATTTTTTCTAGCGTTGTTTTATTTCTATCCAAATTCGTCGGTATTATATCAAACATTTATAATTGTTGTTTCAATAAGTTTTTTAACAGAAAACCTTTTAGACCGTCAAATAGGTGTAGTATTCATTTCGTTGTTAAATACTATTTTTGTACTTCTTAAATTAAACAAGGTTGAAAAAAGCATTAGTAGTTGATTGGTTGGATAAATACGGTGGTGCAGAACGCGTGTTGACGTCTTTGCAGAACGTTTTTCAGTTTAATGAAACGCATGCTTTGGTTGATATTATGAAGAAAAATGATTTAAAAAAAATTTTTCCTGATAATTATTCCATTAAAACTACTTTGTTGCAAAAATTTGGAAGATATTTCAGAGCCTTTTTCTTCACATTTCATTATTTTACATCAAAAATTAAAGTCGATAAAGACATTGATTTAATTATTTCTTCGTCACATGCGGTGGCAAAAGGAGTAAAAAAATCATCGGTTAATCAGTTGCATATCAGTTACTTTCAGGCTCGAAATTTTAAATATATTTGGGATGAGGTTGATTTGTATTTTGGGAAAGCAACTTTTATTTTAAAACCTATTATTAATTTGCTTCGAAAGATTGATGTACGCCAAGCGCAACGTCCCGATTTTATCATAAGCAATTCAAAATTCGTTCAAAACTGGGTAAAGCAAACCTATAACAGAGATTCGGTTGTAATTTATCCGCCAGTAAGTTTAGAGCATTTCACTTTTTGCGATGCTAAAGAAGATTATTACGTTGCCATTGGGCGTATTGTGCCTTACAAACGTTTTGATTTGGTTGTGGAAGCCTTTAATATGTCAACCAAAAAACTAATTATTATTGGCGATGGCGATCAATTGTCAAAATTAAAAAGCATTGCAAAACCAAATATTCAGTTTACAGGCTATCTAGATTCTGCCGAAGTGAATAAAATACTTTCAAAAGCAAAAGCCTTTATTCATATAGGTTTAGAAGATTTCGGAATTGCACCAATTGAAGCGCAGGCTTGCGGTACGCCTGTAATTGCCTACAAAGCAGGCGGTGTTTTAGAGACCGTTATCAATGGCAAAACTGGTATTTTGTTTAACGAGCAAACAACAGCATCTTTAATAACGGCTATTCATGAATTTGAGACTAAAACATTTAATTTATCTGAAATTCGTAACCATGCTTTTACTTTTTCTAGAGAACGGTTTGAGGCTGAAATGAAAGCCTATGTTTCAAATCTTTTACCTATTTAGATTTATTATGAAAAACTAATTTTAGGTCTTTTCTATAATTATTTTAAACCGTACTTTTGCTTAACAAAATATTCACAAATGAAACGGGTATTAATTACGGGTGCTGCAGGTTTTTTGGGTTCGCATTTATGTGATCGCTTTATAAACGAAGGTTTTTATGTTATTGGAATGGATAACTTAATTACCGGCGATTTAAAAAATATTGCGCATTTGTTTAAAAACGAACATTTTGAGTTTTATCACCACGATGTAACCAAGTTTGTTCACGTACCCGGAAATTTAGATTACATTCTGCATTTTGCATCGCCGGCAAGTCCGATCGATTATTTAAAAATTCCCATACAAACCTTAAAAGTAGGGTCCTTAGGTACGCACAATCTTTTAGGATTGGCAAAAGCCAAAAATGCCCGAATTTTAATTGCGTCAACTTCTGAAGTTTATGGCGACCCTTTAATTCATCCACAAAGCGAAGATTACTACGGAAACGTAAATACGATTGGTCCACGCGGAGTTTACGATGAAGCCAAGCGTTTTCAGGAATCGTTAACTATGGCATATCATAATTTTCATGGTTTGGAAACGCGTATTGTTCGCATCTTCAACACTTACGGACCAAGAATGCGCTTGAACGATGGTCGCGTAATTCCGGCATTTATAGGTCAGGCTTTACGTGGCGAAGATTTAACGATTTTTGGCGATGGTAACCAAACGCGTTCTTTTTGTTATGTTGATGATCAGATCGAAGGAATTTTTAGATTGTTAATGAGCGATTACCATTTGCCTGTAAATATTGGAAATCCTGATGAAATCACGATTAATGATTTTGCAAAAGAAATTATCCAGCTAACCGGAACCGATCAAAAAATAGTTTACAAACCTTTGCCAGAAAATGATCCGTTACAACGCCAACCCGATACTTCTTTAGCAAAAAAAATATTAAATTGGGAAGCAAAAACCGACCGTAAAACCGGTTTGCAGAAAACGTTTGATTATTTTAAAACTTTATCGGCAGAAGAATTACAAAAAGAAGAACACAAAGATTTTTCTAAATACATTTATTAGTGCAGCGCAAAATAGGTAGATATTCCAAGTATTTAAGGCCCATTACCATAACTTTTGACTTAATAGTTCTGGTGATTTTTGGTATTTGGTTATTGCCCGATAGTTTTCAGGCAACATATTTTTATCTGTATCTTGCCTTTTCATGGATTACAATATCAATAACTACAAAGTTTTATCAAGTTTATCGCTTTACAAAACTTATTCAAATTGCCCAAAAAGCAATAAAACAGTATTTTTTATTTGCCTTAAATATATTTGCTTTAAACGGCTTGTTCTCGTTAACTAAAGAATATGATATTGTTGGATTTTATCTGTTAGGTACAGCAATTATTATAGTTTTGGCGAAGTATCTTATTTTTTGGTTGCTTAAATTATTCAGAAAATACTATAAAGGAAATTTACGTAGAATAGTTATTGTTGGTCACGATGATTTAACCGCTAACTTTATAAAATTTGTAACAGGAAATGATGATTATGGATACAAATTATCAGGTAGTTTTTCATTGATGGATACTTCTCCCGAAGATGTTATTGCGTTTTGTATAGAAAATGATATCGATGAAATTTATTTAAGTTTAGAAAAAGCTAACACGAAACAAGTTTCTGTTTTTATTGATTATGTTGATAATAATCTAAAGCTTTTAAAGTTTTTGCCTTCACGAAAAGACCTGCTTTCTGCCAATTTAAAGGTCGATTATTATGGAGTAATTCCTGTAATGGCATCAAGAACAACACCGTTGAACGATCCGTTGAATTATTTTATTAAAAGACTTTTCGATATCGTTTTTTCATCATTGGTGATTATTTTAATCATGTCGTGGTTAACGCCATTGATTGCCATTTTAATAAGATTAGAATCTAAAGGACCCATTTTCTTCAAACAAAAAAGAAATGGATTAGATTACGAAGAGTTTAACTGTTACAAATTCCGATCAATGTTTGTTAACGAAAAAGCAGATATTGATGAAGCCGTAAAGAACGATCCTCGCATAACAAAAGTTGGTGCATTTATCCGTAGAACAAGTATCGATGAAATGCCACAGTTTTTTAATGTTTTTGTAGGAACCATGTCCGTTGTAGGACCACGTCCGCACATGTTAAATTTTACCGAAAAATATGCTGTCAAAGTCAATAAGTTCAAAGCACGACACTTCATTAAACCCGGAATTACCGGAATGGCACAAACACATGGTTATCGAGGGGAAATTGAAAATGATACCGATATCATCAACCGAATTAAGTACGATATTTTTTACATGGAAAGCTGGTCGTTACTGCTTGACTTGAAGATTATTTACCTTACCATAAAAAATGCAATAAAAGGCGAAAAAAAGGCTTATTAATTACTAATTTTGCAGTAAAACTACAACACAACAAATATGAATATTTTACTATTAGGATCGGGCGGAAGAGAGCATGCATTAGCGTGGAAAATTACTCAAAGTACCAAATGCAGTCAGTTATTTGTAGCACCAGGTAACGCAGGTATTGCACAAATTGCAACCAATGTTGCTGTAAACCCAACAGATTTTAATGCTGTTAAACAGTTTGTTTTAAGCAACGCTGTAGAAATGGTGGTTGTTGGTCCGGAAGATCCTTTGGTTAAAGGTATTTACGATTTTTTTAAGAACGATACTGCTTTAAATGGTATTCCTATAATCGGTCCGTCGCAACACGGCGCGCAGTTAGAAGGAAGTAAAGAATTTGCCAAACAATTTTTGGTAAAAAACAATATTCCAACAGCTCGATACGAAGCTTTTACGAAAGATACCGTTGAGGCAGGTAAAGAATTTTTAAAGACTTTAAATCCACCTTTCGTATTAAAAGCCGATGGTTTGGCTGCAGGTAAAGGTGTTTTAATATTGAATGATTTAGCCGAAGCACAGCAGGAATTAAGCAATATGTTGGTTGATGCCAAATTTGGCGATGCATCGTCTAAAGTGGTTATTGAAGAATTTTTAGATGGAATTGAATTGTCGTGTTTTGTTTTGACGGATGGAAAATCGTACAAAATATTGCCAACAGCTAAAGATTATAAACGAATTGGCGAAGGTGATACTGGTTTAAATACAGGTGGAATGGGTGCTGTTTCTCCGGTTCCGTTTGCCGATGCAGAATTTATGCAGAAGGTTGAAGAACGCGTTGTAATACCAACAATTAATGGTTTAAAAAACGATGCTATTGAATACAAAGGTTTTGTTTTTATTGGTTTGATAAAGGTAGGAAACGATCCGTTTGTGATTGAATACAATGTTCGTATGGGCGATCCGGAAACCGAAGTGGTTATCCCGAGAATAAAATCAGATTTGGTGGAATTGTTCCAGGCAGTTGCAAGCCAAACATTGGCAAACACTGTTTTAGAAACCGATGAACGTACAGCAACAACCGTAATGATTGTTTCGGGCGGATATCCTGAAGATTACGAAAAAGGAAAAGCAATTACTGGTTTGGATCAAGTGGAAGGTTCGATTGTTTTTCATGCAGGAACTACCGAAAAAGATGGAAATATTGTAACAAGCGGCGGACGTGTAATTGCAGTAACATCGTACGGAGAAAACTTTAATGATGCTTTAAAACAATCATACAAAAACGTTGAAAAAATTAACTTCGACAAAAAATATTACCGAACCGATTTAGGTTTTGATTTGTAAAAAAAAACAGACCTCACAGGTTTTTAAAACCTGCGAGGTCTTAAAAAAAAGGTTACCCTAATAAATTATATAACCCCGACAGAGTTTCAAACTCTGTCGGGGTTTTTATTTAGAAAAATATCTTTAAAAATCATTTGATGTCAAAAAATCATCAATTGCAGATAAATAACCCATAGAATTTACCATTCGTATTACTTTTATTTCTTTCTCAGGTGAAGTTAATATTGTTGTATATAGCAATGTGTCTGTGTCAATCTTTATCGGGCCGTTTTTGCAGTCTTTAATTTCGATAAATCTATCGGTAACAACTTCGTATTTTAAATGTTTGTATTTACCTTGTAAATCTAAGCTGTCTATTGTTCGTTGAATACCAAATCCAAAATAAGAATCAACTTCATAAATACCATCTTCATCTTTTAACAATTCAAATTTTTCTTCACTTGGTCGTATAAATAGTATTTGGTTTCCTTTAAAAATAGCTGAATCAGTTTTTACAGAATTACTAAAAATTCTAGGAAAGTCAATCTTCCATTTTTTATCAATAGAATTCCACAATAAATAAGGGCCATCAAATCCTTCCAAAAAAGTAATTTCGTAATTACCTTTTAAGTCTACTATGTAATCAGGTTTGGCGCCAAGTGATTGGGTGTTAAAGCCCAGTTCTTCAAGTGTTTTCCAATCATCTTCGGTAGGTAATTTGTTATGATCTAATTTATATTTTTCTATATTTTTAATTAGCGTATTTCCAAGTGTGATATCGCTTTTTCTTGTAATTTCAATAGGAAGATTCCAATAGACTAAGAAACCAATTACAATAAAAATTATAATTCCTAAAAGATAAAGTATTAGTTTTTTTGGCATTTTCTTATAAAGATAACAAAATATAAAAGTGTAAATCAATAAAAAGTATTGTTGTCTAATATATTTTGAATAATATATTGTTGGTTATCAGTGTAGCAAATTAAATTTAGTGATAGCAGCAATAATGATAATATTTTTCTCATGATTTATATTTTTTATCAAATGTATGTAGCTGCGAATTCAAACTAAAAATTTTTATACCGAACTGTCGATTTTAAAAGATGAGTTGCGTTTTTTGAAAGATATTTTAAAAACCTTTATCTTTATTGATAAAGGTTTTTTTGTTACTTTTAATAAAAAGTAGCTTATGAAAAACATCCACATTTTTTTATATCTCTTATACTAATTGGTTGTGAACCATTTAATGAAAAGTGGGATTCAATATACCTAAAAAATAAATTCAGATTTCGAGATATGCTATACTTATGATAAGGAAAACTTGCGTCATATGAATTTCCCTGATACGTTAATACCTAAGGTAAAAGAAGAAAGTCTATTTCTATCTCCGCTGTCAGCGGGATATAATGCACTTATTACTTCTAGAGAATCGTGGAATCAAGTAATTATGCAACTACCTAATGATACCTTATCTATTTACATTTTTAAAGAAGCGACAATAAATAGTTATCCTTGGGAAATTATTAGTACCGAATATAAAGTATTAAAAAGATACGATTTTAGTGTTCAGGATCTCGAATCATTAAATTACCAGGTAAGCTACCCCCCGACTGAACAAATGAAAAATGTCAGGATGTATCCGCCTTACGAGGGAAATTAATAATAAATAACCTGGCAGATAATTGTCAGGTTATTTTCTTATTAAAATTTAAGATAATATTGATTTAATAAACTGGTACCAATGGGCTATTGTTGGATATAATCTTAATTGAGTTAAACTGAATAAATACACTGATTATAATTAAATTTTTTAATCAGTGTATTTATTTAAACCACCATCTGAAAAGCATCTCTAGGACTTCCATCAGCAACATAAATAACGCCGCAATAGGTAAAACCGTACTTTTTAAAGAAGTTCTGCATAGGTAGGTTATTGTTGTTGGTATCAACTCGAATGTTGTTAATCTGCGCAAAGCAATAATCAAAACATGCTTTTGCTACACCTTTAGCCTTGCCGTTTGATGCCAGTCTGGGAATTACACCGTAAGGTTCGTTATTCAGCCAATTTCCGTTGTCAATGACGTTGTAGGTCGGTTCCGGATTATCGCCTTTTAAAAACGAAAAATAACCCACTATTTCGGTATCGTTCGAACAAATGTATCCTATGTTTTGATTGATATCATTCAGAATAACTTCTTCCGACGGATATCCGTTAATCCACTGCGTAAGGTTGCCGTTAGCGCGCATAATATTTCGAGCATCATCAATAACCTGCATAATGCTGTCTAAATGTTCGGGTTTTGCAATTTCTATCGTCATAATTTATTTTGAAAATAAAGCGGTGATTTTCTTTTTATCGCCAACAAGCCATAAAATATCGCCTTTTTGTAAGGTAAATGTAGGTTGCGGATTTAAAATACGCTCCCCATTGCGTTCAATTCCTGCAATAATACTGTTACTTTTTTCGCGGATTTTACTTTCACGAATCGATATTCCGTTTAAGGCTTCATTAGTAAGTTCAAAACCTTTCAACACAATTTCGGTATGGTAATCAACAGATCCTACCAACGATTTATCAACAAAAAGTTCAAAATCTTTCACCTGCTCGTCGGTTCCAATCACATACACAATATCTTTCGGGAAAATTTTTTCGTCTTTATCGGGAATATTAATTACCAGATCGCCACGTTTAATAATGGCAATGTTTACACCAAGCTCTTCACGTACTTTTAATTCATTCAGGGTTTTTCCGGCAATCAGCGATTCCTGCGGAATTTCAAAAGTCGTCATGTGCCCATCCCAAGGCGTTAAATCGCTTTTATTTCTAATAGCTTCAGATCTTTCGCGGTCATTAAAATTCTCGATAAACTGATGCAGGATCTTTCCGTACATAGCCTGAATTCTCTTTGGAAATAAAACTGCAAACGCAATTAAAACTGCCAATACAATTACACCTGTCAACGGATTGATCAGTTCGTTAATCATTATAAAAACAATGACAATGCACAACAAGATTCTAAACAACGCAATTAAAATAAGTGGTGTAATGTTTTTACTGTCGGTTTTTAACTGATTTAACGACTGCACCGCGACTCTTTGCAATGCCAATGCGTACAAGAACGGCAAAAACGCCACTACGGTTAAAAAGATGTACAGATAATAAGTAATTGCACCGTTAGATAATGGAATTAAATAGTAAATACTTACGAAAACAATGCCCGCAATAATTACCGAATGAATTATGATGTGCGATGCAACGCCGGAAATATATTTTTGCCAGTGATTTGTTTTATGAATTGTCTGCGTTGTAGCCGAATAATTATCTAATTTATCTTCCCATTTTTTAGGAAGGATGATTTTTAATCGATTATATGCGTTTAAGGAATTTTTAATGAAAAACGGAGTGGTAAAAGTGGTAATTGCTGAAACCGCAACCACAATAGGATAAAGGAAACCGCTTGTTACACCCAACGTCATACCCAAGGTAGCAATGATAAACGAGAATTCACCAATTTGAGCCAAACTCATTCCTGCCTGAACCGATTGTTTCAACGGTTGCCCCGAAATTAAGGCGCCCATTGTAGTGGCAATTGTTTTTCCGAAAATGGTTACAATGGTAATAATTACTACCGGAAAAGCATATTCTTGTAACGTATCTAAATTAATAAGCATACCAACCGATACAAAGAAAACCGCACCGAATAGATCTTTTACAGGTTTAACTAAATGTTCAATTTGTTCTGCTTTGGTTGTTTCGGCTATGATCGATCCCATAATGAAAGCACCCAATGCCGGTGAAAAACCTGCGGCAGTTGCCAAAATAACCATCATTAAACATAATGCAAGCGATACAATTAAGGTAGTTTCTTCGGTCAACAGATTTTTGGTTCTTTTAAGTAATGTAGGAATAAAGAAGATTCCTGCCAAAAACCAAAGCATTAAAAAGAATGCCAGTTTAAAGATCGATTCCATTAATTCAACGCCCGAAAACTGCTGCGATACAGCAATTGTTGACAGTAATACCATTAATAAAATTGCCACAATATCTTCTACAATCAGTGTTCCGAAAACTACGCCGGCAAATTTCTGGGTTTTAACGCCCAATTCATCAAACGCGCGTAGAATAATGGTGGTAGACGACATGGAAAGAATCGCACCTAAAAAAATACTGTCGATAAAATTCCAGCCGAGCAATTTTCCTGTGGTAAATCCAACAATAATCATGGTGATGATTTGAACGGCGGCTGTCATACTGGCGGATCCGCCAACTTTAACGAGCTTTTTAAAACTAAATTCGAGTCCTAAACTAAAAAGTAAAAAGATTACACCAATTTCTGCCCAAACTTCTACGTTTCCCATATCTTGAACGGTAGGAAATAACGGAAAATGCGGACCTGCCAAAAAACCGGCAATTAAATAACCTAAAACCAAAGGTTGCTTTATCTTTTTAAAGATCAAAACAGCGACTCCGGCAGTCATTAAGATCAAACCTAAATCGGAAATTAACGGATATAAATGATGTGAGGTTTCTACAGCTGCTGGCATAAAAATGGAGCGAAAATTTGTTTCTAAATATACAAAAAAGCGGTATTGAAAATGAACGAAATTTCGATTGTAAATAAAAAAAAGCTGCTTTCATAGAAAACAGCTTTTAAAGTTTAATGGTGTATGTTTTATTGAATCTCGATATTATCGATATGCAGATTGTATGCAGCGTTGCTTCCCACTTTTAAAGCGAAAAGATCACCTGTTGTACTTTTGTTTATATCAACATCTGCAATGTTTAAAGTTACCTTAACCCATTTGTTGCTTGTGTCAATAGTTCCGGTGTAATTGTTTGTTCCGTTACCAGAATCATTAAGCACAGCCTTGTTTAATGTAACCGCTAAACTGTTTAAGCTAGTTATGTTGAATACATCATAACCCGAAGTTCCACGATAAACGTTGATCGATAACGATTTAGCAGATGTTCCTTTAACCCAAAACGTAATTTTTGTTGGAGTTGCAGGAATATTTCCTTTAGCAGAAGCCAACACAGTAAATACATAATCGTTTGCGGTTGGCGTTCCATTAAGATGCATAGAATTTGTTCCTAAAGCACCTGTACCCATGCCTTGAACGGCATACGGTTTTAATCCGAAACTGTTTAATGAAGCTGTAAAGTTCGCCCAGTTTTCAAAATCGGCTGTTGTAAACAATAAGTTTGTTGGCGCTGTAGGCTCTTCACCTTCTCCCGGATCAACTCCAATACGGTCTTCTGTTAATTGGATATCGTTAAATGTACGAGCCATAAACTGATAATCGCTATTGAACTTTGTAAGAACCCCACGGATTTTTCCGCTGTTTTTTGGAACCACTCTTGAAGCAAATTTTGCAAATTCACTTGTTCTAAAGATCATTGTTCCGGTAGGATCAACAATATTGTGGTTAGTAGCACCACCTAAAACATTTGATGGATCGTAATACGTTTTATCAACCGCATTGTCTGCGAACTGCACTTTATCAATTTCAACCAAGGTGTTAATGTAGTTGTCGTTTTTAAGATCAGCCAACGTAATGGTTTTCATTAATTGTGTTTCAGGAACAACATCTGCCGAAGCAAATACTTTTTTGTAGAAATCTTGCGGACGCATTCTACCAACGCTTGTTTCCTGGTAAAGATCGCCTAAAACCAAAGATCCGTGTACAATTGAAAAATACATATCTTTTAAATAGATATACACTTTACGACCCGGAGCGATATCGTTGCTGATGTTGTACATATCAACCGAAATAGAAAAACCTTTAGTTCCTTCTAAATTTTGCAATGATACCGATTTATAGAATGTTCCGCCTTCATCTGTTGACGATACGTATGCTTCTAAAATATCCTCTTCGGTATATTGTTGCACCGTAGTATTAGCTTTAGCATACAATTCTTCTAAAGTAATTGTAGCTGTAGCGTTGTGATATTTAATTTCCGGTGTAGAAACATCGTCGCTGTTTGCACAACTTGTTGTTACTAATGTTGCAACCAATGCTAAGGCTGCAAACGTATATTTTAATGCTTTCATTTCTTAAAAATTAAAAAACTTTAATATTATCTACTTCATAAGTTCCATCGTATCTACCATCAGTACCACTTCCGGTAGCTCTAAAAGCAATTTTAATTTTTCCTTTAAATTGTGATAGATTTACAATTCCAGAGTTTACCCATGTAAAATTTGGAACATTTAACTGTGGCTTTCTAAAATGTAATTTAACTGTGTCAGCGTTGCTTTCAGTTATATTATGCAATACGTACAATTCTAATTTATTGTTTAATGTATCGGTAACAAAACCTTGCGTTGATGTAAATGTTAAGCGTTTTAAATTGGCTTTATCAATATCAAGTTCGTTAGATGTTACCCAAGTATCGTTTTCTGCTTCTTTTGGATTGTCAAATGCAGAAAAGTATAAATAGCTGTTATTTCTAAAGGTTGCAAACGTCCATTTTTTAGTACCTTTTACTGCGTTGGTACCCCATGTGTTTTGTGGATTTTCTCCTTTAGTGTGCCATTCAAAATCGTCTGAAAAAATAGCTGGACTATAAGTTGGTAATTCCTGTTCATCTTCTGGTGAACATGCTGCAAATAAGCCGGTTAAAGTTAATACAGCTATTGGGAATATGTGTTTTAATATTTTCATATCACGCTTTTAATTAAAAGTTGATGTATAAATTTAAGAAATAAGTTCTACCGAAACCATAGAAATATTTAGGGCCAAAAGTACGGGTTCCGCTTGCGTGATCCATTAATAATTCGCGGTAGTTAGCATTACGTGCTTGTTCAAAACCACCTGTTTTGTATTCTAAACCTAACACATTGTTTACCGATGCAAAGAAACCAAAAGTTTTACCGTTGATTCTCCATGATTTTCCACCTTGAAGGTTAACCAAGAAAATATCGTCTAACTTTTCTTGTTTTAACAAACGTTTAGCTGTATCGGTATCCATATCGCTGAATGCTGCACCACCCTGACCAGGTTCTGCAAAGAAATTGTTTGTACGTAACAAAGGCGAAATATCTAAATAAATATCCGTTAAAAAGTTCGCGTTTGCACCAATCCACCAATAGTTCGGGTCGCGGTATTCAATACCTAACGAATACGCTTGTTGTGGCGTTCCTGCAACACGGTAGTTTTTAATATAACTTGTTCCGTAGTTTACCATTGGGCTTAAACCGCTTTCACGACGACCATCAACATTCAAATAAACATTTGCGTTGTCTGAATAAATTGCCTGTCCATAGTTTGCAGCGGCAGTCAATTTTATTGTTTTAGTTGCTTGATATTCTGCACCTAATTCAATACCCATGCTTTGTTTGCTGATACCACGTGTGATTTCTGCTACGAAATCGCTGCTTGTTTCATCGTCCATTTCAATATCGATACCATCTGCATAGAAGAAAGATGTTCTTGTAGCGTCTTTAATTTCGTTGAAATAAGCACCAATACGTCCTTTTAATTTAGGCGTACGGATGATGTAGTTGATATCAGATCCAAAAATTTTCTCATCGGTTAAACCGTTTACTGTTGCATCACTGATACGAACGTTTGAATAGCTGTTACGAATTGATGGTGCCTGCGTGTAATAACTTGCATTGAAGTTGAAAATATGCTGACCTGTTAATTTATAAGTCGCTCCTCCTTTGAATCCGTAGTTTTCGAATGATATTTTTTGACCTTTTCCAAAAGATGAATCTGCGTATAATGCGTTTCTGTATAATCCTTCACGTTGGTATTCTGTGTAAGATGCGTTTTGACCTAAATAGAAATCGAATTTACCAAAGTTGAATTGAAACTGTGTAAACAAATCAACCACATTTGCACGCATAATATAGTTGTAACCATATTTATCGCCTTCGTAAATTCTACGGTTTGGGTTGTTTAAATCAGAAGCCGAAAATTCTTCTTTTAAGAATGTATCGTTATCAATTAAATAACCACCACCCAATAAATCAAGCATTTCCTGGTAGCTTTCTGAACGTAAATTGCGGTATGTTAAGCCTGCATTAAATCCAACTACATTAGAAATTTGTGTATTAAACAACGTATTCGCTGTTAATTGGTTGTCTTGCATAACGTCGGCATACAACGCGTTTACAGCATAACCTTTGTTTGCATTTTGAAGGTATAAACGATCCCAGTTAATTTGAGAATTAGCCAAGAAATCTTGTCTGTTACGTTCTGCATTGTTAAAATCTGGTGTCCAAATTGGAGAGCTTCCATCTGTATTGTGGAAATTCAAATAATAACTTGGTAAGTTTTTGTAGTAAGTAGGATCAGGATTGTTTGCTCCGTTTGTTTCTAAACGACTGTTTGAAATCTTACCAAACTGATACGATACATTCGTGTTTAAGGTAGATTTCTCGCTGATATCCCAATAGTGGCTCAATATAAAAATCGGCTCTTCTACGTCTTTATCACGAGAATTACGTTTTTTACCATCTTGCCAACCCCAGTACGAATTGTACTTATAACCTTTTAAATCTACAACCTCTTGTGTGTTAGGTCCGTTTTTACCACGGCTGTTTTGTGCGTAAATAGCAGACAAGTTTAAGCTGTGATTACTGTTGATTTTCTTTTCGATTGCCAAGAAAAACGATTTAGCATCGTAATCTGTTCCATCAAAGAAACCTTCTTTCGCCATACGGTATGAAGCCGATGCAGCATAAGCCCATCCGTTTTTGTTCATTCCCGAACCGTACGTAATCATTCCACGACCGCTGTAGTTAGTATTTGCACCAGAAAGTGAAACACGTGTTCCTGTACGCATAAAAGACGCACGAGTGTTTATTGCCTGAATACCTAAAATACCGCCAAAAGTATAATCGTTCGGCATAGAACCGTTGATAAACTCTTGGTTACGTGTAGCATCGTTTAATCCGCCCCAGTTAGAAAACTGTGGACGACCATCGAAAATCTTGTTCATAGAAATACCGTTTATAAAGATATTTCCATACTCATTGTCTAACCCTCTAATTCTGAATCGGGCTTGACCCCAGTTAAAAGCTGCCGCCTGACGGAAAGGGTCGCGCGATGCTTGTAACAATCCAGATGTAGTTTCAGAACCCGAGTTGTCATCGCCCAAATCATTTTCGGTAAGGGTAATTAAACTCAATTGCTGTTCTGCCGTTACATCTTCTTCCAGATAAATCGTACCTAAATCGATATCTGCTTCGGTAGTTATTTCCAAAGTAAATCGTTTTTGAACATAACCTGTAAAGTTAATGTAAAGTACCTGACTGCCCGGCGTAGGGTTTGCAATTTCAAATTCACCTTGCTGGTTTGTAGTAGCCGATAAATTTGTGTTGGATAAATTTGCCGTTACATTAAATAAGGGTTGCTGTGTTTTAGCATCAACAACAACTCCTCGTAACGCTGTACTTTGTGCCCAAGTTGTTAGGGTAATTAGCACTAAAAGAGTACTAAAGAGTAATTTTTTCATAAAAACAAAAAATAAAACTATATAATTTTTGTCAAGTTTTAAACTAAACTTAACATGGCGCAAAGGTAGTTATTTTATAAATATTAACTAATTTTGCCCTCAGGTTTATTAAAAACTTTATAATAACTTAATAATGGGCATGAAAATTAAACTTTTATCAATACTGGCATTCTTTGCAGGTACAGTATTTGCACAGTCTCAGCAGAAATCTTATGCAGTACACACGGTAGCTTTTTATAACGTTGAAAACTTGTTTGATACCATTCGCGACGAGAAAATTTATGATGAAGAATGGACGCCGAAGGGTGCACGTAACTGGGATGGAAAAAAGTATCAGCAAAAATTAGAAAATTTAAGTAGAGTTATAGCTGAAATTGGTACAGATGAAAACCCGAACATGCCGACAATTTTAGGTGTCAGCGAAATTGAAAATCGTAAAGTTTTAGAAGATCTGGTCAATATGCCAAAACTTAAAAAGGCTAATTACGGAATCATTCATTACGATTCTCCGGATCGCCGTGGTATTGATGTGGCTCTTTTCTACCAAACCAAACATTTTAAGCCAACAAGTTCTAAAAATATTCCTTTATATATTTATGATCCAACCGACACTAAATATAAAGACAGCAACAACGGTAAAGGCAAGCGCGTTTACACTCGTGACCAGTTATTAGTTACCGGTTTGTTAGATGGCGAAGAAATGCACTTTATTGTAAATCACTGGCCGTCACGTTCGGGTGGCGAGAAAAAAAGTAGTCCAAACCGTGAAGCTGCTGCTGCTTTAAACAAAAAAATCATCGATTCGTTATACAACATCAACCCAAATGCTAAAGTTTTTACAATGGGCGATTTAAACGATGGACCGTATAATAAATCGGTAAAAGATGTTTTAGAAGCAAAAGGTAAAAAAGACGATGTGAAGAAAGGCGGAATTTTTAACCCGATGTATCAATTGTATAAAGAAGGTCACGGAACAATTGCGTACCGCGATGCCTGGGATATTTTCGATCAGATTATTTTTACAGAACCACTTTTAAGCAAAGATTATTCAAGCTTCCGTTATTGGAAGGTAGGAATTTTCAACAAACCGTTTTTAGTACAGAAATCGGGTCAGTATAAAGGTTATCCGTTGCGAAACCAATTAAGCGGCGAACCCGGATTTAGTGATCACTTCCCCGTTTATATTTATTTGATTAAAGAGAAACAATAAAAATAAAGCTGCCTTTTGGCAGCTTTATTTTTTTATAAAGACATCCCCGTTAATTAAAATCTCCACATTTTTTATTTTTTTACTTATCTTAGATTATGGTAAAATGCTATAAAACGTTAACGCGTTATTATGCGCAACGAAAATATAGTATCTTTACACAAATTTTTTATTAATTAATATACACAACGCAAGTTGTTCAATATATATGGCATGTACAAATTGTTCTACTAAAACAAACGATTCTGGCATTCCAAAAGGTTGTGGTAGCAAAGGTTCTTGTGGAACCGACAGCTGCAATAAGTTAAGCGTGTTCGATTGGTTGTCGAATATGCACTATCCTTCGGGGTTTGAACCTTTTGATGTAGTTGAAGTTCGTTTTAAAAACGGTAGAAAAGACTTTTATAAAAATACCGATAAACTGGCATTGCAAATGGGCGATGTGGTAGCTACCGAGGCTAGTCCCGGGCATGATATCGGAGTGGTAACTTTAGTCGGCGAGCTGGTTAAGGTACAAATGAAGAAAAAGAAGGTAGACCCGTATGGCGATACCTTAAAAATATACAGAAAAGCAACACAGAAAGATATCGACATTTGGAGTGATGCCCGCAAGCGCGAAGAACCAATGAAAGTTCGTGCTCGTGAGATTGCTATTGAATTAAAACTGGAAATGAAAATTTCCGATATCGAATTTCAAGGAGATGCTTCTAAAGCAACCTTTTATTATACGGCGAACGATCGTGTAGATTTTCGTCAGTTGATTAAAGAATTTGCACGCACATTCAACACCCGTATCGAAATGAAACAGGTAGGTTTCCGTCAAGAAGCTGCTCGTTTAGGCGGTATCGGATCATGTGGTCGCGAATTGTGCTGTTCTACCTGGTTAACCGATTTTCGAAGTGTAAACACCGCAGCAGCACGTTATCAGCAATTATCGTTGAATCCGCAAAAGCTTGCAGGTCAGTGTGGTAAGTTAAAATGTTGTTTGAATTATGAATTGGATACGTATTTGGATGCCTTAAAAGGAATGCCTGATACCGATACCAAATTGCAAACAAAAAACGGCGAAGCATATTGTCAGAAAATCGATATTTTCAAGCAGGTTATGTGGTTTGCTTATCCATCGAACAGTGCAAATTGGTATAAGATCGAAGTCGCTCAGGTTAAAGAAATATTGGCTTTAAACAAGCAAGGACAAGTTGTTGACAGTATTGAAGATTATGTTGCGGAAGATGAAAATACTGTTTCTGTTCAAAATGTAGCAACTACAGAAGACAGTTTATCGCGATTTGATGAACCTAAACGAAGAAGAAAACCACAGCGCAACAACAAGAAAAAACCGGTAGGCAATACAGTAGAAAAACCGGCTGCAAGCACAGCAACCGATGTTAAAAGAGCGCCACGTTCAAACGAAAATGCTTCAAGACAACCACAAGGTCAGCCAAAGCAGCAAAATAATCGTCCACCAAAAAACAATCAGCCAAGAGTTCATAATAATCAGAACAATCAAAATAATCAAACCGAAAAGCCAAAACCGGCTGTTCAAAATAATGCACCAGTAAAACCAACCGAAGAAGGTGCGAATAAAAATCAGGCGCGAAAAAAGAATTTTAAACGACCTAATAAAAACAACGGAAACAACCCAAACAGTAAACCAAATGATAACAAACAATAAAAGAAATCTCTTTAAATTTGTTGCCTTATCAGCAGTAATGGCATTTACAGCTTGCACTACGACCGATTTTTTTAACGAATACAAATCATTGCCAGACGGTTGGAAAAAAAGCGAACCTACTGTTTTTGATTTTGAATCGTTAGATACCATAGCAAAGCACGATGCATACATAAATATTCGTACAAAAAACGATTATCCGTACAGCAACTTGTTTTTAATTGTTAAAATGTTTCCGCCCGAAGGTGTTGCAACGGTTGATACTTTGCAGTATCAAATGGCAAATGCAGACGGAACTATGTTGGGAACCGGTTTTACCGATGTGAAGGAACACAAGCTTATCTGGCGAAAAAAAGTAGTGTTTAAAAAGCAGGGAGTTTACAAAATTGAAGTAGAACATGCCATGCGAAAAGTAAATGAAGTAAAAGGCGATGCGGTTTTAAACGGCATTACCGAAATTGGTTTACAAGTACAATAATTATTCATAAGACATTATGGAAAAAATAGAAGATTCTAAAAAGAAGGAACTATCTACCAATAGAAAATTTCTGCGTTTATTCTGGAAATTGTTCGGTGCAGGTGTTGCCTTTGTTATATTGATTTTTGCCTTTGCCAATTGGGGAATTTTTGGTGCGATGCCAAGTTTCGATGAATTGGAAAATCCGGAATCAAGTGTAGCGACAGAAATTATATCGGCAGACGGAAAAACCCTTGGTAAGTTTTACCTTGAAAACCGCGTGCCTGTTAAATACGAAGAATTACCGCAACATTTGGTTGATGCGTTGATTGCTACCGAAGATGAGCGTTTTCGTTCACATTCTGGTATCGATGCCCGCGGAACCATGCGTGCTATTTTCAGTGCAGGATCAAGCGGGGGTGCAAGTACCATTAGCCAGCAGTTGGCAAAAAACTTATTTCACGGAAGTTCGGGTTCAAGTAACAAGCTTTTTCGTGTCATTCAAAAAGTAAAAGAGTGGATTATTGCCGTAAAATTAGAGCGTCAGTACACTAAAAACGAAATCATTGCTTATTATCTTAATACCGTAGATTTTGTGAGTAATGCGTATGGAATTCGTTCGGCGGCTAACATCTATTTCAATAAAGAGCCTAAAAAACTAACGGTTGAAGAGGCTGCTGTTTTGGTAGGAATGCTTCAGGCGCCTTCTCGTTACAATCCGCGTTTTAATCCGGATCGAGCAGAAAATCGTAGAAATATCGTATTGGCTCAAATGGCTAAAAACGGTAAAATTACCGAAGCCGAGAAAGAAAAATATCAGGCAAAGCCTTTAAAAATCAATTATACACCAGAAACACATACAAAAGGTTACGCAACCTATTTTAGAGAATATTTGCGTGATTATATGCGTAAATGGGTAAAGGAAAATCCTAAAAAAGACGGGTCAACCTATGATATTTACCGCGATGGTTTGCGTATTTATACCACGATTGATTCCCGTATGCAGGAATATGCAGAAGAAGCGGTAGAAATGCACTTGGCTAATTTGCAGAAAGAATTCTTTAAGCAGCAAAAAGGCAATAAAAATGCACCTTTCATTCAGATTAATCAGGCAGAAACTAAGAAAATTATCGACCGTGCAATGCGTAATTCAGAGCGTTGGCGACAAATGAGTGCCCAAGGTAAAGAAGAAGAGGATATCATTAAATCGTTCGATGTAAAAACCAAAATGGCGATTTTTACCTGGAAAGGCGAAAAAGATACGTTAATGACACCGCGCGATTCTATTGTTTATTACAAACATTTCTTACAATCGGGTATGATGTCTATGGAACCGGTTACAGGTAATGTAAAAGCCTGGGTAGGAGGGATCGATTACAAACATTTTCAATACGATCACGTTGCTCAAGGGGCACGTCAGGTTGGTTCTACCTTTAAGCCGTTTGTGTACGCAACAGCTATAGATCAATTGGGAATGAGTCCTTGCGATTATATTTACGACGGACCTTTTACAATGCCTAAAGGTCGTTACGGAATTCAACAGCCATGGTCGCCTAAAAATTCGGCAGGTAAATATTACGGTTCGGTAACAATGAAATATGCTTTGGCGCAATCGTTAAACACTGTTACGGCTCGTTTAATGGATCGTGTGGGCCCAAAAGCGGTAATCGATTTATGTAGAGATTTAGGTGTAAAATCAGATATTCCGGCTTCACCGGCAATTGCGTTGGGAGCTGTTGAAATTACGGTGAGCGACATGGTTGCGGCTTACAGCACGTTTGCAAATCAGGGAGTTTACGTAAAGCCACGTTTTGTAAATAAAATTACCGATAAAAACGGCGTTGTTTTGTTTGAATCAAGAGCCGAAACACGCGACGTTATGAATAAAGACATTGCTTACGCAATTGTTAAATTGTTAGAAGGTGTAACCGAAGGTGGTTCAGGTGGGCGTTTGCGTTATACAGGTTCAGGCGGTGCGGGTTATCATACCATGACAGGTTATCCGTATGCCTTTAAAAATCCTATTGCAGGTAAAACGGGTACCACACAGAACAATTCAGACGGATGGTTCATTGGTATGGTTCCTAATTTGGTTACCGGTGTTTGGGTTGGTAACGAAGATCGTGCTGCACACTTTAAATCGACAGTTTACGGGCAAGGAGCTACCATGGCATTACCAATTTGGGGTATTTTTATGAAGAAGTGTTATGGTGATAAAACGCTGTATGTTTCCGATGAAGATTTTGAACGCCCTGCAAACATAAGTGTTCTGGTTGATTGCTGGAAACGAGCTGCAAATGATTCCATTTTAGGAGGTAGCAGCAAAAGAGATAGTTTGGCACCACCAACAGAAACCGTTCCTACAGAATTTGATTTTTAATTTTAACTCCAACAGAGTTCTGAACTCTGTTGGAGTTAAAATTAAATTATATTGCTGATATGAACTTCATGCTTGTATTTTATTAACCCTGAGTTAGATTAATATTTAATTCATTCAGCTAGGGAGAACAAATTAATAATAGATTTGATACATATACTTAAAAAAAGGACAGCTACAAAAGCTGTCATTTTTTTTATAACACATTTTCTGGTATGTCCTATGGCTTGAAAGATCCTATTTATTACTTTGATTTAACATTTTTTTTAGTTTATAATAAATCCAAAAAAGTTTATCGAAACGGTTTTAAATAAACTGTCCCAAATATTATATTTTGAAAGGTTTAAAAAAAATTAATTTTTATTTTCCGTACCCTGATAAACTACATCAAAACGTCCCTCTCGGATTTCTACTTTCTTATCTTTTAAATCAACAGCATCAAACCAAAATGTACCAGATATAATATTGTTTTCTTTATCTAATTTAGTTATATAAAGTTCTCCTATATTACTTGTATTAGTATAATATCTTTCGTCAGCAAAACTACTTCTCATTATATAAAACATAGCAGATTTTCCGCTTTCTTGTTCTTTTATTAAATATTTAGTATTCTCTTCTAATGTGGTAGCATTAGTTGCTATATAAAGTGTTTGTGTTGCAATATTGAGTCCATCCGTTATATTTTGTCGAAATAACAAAACAAAAGCGTCTTGATCGTACACGCAATAAGGATTTGTTTCAGACCATTCATCGCCTTCCGCCACTATTGCCACTCCATTCAACAAAAAACCAGCTGTATTTGCACCTATTTGTGTTGCAGGTGGTAGTTTTTCCACTTCGGTAGATTCAGGTGTTGATTGTGGGACTTCATCGTCTTTTTTACAACTTACAAATGCAACTATCAACAACAAGAATAAAATACTTTTCTTCATAATCATCACTTTTAGAAACTAAAATATATCACTTTTTTAATTTATTTTTCAAATATATAAAATATTATTTATTAGGAAAGAGATTACTTTTTGAGATCCCAACGCTGGTGCTAGTGTAACGCTTGTATCTTATCAAACAAAACAGCAAAAGAAACATTTTCTACTTCAAATTTTATTATTTTCCACGGCTTAAATAACCAATTGTTTTTTTTGTATTTTTATACTCTTAACAATCTAAATAATTATGATTAATAAAAAGGTTGCAAATGCGCAAGAAGCATTACACGATGTGCAAGATAATCAAACCATTATGGTGGGCGGATTTGGATTAAGCGGTATTCCCGAAAATTCAATTGCCGAATTGGTTCGTAAAAACATTACGGGTTTAACCTGTATTTCTAATAACGCGGGTGTTGATGATTTTGGTCTTGGGTTACTATTGCAAAAACGTCAGATAAAAAAAATGATTGCCTCTTACGTAGGTGAAAATGCCGAATTTGAACGCCAGATGTTAAGTGGCGAATTAGATGTTGAATTAACTCCGCAAGGTACATTGGCAGAAAAATGTCGTGCTGCACAAGCTGGTATTCCTGCATTTTTTACACCTGCCGGTTACGGAACCGAAGTTGCCGAAGGTAAAGAAACACGTGAATTCAATGGGAAAATGTATGTAATGGAAGAAGCTTACCAAGCCGATTTTGCTATTGTAAAAGCATGGAAAGGTGACGAAGTCGGAAACTTAATTTTCAAAGGAACTACACGCAGTTTTAACGCAGTTATGGCAGGTGCAGGTAAGATTACCATTGCTGAGGTTGAAGAACTGGTACCACTTGGCGAATTAGATCCTAACCAAATTCATATTCCGGGAATTTATGTGAAGCGTATTTTTCAAGGCGAAAAGTATGAGAAAAGAATTGAACAACGAACGGTACGTAAAAGAGATTAATTATGGCATTAGATAAAATAGGCATTGCAAAACGTATTGCCAAAGAATTACAAGACGGATTTTATGTAAACTTAGGAATCGGGATTCCAACCTTGGTTGCAAATTATATTCCTGAAGGAATGAACGTTGAATTTCAGTCAGAAAACGGCGTTTTAGGTATGGGGCCTTTTCCTTTTGAAGGAGATGAAGATGCAGATCTAATCAACGCGGGTAAACAAACAATTACTACATTGCCAGGTGCATCATTCTTTGATTCGGCTATGAGTTTCGGAATGATTCGTTCGCAGCACGTAGATTTAACCATTTTAGGAGCTATGGAAGTTTCAGAAAACGGAGACATCGCTAACTGGAAAATCCCAGGAAAAATGGTAAAAGGTATGGGCGGTGCTATGGATTTAGTAGCCTCGGCAGAAAATATCATTGTTGCCATGATGCACGTTAACAAAGCAGGCGAATCTAAAATATTAAAAAAATGTACCTTGCCTTTAACAGGTGTTGGCTGCGTTAAAAAAGTGGTGACCGAATTGGCTTTAATGGAAATTACTCCTAATGGCTTTAAATTGTTAGAACGCGCTCCGGGTGTATCGGTAGAAGAAATCATTAAAGCGACCGAAGCTGAATTAATCATTGAAGGAACGATTCCTGAAATGAGTATCTAAAAAAATAAATTGGCTATGAAAAACGAAAATTTAGAAAGATATAATGATTTAGCTGTAGCCGATCCATCCGATCAAAAAAAGAAAGTACCATTTGTAGTACGGTTGGCGTGTGTTTTAATCAGCTTAATAGCTATATTTTATATTTGTATTGCCGGTAAACCTGTGTTGGTGCCGTTGGTTATTGGCTTTTTAGTATCTATGTTGTTATTGCCGCTGTCGAATTTTCAAGAAAAAAAACTAAAATTTCCGCGTATAGTATCTTCATTGTTATCTGCCATAGTGTTTACTTTGGCGGTAATTGCCGTGTTTTATTTTATTGGAACACAAATGGCTCGGTTCACGGAAGATCTACCGGAATTTCAACAACAAATTGAAAAATTGGTTCACGAAGCACAAGTTTATGTATATGATAAATTTGGCGTATCAGAACAAGAGCAAATAAATTATATCGAAAAAAATGCCGAGGATTTCCTTAAACGCGGATCTGGCGTGCTGGGTACCGCAGTTACATCGTTAACTTCTGTGCTGGCATCGGCAATGTTCACTTTTTTAGGGATCTTTTTCTTTTTACTGTACCGCAGTCATTTGGTTAAATTCTTAATATGGTGTTTTCCGCCACAAGATCAAATCAAAGTAAAAGAAGTAATTACCGAAATTCAAAGCATCATAAAACAATACATTTTTGGTTTAATGATACAGGTAGTTGCGGTATCGGGCTTAATGTTCATTGCGTATTCAATCATTGGAATTAGGTATGCGTTATTGTTTGCGGTGCTTTGCGGAGTGCTAAATTTAATACCTTACATTGGTGTTTTTATAGCTACTATTTTGGCAGCAATTGTAACATTGGCAACAGGCGAACCTATACAGGCACTTTGGGTAATTGTTGCAGTTTTGGTTGTAAATTCAATCGACGGAAACATTATAACGCCAAAAATCATTGGTTCTAAAGTAGCATTAAACTCGTTCGTAGTACTGTTTGGAATTGTAATTGCAGAATCTATCTGGGGAATTGCCGGTATGTTTTTAGCAATTCCTGTTTTGGCGATCTTTAAAATTATTTTCGATAACGTGGAGGGCTTGCGTCCGTACGGATTTGTGTTGGGCGAAGACACTGCACCCACACCGTTGTTTGAAAAATATTACGACCGATACATCTATCGTAAAAAACCAAAAGACGAAGATTTGCCAAAAGTGCTGCAAACCGAAGAGCAAAATCACGAAGAAGGAAAAACATCTGATTCTGATAAAGAAGAAAAAGATCAATCTTAAAGATAAAAATCCATCATTACGATGGATTTTTTTGTCTCTAAAAACACGAGATTGTTTTACTTTTGTAAAAAATAATTAAATGGAATTTGCAAAGGTTATATTAAAGCAAGGGAAAGAAAAGTCTATTTTACGTAAGCATCCGTGGGTGTTTAGTGGTGCCGTTTATGGAGTAAGCGATGAGTTGGAAGACGGACAAATGGTTGATGTTACTACGTACAACGGCGATCATTTGGCAACCGGTTTTTACAGCAATAAAGGAAGCATCGTTGTACGCATATTGACTTTTAAGGATGAGGTTTTTAAAGATGATTTTTGGGAAAACCGACTAAATGCTGCTTGGAATTTACGCTTGAAGCTTTTTAATATCGAAGAAACCAATGCTTTTAGATTGATTCATGGTGAAGGCGACGAAATTCCGGGTTTGATTATTGATTATTACAACAAAAACTTTGTGATTCAGGCACATTCTACAGGGATTTACTTGAACATGAAGAAAATCGCCGAAGCCATACAAAAATGTTTTCCTGATTATTGTGAGACCATTTATTGCAAAAGTGCCAACACCCTTCCAAATACCGGAACCGATTTTCATTTATTTGGAACAGCTGCCGAAACTGTGGCGAAAGAAAACAACATTCAGTTTCATGTAAATTGGGTTGAAGGACAAAAAACCGGTTTCTTTTTAGATCAAAGAGAGAATAGAAAGTTATTGGAAAGATATTCAAACGGAAAAAAAGTGTTGAATACTTTTTGCTACACCGGCGGTTTTTCTATTTACGCCATGAACGCTGGTGCCAATTTGGTAACTTCTGTGGATATATCTGAAAAAGCCGTAAAATTGGCTGCAGAAAATATGGAGTTGAATTTCCCTGGCAGTAATCATCAGGCAGTAGCGTCAGATGTTTTTGAATTTCTAAAAGAAAATAAAAATCAATACGAAGTTATTGTTTTAGATCCACCTGCATTTGCCAAAAACATCAAAAGCAAGCACACCGCAACCCAAGCATACAAACGCTTAAACGTTGCCGGTTTAAAAACTATTACAAAAGGCGGATTTCTATTTACCTTTTCTTGTTCACAGGTGATTGATGAGGTGCTTTTTTACAATACCGTAGCAGCTGCAGCAATAGAATCGGGTAGAAAAGTACGTGTATTGCACAAGCTTTCACAAGGTCCGGATCATCCGGTGAATATGTTCCATCCAGAAGGATCTTACCTTAAAGGTTTGGTTTTATATGTGGAAGAATAATCAATTTGATAATAAAATGATAAAACTCGCACGAATTTAGTTTCAGTGCGAGTTTTGTTTTTTAGTGTGTAGAACAAGTTCGTCATTCTATCAATGAAAAGTTCTACAAATATTTCTTTAAAAGCATTTTAATTTTGGAATGTTTATTATTTAGAACAGAAATTTCAAATCAGTAAAAAGATCTTTTGAAATTCAACTCTCTTTATCAGGAGAAAAAGAATTACGAGTTAAACGTAGTTGAGTTAAAGTACATATTTAAAAAAGTTAAATAACACTTATTACATTCGGGCTTGAGTTTTTACTTAAGCCTGATTTTGTTTATCTAACCTTGATACAAGTTTCAAAGAATACTTAAAAAATCATCTGTTAATAATTCACTATATTATTAATTAAAAATTTGTTCGTTTCAAAAAAAAATCTATATTTGATATAAATAATTAAAATATTGTATATGAAAAAATTAGTGTTATCAGCATTATTCGCATCAACTATGTTAGTAGTATCTTGTGATAAAAAGAAAGGTGTTGAAGAAACAACAACTACAGAAACAGAAACAACTGTAGATCCTGCAACAGAAACGCAGACAACAACTACCACCACAGAAACTACTTTAGAAGTACCTAAATTTAGTTCTCCGGAAGCACAAAAAATGGCAGAAGAATATACTGCTTATGTGAAAGAATCTATGGAAGCAGCAAAATCTGGAGATGCTGCAAAAATTCAAGAATTACAAGCGAAATCTGCTGAATGGACTAAAAGACAAACAGAATTGGCTACAAAATTAACGCCAGCAGATGCTAAATTATGGCAAGAATACGCTATGAAATTGTCTGAGCAAATGACAGCTCCAATTAAATAGTAAAACAAATTTTTCTAAATTTTAAGACACAGTGTATGCTGTGTCTTTTTTTTTGTAATTGTATTTTGTTTTTTACTACATTTATAAATCAAATAGTAAAATTAATTAATATGAAAAAGATAGTTTATCCCATGTTATTGTCGGCTGTATTGTTGACGGCATGTAAAAAAGAAGAAAACAAAATTCAGGAACCAATGACCGATCCGCCGGTTGAAAATTCTAACGAAGTACAACAGAATACGGTAGAAGATGTAGTTGCGGTTCCAAAGTTTCAGTACGCCGAAGCAGATCAGTTTGCGCAGGAATACAGCAAATTTGTAAACGATTTTAAAACAGCTACAGCAAATAACGATTCTGAAGCTTTAAAAACGTTAGGTCCTAAATTAAACGAATACCAAAAAAGAGGTGTTGAGTTGGCTAAACGCGTTCCACAAGACGAAGCGGTTGCTTTTCAAGATTTCTTAAACAAATTAGAATCGTATATTAAATAAAAATAGAGCCTTATGGCTCTATTTTAGTTTTCTTAGTTTATACAAATCCAAACGTCGATCTTTCTTAATACGTACACTTCCCAATTCGTGTAATTCTTTTAATGCGTTTAGCTCTACGTCAACAATTAAGGTCATTTCGGTATTTGGTGTAGCTTCTGCCTTTACGCCATTGTTAGGAAAAGCAAAATCAGACGGAGTAAAAACAGCCGCCTGTCCGTACTGAATATCCATGTTGTTTACTTTTGGTAAATTTCCTACGCAACCGGTAATTGCCACATAACATTCGTTTTCAATAGCGCGCGCCTGTGCACAACTACGTACACGGGTGTATCCGTTTTGGGTATCGGTTAAATAAGGTACAAACAAAATTTCCATTCCGTCTTCGCTCATAATACGCGATAATTCGGGAAACTCCACATCATAACAAATAATGATTCCAATTTTTCCACAATCGGTATCAAAAGTCTGTATCACATCGCCACCCTGCATTCCCCAATACAAACGTTCGTTAGGTGTAATATGTATTTTTCGATACATTTCAGACGATCCATCGCGCTTGCATAAGAAACCAACGTTATATAGCACATTTTCTTCCAAATAAGGCATGCTGCCCGTGATAATGTTGATATTATATTCAATAGCTAATTCCTGAAAACGCTTGTGAATGGTATCGGTGTATTTCGATAATTCTCGGATTGCTTCAGATTCCGACAAATGATTGTAATCTGCCATTAACGGTGCAACGAATAATTCGGGAAAGGTTGCAAAATCGCTTTCGTAGCCTGAAACGGCATCGATAAAAAATTCAGCCTGATCAAAAAATTCCTCTAAATTATTCAACGGACGCATTTGCCATTGGATTAAACCTAAGCGAACCACACTTTTTTTGGCGTTGATTAAAACCGGCGATTTATCGTACGAAATATTGTTCCATTCCAATAAAACGGCGTAGTCACGAGAATCGCGATCGCCTTCTAAATAATTGCGCAGTAATCTTTTTATATGGAAATCGTTATTAACCTGAAATGAAATGACCGGATCATGGATTTCTTTGGTTTTAACCCGATCTAAATATTGTTTGGGCGTGAGTTCTTTGGAGTAATTGTGATAATTTGGAATTCGGCCGGCGAAAATAATCGACTTTAAATTCAGTTGTTCGCACAATTCTTTTCGCACATCATACAAACGGCGACCTAAGCGCAAACCACGGTAATTCGGGTGGATAAATATATCGATCCCATACAAAACATCGCCATCGGGGTTATGCGCGTTGAATTTACTGTCGGTAACAATATCGTTGTATTTGTGGTTTGATAGCGCCAAACTTTCATCAACAATCAACGACAAAGCTGCGCCAACAACCACATCGTCAACCACAATAACAATTTGTCCTTCGGGAAAAACTTTTAACAATCGACGGATTTCTTCTTTTTTCCAATACGGATCTTCCACACCTTCTTCGTACGCCTGAAGCATGGAATTTTTTAATTCTATATAATCTTCAATTTCTAAATTGCGGAGTTCTACTTTATTAATCTGCATTCTTTCTCGTGAATTTTTCCCTTAAATTATGAAAAAAGTATGAGTAAGTTCTTAAAATTATCGAAAATTTGGTCTTGCGGTAAAAGGAGAAAACGACCATGGAATTGAAACAAAAAGAATAAAAAGTATGATTAAATATCTAACAAACAGATAATTAAAAGCGATAGCTGTGCCGATTTTGCTTTTGGTTTTATCTGTAAAAACATTTAAAAGCAGTACGCCCAAAATCATCATGAACGGATGTTCTAATCCAAAAAAGCGGATTTCGCGCCATTTTACAGCCTGGCTAACCTGCGACCAAAAGGTTTTTACCATTGGGCTTTGTGTTAACAACAAAATTCCGACTAAAAACTGTAGGTTAAAAACGTTTTTTATCACTTTAAAAAGTTGATAATGCTTGGTTGTGTAAATAGCTTTTTTTGATTTTTTTAGGAAGATGAAAATCAAACCGAATAATAGAAATCCTAATGCAATCCAACGCAGATAGGAATGAATTATTAACAAATAGCCGTACATTTTAATTCTTTTTTACTAATACAAACCAATCATTTTCTATGGGCATGTAACCTTGATCGTACACAAAATAATAGGTTACGTTAGATTTGGTAACGTATATGGAAGTGAACAATGAAAAATCGAAACCTAAATCGAGCAGTTTTTTACGGTTGATTTTTGCTTTTCCATCGGGATTGTTTTCTGATAAAATACGGTAATTTTTACGCAGGGCGTAATTAACCGTTCGCATTAAATTGGTGGTGTCTTTGTTTAATTTGTTGTTGTAAGTATTGCGGCAGGCATCGTTACAGAATTTTTTATCTTCCCGACCTATGATTTTCTCGCCACATTCTAAACAGTTTTTGCCCATTTTTATTTTAAAGATACAAAATATTGTTGAATACTGTTAATTAGCTGTATAGTAGTGAGATAATTGTTATTTCGTGAATTTCCGTTTTAAACGTCTAAAAACTTCAGCTAAATTCACTTTTAAACCTTTCCATTCAAATTCACCAATCGTGACTAATCCATCAATAGCTTTCTCTTCATTTGTACTTTTTTTAGAATCTATAATTAAGTTTTGGTGAAGTGTTGTTAGCTTTAAACTTTCAATTGTAGCGTCTTTATTTTGAATAATAGAATTTGCTAAGATTAATTGTGACTTTAAATGATAAACATTAGCCATAAGTTGTTGTACACTTACATCATTATAATTTAAAGAGTATGTTTCTAAATCATTTGTTTGTGGAATTGATAAATATATATCTAATAATTTTTTGATATTTATAAGTGCTTCGCCTGAATCTAAGGGTATAACTGTAAAAAAGGTTGTTTTTGTTTGTGAGTCAATTTTAGAAACAACTTCTATTCCTAAGTCTTGTAAAAATTTAGAAAAATAAATTAGGTATTGTTCACACGCTTGTTTAATTTCTTGCGGAAAGGAAAATATGCTAAATAACTCATTGTCATGTTTGCTTTTTTCTAGTCTTGAAAATATTTGGCAAACTACATCATTTAAGTATATTAAAATCCTATTATATTCGAAAAAAATGGATTTTTCTGTATCAATATTAAAAGTTATAATAACTCCTTCTTCAATTAAGTTGTCAAAAGAATTGGTTTCAATATTATCTTTTTTTAAACTTAAATGTAAGTTTTGAAGGAAATGTAAAATACTAAAAGGTTTATCCCATTCTAAAAAATTCGGATGAATACACAAAAAACAAGTCTTGTCGTCTTCAAACCAAATTGATACGCTATCATTTTCTATCCAATTGGACTGTTTAAATTCCTTAACATTAATATCAAAACTAAATGAGCAAAAATTGTAATTAAAAAAAGTATTTATAGAGTTATTTTTTGATAAATGAAGTATATTGGAGTTTAAATAACCGTGGTACTTCGTTCCATTGTCATAATCGTCTTCGGCGCTACCTACAATATCACCATTAAAAAAAGCAATATGTTTTTTTTAGTCTTCATTATATTTTATTTCTAAACTCATAATAAATTTCTATTATAAATGTACTATATTTCTACTTCAAAAGCGTTAAACATTGTTGCAGTTCATCGCGAACTTCCATATAGTTTTTGTAATACAAGCTCGAAAATACAGCAATCGCTTTTTTGTCTTGGATTAAATAACAATATTCGTGATGTTGTGCTCGTTGTCTAAATTCGCGAATGGCAAATCCATCAATGGCATCAATCTTAAAAGTTTTTTTAGTACCAAACCCCAATAGTTGTTTTACCTCAATGGTGTTATTGGAAATTCTTATCGTTGCCATGCGCAGGTTCATTTCAATAAAAAAGCCCCAAATAATAACAAACAAACTTACCAAGCCACAAACAACCAAAAATACCGTTAAGCCCCAATGCCAGCTGTCTTGAAACATGCGTAAAAATTTGTTGACAATAAAGGTAGTTAAAACCGGAAAACTTAAAATTAACAAGCTGTAAAAATAGGCGGTGTTACTTAATTTTGACTGAACCATTTTATATTTTTTTTTCAAATTTAGCGTATAATTTCCAAAAGCTTTGCAGGTTTTATTTTGATATTTCCTTTTTTAGGTTTTTATTCTTGTTTGAGTTAGTATCTTTATAAAATAATTTTTTTGATTTAACAATCATAATTAATAACATTAATAAATAAAACAGTATGAAAAAATTTGAATATAAAACCATTAAAGTTGATTCGAAAGGAAATTGGAGCATAAAATTTAACGCCGAAGAAATAGATAAAATGCTTAATGAATTAGGTATCCAAGGTTGGGAATTGGTTAACGTGCAAGATTTAGGCGTTGGAGGAACATCGTATTCTTTTCATTATACTTTTAAAAGAGAGATTTAATTTCAACTAAAAGAACTTGCCGGACTACTTACAGTTGACGAGAAAATTCGTTGGGAAGAAATCAAGGAATTGTTCCGTAAAAACAATAAACACGGCGGTTTAGCTAAAGACGATAAAGTGTTTGCCGAAATGCTGAATTTAAACGAAAACCTAGAAGGTATTATCAAGGTTATTAAAGAAAAATAAAGGAAGTCATTTGACTTCCTTTTGGTTTTATGATATCTATTTGGAGCCTAAAAGCTTTTGCCACCAGGTCTTCAAAGTTATTTTAGAGTTGTTGTTATTATTATTTTTCCTTTGTGCTTCATTAATTATTTCAGTAGTTAACGTGTCTTTAAAAAAATAAAGCGTTGTAGAATTTTCTAATTTCGGTTTTGCTACAATTCCATTTTCTATCAGTTCATTAAATTCCCTTTCTATTTTTTCTTTGTTGTTATAATCAGGGTATTTGTTACGTTGGTTTTGAATAAAATTTGTTAATCTCCATAAGTCAAAGTCATGTCTAGGTCCAGGAAAATATGCTAAATCAAAGTCTACAATTTTGTCTTTGAAATGAGCAGATAATCCAATTCCGTGAAAAGCATAAAAATAAAGTCCTTCATCAACTAATTTACCTGTTTGTTCATATATACCAGTATGCCAACCTTCTAAAATATCATTGACTTTGTATTTGTTCTTAAAAATTAAAACAGCCTTATCAGCCCCAGTTTGATAATCTTTAATTATGTCTAGAAGAGTTATGTTTGTCATAAAATTTTAATTAAAATTTCTAACGATAGCACAAGTGTCACATTTTCGCTTAAGACAAGTTCTTTATCAATGCACGAGTAAGAGGGTACTTTCTAGAAATTTAAGTAATCAGTTGTGTTTGTTAATTGCGACCATCTTGCCGATAAGAATTTAGCGTAGTTTTGTGAGGATATTCCATAGCTTCCTAAGGAATGTCCATCATTTACTTCTACTAAAACAGTTTTATTATCGTCAGTAATTCCAAAATCTAATGCAAATGAATTTGGTTGTGTTTTAAAGTCAGATATTGCATTTTTAACGATTTCTAAATTAATAGCCTTATTCCAATCCCCTTTATATCTTCTAATGTCAAGAATTTCTTTGTAACGAATGAAACAGCGGAATTCAGCATTAAAATTTATGATTTCAGAGCAAAGTACTTTTGTTGGACTATTTTCATCTATTAAACCAATAAAATCTAGTTCATTTTTAAATACCTTTCCAGCAAATTTTTTAGTTTCTATATCTGGTTTTATAAAAATATTAAACTTTTGTTCTGCTAAAATTGTTTCCAATGTTGATTTCCAAATTCTTCTTCCTAAGTATTTCTGAAGTTCAATTGGATAATCAATTTCATTTTGATTTCTGGTAATACCCAAAATTTCTAATCTTTTCCTTACGTTTCCAATTCCACCAACAATAACATTTTCTGGATTTTCATCATTTATTTCCTCAATTCTATAAAATTTTTCGGTTTCGAAACCAAAATGCTTAAAACCTTCGTTTGCAATAAATGCATTTACGTTATAAAATTCTCCGGATTTATCTGTTTGAATGTAGGCTTTCAATTTAGTAGATATGTTTAAGTATTACAGCTAATTTTCAAATATACAAAAGTTTTTAACTGTTAAAACAACCTTATATTCGACAACAAACGTTTACAATCGACTATAAATGATTAACAACCGAATAAAATTTGGAAGCTGTTGCAACTTTGTACCAGATAATTATTTAATCATTTAAAATTTAAACGCCATGAGTACATTAAGAAACAGTGTTCGTCTTGTAGGAAGAGTAGGTAACACGCCGGAAACAAAAACTTTTGACAATGGTACAAAAGTAACTTTATCGTTAGCAACCAGCGATTTTTATTACAACGATAAAAAGGAGAAAATTGAAACCACCCAATGGCATAATATTGTAGCGTGGGGCAAAACCGCAGAACTTATTCAGAAATACGTAGAAAGAGGGAAGGAAATTGCTGTTGAAGGTAAATTAACCTATCGCACTTACGAAGATAAAGAAGGGATAAAGCGCAGCATTACCGAAATTGTGATTAACGAAGTGTTGTTCTTTTAAAAATTAAAATCCCGATGCGTCGGGATTTTTTTTATATTCACACAAAAACAACATGCACATTCAATTTATTCATACCATTCTGTATGTAGCCGATCAGCAGTTAAGCACTGATTTTTACACCAAGTTATTGCGTAGAAATCCTGAATTAAACGTTCTGGGAATGACCGAATTTCTATTGGCAGAAAACTTTAAACTTGGATTGATGCCCAATAGCGGAATTGCCAAGATTTTAGCTGATAAAACACCACATCCCGAATCAGGCACCGGAATTCCTCGATGTGAACTTTACTTTTATGTGGAAGATATTGCATTTGAGTTTACTAGCGCCCTGAACACAGATGCGAAACTTATAAGTGATATTCAAGACAGAACTTGGGGCGATAAAGCTTGTTATTTCGCAGATCCAGACGGACATATTATTGTGTTTGCAGAAAAGTTACATTAACCGTCGGGTCTAATTAAAACAGATTAAATTTTCACGTCAGTTCGAGTGATTTTTCGTAGTGAAACGGAGAAAAATTGTATCGAGAACTACATAAAAAGACTTCTCGCTACAAAATTCCTTCCACTTCGTTACAGAAATTTCACTCGAAGTGACGTTTTGAAGTAATTTCACACAACGGTTTACATTAATATTTAATAAAATAAATCTTTGGCAACTTTAAACGTATTTACATGTGCTTGTAATATGGTTGATAAATTAGGCGAATAACCGCCGCCCATACTACATTGAACAGGAATGTTGTATTTTTTTGCTAATGAAAAAACGTGTTCATCGCGTTGTTTACAGCCGTTAATGGTACAGTTCAGTTTTCCTAATTTATCGGTTGCTAAAATATCAACACCAGCCTGATAAAAAATAAAATCGGGTTGTTCTTGTACAATGATTTTTTCTAGATGGTTTTCTAAAATTGTTAGATAAATTTCGTCGGTAGTTCCATCTTCTAAATCAATATCTATATTTGATTGTTCTTTTTTAAATGGATAATTGCTTTTTCCGTGCATAGAAAAAGTAAAAACATGCGGATTGTTTTTAAAAATTTCGGCAGTTCCGTTTCCTTGATGCACGTCTAAATCAACAATTAAAATTTTAGAAGCTTTGTTGTGTTTCAATAAGTAAGCTGCCGCAACAGCCTGATCGTTCAACATACAAAAACCCTCGCCATGACCAGAAAAAGCATGATGTGTGCCACCGGCAATATTAAAAGCAACTTTTTGAGCAAAAGCATTCAAAGCTCCGTCAATAGTACCTTGAACCAAGGTAAGTTCCCGGTCAATTAATTGTTGGCAATGCACAAAACCTGTTTTTCTACGCTCTTTATCGGTTAACTGCAATTGCGTGTAACGGTTTACATAATCGGGGTTGTGTGCCATATAAATATCTTGTAAAGAAGCTTGTGCGGGTTTAAAAAAACAATCATCTGTAACAATACCTTCTAACAACAACTGTTTGGGCAACAACTGGTATTTTTCCATAGGAAACCGATGATTTTCTGGAACAGGATGATTGTATATAGAATGATACGCTATGGAGAACATTTTGTTTTTTTACAAAGGTAATTCGATTTTTTTAGTAGTTTTATCTGATAACATTTTTTAAAACATGAAACCACAAAACTATTTTATTTTACTTGTTTGCCTTATAAACTATTTTACAGCACAAAGTCAATTGTTTCTTATGTATGATGGTTTAAATCCAAATGAGAATTATTTTGATTTGCCAAAATATAGTTTAGAATATAATCAAAAAATAAAAGAGAAATTATATGAAAGCTTAGAAGAAGATTTTCATGTAAGAATGTTGGTTCGCCCATCTTTTGATGCCGAATATATTTTTCAAGTTGATAGGGATATTAGAAATTATGAAGCCGAGAGTTTTGTAGTTCGTTTTCAAAAAGCAAAATCAAATTTATGGTATGCAGAAGAAAATTACAAAAAAGTAAACGTAAAAAAATACCAAGCTCAAATTAATAAGGAAGATACAGAATTGCTAACAAACGCATTTGTGAAATTATTGAAAACTACAAGATATGAGCGAAGTGATTTTGATATTTATGATGGAACAAATTATTTGTTGAGTGCTTTTGAATATGGTCCTGGTATTGTAAGCGGTAACGTAAAATCGCCACGCGACAATGAAATTAAAGCGCTTGTTGATGTTGTTGAAAATTTAATAAATCAAACAAAATCAAAAAGAAATATTAAGCTTTCTGAAGAAGCTAAAAGTACACTTACGAATATTATTAAGCAAACAGAAAAAAATCCAACTTCTGCTGATTACGAATTAATGAGCAGAATAGTTAAGGTCATTGAAAATAATAAAGAAAGTTACTGTTCAAAATTAACTGAAAGTAATCGACTTCATGTGGAAGATGCTTTGCAAGTAATACAAGATCCAAAGCAGTTTGCTTACTACAATTTTGACAAATCTACCTTGAAAAACTTTATTGAAAGTATTGAAGAGGAGTTTGTTGAATTTAATACTTTTGACGAAGATAGTAAGAATGAAATGTTGAAAAATGGACGCGAAATCGAAAAAGAAGAAAATATTAAAAACAACATCTTTCAACTTATCTTAAAGGAGTTTGATTAATATCAATACAACAAATTACTCATTCAAAATATCCTGAAATAAATCAAAAAATCGACCCATATCAATACCGTCAACCAAACCGTGATGTGCAAATAAGGCAACATTAAAAAACTTTCTATTGTTTTTATCAATCATTTTACCAATAGAAACTTTAGGCGAACTATCGGGATGTTTAAATCCACGCGCATGTGTTAACGAGGTAAAATTAATCCAAGGAATTGCCGAAAAATGAATAATGTTATCTCCGTAATCGTCTTTTGTAAGCAGGGTGTCGGTTTGTTGTACGCGTATTATTTCGTTTTTTACCGCTTCTTGAAAAACAGCAAAATCGTTATGATAGATAATATGAGAAAATCCAAAGGTTTCGTTTTCTTTTAAAACCGTAGATGAAGCATCAATCCGATCATGCTGAAAAACCTTTCCGTTATCAATTCGCAACTTAAAAGCCGGCAGTTCATTTATGGTTTTCAAGGTAGCATACAAATAGTAAATAAAAAACGACGTTTTTAATTCCTTTGCTTTTTTGTAGGCTTGGGTTACATCAATTTCAACAGTTAGTCCGTAAAAAGGTTCGTCCATTGCCGAGAAAAATTCAAAATGACTTTTGCGTTTCCAGGTATCTAAATTAATTTCGGTTTTCATAAATTCAATAAATCTATAAGTTCACTTGCTTTTTCAACAGCGTAAAAATGGTTGTGCACAATTTCATGGTCAATACGTTCGTGTGCCCAAGTAGTGTGGAAAGGCACATGCACGGCGGTTGCACCAATATTTAAAACCGGCAAAACATCAGACTTTAATGAATTTCCGATCATTAAAAAGTTCTCGGGTTCAATTTCCAAACGTTTCAACAGTTTCTCGTAATCTAATTCTTCTTTTTCAACCATTACTTCGATATGATGAAAATAAGCACCCAAACCCGATAAATGCAACTTGCGGTGTTGGTCTTTTAAATCGCCTTTTGTAGCCACGACCAATTTGTATTTTCCGTGTAGCTTTTTCAAGGTTTCTTCAATTCCATCTAACAAAACAACAGGTTTCGCTAATAGATCTTTACCAATTTCAATGATTTTTTCCATTACTTTGGTCGATACCGTGTGGTTCGAAACCTCGTAAGCCGTTTGTACCATCGATAAAACATATCCTTTAATGCCATAACCATACAACGGCAAATTATCAATCTGCGCTTTAAATAATGCCTGCGCCAAACTTTGTTTCGATAAATAATCGCTCATTAAAGCACAAAATTTTTCCTCGGCTTCGTCAAAATAAGGTTCGTTAATAAACAGCGTATCGTCTGCATCAAAAGCAATTACTTGGATGTTTTCAATCATTGTGTGAAAGTTTCCTCAAAGATAAAACCTAATAAATTTCTATCCTTCAAAATTGGTGTTTTTGTTAAAAAAAATCGACCAACAATTAAATTTTGTACATTTAATAGAAAAAGAGAAACTATGAAAAATGTAATTAAACAAGAAATGCAGCAGCTAAATTATGAAGATATAGCTGCTTTGGTAACCACCGGTGCAGCGGCAGGTATTGCCGTAACAAAAATTACAGGACATTCAAAATCATTGGGTGCGGCTGTTGGTGTTGGCTTAAGTATGTTGTTTTACGGAATTTTGAAGAGAATGTAGCTTTTGTTTTAAGTCTTTTTAATTCTGATATATAATTGATTGAGCTATTTGAAATTTAATTATATTTATCACTAATTTAGTAAAAATCAGTTGTATATGATGGGTTTTAAAAATTTGGTGCTAATGTTCGGTGGATCATTATGTGCGTGGATGTGTGGATGTGATGATAATGACGATTACGTTCCATCTGAACCAGAAAATAAGGTGTCAGTATTAATTGTTGATGATTTAACCAATAATTTTGAAGGCGGAAAGATTTATCTTTATAATGAGCAGTATACGACTTATAATTTAACGGTTGAAAATGTTCCGCCGGCTGATGTAGGATATATTAAGGTTCATTATACCGAAGGAAATCAGTTGATTTACCATGCTACTCAGGTTTTTATGGGTAGTGGCGAAATAATTGTGCCAAACCCGATAACGCCTCCGCAAGATTTTGACCGAGTTTTAACCGAAGATTTTATGGCGTTACCAAATGATGCTGTGGAACTGACAAACGCGCCATCGCCAGCCGGTAAAACGCAGGAAAAATGGGCACAGATTCAAAATTTAGAAGTTGTGCGCTACGCCTTGCAAAACAACAATTGCAAAGTGCATTATTTTAGGCAGGTTTTTGATACCGGTTTAGTAGAAAACGCCAAATGGATTTTTATTGTAAAAAATTAAGGTTGCCAAGTGCAGCCTTTTTTATTGATTTTCTAAAATAAACTTTTATTTTAGCAGTTAAAACAAACTAAAACTTTCAACTTTGGAACAAACAACAACAGACAACACCTTAAAGCGCGGGTTGTCTAACCGCCATATTCAGTTAATTGCGTTGGGTGGCGCTATTGGTACCGGTTTATTTTTAGGAATTGGACCGGCAGCCGTTTTAGCAGGACCATCGGTTATTTTTGGATATGCCTTTGCAGGAATCATCGCTTTTTTTATTATGCGTCAGTTGGGAGAAATGGTGGTAGAAGAACCTGTTTCGGGATCTTTTTCGCATTTTGCCTATAAATATTGGGGTTCTTTTGCAGGTTATGCTTCGGGTTGGAACTATTGGATTTTGTACATACTGGTTTCCATGTCTGAATTAACCGCCATTGGAATTTATGTACAATATTGGTGGCCCGAAATTCCTTTGTGGGCATCAAGCACTTTTTTCTTTTTGGCAATTACGGCGTTGAATTTAGGTTCTGTAAAAATGTTTGGCGAAGCCGAGTTTTGGTTCTCCATTATTAAAGTAATTGCTATTGTGGCAATGATTGTTTTTGGAACGTATTTATTGATTTCGGGAACGGGTGGCGAACAGGCAAGTATATCAAACCTGACAAATAACGGCGGATTTTTCCCTAAAGGATGGTTCGAAAAAACAGAAAACGGTTATCAGGGATTATTGTCGGTTATGGCGATCATCATGTTTTCGTTCGGAGGTTTAGAACTGATTGGAATTACTGCTGCCGAAGCCGAAAATCCGGAAAAAAACATTCCAAAAGCAACCAATCAGGTTATTTACAGAATTTTAATTTTTTATGTTGGAGCCTTAATCATCCTTTTTTCGCTTTCGCCTTGGGAAACCATCACAACAAAAACAAGTCCGTTTGTTACCGTTTTCGATAATTTAAAAGGAATGCATTTTAACTTTTTCGGAACCGATGTTTCGGCAACAAACTTAATTGCAAATGCGTTGAATTTAATTGTTTTAACGGCAGCTTTATCGGTTTACAATTCATCGGTTTACAGCAACAGTCGTATGTTATTTGGTTTGGCAGAACAAGGCAATGCACCGAAATTCCTGTTGAAATTGAATAAAAGTTCTGTTCCAACGCGTGCCATTATCGTATCGAGCTGTTTTTCAGCAATAACTATTTTGTTCAATTATTTCAAGCCAGATGAATCTTTTGAAGTTTTAATTTATTTGGTAGTTGCATGTCTAATTATCAATTGGATCATGATCTCTTTTACGCATCTAAAATTCCGCAAGTTTAAAGATCAAGCAAATATCAAAACCAAGTTTCCTTCGTTTATATATCCTGTTTCAAATTACATCTGCATTGTGTTTTTATTGGGAATTTTAGCAATTATGAGTATTACGGGTATGCATGTTTCGGTAATTTTAATTCCGGTTTGGTTGATTATTCTGTTTATAACATATCAAATTGTTCAGAAAAACAAGCAGCAGAAATTAATGTAAGTTAACAGTTGTAGCCAAACAATTTTGTAATTTTAAGAAACGAACAAAACTAAAATTATTATGGAAATCAATCACAGAAAAGAAGAAAATAAAGGAGCTTTTATTGCAACTGAAAACGGAGCAAAAGCCGGTGAAATGACTTATAGCAAAGCTGGCGATACATTAATTATTATAGATCATACCGAAGTTGATCCCGCATTTGGCGGTCAAGGAGTTGGAAAAAAGATGGTTTTGTCAGCTGTTGATTTCGCTAGAGAAAATAACATTAAGATCTTGCCTTTGTGTCCGTTTGCTAAAGCAGCATTCGATAAAGATGCAACTATTCAAGATGTACTTTAAGCATTAAAAATATTTGAAAGCAGTTCTTCGGAACTGTTTTTTGTTTATTCTCATTATATTTATAAAAATTTCGATACATGAAACAGCTTTTTTCTTCTTTATTTATTTGTGCTTTCCTGATGCTTTCCTGTAAAAAGGATAGTCCGGAAACCACTATTCAGCCAGAACAAAATCAAAAAACATTAAAATTAGAATTAGCCGAAGCACAAAAGATTATCGCGCTGCCGCTGCATTGTTTAGAAGTTGAATATCCGAATAAATTGGGACAGGTTTTAAAATCATCAGACGAATTGAAAGCGCCTAAACAATTACGACCAATTTTTTACGGTTGTTTCGATTGGCATTCGTCGGCACATGGATATTGGTCGGTAGTGAAGTTAGTGAAGCAGTTTCCTGAATTAGATCAAAGCAAAACAATAGATCAGTTGCTAACAAAGGTTTTTACTGATGAAAATGTATCGATTGAAAAATCGTTTTTCGATCAACCACATAATAAAACGTTTGAAAGAACTTATGGTTGGGCGTGGTTTTTCAAGTTACAGGAAGAATTATATACATGGAAAGACAATCCGAAAGCACAGCAATGGTACAAAACCTTACAGCCGTTAGAAAATGTTTTTGTTGAAAGATATTTAGAATATCTGCCAAAATTAAATTACCCAATTAGAACCGGAACACACGACAATACCGCATTTGGAATGGCGTTGAGTTTAGAATACGCTGAAACGGTTGGAAACAACAAATTAAAAGATGCAATTACCGCAAAAGCGAAAGAATTATACTCAAAAGACACCAACTGCCCGATTGCTTACGAACCAAGCGGGCACGACTTTTTATCGCCTTGTTTGCAAGAAGCTTGGCTAATGAGCAAAGTGTTGCCACAAACCGATTATAAAGTCTGGTTACAGAAATTCTTGCCACAATTGTTCGATAAAAAATTTGATTTGGAAGTGGGTAAAGTTTCCGACAGAACCGACGGACATTTAGTTCATTTAGACGGATTAAACTTTAGCAGAGCAACTTGTTTGTTTCAAATTGCCAAAGTGTTGCCTGAACTAAATCATTTAAAGCCAATTGCTGAAAAACATTTTAATGCTGCTTTTCCAAACATATCAAACGATGATTATATGGGAAGCCATTGGTTAGGTAGTTTTGCTTTGCAAGCGTTGGATGCGCAGTAGATTGATTTCGTCAGTTCGAGCTTGTCGAGAACTTCTCGATACGCTCCACTTCGTTTCGCTACTCGAAGTGACGATAGCAATGAAATTAACATATTGTCAAGCTGAACTTGATTCAGCTTCTCATTCTGAGTATAAGTATTTTTGAATTAATGTATGTGATTCCGGATCAAGCCCGGAATGACAGCCTAACTAAAAATGACAATAAATAAAAAACGCAAACCGAATGGTTTGCGTTTTTTGTTATTATAAAATAGTGAAATTACCCAATTGTTGCGCCGTTATAAACTCCGGCTTCATCAGGGTTTACAAAGACCAGTTTGCCCTCTTTGGTTTCGGTTAGTAACAGCATTCCTTCGCTGTTCACTCCGCGTAAAGCTCTTGGAGCCAAGTTTACTAAAACGGTTACTTGTTTGCCAATGACTTCTTCTGGTGTAAAATGTTCTGCAATTCCTGAAACAATGGTACGCACATCAATTCCTGTATCAACCTTTAAAACTAATAATTTATTAGCTTTTGGCATTTTTTCGGCTTCAATAATGGTTCCTACACGTAAATCGATCTTTGCAAAATCTTCGAATTGTGTGGTTTCTTTTTGAGGTTCTGCCGTTTTTGCTTCGGCTGCATTTGCCAGTTTTGTAGCTTCCAATTTATCTATTTGTTTTTGAATTTCTTCGTCATCTATTTTTGCAAACAATAATTCTGCCTGACCAATTTGGTGCCCTGCCGGAATTAAATTTGATGTTTCAGCCACTTTGTTCCAAGCAATAGCATCAGAAATATTCAACATGTTTTTAAGTTTCGCTGCCGAAAATGGTAAAAATGGTTCTGCCAAAGTCGATAATGCAGCAGCAATTTGTAATGCCACGTACATTTGTGTTTTTACGCGCTCTTCATCAGTCTTTATTAATTTCCAAGGTTCTTCATCAGCTAAATACTTGTTTCCTAAACGTGCTACGTTCATTAATTCGCCCAATGCTTCGCGGAAACGGTAGCGTTCAATTGAACTTTCAATTACTGCCGGATATGCTTTTAATTCTGCCAACGTTTGTCCATCAACTTCGTTAAAAGCATTTGGTGCAGGAATAATTCCGTTGTAATATTTATTGGTTAAAACCACTACGCGGTTAATGAAATTTCCGAAAATAGCAACCAATTCGTTATTATTTCTAGCCTGGAAATCTTTCCATGTAAAATCGTTGTCTTTGGTTTCAGGTGCATTTGCTGTTAACGTGTAGCGCAACACATCTTGTTTTTCAGGGAAATCAACCAAATATTCATTCAGCCAAACTGCCCAGTTTTTAGAAGTCGATAATTTATTTCCTTCTAAATTTAAAAACTCGTTTGCAGGTACGTTATCAGGTAAAATATAACTGCCTTCTGCCTTTAACATTGCTGGGAAAATAATGCAGTGAAACACAATATTGTCTTTTCCAATAAAATGAACCAATTTGGTGTCTTGATCTTTCCAATAAGGTTCCCAATCTTTTCCTTCGCGAGCAGCCCATTCTTTGGTCGATGAAACGTAGCCAATAGGAGCATCAAACCAAACGTACAGTTTTTTGCCTTCGGCACCATCAACAGGCACGTCAATTCCCCAGTCTAAATCTCGAGTTACAGCACGCGGTTTCAAACCGTCGTCTAACCACGATTTTACTTGTCCATAAACATTCGGTTTCCAATCGTTTTTATGACCTTCAATAATCCATTCGCGCAAAAAAGTATCGTACTGATCTAAAGGTAAAAACCAATGCTTGGTTTCCTTTAAAATAGGCGTAGAACCTGTTATGGTTGATTTTGGATTGATTAAATCTGTAGCGTTTAACGATGTTCCGCATTTTTCACATTGATCGCCATATGCACCTTCGCTGTTACATTTTGGACATGTTCCGATTACGAAACGATCTGCCAAAAACTGGTCTGCTTCGGCATCGTACAATTGCTCGGTAACTTCTTCGATAAACTTGCCTTCATCGTATAGTTTTCTAAAAAAATCTGAAGCCGTATCATGATGAATCTTAGCCGAAGTACGCGAATAATTATCAAACGAAATTCCGAATTCCTGAAAAGAATCGCTAATGATTTTGTTGTATTTATCGATCACTTCTTGCGGAGAAATGCCTTCTTTTTTGGCTTTCATAGAAATTGCCACTCCGTGTTCGTCGCTTCCGCAAATAAAAGCAATGTCTTTATTTTGCTGACGTAAAAAACGAGCGTAAATATCGGCAGGAACGTAAACGCCCGCCAAATGCCCAATATGTATAGGTCCGTTGGTGTACGGCAAAGCCGCTGTAACGGTATATCGTTTAGGATTTTGAATCATGACTGTATGGTTTTCAGCCTACAAAAATAGTGAAAAATAGAGAGATTTTTTGTATGAATTTTAAGAAACTACCAATTGGTTACCAGCAAATTTTTGGCAGCTTTTTCGGAACATTTTTGAAATTTTGAATAGGCTTTTGCAGCTCTGTTGCGTATTTGCTGATTGTCTTCGTTATTAATATATCCTGAAATGGCATCGTGAACAATGTAAGCTTCTGGAGCCATTAAATTGGTTGACCATACCAACGGATTTACATTTGCATCTGCTAAATGAGGAGAGAAAAAGCGTTTGCTATAACATGCCAAAATAATTACATCTCGCTTTTTATTGTCGGTATTTTTGAAAGATTCCGAAAGTTGAAAATCCATTAAACCATCGTGCCCAATATAAGAAATTAAACTAGAATTACCCGAAATACCAATGGTTTCGTTGTTGATGTTTAAGGTGTCTTTAATAATTCCCGAGCTGCTTTTTAAAAAGTCTATTGTGCATTCTTTGATATATTTTCCATCGTACGCATCGGCTACCAAATAATAATCTTTTGATAGATGCTTAAAAATTACTCTTTCTAATACAATGTCATTTATGTTTTTTTCGGATTTTAAAAACTTCCACTCTTTACTTTTTTTAAAGTACGATCGAATTCCGTAAGCGCAACCCCAATACAAATTATTGTCGGGATCTTGTCCGTTACCAATTTTAGCAGGCACAGGTACAATACCTTGGTATTTGTTATCGCAAAGCGCTACAAAAATATGAATTGTTTTACTTGACCCTTCAAACGATACTGCGCTATTTTTGATGTTCTTGCCTACTTCGGCTTTTGTAATTAGTTTGCTTTCTTCTTTACATGAAAAAAGTGCTAATGATATGATTATCAAAAGTGTTCTCATATTTTTTCTTCTAAATTTTGATACTAAAATAGTAAAAAAACATGATGAATTTCATATCATATTTTTTTAGTCCAACGTATTCCTACTATCCATAAAATAATATTTATAAATGTTTGAATAATGAAGAAAAGCATATATCCAACACTGTATCCTATTTCATAAGAGTTTGAATTAGTATTAAAAATGGCAAGCAGTTTTTTTACAAATTGTGGTATAAGTGCAATAATTGCTAACGTTAAAATTACTGCAATAACAATAAAGAGATAACCAAATATTTTTTTAGTCGTCATTTGTTACTCTTTTCACCTGAATTATATTGTCTTTATTTTCATCATCAAAATTTGTATCACGCACACCATCCAAACTTAAAATCATTAAAAAATTATTTTCATTTATTGGCTTGATAGTACCTAAAATTCGTCCTTTTTCATCATTATCCATAATAGCAATTAAATCAATTTCCATTGGATTTTTGTCTGTGTTTATAGAATATTTAAGTTCACCTTTTTTACCATTATTTTTTCCACCTTTAACTATAAAATTTTTCCCGTCAATAAACTCTCCATTAATTGAGATTGAAATGTAATTATCTTCTGAAAAAATTATAGGGTTTTGGTTATTTAAATGATCAAACGCTATCCAACTTCCTACGAAATCATTTTCTGTGTTTTGAGCATTAGAATTTGTGCTAACAAAAATGAAAGCAATCAATAAAAATTTTAAAATTAATCTCATGTTTTTTTTTGGGAAAATACAAAAAAAACCTGCAAGATTTTAAAATCTTACAGGTTTTCATTTATCTATTTTGTCTAAAAGCTAAAGACTAAAAACTTAATTATGGTAATGGTTGACCAACCGATACATCGCAGCGGTGACCTGGTTGTCCGTGCGCTGGGTTTGGTTTTCCTTTCATTCCCGGAGCCGTTTCTTGTTTAGGCATTTGCTGTTGTGGCGCTGCTTGTTGTGCCGGAGCTTGTGCTTGTGTGTTACCGCCGCCTAAAAAACCACCTTGACTTGGTTGTGCTGCCGGTGCAGAAGTTTGTCCTGCTCCCTGACCTGGAGGCGAGTTTAATGGTGCGCCAACAGGAATATCGCAACGGTGACCTGGCTGTCCGTGTGGTGGGTTCATACCTGCTGCTGTTTTTGTATCTGCTGCTGTAGTTGTTGTAGTTGCTGCTCCATGATCGTGGTCGTGACCTTCGCCTGGTGCATGGTTATGACCTGCATGCGGATCTACCGGAGCTGCGTCTGTTGTAGTTGTTGTTTCGGTTGTTGTAGTAGGTTCTGCTTTTTTATCGTTACAAGAAACCAAACCTAATGCAGCAAATAATGCAATAATTGTTATTTTTTTCATGATTTTTGATCTATTAAAGTAACAAATATAAACATTTTGTTTAAAAAAATGCACGTAATTGAATACTTCCTGTATGAATGGTTTTTGCGGTTTCGCTGGTTCTGCCTTGATAACTTATGTTAGCATCTAAATACTTGGTTAAATTGCGTTGAAACAACAATCGCCATGTAATGTTTTTGCCAGGTTGTAAACCTTCTAGCATCTGGTAAGCCACAGCCGACAAAGGATTCCCAACGAATTTGTTGTTGTAAAGCGAAAATTCTCCGTTCAATGTAAATTTCTGCGAAGTACTCCAATTAAATGCCGTTCCAATGCGGTGTTGTTGCAACGTTTCCAAATCGCCTTGAACATTTTCTTTATCCTTCCATTCATAAAATAATTCTACTCGGGCATTTTGCGAAAACAGATAACTGATTCGGGGATTAATGCTTAAATTATTCAGCAGATAATTTTTAGATCCGTAATTTTCTGAAACACTTTCAACTCGATCGAATTTATTGGTTAACTGCGCCAGCCACCACTTGTTTAGTAAATGCTGAAACTGTATCTGGTGTGTGGTAATTTTGTTATCTAAACTCCCAAAATTCATAAGGTTTTTTGCCCGATTGTTAATTAACGAATAAATGGTGGTGTATTTTTGTTTTCCGCGGTTGAAATAAATCGAATTACGAATGTTTGAATTTTCTGCTACCAAATCATCTGATGAAGATCCGAAAGGATTCCACGCAATTCCGTTTCCATCTCTCAAAATACTTCGATCGATAATAAAAGACGACTGCAAATGAAACTGACTGGCAAATTTCTTAAAGCCGCTTTCGTTCTGCCAAATGCTGAAATTAAAATTAAAAACCTGCGTTAATTTGGTTTGATGTGTTTTTACAAAACTCTGATTCGGCAAAAACATCCGCACATATTCAGCTAAATCGGGGTAAGGTGCAATTTCAAACTCTTCTAATTCCTGAATTCCGTTGCCGTTGTAATCGTTCCACATGTGCGTTCCCAAACCGGGATCAACTTTAAGATAGGTAAATTCCTGCTGCGCGACAGCTCCCGATGAGGTTTCGTAAATGGTATTAGTCTGTATCAGATTTTTTAAATAGCGGTCGTTATACGTAATGCGTGAATTCAAGGTTGGTTCAACCAAGCCGGTGTCGGTATATTTTAATCGACGGTAATTTGCGTAAACAGACAAATCGCTGGTTTGGGTTTTAAAAAGTTGTGATTTTACATAGAACGAATGCGCGTTTGAAACATTTCGCAACACATTATTCTGCAACGAATCATTCACACGGAATTTATAACCGATTTCCACGTATGTTTTCAAGGTATCGCCACGACCTACAAACGCATCAATTTGAGCGTATTTTTGTGATAAGGTTTGAAACTGCTGTGTGGCAACATCTTTTACCTGATAATTTTCTAAATCTAAACGTGAACCTGCCCAATTTTTGTCTTTTGTATAAACCGCTTGTGTTTTGCTTCGAACAAAATTGGTGTTATAAACGCTGCCTTTTGCCGATAAAAAACTGGTATTGGTATTTAGGTTGAAGTTTTTGTACAGATAATTGCCTATCAACGACTGTTTGTGCCCAATGTAGCTGTTTGTGTATTCTAATCGGCTGTATTGATAGGTGAAAAAGCTGTTCTCGTTCGGTGTAACTTTTGATCCAAAAGTCAGTAACGATTGATTGCCGAAAGTGTTTGAAACATTCCAATCTCGATCAAATTCAATAGAATACAAACGTTCAATGGTCTTGAAATTTTCTGTTACCAACTGCACATTTCCAAAAACATCCACCTTCCATTTATTGTTTAAAACCCTGTGTGTGGCGTTTACATTGGCGGCAATTCCTTGATTGTCTTCATCATCAATGGGCGAAAATAAGTTTTGGTCGTGGTTGCTAAATCCAAACTCAAAATCTACCTGCGTAAAATCTTTTGGTTTGTATTGTCCCATAACGGTTGCCAAAGTTAAACGCGTTGGTGCAATCAATTGAATCAAAGGTTCATAGTCGCCCTGATTTAATCCGTTTACAGGTTCAATAAATTCATAGATTTTACCAACGCCCGATGAATTTGCCAAACGATAATTTCCGTTGCTTGGTCCCACATAACTGAACGAAACCATATACAAAGTATCGGTTGGCGTGTTGGAATATTGATAAAATTCATAACCATTTTGGTTGACCTTTTTGTACAGCGTTTTGTTTTCTGAATAAGTATCGGGATACGCAGACGGCGCCATCATTAATGCCAAACTATCACCGGCTTGTTTTAGAATATCGACTTGTTCTTTGTTTAGATTTTGCTGTACCGGCTGATTTTTAATATCGGTTTCGGTGTAAACATATCCGGCAATATTCCATTTTTCGCGTTCGTGTTTAATTCCGCCATAACAAAAAAATCGAGCATAATTTCTGTCGGTATATTGATACTCCACCGCAATACGCATTTCGGCAGTAATTGGGAAAAGCGTTGTAAACCGAATTTCGCCCGAATTATAATCAATCACATAATCGTTCTGTTCGCCACGAGTTAGTTTTCGTCCGTTTACATAAACCGATTCCGATCCCGAAATAATCAGAATGTACAATTGATTGTTGCTGCCTTTTAATTTATACGGACCTTGATTTCCTTCCTGACCAACAAATTCACTTTTTGCATATTGTCCGCGAACCAACGCCGCTGCGGTTTCAATGGTGGTTTTGCTTTTATCATTTCCGAATTTTACGGTGCCCGAAATTCCTTGAACTTTTTTATTGAAATTTAAAAAGCGGGAAGATCTGTTTTCTAAAAACAAATCTCCGGCTTTAATGCTCCAGTTGGTCGAGAACAATTCCATAAAAATCTGATCGAACTCATCCATTTTTTGTGAATATCCACCGTTTTGCAAAGGAACGTTGCTGTCTTGCAGCGATGCACGTATTTGAACTTTATCTGATAAATTCCCAACAATCTGCAAATCGAGATTAGAATTTGTTACCAGGTTTTGATTGTTTCCTACGGTAATTCCACGCGAAATACTTCCGTTGGTGTTTAATCCTTCAAAAGGCGTAAAAGTGGTTGCTTGTTTTTCTGGAACCGAGAAAATATACGCTCCTTCTTTATTCGGAACGATTCGTTTGGTATCGTACAATGCATAGGTTCGGGTTAAAAAATCGGGGTAATTTAAAAAGGAAACATTTAAAGTATCTTGTAACGGTTTGGTAAACGTAAGGCTTGCCTTGTTGTAATCTACCGTGTAATTCGCGGGATCCAAATCGATTCCCTGATTATTGACGATTTTAAAATAAGTGTTGTTTAATGCAACACTATCTAAATAAACGGTTGTGGTTAAAGAATCGGTTATGATTTTTTTTGATTTGTACAGCGAATTTGTTTCCTGTGCATGAGCAAAAGAAAAAATTAAAAAACACCATACAAAACAAAAAAACTGTTTCATGTAAGTTATAACTTCAAAACATCAAAAATAGTGTATTTTTCTTGTAGAAAGTTTATGGTTTGAATGATATGATGCTTTCAAGATTCGAATAAAATAAAAAAGCCTGTATCATTAAAATAATACAGACTTTTTGCGAATAGTGTTTTTATTAAAAAGTATAACCAATTTTTGCACCGGCTTTAAATACGAAGTTATCAAAATGGCGGTTATCGATGCCGCCTTTACCGCGAACTTCCCATTTCCAGTTGAAACCAACCGATGGATCTAAACTTAAATTTTTAGTCAGCTGAATTTTGTATCCGATATTCGGATTAAAAATACTCCAGAACGTGTACTTTCCTTCAAAATTTTCACCGTTGATCATTTCGTCAAACTTAATTTGCCCGTGTGTAATAAAGTTTTCACCGTAGAAACCTTCACGTACGCCTTTTTTAAAATAAGTACGGCTACCTAATTCAATAACAAAACCTTCTCCGGTACTTTTCAAAAATTTGTTATCGTATTCTAACTGACCGTAACTTACGTTTAGTAAGCGAGAAGTCAAACGTTCGTCAACTCTTGCTTCTTTTGTAAATTCTAAACTAACACCATATTGTGTAGGTTCAGAAAAATTGTAGTTTGCTGAAACAGTTACAACATCTTTTTGGTGCTCTTGGGCAAAAGCACTTGTAGAGATTAGGGCTAAAAGGTAAATAATTCTTTTCATGATTATTGTGTTTTTAAATTTGTTAACGCAAGCCAAATAGTGTGCCAAAAAAATCTTAAAAGCAAAAAAGTCGCTAATTTTAGCGACTTTAATAATTATTCTTTTGTTACAATTTGAATGGTTTCGCGGTTAACTTGCTGTAACAAAACGGTTTTTTCAGTAATAACTTTTTCGGCATCTTTACTGGAAAAATGTCGAATGGTATATAATGAAACATTCTCGTTATAGGTAACATTAAAGTTTTTAGCAAGATCTTCGAAAATATGATCGAAGTTACCAAACTTATCTTCTACGCAAACCGTAAAACTAATTGCTGAGTTTTGAATAACATTTACTTTTATATGCTGTTCGGCAAACAATTTAAAAATATCGCTTACCTGATGTTCCATTACAAACGAAAAATCTTTTGATGATATTGAAATAAGCAGTTGGTTTTTCTTAACGATAAAACAAGTAGTTTGCGGTTCTAATCCGGCACCTTTTGATACCGATGTTCCCGGCAACGTTGGATTTGCAAACGATTTTACATACAACGGAATTTCTTTGCGCTGTAACGGCTGTAAAGTTTTCGGGTGAATGACCGATGCCCCATAAAAAGCTAGTTCTATAGCTTCGTGATACGATATTTTATTCAACAGAACAGTATCTTCAAAATAACGTGGATCGGCATTTAAAACGCCCGGAACATCTTTCCAGATTGTTACACTTTCGGCGTTTAAACAATACGCAAAAATCGCCGCGGAATAATCAGATCCTTCTCTGCCTAAAGTAACCGAAAAATTATTAGCATCGGATCCTATAAAACCTTGTGTAATATACAGTTTTTTATCTTGAAGCTGGTTGGTAATGTTTTCTTCGGTAGCTTTCCAATCTACAACAGCATCGCGATAAGTGGTATCGGTTTTTACTAAATTTCGAGCATCAATCCAAGTATTTTCAATCTGTTGATCGTTCAAAAAATGACTCAAAATAGTAGTTGCAACAATTTCTCCGTACGATACAATCTGATCATACACAAAATTATAATTAGGCGATTTGTTGTTTGCTAGAAAAAGCTCCATTTCGGTAAACAAAGCAGAAATTCGATCAAAAACCACATGATTTTTATCTGTAAACAAATCGGTAATAATATCTAAATGATAGTTTTTTACAACTGCAATACAGTTTTTAAGCTCGGTAGTTTTCTTAAAATACGCATTCACAACATCTTCTAAAGCGTTTGTTGTTTTGCCCATAGCCGACGCAATAATTAAACTATCGGTGAACCCAACGGTTTTTAAAACGTGTAAAATGTTACGAATTGCCTGCGTATCTTTAATTGATGCCCCTCCGAATTTAAATACCTTCATACGATTAACTTAAAAATATTTTGTTTGACAGAAGCAAAAGTAGCGAACCATTTTCTTAACACCATACCTATTTTTAAAAATGTGAAAAGAAATAGATTTGTATGCACATTTTACCGATATTTGTAACACTTTTTACACACAATTATGGAACACAGATTTATTACGTTAGGCGAATTTATAATTAAAAAACAAGAGCATTTTCCATATTCTTCGGGCGAATTGTCTCGTTTAATGAACTCCATTCGTTTGGCTTCAAAAATTGTGGCTCAAAAGGTAAACCAGGCAGGTTTGGTTGATATTACCGGCGCGTTTGGTAGCGAAAATATTCAGGGTGAAGAACAGCAGAAGCTGGATGTTTTTGCTAATGATGTTTTTATTCAGACCTTAATTAACCGTGAAATTGTTTGTGGAATTGCATCAGAAGAAAACGACGAGTTTATTACCATTTCAGGTCCAAACAACTGCAACAGCAATAAATATGTTCTGTTGATGGATCCTTTAGACGGATCATCGAATATTGACGTGAATGTTTCGGTTGGAACGATTTTTTCTGTATATCGCAGAATTTCAGAAGTTGGAACACCGGTAACTCAAGCCGATTTTCTTCAAAAAGGAATCAATCAGGTGGCGGCAGGTTACGTTATTTATGGATCTTCTACAATGCTGGTTTATACAACCGGTAATGGTGTAAACGGTTTTACGTTAGATCCTTCTTTAGGAACGTTCTTTTTATCGCATCCTGATATGAAGATCAGTGAAGACGGAGCAATTTTCTCTGTAAACGAAGGAAATTTCAATCAATTCGAACAAGGTGTAAAAGATTATGTGGCTTTTTGTAAAGACGATACTTCTAAAAAACCTTACAGCTCACGTTACATTGGTAGTTTGGTTGCCGATGTGCACAGAAATATTTTAAAAGGCGGAATTTATATGTATCCGGGAACCATTTCAAAACCTAACGGAAAACTACGTTTGTTGTACGAATGCAACCCTTTTGCCATGATTATTGAACAAGCAGGCGGAAAAGCAACAGACGGGCACCAACGTATTTTAGAAATTGAACCTACCGAACTGCACCAGCGCGTGCCTATTTTCTGCGGAAGCAAAAATATGGTCGATAAATTAGAAAGTTTCTTGTAAACATATTTAATAGTCTGATGAAATTCAGACTATTTTTTTGTAAATTAGCAAGAACACAAATCAAAAACGATTATGGAAAATAGAAGCGAATCAAGATCAATTGTTCTAAGCATCTCAATAATAATAGGACTTTTTTTATTGGGATTTTTCATTTTTAGAGGACTTAAAACATTCAGCGATAAAGACCGAGTAGTTGCTGTTAAAGGACTTGCCGAAATGGAAATGAAAGCTACATCGGCTTGGGTTACATTAAGTTTTTCTTTTTCGGGCGATGATTTAAAAGGAGTAATAAGCCAAACAGAAGCTAAACAAAACAATGTTGCTGCGTATTTAGAAAGTGTAGGCTATGCTAAAAGCGATATGAAAGTAGGTAATTTGGATGTTACTGATCGCCAAACATATTATTCAACCGAATGGAGAGGCGGAAAAGAAGTACAGGTAAAAGTAGATCGATACGCTGCATCGCAAAGCATTTCTATACAATCTGATAAAGTGGAAGAATTAGAAGCTAGAACATCAAAAATTGAATTAGATTTAATTAGTAAAGATCTAACATCAAACATAAATGTTGCTTACACTTTTCCTGAATTAAACACCATAAAGCCTAAATTAATTGCCGAAAGTACCAAAAATGCACGTATAGCGGGCGAACAGTTTGCAAACGATTCACAAGCACAATTAGGTAAAATTAAAACAGCATCGCAAGGACAAATTTCTATTGTAGGAAATTACAGTTATTATGAGGGTGAAGGTGCAGAACCGTCTGAAAGTCCAAAGCAACCTTATTTACAAAAAGCAAGAGTGGTTAGTACCATTGTGTTTTTCTTAGAATAAAGTTATTACATATAAAAAGCGAGTGTTAACTCGCTTTTTTGTTTACATTTTTAATATATACGTCCATTTCTTGTTTAAAATCGTCTAAGTTATATTCCATAACCAATAAACTTAATGCTTTATCGGTAATAGCTGGAATATCGCCTACAAAACCCAGTGCCGACGTAAATTTACGTAAGGTAGCCTTTTGTTCTGGTCCTAAAATATGGTTTATAAATACCATTCGTGCCAAATCGTACAAACGCTCAATACGTTGTTCTTGCAAGTAAGGTGGGTTTACCGGGTAACCGTTCGGATTTTTTAAAATAGCTCTGTAATCTTCATCGCTTATATCTAATTTATTTGCCAAAGCATCAATAAACTCGCGTTCTGTTTTAGTGTATTCTCCATCATTATAAGCCACCCTCACAATCGATGCAAAGTGCCCTTTGTTTCGTTCTTTGAAACCACTGTCATAAATATCCTGATATAACATAACCGTCTGTTTTATTATTAATCTTTAAAATTAACAAAAAAATAATCATATCAAAATGTTTTGTTGTCAATTATGATTTATTTATCAAAATTTAAAATCAAAATTATTTTTAATTTTTTTTACAGAATTATATCAATTTTAAACTATTTGATGTTGTTTTTATGTAATTTTGCACTACCGAATTTTTGTTAAAAAAATTATAATATTCCTTGTTTTCAATTCTATGACAAACCATGCAAAGTTGAATAAGTACGACAAAGCCTACTTGAAAATTGCGAAAGAGTGGGGGCAGTTGTCTTATTGTCAGCGTAAAAAAGTTGGTGCCATTATCGTTAAAGATAAAATGATTATATCAGACGGATATAACGGAACACCATCTGGTTTTGAAAATTGTTGCGAAGATGAAGACGGTAAAACAAAATGGTATGTGCTTCATGCCGAAGCAAATGCCATATTAAAAGTAGCAAAATCTACACAATCTTGTGATAATGCTACCTTATACATAACAATGAGTCCGTGCAGAGATTGTAGTAAATTAATACATCAGTCGGGCATTGTACGCGTTGTTTATCAAAATAGTTATAAAGATTTAGCTGGTATTGAATTTTTAAAGAGAGCTGGAGTAGAAGTGGTTCAGATAGAGGATATAAGCTCTTTGTTGTATGAATAAGAAGAATTATTTGTGGCCTTTAATAACAATGGGGTCTTTAGCGGCAGGTATTGTTTTAGGCGGTTTTTTTACTAAAAACGGCGCGCCCTTTTCTGTGAAAGATGATAAAGGACGTGTAAAGCTGAACAAACTGATCGATTTAATTGAACAAGAATATGTTGACAACGTAAATACCGATTCTATAATCGATATGACGGTTAATAATATTTTGGCTCAGTTAGATCCGCATTCTATTTATATTTCAAAGTCTGAATTTGATGAGGTTCAAAATGTGATGAAAGGTTCTTTTGTGGGAATCGGTATCAACTATCATATTATGAACGATACCTTGGCGGTTGTAAAACCTCTACCGGGAGGTCCGTCTGATAAAGCAGGTTTAAAAGCTGGTGACCGTATTCTGTATGCAGAGAAAGTGCAGCTGTTTAATCAAGGTCTATCAAACGATTCGATCATTAATCTACTGAAAGGAAACGCAGGATCAAAAGCCTTATTGAAAGTTTATAGAAAATCAACCAATAAATTTTTCGATGTTGAAATCACTCGTGGTGAAGTTCCTTTGAAAAGCGTTGATGTTGCCATTAAAGTGAACGATCATACCGGATACATCAAGATTAATCGTTTTGCAGAAACTACCTACACCGAATTTAAAGCCGGATTAGAATCGTTATTAAAACAAGGTATTGATGAATTGGTTTTAGATTTACGTGAAAACGGTGGTGGTTATATGGAGCCTGCCATACAGATTGCCGATGATTTCTTAAAAGGAAACGAGGTAATTGTAAAAACGGTGAACAAAAAAGGAAACGTAAAAATTACCAAAGCATCAAATAAAGGATTATTTACCGATAAAAAGCTGTACGTTTTAATTAACGAAAACTCGGCATCGGCAAGTGAAATTATTGCAGGTGCTGTTCAAGATAACGACCGTGGAATTATTGTTGGAAGAAGATCGTACGGAAAGGGTCTGGTACAGCGCGAAATGTATTTGGGCGATGGATCTGCCGTTCGTTTAACTACAGCGCGTTATTACACGCCTTCGGGTAGATCGATCCAAAAACCGTACAACGATGGCTTAGATGAATACAACAGCGATTTAAGCAACCGTTTTAAATCGGGCGAACTGTATTCTAAAGACAGTATTCATTTGGCTGATAGTTTAAAGTTCAAAACAACCGCCGGAAGAACTGTTTATGGTGGTGGTGGAATTGTGCCCGATGTGTTTATTCCGTTGAAGAACAAACACGGTGAAGATGCCATACAGCTGTTAATGAAAACGTCGTTAGTAAGTTACTATGTTTTTGAAGAGATTGAAAGTGAACGAGCGTATTTACAGCGTTTAACACCAAAACAATTGGCAGATAAAATCTATAAAGATCCTAAATATTTTAACGAGTTAAAGGCGCATTTAAAAACCAGCGGATTGACTTTTAATTTAGATCGACATAAGCCTAATATTATGTTTTATCTCGTTGCAGAATATATGCACCAATTATACGATGATAATGCATACTATAACTGGATTCTTCAACAAGATCCTATGATACAAAAAATAAGCACCTTGTAATAAGGTGTTTTTTTATTGATTATGAGTTTCTTGTTTATTTTTTGGAATAAGTTAAATTAACAAAATGTAAATTTCATAAAGTTTTTTAATTTGCAAATTTAGCTTTTGTAAATAGTAGCAAGAGATGTCTAACGCTTAAATTTAATTAAAAGTATGCAAAAGTATTTAACAATATTTTTTTTGTTTATATGTTTTAAGGTATATACCCAAGAGTGTCAATTAAGAAAAGATAATGATGATTATCTCTTAAAGTTGGATGAATCTAAGGATAAAACATTTAAGATAAATCTCATAAAAGAAAAAGTGTTAAGAGATAAAAACTATATTCCTATACAGGATACAACCGCTTGCAATTTACAAAACGATAGATTTAAATATCTAATGTTTTATAATGAATGGAAAAATGAAGCAGGAGAAAAATGCGGAAAGAAAATTTTGAACTATGTCTTCTATAATAAAGGTAAAGCAATGTTTGAAATTGATGAAGTACTATATCCAGGGTCAATGAAAATTCTAGATTATTTAAATGAAAAAAATGTGGAAAAAATCATAAATTTAAATGCAGAATATTCGCGTGCGTTGTTTGGGGAAAGAGGTGCTGAAACTAGTGCAATTGTTATATACACAGATGATAAAGTGATAAAGAGATTTATTTTAAAGGAAAGTAAAAAAACAAAAAACCAACTCAATTGAGTTGGTTTTTTGTTTAATTTGCTAAGATATTTATCTTGTTATCTTTTAATTCAAGTGTTCCCGATTTTATTGGCAAGTAATAAGTATTATTGTCAATCTTTTCAAATCGGTTTTCAAATTGTGGTTCAAACTGTAAGTTAGTACCTGCTATTTTAATTCTTCCTTCAACTAATAAAGAAACAATTGGCGCGTGGTTGCTTAACATTTGAAACTCACCATTGATTCCAGGAACAGACACTGCGGTAACTTGACCTTTGAATAGTGTAGCCTCTGGTGAAACAATTTCTAAAATCATATTTTTTAGTTTTTAGCTTTTAGTTTTTAGCTCTTAGTGGCTGTGCACCGGAAACTTTTACTAAAAAAAATTATTATGATTCAGCTAACATTTTTTGACCAGCTTCAATTGCATCTTCAATTGAACCTTTTAAGTTGAATGCTGCTTCTGGTAAATGATCTAATTCACCATCGATAATCATGTTAAATCCTTTAATTGTCTCTTTAATATCAACCAATACACCAGGAATACCAGTAAACTGCTCTGCTACGTGGAAAGGTTGTGATAAGAAACGTTGTACACGACGTGCGCGGTGAACGGCTAATTTATCAGCTTCTGATAATTCTTCCATACCTAAAATCGCAATAATGTCTTGTAACTCTTTATATTTTTGTAAGATTTCTTTTACGCGTTGTGCACAAGCATAATGCTCTTTACCTAAGATTTCCGGAGTTAAGATACGTGAAGTAGAATCTAATGGATCTACCGCTGGATAAATACCTAGCTCTGAAATTTTACGAGATAATACCGTAGTAGCATCTAAGTGGGCAAATGTTGTAGCAGGTGCCGGATCCGTTAAGTCATCCGCAGGAACGTAAACCGCCTGTACCGATGTAATAGATCCTGTTTTTGTAGAGGTGATACGCTCTTGCATTGCACCCATTTCTGTTGCTAAAGTTGGTTGGTAACCTACTGCAGAAGGCATACGACCTAATAATGCAGATACTTCAGAACCAGCTTGTGTAAAACGGAAGATGTTGTCAACGAAGAACAATACGTCTTTACCTTGACCATCACCAGCTCCGTCACGGAAATACTCAGCAATTGTTAAACCAGATAAAGCTACACGAGCACGTGCACCAGGTGGTTCGTTCATTTGTCCGAATACGAAAGTTGCTTTAGAATCCATCATTCCGGCTTTATCAACTTTAGTTAAATCCCATCCTCCATTTTCCATAGAGTGCATGAAATCGTCACCATATTTAATAATACCAGACTCTAACATCTCACGTAATAAATCGTTTCCTTCACGAGTACGCTCACCAACACCAGCAAATACAGATAAACCTCCGTGACCTTTTGCGATATTGTTGATTAACTCTTGAATTAATACGGTTTTACCTACACCGGCACCACCAAATAAACCAATTTTACCACCTTTTGCATAAGGTTCGATCAAATCGATTACTTTGATACCTGTAAATAAAACTTCTGATGATGTTGATAAATCTTCGAATTTTGGAGCAGGACGGTGAATTGGTAAACCATTTTCACCTGTTTTTGGTAAAGCTTCTAATCCGTCGATAGGATCACCTACCACATTGAATAAACGTCCGAAAACTTCTTTACCAATTGGCATTTGAATAGGCGAACCTAAAGAAACAACCGTTGTTCCACGGCTTAAACCATCGGTAGAATCCATAGAGATTGTACGTACGGTATCTTCACCAACGTGTGATTGAACTTCTAAAACTAATTTTGATCCATCGGCTTTAGTAACTTCTAATGAATCGTAAATTTTCGGTAATGCAGCAGATGTAGTATCAAAAACTACGTCAACTACTGGTCCGATAATTTGTGCAACTTTTCCTGTAACTTTAGACATTGCTTATGTATTTATTTAACAGCTAATTATCAATTGTGAAAAAACGACTTTTTTCGATGTGCAAAGATAGTTTTTTTTTGGAATAATAAATAGCCCCAATTAATATTTTCTATAAAAAATGACGAACCCTGTTTGTGCTCGTCATTTTTAAATTATTCTACGGTAACCGATTTGGCTAAATTCCTTGGTTGATCTACGTTGGTGCCACGTAAAACAGCTACGTGGTAAGACAGTAACTGTAATGGAATGGTAGCAATGATAGATGTTAACGCTTCGGTTGAATTTGGCATTTCGATGATATGATCGGCAAGATTTTTAACTTGTTCGTCTCCTTTTGATACCAAAGCAATGATTTTTCCGCTGCGTGCTTTAATCTCTTGAATGTTACTTACAACCTTATCGTAATGATTTTGCTGTGGTGCAATTACAATAACCGGCATGTTTTCATCAATCAAAGCAATTGGCCCGTGTTTCATTTCGGCAGCCGGATATCCTTCTGCGTGTATGTACGAAATTTCTTTCAGTTTTAAAGCGCCTTCTAATGCTACAGGGAAATTAAATCCACGACCTAAAAACAAACAGTTTGGAGCATCTTTATATATATGAGCGATTTCCAGAATACGGTCGTTTTCTAATAAAGCTTCTGCAACTTTTTCAGGAATCAGTTCTAATTCAATCAAATTTCTTAAATAATCAGATTGTGACATGGTTCCTTTTGCTTTAGCCAAACGCAACGCGATTAATGCTAAAACAGTAATTTGTGTTGTGAATGCTTTTGTTGATGCCACACCAATTTCCGGACCTGCATGGGTATAAGCACCTGCATGAGTTTCGCGTGAAATAGATGATCCAACTACGTTACAAACACCAAATACAAATGCGCCTTTTTCTTTAGCTAGTTTAATAGCTGCTAAAGTATCAGCCGTTTCGCCTGATTGTGAAATAGCAATAACTACATCATCTGCATTGATAATCGGGTTTCTGTAACGGAATTCTGATGCATATTCAACTTCAACAGGAATACGGGCAAATTCTTCGATCATGTATTCTGCAACTTGTGCTGCGTGCCATGATGTTCCGCAAGCAACAATAATAATGCGTTTTGCGTTGATGAATTTTGCAAGATTATCTTCAATTCCTGCCATTTTTATTAATCCTTGGTCGCTTAACAAACGTCCGCGGAACGTATCACGAATAACTTGTGGTTGTTCGTAAATTTCTTTCAACATAAAATGATCGTAACCGCCTTTTTCAATTTGTTCCAAGTTTAACTGTAATTCTTGAATGTACGGACTTACTTCACTATCTGATTTTATCTTACGGATTTTAATTGGTTTGTGCAAACGGATAATCGCCATTTCTTCATCTTCCAAATAAATCGCGTTGTTGGTGTATTCGATAAAAGGAGAAGCATCTGAAGCAACAAAAAATTCGCCTTCGCCAATACCAATTGCCAACGGGCTACCTAAACGTGCCGCCACAATTTCGTTTGGTTTTTTAATATCCATAACGCAAATTGCATAAGCGCCAACCACTTGGTTTAAAGCCACCTGAACAGCTTTGCCTAGTTTTAAGCCTTTGTTTTTCTGAATGTCTTCAATTAAGTTTACCAATACTTCTGTGTCGGTATCAGACTTAAAAGTGTAACCACGATTGATTAATTCTTGTTTTAAAGGTTCGTAGTTTTCGATAATTCCGTTGTGAATAATTACTAATTCTCCGGAATTTGAAAAGTGCGGGTGCGAGTTTACATCGTTTGGAACTCCGTGTGTAGCCCAACGTGTATGCCCAATTCCCATTGATCCTTTAAAGGTATTTTCTTCTTCGGCTCTTTTTTCCAAATCAGAGACTTTACCTTTTGTTTTGCTGGAAATGAATTTTTCACCATCGTATAATGCAACTCCGGCACTGTCATATCCTCTGTATTCTAAACGCTTTAATCCTTTAATAATGATAGGATAAGCTTCTCTTGGTCCAATATAACCTACAATTCCACACATAATTATTTTTATTTAGTGTAATAAATCTCTAATTTCATTCTTACGTCGCTGTTTGAAGCATTTGGAGCGTAAATAACGGTTCCGAACGGATTCATTGTTGCGGTCATGGGAATTCTTTTGTTAGAACCTTTCACAGGGTTCATTATTGCGTTGTTAATATCGTTTGCAACAACCAATCCTAAAGGTACGTTTGTAGAATCTTTCTGAATTAAATTGTTGATATGATCTGTTACCCTGAACTGGTACTTGTGCATAGATCTGTTCGATTTGTTCAAACCGCCGCCATAAATTGGTTTGCCGGTTGTTGATGTATCACTTATATAATCTGCAATAACCTTGTTATTTTTAAAATCGTATAAAAACAAATGTTGTGGCGATGAAATAGTATCCAAACCTGTTGCAGTATGATCTACATAAAGCGTTAGCAATGCCTGATTCACCAACCATTTATTGTTGATTAATGTTTCTAACTCATCGGCTTTTCCGTTGTTATCGCTGTCGTTTCCAAAAAGAGAAATAGTTGCATAACTGCTTTTTCCGCCACCTTTTAACCAGATGTTTCCTGCCGAATTATTTTCTAAATCGAAATTATTATCTAATAAATTAACTGTTGTAGCAGTTTTTGCTCCCGAAGTAGCATCCATGTAACCAATGTTAAACTCGTACGTTTTACGCTCGCGTCTTGGTTGGTTGGTTTCGCTGTCTATGGCACCATCTGCCTTATAAACAAAAACAACCTTTCCTTTGCTTAAATCTAACTGCGCTAGTGCATTTTGGTTGTAAGAATCTACCGCTTCAAAATACAATCCGCGGAAATATTCCTTTAAAAGTCCGTTGTTGATTAAAGATTTATGTTTGTCGCCCGCAAAAAATTTGGTTTGAAAGTAGTTTTTATCCAAATCTAACCAAACACCTGGTGCCAAACGTTCTTTTACTTTGTGCTTGCCATCTACCATTTGCGGTGTACCGTCGGCATTATACGCATACAACTTTATTTCGTTTTTATTGAAAGTAAAATCGGTGTTTTGTGCCGTGTTGGTAGAATTATTTAAACGTTCGTTACCGTTTAATCCTTTTTTATATTGATCGAAAACCTTCTTTTCATCGGCATAATAAAACTGTGGATCAAAATTGTTGTTAGGATCGGTTGCGCGTAAAAAATATCCGTTTTCGTAAACATTTAAACTGAATTTTCCGCTACCATATATATTCGATACATTGTAAGATCTGTTTCCTTCAGAATCTGTTGCTGATACCGAACTTGTAAACGGAATGTAAACGTAAACCGAATCCAACACAGGATTAGCTCCAATAGAAGTTAAATCGGAATTGTTTTTCATTTCGATCTGCGTAACAAAATGTGCTGCCGTTTTTCCAAAAGCGCTGTGCGTATAAACTCCAAAGTTGTTTACAGGTAAATTACGAGTATTTGCAACGTCGGATTCGCTATTTGTTGTTGAAATATTCTGAACCAAATACTTATCGAAACCAAACTGGTCGCTGTCTATAATTTCAGAACCCATTTCGGTAAATTCCTGCTCACAAGAAATTGCGGTTACAGATAAAATGGAAAGGAATGCAAATTTAACAATCGATTTTTTTTTCATAGATGCTTTAAATTAAACCTTATGAAGATAGAATTCCGGATAAAAATCCTTCATTTTTTCTTTCGCGTCGAAAGGTAAGAAAGGTTTATTTGAACTTTGTATATAATTTGTTAAATCTTCTGATATCTCTTGTGAAGAAATTACGATTCCGTCTGAATGGTTAATGGCATTCTTCATGATATTTTCAAAAGTAGCATCCTTTAAAGAATCGATATCGTCTGCATCAAATTCATCAAAAGCCACTTTTTCAAACATATTGTCTGATAATTTTCCTTCGAACCCTGATGAAAAAACCGATGTAATGATTTTAGTATCTGCAAAAATACTTTCGTCGTTGTAATATTTCTTCATGTAAAGCGGCAGCAAAGAAGCCATCCAGCCTTGCACGTGAATTACATCGGGTACCCAGTTTAATTTTTTAATGGTTTCAACCACACCTTTTACAAAGAAAATAGCACGTTCGTCGTTGTCATCGTATAACGTAGCGTCATCATCGCCAAAAGTTCCCTTACGCTTAAAATAGTCGTCGTTATCAATAAAATAAACCTGGATTCTTTCTTTAGGAATCGAAGCAACTTTAATAATTAAAGGCATATCCATGTCATTGATTACCAAATTCATACCCGATAGTCTTATAACTTCATGCAACTGATGTCTTCTTTCATTGATGCTACCGTATCTTGGCATAAAAATACGGATCTGCCCACCTAAATCATTAATCATTTTTGGAGTGTCAAACGAAGCTTGCGAAACTTCATTTTCAGGTAAATAAGGCACTACTTCAGATGATACATATAATATCCTCTTATCTTTCATTCTTCTTTAATTAAATTAAAAATTGCTTTTAAGAGGCAAAATTACGAAAAAATGTGTTACGATGTTAAGTAATGTACTAATTTTGCAATCACTAAAAAAATAAGAACATGAAGGTATTTCATGCGCAAAGCCAGTTAAAACAGCATTTACAGCCGTTATTACAGGCAAAGCAAACTATTGGTTTTGTGCCAACAATGGGCGCCATTCACAAAGGGCATCTTTCGTTGTTGCAACAAGCTATGAATGAGAATGATGTGGTTGTAATGAGCATTTTTGTAAATCCAACGCAGTTTAATAATGCAGAAGATTTAGAGAAATATCCGCGAACTTTGCAGAAAGATTTGGAGTTGATAGAAGCGTTATCGAACAAAATTATTGTTTACGCGCCTACTGTTGACGATATTTATGAAGGAAATACCGTTGCCCAAAATTTTGATTACGATGGTTTGGATAATGAAATGGAAGGAGCTAACCGTCCCGGACATTTTAACGGCGTTGGTACTATTGTAAAGAAATTGTTTGAAATTGTACAGCCTACAAAAGCGTATTTTGGAGAAAAAGATTTTCAGCAGTTGCAGATTATCCGCAAAATGGTCGAAAAAAGCAATATGAGTATTGATGTTGTTGGTTGCCCCATTTTTCGCGAAGCAAACGGTTTGGCAATGAGTTCACGTAACGAACGATTGTCTGCCCAAGCAAAAGATAAAGCAGCTTTCATTTACAAAACGTTACAAGCTGCAAAAGATCTTTTTATTGAAAAAGATGTTAAAGATGCCCAAGCTTTTGTTAAAACCGCCTTTGAAAACGAAGCAGATTTTATGTTAGAATATTTTATAATTGCTGATGAAGCCTCACTAAAAACGGCAATTGTAAAAGAAAAGAATAAAAACTATCGCGCATTTATTGTGGTACACATAGAAGGTGTGCGATTAATTGATAACATTACTTTAAATTAAAAATTATAACTTTGCACCATGCAAATAGAAGTTTTAAAATCTAAAATCCACCGCGTTAAAGTAACAGGTGCCGATTTAAATTATATTGGCAGTATTACTATTGATATTGCTTTAATGGAAGCCTCGAACATTATCGAAGGCGAAAAGGTTTCAATCGTAAACATTAATAATGGCGAGCGTTTTGAAACTTACGCTATTCCGGGTCCAAGAAACAGCGGCGAAATTACCTTGAATGGTCCTGCGGCGCGCCGTGTTCAGAAAGATGATATCATCATTGTGATCACCTACGCTTTAATGGATTTTGAAGAAGCTAAAACGTTTTCACCTTGGATTATTTTTCCAAACGAAGAAAATAACACTTTAACTTAATAGTTGAAGGTTTTAAAAAAAATACTAAATATTTCACTCCCACTTTTGTTGGGAGTTTTTTTGGTTTATTACGCGTACAATCAGTTTACACCGGCGCAGATTACCGAAATGAAAAGCTATTTTGTTTCTGCTGATTATTTTTACATAGGTTTATCGGTTTTATTTATGAAGATAAGCCATGCATCGCGAGCCTATCGTTGGAAATACAGCTTACAGTATTTAGGCTATCAGTCTAATTTTTGGAATAATTTCATGGCAATTGCTGTCGGATACCTTTTAAACCTTACCATTCCACGATCGGGCGAATTATCTCGTGCGGCCGTACTTCAGAAATACGACAACATTCCATTCGATAAAGGTTTCGGAACCATCATTGCCGAACGTATTATTGATCTGCTTTTTCTACTTTTATTTGTAGCAATTGCTCTGGTCTTGCAATACAAACAGTTAATGGGCTTTATTACTGAGCAAATTCCGGTGAAACAACTCATTATTATTGGCAGTTTATTCGTAATCTCGGCAATTGTTGGATTGTATTTACTTTATACATCAAAATGGAAAATCTTTGTTTTTATCCGTAAAAAAATAACCGGCTTGGTAGAAGGTGTGTTGAGTATCTTTAAAATGCCACACCGTATTCCGTTTCTTATTCACACTTTTATTATCTGGATTGGTTTCGTATTAACCTTTTATTTTGGAACGAAAGCCTTACCCGAAACTAGCGAAATATCGCTAGGCGTAACCATGGTTGCTTTCGTAGTTGGTAGCTTGGCAATAAGTTTTACAAATGGCGGTTTTGGCGCATTTCCTTTATTAATTGCAAAAATTTTATTGCTCTACGGTATTTCTTTAACCGCAGGTACCGCTTTTGGTTGGTTGTTATGGACAACGCAAACCGCATCGATTGTAATTTTAGGCGGATTGTCGTTCTTGATATTACCTGTCGTTAACAAAAACAAATAATTTGTAAATTCGTTTTTTAATAGTCTTAAGTTTGTACTTATAGCTTACGGCTTAAAACTTAAAGCTAAAAAAATGGCAAAAGTAAAAACAGCATTTTTCTGCTCGTCTTGTGGTACGCAATATTCTAAATGGATGGGGCAATGCGGCGCTTGTAAACAGTGGAATACCATTGTGGAAGAAGTAATTCAGAAAGAAGAAAAAGTGGCGTGGCAAACCAAATCATCGGCAGGAATAAAACGCACGGCAAAACCTTTGTTGATTAATGAAATCGACAGTACGCAGGAAGTTCGTTTAAACACGTTGGATCAGGAGTTAAACCGAGTTTTAGGCGGTGGAATTGTTCCCGGATCTATGATTTTACTTGGTGGTGAACCTGGAATAGGGAAAAGTACACTGTTGTTGCAATTGTCGTTAAAATTACCATATAAAGTGCTGTATGTTTCGGGCGAAGAAAGTCAGAAACAGATAAAAATGCGTGCCGAACGTATCAATCCAAATAACAATTCGTGTTATATTTTAACCGAAACCAATACCCAGAATATTTTTAAGCAGGTTGAAGAAATCGAACCAGATGTGTTGATTATCGATTCGATCCAAACCTTACATACCGATTATATCGAAGCTTCGGCAGGAAGCATCTCTCAAATAAAAGAAACCACTGCCGAACTGATTAAGTTTGCAAAAGAAACATCAACTCCCGTTATTTTAATCGGTCATATTACGAAAGACGGAAACATTGCCGGACCTAAAATTTTAGAACACATGGTTGATACGGTACTTCAGTTTGAAGGCGATCGAAATCATGTGTACAGAATTCTTCGAGCCTTAAAAAACCGTTTTGGATCTACTGCCGAATTAGGAATTTACGAAATGTTGGGATCGGGCTTACGCGAAGTTTCCAATCCGTCGGAGATATTATTATCGAACCGGGAAGAAGAATTATCAGGCACAGCTATTGCATCAACTTTAGAAGGCATGCGACCGTTAATGTTGGAAATTCAGGCATTGGTAAGCACCGCCGTTTACGGCACACCACAACGTAGCGCCACAGGTTACAATTTAAAACGCTTAAACATGATTTTGGCGGTTTTGGAAAAACGTGCAGGTTTTCGTTTAGGAACGAAAGACGTGTTTTTAAACATTACCGGCGGAATTTCGGTTGACGACCCCGCGATTGATCTGGCGGTTGTCGCTTCCATTTTATCATCAAACGAAGACGACGCGATTTCTAAAGACATTTGTTTTGCGGGCGAAGTAGGTTTGTCTGGTGAAATACGTCCGGTTAATAGAGTAGATCAACGCATTCAGGAAGCCGAAAAATTAGGTTTTTCAAAGATATTTGTATCAAAATATAATAAAATAACGTATTCATCTAAACAAATACAAGTGGTTATGGTATCAAAAATAGAAGATTTGGTATCGGCATTGTTTTAATAGAAAAAGAGGTCATAAAATTGACCTCTTTCGTTTTTTAGAATTTAAAGTTTACACCAAATCTGGTATAAAAATTACTTAATGTATGCTGTTGTGCTTGATTGCTTGGTGTAAAAATTACTTCTTCTTTTTCTTTGCTAAAAGCATTTACGCCCATCATTACATAAGGTTCAACCTTAAATTTGCTTTTTGGATTAAGGGTGTATTTTAAACCGGTATTTAATCCTACATTAAAATCTGTGGCTTTTCCTTGAACACTAAATCCAATTCCGTCATTAGATCCACCACCACCGCCATAATTACTATGCCCACTTTGAAAAGAAACATTTGTTCCTACAAAATAGTTTAGATTTTTAACTAAGTACCTATTGTATTGAATGTCTAAATCGAAATAGTTACTTAAAGTTCTTCCGCCAGATCTACCAAAACCGTTATGTTGTGTAGATGATTTTTGAAAGTACAAGTTGTAATTTAATCCCAAAGTTACAGACGATTTTTCATTCAGGTTTCGTTCTACCAAAATACCCATTTTATAACTATGTGTATTATCCAACTGATAATTTAATGGATTAGAAGGAGCTTTTCCTGTGTAGAACTGATCGCTACCTAAATGAAAACCAAAGTTCCATTTCTTTTGTTCGGGTTTTTCTTCTTGTGCCGAAGCCGAAATTGCTGTTAATGTAATTGCTGCTGTAAGCATCTTTAATTTTAAGTTTTTCATAAATGAAGGTTTTAAATGTTCGATGCGAAGCTAATTAATCAAATACTACATTTTTGTTAAAAACGGCATTGTAATTGTTAGCAATCTCATAAATTTAATGTGTAGCAAAGCCTCAAATAGTGTAGATGTTTTATAATAATAGTAAAGTAATCAGAAGGGAAAATTTTTTTTGAAAATATTTACTACCTTATCCCAACCTTTTGGTTGTTTTGGTACTCCTTATATAAAAGGAATATCCTAAAAAAAATAATTAATTAATGTTGTTTATGAAAAATATCTTATTTCCTGCTGCTATCGTTTTTAGTATAACGGCAAATGCGCAAAAACCTGTTTTCACACAGGCGCAAATTCAATCGGCTCGTATGTACAACAATGCTGCCGAGTTAAAACACAAAGCTTCGGTTCAAATTCCATCGGGCACATCAGAAATCGTTATTACCAATGTGGCGAATTATTTAAACGAAAGCACGGTGCAAATCGGCGTACCAAAAAACGTAACGGTAATGTCGGTACAGTTTACCAATGCGTATGTAGAAGAGTACGACAATAATCAGGATTCGCCTTTGGTTAAGCCAGTAAAAGAAGAAATTGCCAAGAAAGAAGCCGAATTGAAAACTTTGCAAAATCAATTAACTGCCGAACGAAAAGGAATTGAGCTGTTGGATAAAAATCAGTCAATGAGCAATGCGCAAAACTTTTCGGTAGCCGAATTAACCAAGCTGTTAGATTTTTACAAAACCAAACGAACCGAACTTGCTAATTCTATCAACAAGTTAGAAAATCAGGAAAAAACATTGTTTGAAGAGTTGAATACTTTAAAAGGTAAATTGACTTTTAACGAAACTACTACTGAAAAAACCAGTCAAGGCAAGTTGATTGTGAACATAATGAGTAGCACCGCAGGAACTATTCCTTTAGAAGTGTCGTATTTAACAAATCAGGCAACGTGGCAGCCAAGCTACGAAATGCGTATCGATAAAATTAACGAACCTATACAAATGCTGTACAAAGCACAGGTTCAGCAACACACGGGTATCGATTGGAAAAACGTAAAACTGTCGTTAACCAGCGGACCTGCAAATCAAAATACCTTTGCAACGGAACTGCAACCTTGGTTTTTAGATTATTATTATCCGAATGCTTATCGAAATGATAAACAAATGGAAGAAGTGTCTGTTGCCTCATACAATAATGTAAGAAAGAAAGAAATTGAAGGAAGACCAAATGCTAATATGATCCAGACATTACAAGGACAAGTACCGGGTCTAGATATTGCTGTTGGGCAATCTACAATGAGTGATTACACCCAAATCAATGAATCACAATTAAACATTACGTTTGATATTGATATTCCGTACACCATTTTAAGCAACGGCAAACAGCACAGTGTCGCTTTGAAAGATACACAATTACCGGCAACTTACAGTTATATTACCACGCCAAAATTAGATACCAATGCCTATTTAATTGCAAAAGTGAAAAATTACGGCGACTACAACATTTTACCCGGCGAAGCCAATGTGGTGTTTGAAGGAATGTACGTGGGTAAAACCTATGTAAACGCCAATGCTAACGAAGATGAATTGCGCTTGAGTTTAGGTAAAGATCAAAATATATCGGTTACCAGAACCATGATTAACGATAAATCGGGTACTAAAACATTATCGTCACGCAAAGTACAAGATTTTGTTTACGAAATTTCGGTTCGAAACAACAAAAAAGAAAGCATAAGTATTATTGTTGAAGATCAGATACCAATAAGCAGTAATACCGATATCGAAATTACTTTGTCCGATAAAGGTGGTGCCACAACAGACACAGAAAAAGGCAAACTTACTTGGGAGATTAACCTAAAACCTAACGAAACAAAGAAAATACGCTTTGGTTATCAGGTAAAATCTGCGAAGGATAAGAACTTAAATCTTTAAATAAAAAGCAATCGTATCACGATTGCTTTTTTGATTTACGTTAATTTTTTTTATTTTTTTTATATAAAAAATAACATTTTGTGTTTTTTTTTTTATTTTTACTATTAACAACATAAGTTATTTAACAATTTTTTAAAACGTAAAAAATGAAGAAAATTACACAGTTATTTAAATTAAAAATTCCTTGGGGTAGGGATAAAAATTTTATCTTTTTATTAGTTGGTTTGTTTTTACAAATATTTCAATTACAAGCACAAGTTCAAACTTTTAATTATACAGGATCCGTACAAACTGTAACTCTTGCAGCTGGCGATTATGAAATTGAAATGTGGGGTGCCGATGGTGGTAAAGGATTTCAAACTTCTCAAATAAATAATGAAGGAAAAGGAGGCTATTCTAAGGGGGTTTTAACAGTAGCTACATCTACCACATATTATATTTACGTAGGTGGCAAGGGTACAAATGCTGCAGGTACCGCTGTTGGTGACGTCTATTTAGGTGGATGGAACGGTGGTGGAGATTCTGGTCAAAATAATTATTCAACAGCCACTGAATATCGTGCTGGTGGTGGAGGTGGTGGAACCGATATTAGAACAACATCAAATACTACATATGCTAACAGATTAATTGTTGCTGGCGGTGGCGGTGGCGGTGTATATCTTCTTACTTACTCAGGTGGAAACGGCGGTGGAGTATCTGGAGGAAATGGAGGAAATACTAATTTTGGTGGTGGCGGTTCGCAAACTGCAGGTGGAACTGCTAATGGAACTACCGGGAATATTGCGGGTACAAATGGCGCATTGGGAATAGGTGGCAATGGAGGTACAGCAAGTACAAAATCCGGCGGCGGCGGCGGCGGCGGCGGCTACTATGGCGGTGGCGGCGGCGCTACGGGTAATACTTCATCATCACAAGGCGGCGGCGGCGGCGGTTCTTCTTATGTTGGAGGAGTAGCAACCGGAGTAACTTTTATGTATGGAACTGCAGGTTTTGTTCCTAATCCTGATACTGTTGGAAACGGTAGAGTTGTTATTACATCACTTCCACCTTGTGCGGGTACTCCAAGTGCAGGTATAGCATCTGTAACTTCACGAAATTGTGCAAGTCAACCATTTGTCTTATCTGTAACTGGTGCAACTAAAGCAGGGGGAATCACTTACCAATGGCAACGTTCTAACGCAGGGGCTAATGCTTTTACCAATATTGCAGGAGCTACAAGTGCGTCTTACACAGTAACTACTCAAACTGTTGATAGTGATTATCGTTTTGTGGTAACATGTGCAAATGGTAGTGGAACAAGCATGTCTAATATAATCACTGTTACGCAAATTCCAACGGGAAACATATCTGAAAACTTTGATACAACTCCAGTTGGTACAACATCTACTCCATCGCTTCCAATTTGTTGGAGTTTTATAGATAATGTTGCAACTTCAGGATATTTGTATACGTATGATTTAGCATCAAGTGCACCTTATTCTGGAGCTAATTATGTTAGAATGTACAGAACGAATTCTACCACAAATGCTTCACAAGAATTGGTTATGATTTCACCTGAAACAATAAATTTAGGTAATGGATCTAAACAATTACGGTTTTATGTGAAAACTTATGGAACATCTGCAACAACATACGATAATAAATTAGAAATTTTATCAATGCCTAGTAGTACATCAACTACTGGCGCTACAGTTTTAGCAACTTTTACACCTAATCATATCGGATATCAAGAATATATCGTTCCATTACCGGCAGGTACAAATGATTTTTTTGGTTTTAGATTGGCATATAATGGCAATACTACTGCATCAAGTGTTTCAATAGACGATATTTATTATGAAAATAGAGAAACTTGTTTCTTTGCAACAAATTTGGCAGTTCCTACATTTGCACAAACCACAGCTACACTTTCATGGGCGGCATCAGTAGATGCTACTGTTACAGGGTATACATATGAAGTACGTTCAAGTGGGGCTCCAGGTTCTGGTTCAACAGGTTTGGCGGCATCAGGAACAGTTACTGGGGCGACAACCACTACAACTAATATAACGGGTTTAAACCCTGCAACCAAATATTTTGTTTATATTAAAAGTGTTTGTGGAACATCTACCGGAAGATGGAATCCAAATTTTGCTGAATTTACCACATTATGTGCTGTAAGTAATGGTTTTTATGAAAATTTCGATACCACTGCTGTAGGTTCAACTACAACTCCTTCTCTTCCTATTTGTTGGAGTTTTATTGATGATGTTGTTACATCAGGATATTTATATACATATGATTTAGCTTCTAGTGCACCTCAATCTGGAGCTAATTACATTAGAATGTATAGAACTAATTCTACAACAAATGCATCTCAAGAATTGGTTATGATTTCACCTGAAACGAACAATTTAGGTAACGGTGCAAAACAAGTCCGCTTTTCTGTAAAAACATACGGAACAAGTGCTACTACTTATGTAAATAAATTAGAAGTGCTTTCTATGTCAAGCAGTACATCAACTTCAGGAGCAACTGTTTTAGCGACATTTACGCCTAACCAAGTTGCTTACCAAGAATATGTAGTGCAATTACCGGCAGGTACTAATGATTATTTTGGTTTTAGATTGGCATATAATGGTGTAACCACAGCTTCTTCTGTTTCAATTGACGACGTTTATTACGAAGATATACCGGTACCTACATTAACAACCACCCAAACGAATAATTTATGTTTTGGCGAAGCAAACGGTATGGGATCAGTTGTGGTAAAAGATGGGGCTTCACCATTAACCTATTCGTGGAGTCCTTCAGGAGGAACGGCAGCAACAGCCACAGGTTTAACAGCGGGCGTATATACCGTGACAGTAACTGATGCATTGAGCCGTACAGCCACAGCCACAGTTACCATTACTCAACCAGATGAAATTCTTGCAAACGCAACCATTGGGCAAATAACATGTAATGCAGCAAATAATGGCAGTATAAGTATAGCACCAACCGGCGGAACCTTACCATATACCTATCTATGGAGTGATGGATCAACAGGAACGTCTATATCAAACCTTGCACCGGGATTATATTCAGTAACGATAACCGATGTAAACGGATGTACTGCAACAGAAGATGTCACAATTATTGAACCACGGATTCTTAGTACTACAGGAACTCAAGTAGATGTGAGTACTTACAAAGGGAGTGATGGATCTGCAAGTGTTACAGCAACAGGCGGTACAGCTCCTTATGCGTATTCATGGTCACCAAGCGGCGGTACAAGCGCAACAGCTACAGGCTTAACAGCGGGTGCTTATACCGTAACGGTAACCGATGCCAACGGATGTACAGCAACCCAAAGCTTTACCATTACCCAACCAATTCCATTAATGGTTCAGTCTGCATCACAAACCAATGTAAGTTGTAACGGAGGATCAGATGCAACAGCAACTGTAGTTGTAATAGGAGCAAACGCACCGTATACCTACTTATGGTCGCCGAGTGGGGGTACTGCAGCAACGGCAACTGGTCTAAATGCAGGTATTTATACTGTTTTGGTAACAGAAGCTACAGGTGATACTGTTACTCAAAGTTTTACAATTACAGAACCAGCTGTTTTAGCAACCACCATGGTTAAAACCGATATTACGTGTAATTTTGCAAGTAACGGAACAGCAACGGTAAGTGTAACCGGAGGTACGGCACCATACACTTATTTTTGGTCAAACGGAATGACAACCGCAACAGCAAATAATTTAAATGTTGGGAACTATACAGTAACGATTACCGACGCAAACAATT
>CAJYTF010000032.1 GCA_913777665.1 uncultured Myroides sp.
TATAATTGTATATCAAGTAATATGATGAAATATTTTATTAGATTTTTTTTGTTTTTAAATGTTTGTTATTGCAATGCACAAATTGTAACTGATTCTATTGTAACAGCAGGACGTGATTTTTCTATTACAAAATCAAATACTAAAGCTCTGATAAACTTTGATTCAAAAATGCCTGTTAAAGCTGATGACCAAATAATTCTCTACAATAAATATCAATTTGAATTACCGTTAATTGAAATTAAATGGTGGATGCAACTTGATAAAAATCTTACAATTCTTTACGAAAATGATCAATTAATTAGTATTGATGCTGGAAGAAAAAGTGATATTGAGAAAGCAAAACTTCCAAAATGGAAATTAAAAAAATATAAAAGAAACAAAAAGCATATAGTAGAAGAAGATCCTATCGATTTACTTGACGAAGGATTAGTAGGAAGTTTCAAGTCTTATGAGGAACTTTTGTTTGAGAATAATATTTATATAGAATCATTGGATAAGAAAATTGAGGTAAATGAAATTTATTATTACTCCAATGGAATGGTAGATATTTTAGTTATAAATAAAGGAGAGTTAAATGATTTCATAAAGAAAAATATTGACAGTTTTAGATTTGTAAACTAACAGAAAAATTCCAGCCAAACGGCTGGGATCTATTTTTTATGAATAATAAAGATACACGGACGTTTGTGTAAATCTATTTTATGTTTTTTCCAGAAACTAATAGGTTTTGTCAGCATAATTTCGGTTGGTAAAGTTAAATCGCAGGCAACGCATAATAAGGTGTTTGGATTTAAGGTTTGAACCATTTCTTCCGTAAGTTGATTGTTTCTGTATGGAGTTTCGATAAAAAGTTGCGATTGATTTCTTTCAAACGACCATTTTTCAAGATTTTTCAACATCGTCTTTTTGTCTGATTTATCAATAGGAAGATATCCGTTAAAAGTAAACGATTGTCCGTTCATACCAGATCCCATCAATGAAAGTAGAATAGAAGACGGACCCGTAAGCGGAACAACTTTAATACCTTTTTCGTGCGCCATTGCAACAATTACCGCACCAGGATCGGCAACACCCGGGCAACCGGCATCGCTCATTAAGCCCATATTTTTACCTTCTAATAAAGGTTGAATAAATGCTTTTAATTCTTTAGCATCGGTGTGTTTGTTTAGCTCAAACAAATTTAAAGTAGCCTGAACTTTAGTTGGATCAATTGCTTTAATAAACTTGCGGGCAACTTTGCTGTTTTCAACCACATAAGTATCAATCAGTGAAACGGCGCGCATTACACTTGCAGGTAAGACATCTGCAGCAGGAGTTTCGTCTCCTAACATTACGGGAATTAAATATAAGGTGCCTAATGTTGTCATATCTGTAAATATAAAAAAACGCCTTTAAGCGTTTTCTAATTTAATTTTTATTTGCTCGCAAGCATCATTCAACATATTGTAAACATCGTCAAAACCATTATCGCCACCATAATATGGGTCGGGAACTTCTAGGTTTTTATCAGGATGAATTTCGTTTAAAATTAATTGTACTTTGCTAATTGCTTCGGTATTTGGTGCCAAACGGCATACATTTTTATAATTACTTTGATCCATTACATAAATATGATCAAATTTTTCAAAATCTTCCACCAAAAATAAACGTGCACGTTGATTGGTTAAATCGATACCATATTTTTTTGCAACGGCAATAGATCTTTTATCGGGTAATTCGCCAGAGTGCCAAGCACCGGTTCCGGCAGAATCTACAAAAAACGCATCAGATTTTAATTTAGATTTTAAAATGCCCTCAGCCAACGGCGATCGACAAATATTCCCCAAACAAACCATTAATATTTTCGCCATTACATTGATAGTTTTTTGTTGATATCTTCAAAATGCGCTTTAAACTCCTTATCAGTTTCTAATAAATTATCAACCGTTTTGCAAGCGTGTAAAACCGTAGCATGATCGCGGTCGCCAATTTGCGAACCAATATTTGCCAACGACGATTTTGTATATTTTTTTGCAAAAAACATAGCTAATTGGCGTGCTTGAACAATGTTTCGCTTGCGCGATTTTGAACAAAGCGTTTCAATATCCAACTCAAAATAATCGGAAACTATTTTTTGGATGTAATCTATAGAAATATCTTTACGAATATTTTTAACGAATTTTTCAATAACGTTTTTAGCCAGATCAACCGTGATTTCTTTTTTGTTGAAAGACGATTGTGCAATTAACGAAATAATCGCTCCTTCTAATTCACGAACATTTGTTTTAACGTGTTTTGCAACGTACTCAACCACATCGTTATTCATTTCAACACCATCGCGGTATAGAATATTCTTTAAAATGTTCACTCTAGTTTCAAAATCGGGGTGCATGATTTCTGCCGAAAGTCCCCATTTAAAACGAGATAACAAACGTTGTTCGATATCCTGCATATCAACCGGAGCTTTATCAGAAGTTAAAATAACTTGTTTTCCGTTTTGGTGCAAATAGTTGAAAATGTGGAAAAATACATCTTGCGTACCTGATTTTCCAGATAAAAACTGAATATCATCAACAATCAAAACATCGATCAATTGATAGAAATAAATAAAATCGTTACGGGTTTGTTTTCTAACAGAATCAACATATTGCTGTGTAAAAACTTCTGCCGAAATATATAATACGGTTTTTTCCGGATGTTTCTCTTTAATCTCTACACCAATAGCGTGTGCCAAGTGCGTTTTTCCCAAACCAACACCACCGTAAATCAATAACGGATTAAAAGCGGTTCCGCCAGGTTTGTTAGCAACTGCCATACCAGCACTACGAGCCAAACGGTTCGATTCGCCTTCCAAGAAATTATCAAAACTGTAGTTAGAATTTAACTGCGATTCTATCTTAACATTTCTAATTCCGGGAATTACAAACGGATTTTTTAATTCGGGATTTTTTGTTTGTACAGGAACATCTAATTCCTGGGTTTTAACAGGTTCTCTCTGGGTACTAGGTAATTGCTCGGTAAACGGTTGCTTTGTTCCCGAAGTATTCTCCATTTTAATTTTGTAAAGTAACTTTGCTTTAGAACCAAGTTCCTTTTGTAATGCAGATTTTAATACCTTTACATAATGTTCTTCTAGCCATTCATAGAAGAATTTACTAGGAACTTGAATATACAAAGCATTTTCAGTTAACTCAATAGCCTCAATTGGTTCAAACCAAGTTTTGAACGCCTGGTCGCCAATGTTGTCTTTTATGAATTGCAGACAACGATTCCAAACAGATATTGCGGTTTCTTGTGTATAATCAAGCATTTTTTAATGAGATAATAGTGTTTACTAATAGTGTTTTAGAGAGTTACATAAAACACATTTACATTTACAAATATGTGAATAAAAATCATCAAAAAAAATGATTTTACTATTTGATTTTTAGAAATAATATTGTAAGTAATTTTTTATTCGAATTATAAAATTTTTGAAACTATTTTTTTATGCAAGAACACAAAATTAGCATACGTGTGCGATACGCAGAGACCGACCAAATGGGGGTGGTTTATCATGGAAATTATGCCCAATATTTTGAGATGGGACGTGTGGAATGGCTTAGAAATAAAGGGGTTTCGTACAAAGAGCTTGAAGATGGCGGAGTAATGCTTCCGGTGGTTTCTTTAAACATGAATTACAAGAAACCTGCGTACTACGACGATGAACTAACTGTAATAACCAAACTGGCTTTTTTAGGTGGCGTAAAGATTGAATTTACCTATGAAATTATCAACCAAAAGGGCGAGTTATTAACAACTGCGCAAACAGTTTTGGTATTTGTTGATGTGAAAACAAAACGACCAATTTCGGTACCCGATTACCTTGAAAAATTAATAAACGGGTAAATATTGTTAAAAGCAAAAAATCTTTTTTACGAACAAACAAAAAATCGTAAATTCTACAAAAAAATTACAACTATGAAAAAGTATATTTTACTGCTATTTTTGTTTTGTTCGGGATTTTTAATGGCACAAACACCTGTTGTTTTAAAAGCACGAGTTTACAACCCAACTCAAGAAGTGCAAATTGCAATTAAGCATAATAACGATCCGATTATGGAACTGGGACAAAATGTTTATAAAACCATTCCTTTAAATGTAAACGATAAATTAACGTTTTATGTAAACGGAACAATTGTAGAAACGATTGATGTTTCGCAAAAGGTAATTGATAGAAAAAGTTTAAACGTGCTTTTGACCGATTCTACTGTTTTAGATGAAGTAGAAATTGAATATACCAACATGAACAGCAAATTAGGTTTAGGAACTTCGCCCAATTTAACCAAAACAGAGCGTGCCGTTAAAAAAGACAATCAGATTACCTACAAGGATAATTATTCTGCAACAGGAAATATTAAACTTGATGGTTTTGTAAATAAACTTACTGGTAGGGCAAAAACAAATAAAAAAGCATTGTCGGTAGAACGTGAAATACAAGTTATGGAACGATTTTTAAAGGTTTATTCTGCCGATTTTCTGTATGAAAATTATAAGTTACCTAAAGCAAAAGCGCCTTATTTTGCTTTACACATGATGGATTTTATTAACGATGGAACTAAAATAGATTCAGATGGATTTAGAATGCTGGTTGAAGAACAACTTTTGAATTTTAAGTACGATTAATCCTCTTTTTCTGTAATGGAAACTTCAAAAATATGATTGAACGCATTAAAGATTTCCTCTTTTTGAGTCAATCTGCAGGATATTTCAATTAAACAATCTAATTCTAAAACCTGATTTATAACATTCAGGTTTTTTTCTTTAATAACGCGCATTACTTTATTCATGTTTTTATAATCAAACCGAATAAGATAATGCGTATTTATTGTTTTTTCTACAATTTCAACCGTTTCTAAAGCCATTTGTGCAGCCGTTTTATAAGCTGTAACCAAACCGCCAACGCCTAACTTTACACCACCAAAATATCGAACTACAACTACCAGAACATTTGTAACATCGAACGATTGTATTTGTCCGTAAATAGGCATTCCTGCACTGTTGTTGGGTTCGCCGTCGTCATTAGCGCGATAAATTTTTGTTTTTGTACCAATCTGGTACGCGTAACACCAATGCCTTGCTGTGTAATGTTGCTTTTTTAGTTGATCTAAAATTTCTTTCACCTCATTTTCTGACTGAATAGGAAAAGCGTAACCGAAAAACTTGCTGTTTTTTTCTTTAAACAACACTTCATCGCTTGGTTTTTCTATTGTTTTGTAAGTATCAGTCATTATTTGGGTTTTTGTAGTAGGTTAAAATGTTGTTCTGAATTTTTTGTGTAGAAATCTGCACAGCATTTTTTAATTCAACAGATTTTATGCCTTCTTTCAAAATTACATCGCTTTTAAAAACTCTGGCTTCGTTCCAAAAATTAGCATCAATGAACTGCTGTAAGGTTTGCGATCCACCTTCAATAATTATCGATTGAATATTTTCTTCCACACAAATTCTATTCACTTCGGCAGGTAAATTATCAAAATCAATCTTTTTATAAATGATTTGATCGATCGGATTTAAAGGAAATTCCACACACAAACAAATTGTTTTACTTTCTGAATTCGCAATTGCAAACGATGCATCAATTTTATGATTTCGATCTAAATAAATTCTAACCGGATTCTTTCCAACAAAATCTCGAGTTGTAAGGGAAGGATTATCATCAAAAATTGTTTTTGTTCCAACCAAAATGCTCATTTCTTCACTGCGCCATTTGTGCGTCAGTTGTCGGGAATAATTGTTCGAAATCCAAACAGGTTTTTGTTCGTTCTTTTCTGTCGGAGCAATAAATCCATCTGCCGATTCTGCCCATTTTAAAATAATATAAGGTCTTTTTTTCTGAATAAATGTAAAAAAACGGATGTTACTGTCGATACATTCCTTCTCTAAAATTCCAACAATCACATTTACACCGGCATTTTTCAGTTTTTCGATGCCTTTTCCAGCAACTTCCGCATAAGGATCCACACAACCAATCACCACATTTGGAATCTGCATTTTTACGATTAAATCTGCACAAGGCGGTGTTTTTCCAAAATGACTACAAGGTTCCAGCGTAACATAAAGGGTGCTTTCCTTTAACAGCTCTTTATTTTTAACCGAATTTATTGCGTTTACTTCGGCATGCGATCCGCCAAAAGCACTCGTTGAACCTTCGCCAATAATTGTATCTTTGTGAACAATTACCGCACCAACCGACGGATTTGGCATGGCAGCGGGCAAACCTTTCTGTGCAATAAACAAAGCGCGGTACATAAATTGTTCGTGTGTGTGCATGGCGAATTTTTTACAAAATTAAAAAAAGATGACGGTAAACGATTATAAAAAACGATTTCTAAACCAACTTCCTGCTTTTTATGATGAAACAGAGCGATTGAATTTGTTCTACATGGCAATGGAATTTGCATTGAAATACAGTAAAGCCGACCTTGTTTTGAATGGAAATGAATCGATTTTGATTGAAAATCAGCAAAAAATAGACGAAGTTTTCAATCGTTTACAAGATAATGAACCCATACAATATATTACGCAACAAGCGAATTTTTTTGGATACGATTTTAAGGTTTCGCCTGCAACATTAATTCCACGACCAGAAACTGAAGAATTGGTAGATTGGATTTTAACCGAAATGAAAAAGCAGCCGGAAAAAAACTGGCACGTTTTGGATATTGGAACCGGAACGGGCTGTATTCCAATAACCATTAAAAAAGAATTTCCGCTGGCAATTGTTTCTGCGATTGATGTTTCGGTTGAAGCTTTAAAAATTGCAAAAGAAAATGCAGTGAATTTGCAGACAGACGTTACTTTTATTCAGCAGGATATTTTACAAACAGAAGGTTTAGATGCTTATGATATCATTATATCCAATCCGCCATACGTTCGCAATTTAGAAAAAGCAGAAATAAACGAAAATGTATTGCAGCACGAACCACATTTGGCATTGTTTGTTGATGATAACGATCCGTTGATTTTTTACCGAAAAATTACGCAATTAGCACATAAAAGTTTGAATGAAAAAGGCATGTTGTTTTTTGAAATCAATCAATATTTAGGGAATGAAATGCAAGAAATGGTTTCGGAATATTTCAAAAAAATCGAACTAAAAAAAGATTTTATACAGAACGACCGAATGATGAAAGCTTATTAGTTTATATTCAGACTTTACGACTTTAGTCTTTTAAACTTTAGACTTTTCAGTTTATATTTGCATAAATAAAAATTAAAATGGCACAAAAACCAAGTATTCCAAAAGGAACAAGAGATTTTTCTCCGATCGAAGTAGCAAAGCGTCAATACATCATGTCCGTTATAAAAAAGCATTTTGAACGCAGCGGTTTTCAACCAATTGAAACGCCTTCATTTGAAAATTCTGAAACCTTAATGGGAAAATACGGGGAAGAAGGCGACCGTTTAATTTTTAAGATTTTAAATTCGGGCGATTTTTTAGCGAAGACGAACGAAGAATTTCTGCAAACTAAAAATAGTTTAAAAATCACTTCACAAATATCCGAAAAAGCATTGCGTTACGATTTAACCGTTCCGTTTGCTCGTTTTGTGGTTCAGCACCAAAATGAATTGGAGTTTCCTTTTAAACGATACCAGATTCAACCGGTTTGGCGTGCCGATCGTCCGCAAAAAGGTCGTTTTCGCGAGTTTTACCAATGCGATGCAGATGTAGTTGGATCAACATCTTTATGGCAGGAAATAGAATTGGTGCAGTTGTATGATGCTGTATTCAGCGATTTAAAGATAGAAGGAGTTACCATTAAAATCAACAATCGAAAAATATTGTCGGGAATTGCCGAAGTTATTGGTGCAAGTGATAAACTAATTGATTTTACTGTTGCTTTAGATAAGTTAGATAAAATTGGCGAAGATGGTGTTAAAACCGAAATGTTGGCTAAAGGAATTTCAGAAGAAGCGTTGGTTAAAATACAACCGTTATTTAATTTTAATGGATCGTTAACCGAAAAACTGAATCAGCTACGCGAATTATTAGCATCATCGGTTGAAGGGACTAAAGGAGTTGACGAGCTGACATTTATCTGCGAAACCGTGGAAGAATTAGGTTTGAAATCAGCAACATTGAATTTAGATGTTACGTTAGCACGTGGTTTAAATTATTATACCGGAGCCATTTTTGAAGTTACAGCACCAGAAACCGTTAAGTTGGGATCAATCGGTGGCGGTGGTCGTTACGATGATTTAACAGGAATTTTCGGTTTGAAAAATATGAGTGGTGTTGGTATTTCGTTCGGTTTAGATAGAATTTATCTGGTTATAGAAGAATTGAATGTTTTCCCTAAAACCGTATCAAATGTTACTGATGTTTTGTTCCTGAATTTTGGCGATAACGAAGCTAAATACTGCTTAAAAGTTATTCGCGAATTGCGTGAATCCGGAGTGAATGCTGAATTGTATCCTGATAAAGCGAAAATGGCAAAACAATTTCAGTTTGCTGAGAAAAAAGGAATCAACTACGCTGTTATAGTTGGTGAAACTGAAATGCAGCAGAATATTTTTGCTTTGAAAAACTTAAATTCAGGCGAACAACAAAACGTTACTTTACAAGAATTACAACAAATATTAATGAAATAAAAAACTCCGATCAGTCGATCGGAGTTTTTTGTTATTTAACTATAAATTTCTTTGTAGTTGACTTCTTACCACTTTTTAGTTTAAGAATATAAGTTCCACTTTTTAAATGATCAATAGTGAAAACTTCATCGTTAAATTCTGGGTTCGATACTTTTTTGACTAACTTTCCTTCTAAATTATAAACTGTTATTAAATCGATTTTTTCTTTAGTAGAGATGAATATCGTGTTTTTTGGTGCCGGATTCGGATACACATTAAACTCAACCAATTCAGCTTTTGGATTGCTTAACAAGTGCGGAAACCAAACAGCTGTTACATAAGTAGGATTATCAATGTAAGGATTTCTGTTGCCTTGCTCACTGTAGATGTAATTATTCAAATCTGTTTCACGAGCACTTACCGGATCTTGTAAATGCCACTGATACAATACATCTAAAAAGCCTGTGTTGAATACTTTATCGGTAGATCCATCAAACATAGCACGGATTTCTGCATTAGGATGATCTGAATAAAAATCATCCATTAAATCTTCATACCTTGTAGCAAAGTAAAAATAAGCACGTGCAATATCTCCTTTAAACTCATTGATAGGTTCCACAACAGTTCCCGTAAAGCCGGCTACGCCACTCGTTCCTCTTTTTGTTCCACTTTGTGATGTGTAGCTAGCTGTAGCAACTTTTCCAAACGGCAAATTTCCACGTTCTCCATTAACTTTTCCGTCGGTTGGCCAAACATGAAAAGCGTCTGTTCTCATTGGAGAATGTTGGTCAAAATAGGATTGAGGAATTAAATGTTCGCGATTATAGCAATCACCTTCTTTACTATAATTGCCACATTGATCAGTAATTACAGTAAAATTGTAAGGATCTGCAGCAGTCGGTCTTTCAGAATAAATATCTAAAATGGTATTATCGTTTTCATAATATTTGTCACGAAAACCGTTATTGGAAACATTAGAACTATATAAGTTCCATAATCCTCCATAAGTTAAATCAGTATAATTTGCTGAAATGATTGTTTTTAATTGCGATTTTAATGTGTAGCCCGTTGCAGTAGCACTGTTATAATAATTCGCCGGTGCCTGCGCAAAAATTGTAAATGAACAACAAACAGTTACAATAAATGATGTAATTTTTTTCATATTTAATTATTTTATGCGTTCCATTAAACACATGTAAAAACCATCGAAACCAGATTGCGATGCCAATACTTTTTCGTCTGTTACAAACTTAAAGTTTTTACCAAAATCGGTGTTTAAGAAATGGTTAATTTGTTTTTCGTTTTCCGATGGTAGAATTGAACAAGTTGCATATACCAGTTTTCCGCCCACTTTTACCATTTTAGAATAATTTTCTAAAACTTCTTGCTGTGTTTGTTTTATATTTTCGATAAATTCAGGTTGAAGTTTCCACTTACTGTCCGGGTTGCGTTTTAAAACGCCCAAGCCCGAACAAGGTGCATCAATCAAAACTCGATCTGCTTTATCATGTAATTTTTTTATTACTTTGGTTGAATCTATAATGCGGTATTCCACATTAAAAACGCCGTTACGTTTGGCACGAATTTTTAACTGCTTTTGCTTGCTTTCATATAAATCCATGGCAATAATTTGCCCTTTGTTTTCCATTTTAGCAGCAATGTGTAATGTTTTACCACCTGCACCTGCACAAGTATCCACAACACGCATTCCCGGCTGAACATCTAATAAAGGAACAACTTTTTGTGAAGAAGCATCTTGCACTTCAAAGAATCCTTCCTTAAAAAGCGGTGTCATAAAAACGTTTGCACGTTCCTTCAAAATTAAAGCATCTGGATATTTATCATGAAATTCCGTTTCAATATCTAAATCCATTAACTGTGCACGCAATTGCTGTTTCGTTGTTTTCAACGTATTAACCCTTAAAACAACATTGGCTTGTTGGTTTTGTGCGGCTAATTCTTTTGTCCAAACTTCTTCGCCCAATTCTTTCACACCTAATTCATCCATCCAATCAGGAATCGATTCACGGTATTTTCTAATTTTAGAAAGCTCATCGAATTTTCCTTTGATTCTACGAACAGGAGTGTTTTCAAAATATTTCCAATCGGGTAGGGTAATACCACGCAAAACTGCCCAAACGGCAAAAGTGCGCCAAATATCTTCACGGGTAAAAGGATCTTTAACCTCTGCAATTTCAGTATATAATCTTTTCCAACGAACAATTTCATAAATCGTTTCGGCAACAAACTTACGGTCTTTAGCCCCCCAACGAGGATCTCTTTTTAAAGCTTTTGCAACTTCTTTATCGGCATATTCCCCATCGTTAAATATGTATAAAAGTGAATCTATAACTGCAAAAACCAAATTTCTGTGTAAACGCATTTTTTTATTTAAATAAGCCTACAAAGTTACGATTTATATGTTGGTTGTGAAATACTTTTTTTACGATAGCTTTGCGTACCTTTGCATAAACGTTTGATAATTATGGTTAAAACCGTTATTTTTGATATGGACGGGGTGATTGTTGATACAGAACCTGTACATAAATACGCTTATTTTAAGCATTTTGAAGAATTGGGAATTGATGTTTCTGAAGAATTATATGCTACTTTTACAGGAAATTCAACAAGAAATGTATTTCAAAAGATAAAAGATCAGTTTGGATTGGATCATGAAGTGGAAGATTTAATACAGAGAAAACGTTCTCTTTTTAATGATGCTTTTGATACAAAACCCGATTTGGAACTGATTGCCGGAGTTGAAAATTTAATTAAGGATTTGCATGCAAGTGATGTAGAATTGATTTTGGCATCATCGGCTTCTAAAAATACTATAAGTCGTGTTTTTAATCGATTTAATTTGAACGATTATTTTACGCATAAAGTGAGTGGAGAAGATTTTGTAAAATCAAAACCCGATCCTACAATCTTTATACACGCTGCTTCGTTATCTAAAAATAAAATTGAAGAATGTATTGTAATTGAAGACAGTACAAACGGAGTTAAGGCTGCCTGTGCTGCCGGAATTTATTGTTTGGGATACAACAGTGAAAACTCAAAACTCCAAAATTTAGAAGGAGCCAGCTTTTTAGTTGACGACTTTTTTAAGGTTGACGCCAATTTTATAAAGAATTTGAAATAAAAAAATCCACCTTTACGGGTGGATTTTAAATATCTGTATCAGTTGATTAAAACTGTTCTCTTCCTGCAAAGTGGAAAGCTGCTTCAATTTCAGCATTTTCGTCAGAATCTGAACCGTGAACTGCATTTTCACCGATTGATTTTGCATATTTTTTACGGATTGTTCCTTCTGCAGCATCAGCTGGGTTTGTAGCACCAATTAATGTACGGAAATCTTCCACAGCGTTATCTTTTTCTAAAATTGCTGCAACGATTGGTCCTCTTGACATGAACTCTACTAATTCACCATAAAACGGACGCTCTGCATGAACTTCGTAAAATTTCTTAGCATCAGCAACTGTTAATTGCGTTAATTTCATTGCAACGATTCTGAAACCGCCTTCAGCAATCATATTTAATATTCCACCAATACTTCCAGCTTCTACAGCGTCTGGTTTAATCATTGTAAATGTTCTTGTACCTGCCATTTTTTTAAGTTTAATTTGTTTGCAAAAATAAGTATTTTATAAAAATATAAACCATTTTAATTTAAATACTTTGTAAATTTATAGAAACTTATTTACGCAATGAAACACGATGTTGAAAACAGGGAAGATTTAGAAAAATTGGTTCGATTTTTTTATGATAAGGTACGAAATGATGCAGAAATTGGTCCGATTTTTAATTCGATAATTTCCGATTGGGAACCTCATTTACAAAAGATTACCGATTTTTGGGAACAACATGTTTTCGGAGTTCAAAAGTATAAAGGAAACCCGATTGAAGCACATAATAAGGTTGACGCCGAAACAAACCATAATGTAACGGCACACAATTTTGGAACTTGGTTGTTTTACTGGATGCAGACTTTAGACGAACTTTTTGACGGACCTAATAAGGAAGTTTTAAAGTTTAAAGCCCGTAAAATGCAAACGGTTTTCTTTGTAAATATGGTACAGGCAAGATCAAAAACCGATTCTTAAATCAAAATATCACTTTCTAAATCAGATTTTTCAATCAAAAATTCAAAACCTAAACGTTCAACTACTTCAATTACCAGTTTTTTGTACCAGTTTTCTGATTTTGGGTGAATATACAAACGTTCAATCATCTCGTTAACATCAATCAATACCTTAACACCTTCGTTTACGTGAAGATCTAAATGGGTAACATCTGTAATTACTCGGACTTCGTGTTCGTACTGAAAACTTTTTCGCTTGAAAAGGAACGGAAAAAAATCATCATCAAACGGAATGTGTTCTTTTTTATAGTCGATATAATTTACCTCGCCGATAAACTGATCGGCTCTCGGTTCAATCAACGCTTTCTTTAAACTGCCGATGGTTGACTGTATCGCCAAACCTTCGTTATTCTTTGTGAAAACCTGCCACATGGCATAACTTTCGTACGAATTGGCATGCCAACTGCTTATAACAATATTCTTTCGTTTTGATTTGTAGGTATCTAAATATTCCGGGTTATCTGCTAAAAGCTTTTTAATTTCTTCGTATGTAGGTTCGCTAAAAGTTCCTTCAAACTGGTCCTCAAACTTATCAGATCGAGCCATAAACATACGTTTAGACAGCAATAGATCCAGAAATTTAGAAAGATCTAAATACTTCCAGATTATGGTGTCGTTTTCAGGAATATGTAGTTTTTGGTTTTCTTTAAACATTTTCGAAGCGTTTAATTTTAAGATTGGTCTCTTAATTCAATTTTTTTTAATTCTTCAAATAGCTCTTTCATTTCGTCAGAAAATGGATTTAAAACAATTTCTTTATTCAATTCATTGGATATTTTAGAACTAATTTGACAGAAAATTCTATCATTTTCTTTATAAAAATTAAATTGTAATTCTTCATAATCTGTTTTTCCTAAATAAATAAAGATTTCAGTATATGTAAGTTCTTCGCCATAGTTAATATTCAATTTATATATTCCTTTTGATTTTGGTAATGATTTAATATCTAATTCATTATTTAAAAAGATGTTGTAAATAGTTGTATGCCAACCACCCAAACCATCAATCATTTTTATATCTAATTTTGATGGATCGATATTTTCATCAAATGAAATCGTGATTTTTTGTTTCTTTAATGCTTTTGAAATGGTATTTATTTTTTTTAAATCAATCATGTCCTTGAAAGAATCAATTGAAAATTCAAGTTTAATGTTTTCTTCTTTATTATTTTCTTTAGAGTTTTTAAATTCTAATACTATTTTCTCATCATTTAACATTGAACTATCAAAAATTTCTATTAAATATAAAGGATTTGAATTTTCCACACTTTTATCAATTATTTCTGCTGGTAATTTCTGTTGTTTTAATTGATTTGAATTTTTATCGAAAAGAATGATATAAAAATCATCTCCATAAAAATTTACAAAAACAACATAATCTTCATTTTGTATTAACTCATTTCCTAAATATTTAATCTTTTCGCCCGAATTTTTATCAAATAAAATATATTCAGCAGGTTGACTCCCTGATGAGGGTTTGTTGGTAATCATAAAGTAATTTTTAAATTCTTGCCAATATGTATATCCCAATCTTCCAGTAAGCTCAATTAGTTCTTTTTCCAGATCAAACAAAATTTTACTACCTTCTTTATTTTCAAAAATCAAATATGATCCATTGCAGTCATAAGTCCAATTAATACTATTGCCATTACTGAAATAGTATTTTTCGCAATTTATGATTGAGCTTAATTCTTTTTTATCCTTACAATAGCAACTCTGACCATAACTTGTATAACTCAAAAATATAAATGAAAAAATTTTAAGTTTCAGGAAATTTCTTAAACACATTTTTCTATAAAATTAGTAAACTAATTTTAATCTGTATCAGGAATATACTCTAAAATATCACTTGGCTGGCAGTTTAGTTCTTTGCAAATGGCTTCTAAAGTAGAAAAACGAATGGCTTTGGCTTTACCTGTTTTTAAAATAGATAAGTTGGCAGTTGTTATACCGATTTTGTCTGCCAGTTCTTGCGACTGCATTTTGCGTTTTGCCAGCATAACATCAAGGTTTACTATTATTGCCATTTATTATTTTTTTTATTTGGGAAATTAACTGTTGCTGCATATCGTAAATTGCTTTTACATGATTTTCATCGGCAGCGTTTGCAAAAATCGTGATTCCTAATTTACTTTCAGGGATTAAAATGGCGTGCGTGTAAAAAGTTCCTGTTGACCCATCGTGAAAACTCAATTTTTGGTTTCCTTGAACGGTATTTCCCCAACCATAGCTGTAATTATAAACATCAAAGTGCATTTTTTTAAAGTTTTCTGATTTTAATATACCAATTTCAGAATTATATCCTTTTAAATGCAGTTGCAACCACGCAGCATAATCGGTAATGTTCATTGATAAATCACCCGCCGAAAGCATAAAATCTTCTAACTTGTACGAATGCGTTGGCGGCAAAGCTGTTAATTCATTGTTTTCAACCCAATGACCCCAAGCATGATTCAAGTTTTTTTTGTTTGGAAATCCAAAACTGTAATCCCAATTTTGTTGCTTCATAAAATCTGCCAATAAATCTTCGTACGATTTTTTTGCCGATTTTTCAATCATCATGGCTGCCAAAACATATCCCGCGTTGGAATAGGTTCCTTTTTCTACGGTTGGTTGTGCCAAAACTTGTTGCGCAAATTCAACTCGTTTTAATTCGGTAGTCTTTGCATCTATTTTTAATGAAAGAAATTCTTCATCTGCTGTGAAAGGCTGAACTTGGGCGTTGTGCGACAATAAATCTTTTAATGTTATGGAATGATATGCCGAGTTTTCATCATTTTTCAATTCAGGGAAAAGCGAGAAAAAAGGAGTTTCTAATGATAAATTTCCTTTTTCGATTTGTTGAAATACTAGAAATGATGTAAACGCTTTGGTGTTTGATCCTATATGAAACAAGGTTTTGTTAGTAACAGCCTCGTTGCTTTTGTTTGAAATTGTTCCGGCTGTTCCGTAAAACACGTTATCGCCATTAATTACAGCGGCTGCCATTGCTGGAATATTATTTTCTTTTATTGATGCCTGCAACAAGCTGTCGATAACTTTGCTGTGTTGTGTATTTTGTGCTAACATTATTGTTGTAGTTAATGTAAAACAAAGTGTGATTATTTTTTTCATGATATTATATAGTTAGTTCGTTTTCTTGTTGTTGTTTTAAACCTAATTCAAAGGCTTTGCCGATTCCTAGTAAAAATAAGCCAATAATTAATTTATAAAATGTAGAAAGCATCAAATCAAAAGGATTGAAATCTTCGAACCAATTGAAATTATTATAATTGTTTATAAGTGGAAAAATGTATTGACATAGTATATTTTCTATAAAATATAATGCAATAAAGTAATAACCAATTTGTGTAAGATAAATTGAATTCTCAATGCTGAAATAAATTTTATTTGAGAAATTAATTGATATTAATTTCATTTTTTTTACCATCACTAGAAAAATAGGAACACTTAACAATTCTATGAAAAATGAAAATTTAAAGATGTATTCTAAGTCAAAATCTTCTTTTATTGCCTTTGTAAATACAGGTATTAGATTAAACCACAATGGTATTAAAATAAGTAACATCAGTACAATACTTACTACTATAAAATAATATGTTACACTTAGTAAATTTTTTAATGTTTTCATAAGTTATATAGTTAATTCGTTTTCTTGTTTTAGTTCTATGTTTTCTTCTTTTTGGAATTTGGCTATTTGAAACACTTTACTTAATACTAAAAAAAATAACCCAATGACTAATCCGTTTAGCGGAAAATTAAAGAAATCTTGATATTGACCAATTTCGATTTTTATATCTTGCCTGAATAAAGGAACAATTAATGATGAGATAATATAACTTGCTATATAAATTACCCCCATGATCTTAAAGTTTTTTATAACCTGATTGGTAAATAGTTTAAATTTAATAAAGGATGAAATATTTTGTTTGAACAAATAAATTGAGTAAACATAAGCCGAATAAAAGATAAATATGCTAAATAGCAACAAATACATAGTTACTTTGCTTTTATCTGAAAAAGTTGTTGATGTTTTAATTCCTAAATCAATTCCAAATAAAAGAAGAGTAAATACACCAAAGGTTATTATTCCTATTCCTAACATAGAATAGAAAAGTATCGTTATGATTAAATCTAATAAGCGTAATGTTCTCATAAAGTTATATAGTTAAGTCGTTTTCTGATTGAATTTCAATTCCTTTTTTAATAATCTGGGTAATTACCAAAAGAATAATAGCCATAAAAAACCACACATCTGCCCCCGTTAAGTTTAAAGACTCCAAACTTACTATTTTGGCACCTTGACTTGTTAACCATAAGCAGAATTGAGATCCGCAATGCGTAAACAGACCAATCCCGAATGACAAATACGATAGTTTTAAAATGAAATCTTTTAAATGCGTATTGAATGGCTTTGTGAAATCTAATTTCTTTTCTGAAAGCAGTTTAAGAATCAAATAAAACATGATGGCTTTTAATACGGCTATAATAATCATTACAATTGCCAGAGCTGTAAAATGATTGATATCAAACTGATAAATCGACAAAATATCTGCACCTTCCCAAAAATTCTTCACTGCATCGGGATTAATAAACAACGTGATAAAAGTATTAACGATGATTGCACCGGCTTCTACACACAAACCAATAAAAATGATCCACGTTAGCAAAAGCAATGCTTTTAAAATATGACTTGTAGTAATTCTAATTTCCATATCTTTAAATTTTTAAATTAATGATAAAAAACATTTATTTATTGACAAAGATATATAAATTATCGAAAAACAATAATTTTATAAATAAAAAAAATCACTCAATTGAGTGATTTTTGAATATTATTTTATATTTAACTTTCAAATGATTGCAACGAAACTAACTTGGAATACGTACCGTTTTTAGCTAATAATTCGTCGTGTGTACCTTGTTCGGCAATTTCGCCACGATTCATTACCACAATTAAATCGGCTTTTTGAATGGTTGATAAACGGTGTGCAATAACAACAGATGTACGGTTTGCCATCATTTTTTCTAACGCATCTTGTACCAATCGTTCGCTTTCTGTATCTAATGCCGATGTTGCTTCATCTAAAACCATAATCGGTGGATTCTTTAAAACTGCTCGAGCAATAGAAATACGTTGTTTTTGTCCGCCCGAAAGTTTTCCGCCGCCATCGCCAATATTTGTATTTATTCCTTCTGGCAAATGTTGCACAAACTCAAAGGCATTGGCGATTTTTAAGGCATCAATCACTTCGTCATCGCTAGCATTTAATCTTCCAATTCTAACATTATCAGCAATACTGCCGTTAAACATAATGCTGTCTTGCGTTACCAAACCTAACTGATCGCGCAATGACACTAATTTAATATCCTTAATATTTGTACCGTCAATTAACAATTCGCCTTGTTCAACATCATAAAAACGCATCAGTAAATTGGCAATAGTACTTTTACCAGAACCCGACTGACCAACCAATGCAACGGTTTTTCCTTTAGGAATTTCCAGATTGAAATTCTTTAAAACATCGTACTCGCCGTTGTAAGAAAAGGTAACATTTTTTATAGCGATTTTATCATTGAAATTTTTTAATTCAACCGATTGATCTGTATCTCTGATAACATTTGGTGTATCCAATATTTCAAAAACACGTTCTGCAGCTGCCATACCGTTTTTAACCTGATAACTTGCTTTTGAAATAGCTTTTGCAGGAGTTAAAATATTGTAAGCCAAGCCAATATAAGCAATAAAATCAGATCCTTTTAAAGATCCTTCTACCAAAACCAAATTTCCGCCATAAATTAGCAAAACACCAATAACCACAATTCCCATAAACTCGCTCATGGGCGATGCTAAATTATTTTTTTTGGCGATGGCATTTGTTAGGTTGTATAAACGATTAATAGAATCGTTAAAAATTTTTGAAAAATAGTTTTCTGCATTATACCCTTTTACCACTTTTAAGCCGGAAAGTGTTTCTTCGGTAATAGATATTAAATAACCGTTTTCTTGTTGTGCTCTGGTTGATTTTCCTTTTAAACTTTTACCAATTACCGAAATAATTAATGCTGATACTGGAATAAATATAAAAACGAAAATAGTTAGTTTCCAGCTTAAGGAAATCATTGCAATTAATGAGAAAATGATAGTCAAAGGTTCTTTTACGATTAATTCTAAAATCATAAAAAACGAATTTTGAACTTCGTTCACATCGCCCAACATACGCGCCATCACGTCACCTTTACGCTTCTCGGAATAATAAGACACGGGTAACGAAATAATTTTAGTGAACATTTTTTCGCGTAAATCTCGCAAAACTCCGTTTTTAAGCTTGGTTAAATTTTGAAGGGCAAAATAATTCGATAAATTTTTAAGCAAAAAAGTAACTAATACCAAACCAACGGTTAGCATTAAGCCATATTGCACGCCATATTCGGTAGAATATTGATCTACATAGTACGAAATGTAGGTTTTCCAGTTTCCTAAAGCATCAAAAAATCCTTCGTATTTGGGTAAGGTAATTACTTTTTTTTTCTGCTCATCAAAAAGTACCGAAAGAACCGGCATGATAAAAACCATTCCTAAAGTTCCAAACAGCGCGTATAGAACGTTAAACCCAATATTTGCAACAACATTGAATTTGTAATTTTTAGCAAATGGAAAAATCTTTTTTAAATTATCGTCCATTAATTTAAATTCATATCGTTAATAATGCGTTGAATTTTATGGGTTAGATATTCATCGGCATCTTTTATTTCTTCAACGTTTTCAATAGGTGTGTTGGTGCTAAAGTAGAATTTGATCTTAGGCTCGGTTCCACTTGGGCGTGCGCAAATTTTAGATCCGTCTTCTAAATAATAAATCAACACGTTAGATTTTGGTAAGAACAAAGGCTCAGTTTCATTCGAAAACAAATTAGTAGCTATTGAACTTTGATAATCTTCTACAAAAACAACACGCTCACCAGCAATTTCTTTAAGCGGATTGTTGCGTAATTCGGTCATCATTTTTGCGATTTCTTCGGCTCCGTCTTTTCCTTTTTTGGTTAACGAAATTAAATGTTCTTTGTAATAACCAAAATCAGCATACAGGTTTTGCAGTTCTTTGTAAACCGATGAACCCGATGCTTTTGCAATAGCGGCAATTTCACAGATTAACAAGGTTGATGCAACCGCATCTTTATCGCGAACGGCATCGCCTACCATGTAGCCGAAACTTTCTTCGCCGCCGCCGATAAACTTCTGCTCTGGGAAATCTTTAATAAATTTGGCAATCCATTTAAAACCGGTCAATCCAACTTTACAATCCACTTCGTAAGCTTCGGCAAGTGCCAAAATCATTGGAGTTGATACAATGGTTGATCCTACAAAATGCCTTTTACCTTCTAATTTTCCGTCGCGTTTCCATTGTTCCAACAAAAAGGCAGTCATAACAACCATTGCCTGATTTCCGTTCAACAAAATCATTTTTCCTTCATTATCGCGAACCGCAATTCCCAATCGGTCAGAATCCGGATCTGTACCAATAACAATATCGGCATTTGTTTCGTTTGCCAGATCAATTGCCATTTTCAAAGCTTCAGGTTCTTCTGGGTTTGGCGATTTAACCGTAGGGAAATCTCCGTTTGGTTCAGCCTGTTCTGCCACAATAGACACATTAGTGTAACCCGCTTTTTCTAAAACATTCGGAATAGCTTTGATCGATGTACCGTGTAACGACGTGTAAACAATTTTTAAGTTTTCACGCGCACCTTCAGGAAGATTAAACGTAGCATTTTCTATTGATGATTGGGCAAAAGCTTCATCGATTTCTGTACCGATGTATTCGATTAATTCCGGATTTGATTCGAACAAAATATCCGAATAATCCAAACTGTCAATTACCTGAATAATTTCCTTGTCTTGCGGTGGAACCAACTGTCCGCCATCTTGCCAATATACTTTGTAACCGTTATATTCCGGTGGATTGTGCGATGCTGTTAAAACAATCCCTGCATGACAATTTAAGTATCGAACCGCAAAAGATAATTCCGGCGTAGGACGTAAATCTTCAAACAAAAAAACGTTGATTCCGTTTGCAGAAAAAACATCGGCAACAACTTTTGCCAACGATTTACTGTTGTGGCGGCAATCGTAAGCAATTGCTACTTTTATTTGTTCGTTTGGAAAACTCTGTTTTAAATATTGAGATAATCCTTGTGTGTTTTTACCTAATGTGTATTTGTTGATTCGGTTGGTACCAACGCCCATAATTCCGCGCATTCCGCCGGTTCCGAATTCTAAATTGCGGTAAAAAGCGTCTTCTAATTCTTTTGGAGAAGAAGTCAGCAATTCTTTTACCAGGTTTTGCGTTTCAACATCAAAAGGATCTTGAATCCATTTGTTGCTGTGTTCTAATATGTTTTTTGGGATTTCCATTGTATTTTTATTTGTCTATTCGTTTAACTGTTGATTCGTTTATTCGTCAGTTCGAGCTTGTCGAGAACTTCTCGACACAATTTTCTTCGTTTTCACTACCAAAAATCAATCGAAGTAACGAAAGTTTAAAGACTTTTAATAATCATTTTTCCAGTTTTTTTTCTTAAATATTTAATTTTCCTGAAATTTTATAACGCGGTTCGTTGTTTTTTGTTCTAAGGATGATTTCGCCCAAGAAACCTGCCAAAAACAGCTGCGTACCTAATATCATTGCGGTAAGCGATATGTAAAACCACGGATTGTTTGCTACCAAAATTGCGGGTTCGTGCATAGAAAGCTTATACAATTTGTAAACGCCGATAAACGCCGCACTGCAAAAACCTACAATGAACATGATAACGCCCAAAGCGCCGAACAAATGCATGGGTCTTTTGCCGAATTTTGATAAAAACCAAATGGTGATTAAATCTAAAAAGCCATTTACAAACCGACTCATTCCAAATTTTGAAACACCGTACTTGCGAGCCTGATGCTGTACTACTTTTTCACCGATTTTATTGAAACCTGCATTTTTTGCCAACACAGGAATGTAACGGTGCATTTCGCCATAAACATCGATATTTTTAACCACTTTATTGCTGTAAGCCTTTAAACCACAGTTAAAATCGTTTAGTTGAACGCCCGATGTTTTGCGTGCTGCCCAATTGAATAATTTTGAAGGAAGGTTTTTGGATACGATGGAATCATAGCGTTTCTTTTTCCAACCCGAAACTAAATCGAAATTTTGGTTGACGATCATGTGGTATAAATCGGGAATTTCATCGGGACTGTCCTGCAAATCGGCATCCATTGTAATAACAACATCGCCATTTGCAATGGCAAAACCTGCATGCAACGCTTGTGATTTTCCAAAGTTTTTCTGAAAACGGATTCCTTTTACATTGGCATCGTTTTTAGAAAGATCATCAATAATATCCCAAGACTCATCGGTGCTTCCATCATCAATAAAAACAACTTCGTACGAATAGTTGTGCTGCTGCATTACCTTTGTAATCCAACGGTACAATTCGGGCAGCGATTCAGCTTCATTCAATAAAGGAATTAAAATCGTAAGGTTCATTATTGGTTTCTTGGTGTTGAAAGTTCTGATTTGTTTTTAAATGTCAATGCAATTAACAAACCTGCAATTGATGAACCTAAAATGGTTTGCGCGTAACTGAAAAATAATGTTTTTAATGAAAAATTATCATCGGCATTATTATTAACAACGCTGATTTTATCGTTAATTTCAGCTTCAGATAAATTTAAATCTTTACCAATTTTCTGCGTCATTTCAATCATTAGTTCATTGTTAACTATCTTTGCTTCTGGGTTTACAAAGTTGAACAAAATATATTGTATAATGTAGTTTGCCAGAAATCCTAAAACAATCATTATAAAAAAAGCGGTAAAACCTTCTTTAAAAGTAATAAGGTTATTTAAGCGTCTTTTGGTAATCCAAACGCAGCAAATTCCTAAAATTAAGACAACAACCATATTTACAATGGTTAGGTACGATTTTACGAATAACGTATAATCTGCAAAGAAAACAATTAGGTTAACCAATGCGTAGTAAGCCATTAAAATATAGCCAAATGTTAAACCTGTTGTTTTACTGATAGTATTCATGGTTTTATGAATTTTATAAAATCTTACAAATATACAAAAATAGGCGGTAGAAAATTTTGCTGTTTCATGATAAAAAAAGTATAAAGTTATGTTTGCAGATTAAAAATATGTTATTAAATTTGCATTCTGAAAAATAAACAATTACATAAAAAGCTGTTGTTTTGTTTATACCTTTTTGAAAGATAAAAGCATCAGAACAAGAAACAGCCAATTAATTTAAAACAAGATTTACAATGAAACAAGGTCTTCACCCAGAAAATTACAGATTAGTAGCGTTTAAAGATATGTCTAACGATGACGTATTCATCACAAAATCAACAGTTGATACAAAAGAAACAATTGAAGTTGATGGAGTAGAGTACCCAGTTTATAAAATGGAGATTTCGCGTACATCGCACCCATTCTACACAGGTAAATCTAAATTAATTGATACAGCAGGTCGTATCGATAAATTCAAAAACAAATACGCTAAATTCAAAAAATAATTTTTGGATTCATCAAAATATCAAAGCCTTACTTTTTAGTAGGGCTTTTTGTTTATATTTACCTTAACTTAATAAAAACTTTGTAACTTTAAGCCTTTAAAAAAGCATAAAAATGAACTACATATTATACGACGGATCTGTGCGTAACAACCTGTTGCCGTTTACATTTACCCGACCTGTAGCCGATATCCGTATTGGAATTTTAACCATTCGCGAAAAGTGGGAAAAGTATTTGGGAACTACAACAACTACGGTAACCGAAGAATATTTGTCTGATAAATTTCCGATGGTTGAAATGGCAGAAAACGTGATGATTAACGCATCGTTTTGTCCGAATGAAGTTTTGGTGGAGATGATTCAGTTTTTACAGCCAAATCAGGCAATTGTTCAAAACGATGAAATTATTGCTTTTTACACCACAGATGAACAAGAAGAAGTAGTTTTTGATGATTATGATTTATTAGAAATCGAAGAAGATTGTTTACAGATAGAACATACCTGGGATATTTTTCAAAAGAACGATCAGGCAATTCGCGATGATTTTGAACTGCTTACACAAGACCGTAAATCGCAACCCATTCCTTCAACCGTAAATGTTTTAGGAGCCGAGAATATTTTTATTGAAGAAGGTGCTGTTTTAAACTTTTGTACCTTAAATGCCACAACCGGACCTATATATATTGGAAAAGATACCGAAATTATGGAAGGATCTGTAATTCGCGGACCGTTTGCGTTGTGTGATCATGCGCAAGTTAAATTGGCGACAAAAATTTACGGTGCAACAACAGTTGGTCCGCATTCTCGTGTAGGTGGAGAAGTGAACAATTCGGTTCTTTTTGCGTATTCAAACAAAGGGCACGATGGATTTTTAGGAAATGCCGTTTTGGGCGAATGGTGTAATATTGGTGCAGATAGTAACAATTCTAACCTAAAAAATAATTACGAATCGGTTAAATTATGGAATTACGATACCGAACGTTTTGAAAATACCGGTTTGCAGTTTTGCGGTTTAATGATGGGCGATCACAGTAAATGCGGAATCAACACCATGTTTAATACAGGAACGGTGGTTGGCGTTGCTGCAAACATATTTGGAGCAGGTTTTCCAAGAAATTACATTCCGAATTTTACATGGGGTGGCGCACAAGGAACACAACCATATTTGCCGGTAAAAGCTTTTGAAACCGCTAAAATTGTTATGAGTCGCCGTAATATTGATTTTACCGATTTAGATGAAGATATTTTAACCCACATTTTTAACGAAACTAAAGAGTGGCAGAAATAGATAATTGAGTTGCCTAAAGAGTTCTTTACATGTCAAGCTGAACTTGTTTCAGCTTCGCACATTTTTTCATATCTAAATAATGAGATTACGGATCAAGTCCGGAATGACAAAAGGAAATGCTTTTTAGGCAGCTGCTTTTATTTTTCTATTTTATAAATTACAGCTTCTTTATTTTCAAACACGCAATCGGTTTCATAAACCAAACCAATTTTTTCCAATACTTTTATTGATGCTGTATTTTCTTTCATTGCACGTCCAATTATTCGGTTTAATTTTAAAACTTCAAAACCATATTGTAAACAAGCAGTTGCACTTTCGGTAGCGTAACCTTTGTTCCATTCTTCTTCAAAAAAGCGAAAACCTATATCCGTTTCATTTTCTAATTTGTCATACTTCAGCCCACACCAACCTATAAATTCATTATTACTTTTATTAATCACAGCCCATCGACCATAGCCATTTGTCTTATAATCGTTGTAGTTTTCTAAAAACGATTTTGCTTCATCAATACTTTTAAAGGCAGTATTTCCGGTATATCTAATTACATTTGGATTTAAATTCAGTTGATAGAACTTTTTTTCAGCATCATCTAAAATAAATTCCCTTAAAAGCAATCTTTCGGTTTCAATAATAAATTTCATACTACATTAATTATAAGGCACTAATTCCGGTTTACCGTAGTTAAATTGTTGTAAGTCGAAGTTAGTGTTACGCAAATTGTTTGTTTTAAAAATATTATGCCCATTACCCGGAATACTTGGATAAAAAGCAAGCGATAACTGAAAGTTGTTAAACACCAAATAATCGTTACTAATTACCACACCCAAACCAATTTTACTGTACATCTCTTTAGTTACAAAACGGTTATGGTTATCACCCATAAATCCTATCGAAGTACTAAAAAACGGACTAAAACGAAAGCCTAAAACTTCGTATGGTGCGTACGATTGCAATTGTAAATTCAGTAAAACTTTCTTTGTTCCACGCAATTCGTAACTGTCAAAACCATCAATACCATAAGCTCCATTTAAGGTGATTTTATCCATTGCATAATCCCAACGGTTTAATCCAACCACAATTTCCGGATTAAAAAAATGTCTGAAACGCCATTTTCCCCAATGATACAATTTAGAAAAATATAAACCTTCGATTCTTAAAACACCTTCTTCAAAATGGTTTCCGTTCATAAATGTTCCCCATTGGATATCGCCCCCAAAATAACCTGAATTGGTATATTTTCCCAATGAAAATTTTGCGCCGATATACGGTCGGTTTATGTTGTTTTTTTGCTGAATACCTGCAGTAACCATAAATGTTTTACCAACGGCAATATCTTCAATCACATCATAATAAAAAATATAACGGTCTTGTACATAATTTAACGACGCCAAACCCACAGTCGCCAAATAAAGTTTTTGATTGGTGTAATAGTTATACGGATCGTATTCGCCAATGGGATGTTCAGTATAATTTCGAGAAAAATAACGCAACGATGTTACCAGATTTGTTTGAACTTTGTGCAGGTTGTTATAACGGTAATAAAGCGGCATGGAATGCCCCAACCAAAGATCCAGATCATTGGATTTAAAACTTTGAAGTCTGCGTAAACCTTCTAAATTGGGTACCGAATCTCTGTACGAATTTTGCAACAGCGTAAAACCACCGGCTAACCGCGTCATGGGCGTAAAAAACCTACGGTTGGCATAAATTTGCTTGGTGTAATTTTCTGCCAGATCTAAATTGTAGAAAACTCCGGCATCAATAAACGTTTGTCCGATATTATTTACCTGATATTGTGTTCTGTACGCATGTCTGCCTTCTTTAAAACGTGTACGGTATTGGTTGTTGAAATAATGACCCAATCCGCCAAAATTACGGGTTGTCAAGTTTAATCGCGCGCTTGATGTTGATAATGAGCCGGTGGGATACCAGCTCCAAGAATCTAATACTTTAATTTCAATATCAACAGAATCATTGTTTTCTGAAAGATTGATAGGTTTAACCGAAACCCTACGAATATACCGCTGGGTACGCAATAAACGTTCAGATTCTTTCAATTTAATGGAATCTAAAGGTTGGTTACGTTTAAAAAGCAGCAAACTGCGAACGGTAAACTGTTTGGTTTTTAAATGAAGCCTATTTCCTAATTTTTCTATTTGTTTGGTAGGTACACGGGTAGAATCCTGAATAGAAAATCCAAAAGGATCGTAGGTTTCAATATTGATGTTGCGAATAATCTTACCTTGAAATTTTTCAAAATCGTAGTCAATATCTGCTTGCTTTACCGCCTGTACGTTGGTATTTACATTTGTTGCCTTTTTGCGGACAAGCAGTTTGTGCAGTTGTCTTGTAAATTTTCCTTTTTTAGAAAGTTCTTCCAATTTTTGCATTTGCTGCTGTGTAGTTACAATGCTGTCTTTCGTTTGCGAAAAACCACTGCAACAACATAAAAATGCAAACAACACTAAAAACTGATAATATCTTTTCAAGGCTTAATTTTAAAAACATTAAAGTACTAAAAGTTTTTATATGTGTAGATTTGTTAGGTGTTAATTTCTAAATCTTTAATATAATCTTCGTATTCGTAGAAAAACATCTCAAAATTACTCATTTTCTCTGCGAAAAAATCATAAATTTCCTGCCATGTGTTTTTATTGTTCACACTTACGCTTTTATCCATATCAACCCAAATTCTGCTGATTAATTTTCCGTTTGGCAGGTAATAATTCCGTTCAAAAACCGCATCGGGTAAAAATTCTTCTAACAAAATTGCTTTTAATGATTCTATCTTTTCAAAATAAATAATACGTTTTTCATCGTCTTTCGGTTCAATTTCTAAAGCAACCTGTGCTGTTTTGTTGTCCACAAAAAATTTAAAAGTAACATCTTTAATCTTGGTGTTATGCAACAGCCATTTGCGCGGATAAGCATCGGCAAAACCGGTCCAGAAATCTTTTTTTATTTGTAGGGCTTCTTGTTTACTAAACATTGAGTATATTTAAAAATATTTTTGTGAACTATGCAATTTGAACAGTTTTTAGATAAAATAAGCGTTGTAGCAAAACAACCGTTATTTGCCTTGGATGCCCATTTAAAAATGGCTCCGTTAGAGCGTGTTCAATACCTTCAAAATTACGATTATTCTGCAAAAAATCCTAAAGCATCGGCAGTTTTAAGTTTGTTCTATCCTAAAAACGGTTTGGCGCATTTGCTTTTAATTGTTCGATCGTCTTATCCGGGGGTGCACTCTTCGCAAATTGCTTTTCCGGGCGGTAAGAAAGAATTAGAAGATTTAAATTTACAAGAAACCGCTTTGCGTGAAGCAAATGAAGAAGTAGGTATCAGTCCGACAGAAATTGAAATTGTGAAGCAATGGAGCGATTTATACATTCCACCGAGTAATTTTATGGTTTCTGCCTTTATGGGAATAGCGCAACAGCCCCAAAATTTTGTGATGCAACCCGATGAGGTAAGCGGAATTATAGAACTTCCCGTGGAAGATCTGCTGAACGATTCGTTGGTACAAAACGTGAGAATGACTACATCGTACGCAACCGATATCGAAGTGCCGGCTTTTGTAATTAACGACCATATTGTTTGGGGGGCAACTGCCATGATTTTGAGTGAAATTAAAGAAACTTTCAGAGCCGTTTTTTAAACAAATAATTATGAAGAAATTAGTTTTGTTGTGTTGTATTATAATTGTAAGCAGCATGATTTTTATCGTTTCAAGAAAGCCAAAAATAGATAGCTTTCAAGATCATATTTTTAGCCTGTTAAATAAAAGCGACACAAAATATTCGGAAGAATATACCGATGAAAGGTTTATGCAAATAAAATCCGGAATGAAGTTAGAAGAAGTTTATAATTTGTTAGGAGAACCTCTTTACAAATCAAACAAAGAAAATAATATTTTAGGTTTACAATATTCTGAATCACCTACAGATACCCATTACTTTATACGATATGTATCTATAAAGAATAATAGAGTAAAAGAAGTAATTAACTATTTTTACATCGACTAAATTGAACAAAATCTATATTTTTAGTGGATTAGGAGTTGATAAACGAGTGTTTGATAACATTGATTTTTCAGGTTTGAACATTTCTTTTGTTGATTGGATCGATCCATTAAAAAACGAAACATTTGAAAGGTATGCATTTAGAATTTCTAAAGATTTTGAAAAAGACAGTATTTTAATAGGATTGTCTTTCGGTGGCATGTTAGCTGTTGAAGTTTCTAAAATCATTCCCGTAAAAAAGGTTATCGTAATTGCATCTGCCAAAAATAAAAACGAATTGCCTAAATGGTTTCTGATTGCCGGGAAATTAAAATTGAATAGAATAGTTCCAACTTACTTATTAAAAACAACAAATTTTATTACCAACTGGCTTTTCGGCGTAACCACTTCAACAGAAAAGTTGTTATTGAAAAATATTATAAAAGATACCGATTCGAATTTTTTAAAATGGGCAATCAATCAAATTGTTAACTGGAACAATTTATCTGTACCACAGAACTGCATTCACATTCATGGTACAAACGATCGTATTCTTCCCGCGAAATTCCTAAAAGCTGACTACCAAATTAAAAACGGCAGCCATTTTATGACGGTTAATAAAGCGAAAGAAATTGAACGTATTATTAAAAAGCTATGTTCTTAATGATTTATTCATTTTCGTGTTTGTTAAAAACCAAAAATCTATAATGTTTAAAATGTATCTTTGTTCTTTCAAACGAAAATATGAGCTTGTTTAAAAAGGATCCGTTCGGACATATAATATTTATCAAAAAGTGGTTAATCAGGGTGTTTGGTTTTCTTACGCATAAACGCTACCGTGGCTTTAACCAGTTGGTAATTGATGGATCTGAAATCATAAAAAATCTTCCCGAAAACAACGTACTTTTTATATCGAACCACCAAACCTATTTTGCCGATGTGGTTGCAATGTTCCATGTTTTTAATGCCAGTTTAAAAGGTAGGGTAGATAATATTAAGAACGTATTTTATATATGGAATCCTAAATTGAACTTGTATTACGTTAGTGCGAAAGAAACAATGGAATCGGGTATTTTACCAAGAATTATGGGTTATACCGGAGCAATAACTGTTGAAAGAACCTGGCGCGCAAAAGGAAAAGATGTTGAAGAAAAGAAAGCGGTAAACCCAAACGATACCGAAAATATTAAAAAAGCCTTGCAAGACGGTTGGGTAATTACGTTTCCGCAGGGAACAACCAAATCGTTTAAACCGGTGCGTAAAGGAACGGCTCATATCATTAAAGAACATAAACCTATTGTGGTGCCAATTGTTATTGATGGATTTCGACGTTCGTTCGATAAAAAGGGCTTATGGCTAAAGAAGAAAGGAATCTTACAGACTTTTACCATTAAAGAACCTTTGCAGATTGATTATGAAAACGAAACCATTGAACAGATTGTAGAAAAAATCGAATATGCTATTGAACAGCATCCGTCGTTTTTAAAAGTAATTCCTACCGAAGTTATAGAAAGCGATAAAAAACTGAATAAAGAACGTCGTTTTCCGTTTGATTATTAATAAAATCTGATTCCCACAGATGCACAGATTTTCCAAATCATAAAATTATGCAGCTTATTGAATGCAACGCATTCAAAATCTGTGAAATTTAATTAGTTATCTGAGTTCGATTAAAACCAAATAGACACATAGAAAAGTAGCGTTAAGCAACAGATGATAAAACTTTAACCTGTAAAAATATATCTGTGTATCTGTGGTAAAAAATCACTCAATAGCATTTTTAAGATAAATTTATACGGAAAAGTTAATTAAAAAGCATTCAACGGAATATTAAATCCTAACGAAAAAGTAAAGCCTTCAATTGGTTTTAAGTCTTGTTTTGTTTTAATGTCGAAACCGTATCCAAAACCAAACTCCACAATACTTGCGACTGATAATCCTACTTTTGGCGTGGCAGTGTACGGAGTTAATTCGCCTTCTACAAACGGAACTATTAAATTATTAAACGTAGGGTAAAACGTAAAACTCCCTTCTGGAATCACCAAAAACTGATCTCTAAAATACGCCAAGTTAGCATTTGCTTCCAGCTTAATACCCACCGCATTGCCCGCCAACGGCTGTAAATAATAACCGCCCACTTTTAGCATGTTTCCTGCCTGTGACTGATAAGCCACCGACGGACCAACTAAAAAGTCTTGCGCATTTGCTAATAAAGGAAATGCTAAAGTTATGATGTATAAAATTTTTTTCATTTGTAGATATTTAATTTAGCCGTTTTGTTTGAATTTAAGACCTCACAGGTTTTTAAAACCTGTGAGGTCTGCTTTAATTAAAAGCTTCTCGTTCATAAAAACCAAGCTTCTTGTTTATAAATTAGAAGCTTCTTGTTACCCAACGAGAAGCTTCGTTTTTATATCGCATTAATAATCGCAGTAAAATCTGCTGTGTTTAAAGCGGCACCGCCAATTAAACCGCCGTCAACATCGGGTTGTGAAAAAATGGTTTGTGCATTGTCTGGTTTAACGCTGCCACCGTATAAAATGGTTACGTTGTTTGCCAAACTGCCGTAATGGTGTGCAATTTGTTCGCGGATAAACTGGTGCATTTCTTGTGCTTGTTCCGGCGTAGCAGTTTCGCCTGTACCAATTGCCCAAACAGGTTCGTAGGCAATAATAATGTTTTCCCAAGCTTCTTTTGGTAAATGAAACAATGAATCTTTTAACTGATAAAACACCACATTTTGAAACTGTTTGCTTTTACGGTCTTTTAATTCTTCGCCTACACAAAAAATCACGCGCATTTTATGGCGTAACGCCGTATCAACTTTATTTGCTAAAAGTGCCGGAGTTTCCTTAAAATACTGTCTGCGTTCGCTATGACCCAAAATAACGGTTTCAACACCCACACTTTTTAGCATATCGGCAGAAATTTCGCCTGTAAAAGCACCGCCTTCTGCCTGGTGCATATTTTGTGCAGCTACCGTAATATTGGTGTCTTCTAAAATTTGCGTTGCCAGCATTAAGTTGGTAAAAGCCGGCGCAACCATAACTTCAACCTGTTTGCCGGTTGGCATATTGTTGACTAAATCGTTTAAAAAAGTTGTTGTTTCTGCGGCATTTTTATGCATTTTCCAGTTTCCTGCAATAACTTTATGTCTCATATTAAGGTTGTAATTTATCTAATGTTTTAATTAAAAGGGTATCGTTTGCTACAATGGCTTTTTTAAGGGCGATGTTTCCTTGGGCGTCGACTAAAATATAACGCGGAATCCAATCTAATTGAATTGACTGACCGAATTCGTCTTTCATTTTTTCGTTCAGATAATAATGATCGCCTTTTAAATCGTATTTTTTAATCGCTTCGGTCCATTTGTCTTTTGTTTTATCTAACGATAAAAATACGTAAGAGGCCTTTGGATATTTCTGCTGAAGATTCTTTAATTCGGGAAATCCTTTGATACAATCGGGGCACCATGATGCCCAAACATCAATAACGATAGGCGATCCTTTATGCTTCTCTAAAATATTTTTGAACGAAATTTTGTTTCCTGAAACATCATCAAATTCTTTGTTTAAAGTAATTGATTGAAATTTATTATCTTCAACAGAAACGGTACCACTTTTAATAGATAACGAATCTTTAAGATTATCAATTTCGGTTGCAATTTCTTTGTCAACTTTTTTAGTATCACAACTTATTGCGATAAACCCTAAAGCTAAAAGGGTTATAAAAATCTTTTTCATATAATATTTTTTTAATGATTATATCAAATGTATGAACCAATCTGTCTTTTGAATAAGTTCTCGACTTCGCTGGAACTGACGAAGATCTATTTAATATAAATTTTTAATAATCACAACCCATTTGGTGTAATTCAAAATAAATAAAAATTAACCACATAGACGAATAGAATTATCACTAATTGCCAAAGATGGGATAGAAAATTATATTATTTTTCACATAGTTTGCTATGCGAAAAGTAACACTTCTATTATAATCTTTTAAAAACATAAGAAAAATCTATGTTTTTATGTGGTAGAAATAGTTACACCAAAAGGTTAATCACTCTATTTCAATTTAATTCGTGGATCTAAATAAGCGTAGATTAAATCTACTAAAATGGTAATTACTACAAATGTGGTGGCTACAACAATAACAGATCCCATGATTACGGGAAGGTCTAAATTGTTCAGCGCATCAACTATTTCTTTCCCTAAACCGTTCCATCCGAAAATATATTCCACAAAAACCGCTCCAGCCAACATAGATGCAAACCAACCCGACATTGCCGTTACCACCGGATTCATTGCGTTTTTTAAGGCGTGTTTGGTAATGATTTTATAGGTTGATAATCCTTTGGCTCTTGCCGTACGAATATATTCTTGGTTCAAAACTTCTAACAGCGAATTTCGCATTAACTGTATCACAACACCCAATGGACGTATACCTAAAACTACTGCGGGAAGTATCGCATTTTTCAATGCTAAATGCGTGCCTTCGCCAAAATCATCTACTTCGTACAAACTGCCGGTCATGTTTAAACCGGTGTAATTGTGTAGCACGTAGCCAAAAATCCAAGCAAATAAAATGGCACTGAAAAACGATGGAACACTCATACCCAATGTACTTATTAAGGCAATGATTCTATCGAAAAAACTATTGGCATATAAAGCCGATAAAATTCCTAATACCACGCCAATAAGCAACGCAATTACAATGGAAAGTACGGCTAAAACTACGGTACTTGGTAGGGTGTGTAAAATAATATCGGTTACTTTTTTGCCGTTTTTCTGAAAACTTTCACGCAGATAAGGTGTTTTTAAAACTACATCGTACTTTTTTGTGCTGAATAAAACGTTTCCGCCATATTTTTCTTCGGCATAAAACGTATAATGATCGTTTTGAGTTTTATGGAACGATAGCGGCGATAAATCGTTCAAATAATAAAAATATTGATTTAAAACGGGTTGGTCAAAACCATACTTCTTTTTAATTAAAGCCAATTGTTCCGAGTTTTCGTTTTGATCTAACATCATTCTGGCAGGATCGCCCGGCAAAATGTTGAACAATATAAACACAACGGTTACTACGCCAAAAAGCGTAAAAAACGAATAGCCTAATTTATTTAGAAAGTACGAAAACACTATTTTTTAATTTCGGAATAATTCTTCTTCAAAATGGATTTTAGTTCTGATCCAACGAATTTTTTCTCGTTAATTCCGTCCCATTCTTTGATTTTGTTCCCATTCCAAAAATAGATGATTCCCGGCGTATCTTTACCGCTTCCCAATAATTTCCAAAACGGAATTACTTCAATAATTTTGTACGGATATGTAGCTCCTGCAAACGAAAAGAAATCAGGAATTTTCTCTGGTTCTTCGTTCATAAAAACAATCTGGATTTTTGGAAAATTTTTATCCTTTGCTTTCATCTCTGTCAGTTCTTTTGCTACATCTCTACAATGCTCGCAACCAGGAACAAATAACGCGAATATCTTTTTATCTTGATCGATATTCGAAAAATACTGCGCATAACCCGATTTTACTTTTGCAGGTTCATCAACAACCGGTTTAGCTGTTTCAGTAGGAACTTCTTCAGTAACTGTTGTTTCAGCCGGAGTTATAGCAATAGTTTCAGTTGGTGTTTCAATCGTTTCTGTGTTTTCTAAAGGCGTTTCAATTTCTTCCGTAGCAACTTCTGCAACTTTTGGCTGAATTGGAGCCAACATAAACAATGCTAAAATGGATGCAAATGTTATGGTTGATAAAACCCAGAAATTACTACCTTCTTTTGCCGTTTTAGGTGTAACGTATAAGTAAATGATCAATAAAATAATGGCTACAACGTTTTTAATAATTGCTTCAATGGGTGTCATTGGTAACAAACTTCCAAAACATCCGCAGTTTCCTGAATTTCCGCCAGTTTGAATAGTATCAATCGTTAAATGAACTGTAAAAACTACCAACATTAACATGGTTGCAGGAACCACAATTCTACGTAAAAAGTTATTTTGTAATAGTAAGATTCCCAATGCTAATTCAATTCCAATTAAAATTCGAGAGAAAAACACTGCAAAATCTTCCGAAAATCCCATTGGATACAATTGCTTTACTTCAAAAGTTGAAATTGCGAAATACGGACTCGGGTATAATTTGGCAACGGCAGAAATCAAGAATAAAAACGAGATGATTATTCTAATTGTCCACGGTAAATATTTTTTAAAGTTTTCCATTTTTTATTTTCAAAATAGGGTTTGTAAAAAGTTATTCTTATTGGGCAAAATCCATTAAAATTAGAGCAAAAACCGCGTAATTTATCATGTCTTGGTAATTCGCATCCAATCCTTCAGAAACAATGGTTTTCCCGTTATTGTCTTCAATTTGTTTAACGCGCAACAATTTTTGTAGAATAATATCGGTGTGCGATGAAATGCGCATATCGCGCCAAGCCTCGCCGTAATCGTGGTTTTTATTCAGCATTAATTCTTTGGTAATCGCCAAATGTTTATCGTACAAATCAATAGCTTCTTCATTTGTTAAATCGGCTTCTTTAGAAACGCCTTTTTCCAGCTGAATCAACGCCATAATGCTGTAATTGATGATTCCTATAAATTCTGACGTTTCATCTTCATCAATCTTTCGGATATCATTTTCCTGTAAAGATCTAATTCTGCAGGCTTTAATGTAAATTTGGTCGGTTAACGATGGTAACCTTAAAATGCGCCACGCACAACCGTAATCTTGTAATTTTTTAATGTATAATTGTCGGCAAATGGCAATTATTTTATCATATTGTTCCGCTGTAGAAAGCATATTCAAGTATCTTTGTGTAAATTTTATCAAAAATAACAATCTGTTTTCAGAATAAAAATAAAAGCAGGTATTTATTCCAATAAATAATGAAATCGATCAACTGTAAAGGCAAATTAATCACGTTTGAAATTCCAAAAGTAATGGGGATTTTAAACGTTACACCCAATTCTTTTTTCGATGGCGGATTGCATCATTCGTTAGAGAAAATTGAACAACAAACCGAGAGAATGTTGTTGGAAGGTGCTGATATTATTGATATTGGTGCGTATTCTACCCAACCAAATGCACCTTTTGTTTCGGAAGATGAAGAGTTGGAACGAATCACGCCTGTGGTGAAACATTTGGTAAATAAATTTCCCGATATTATTTTATCTGTCGATACGTTTCGGTCTGAAGTTGCCAAACAGACGTTGGATTTGGGTGCAGCAATGATAAACGATGTTTCGGCAGGCAATTTAGACGATAAAATGATACCCGTTGTTGGTAGTTTTAAAGCGCCGTACATTATGATGCACATGAAGGGAACGCCGCAAAACATGCAGCAGTTTACGGATTATGATGATGTAATGCATGAAATGATTTATTATTTTTCTGATAAAATGGCGCAGGCACAACAGCACGGAATTGTTGATGTAATTGTAGATCCTGGTTTTGGATTTTCGAAAATGTTGGATCAAAATTACGAAGTTTTAAACAAATTGGATTTGTTGCAAAATTTGAATGTTCCTGTATTATCGGCACTTTCAAGAAAATCGATGATTTATAAATTTTTTGAAACCACACCGCCAGAAGCCTTGAACGGAACATCGGTTTTAAATACCATTTCATTAATAAAAGGAGCTAATTTATTGCGCGTGCACGATGTGAAAGAAGCCGTAGAATGTGTAAAACTATATACGAAAACATATGAAAACTAAAATCCTAATTATTTTATTCTCATTGGTTTTAACTATAGGTTGTTCAGAAAAACTTCCCAATGAAGTATATTTTTTTGAGAATTATGAAGTTGAAAATGGTAAATACAAATTGTTCGTAATTGGAACTGAAGGCGAATGGATTGATGATTATAAAGATTTTTATATTGATGATATTGAAACATTAAAGAAAATGAAAACTCAATGGGTTTTTAGTGAGAAATCAGAGGTTATGCCTTGCGGATATGGATATATTATATATTTAGTAAATGAAAAAGAAGTATTGAAAAGCGAGGCTATAAATATAGAATGCGAATATATGTCGGGTTGGATAAAATTTCCTAAAAAATATATTACTGAATATAAAGATAAATTTGTAAGAATGAGTGAATCTGAAAAACTGAATTTTGAAAATAAATATCTTAATAATGAAAACGTTAAATAAGAATTAAAGTTTATTAATGATTATGAAAACTAAACTGTTTACTATGATTTTTGGTATGATCTTATTAGCATCGTGCCAACAAAAAGAAATGAAAATCAGTCGGTCTGATTTTTCTGTTGTAACCGAAATGACTGATTTTAGTCCGGCTTATATTCTTAAAAATGAAGAAGGAAAAGTTGAAATCAAAAAAAACAGCTTAATAGGAAATACGCATTGGGTACTTTCTGTTGATAGAGATTTAACGATGAATGAAGTCGCTCCGTTTTTACATGAATTAACAGAAAAAAAACATAAAGTTGGTGGTATGCACGAAGATACCAAAGATATTTATTTTGTTTACAGCGATACCATTCACAAGCAAAATGCGTATGTAAAAGTACCCTTTAAAAGTTTTGCTTTAGGCGAACAACCGGTTTATGAATTGGGAGAAGGCGTTCAAAGTTTGTTTTTAAAATCGGTTGCCGATGCTAAAAATCCTTTAGATAAAACGCAAACTTATTTGGTAAGAATCGATGAAAAAATAAGCGTTGAAACCTTTGTGAATATTCTAATTGAATTAGAAAAACAAAAGATTTCAGAAAGCGTGAATAGTGAAGTTTATGTGAATTAGATCTACTTTATAATAGAATTTATTTAAACTTTTCAAACCACATAGGTTCATAGTTCTAAAAATATCTATGTGTCTATGTGGTTTACTTTCTTTAGTTTTATTATCTATGAACTTTTAAAATAGTTTAATAATCATCGAACTAAGTTCGACGTAATTTAACTTCAAACCAAAAACTTACTGATGATGATACGGTTCATTCTTTAAAATAGTAAAGCCGCGGTAAATTTGTTCAATAACAAACAAACGAACCATTTGGTGCGAAAACGTCATTGCCGATAGCGAGATTTTACCGTTTGCTTTTTTATAAACATCGTCCGAAAAACCATAAGGTCCACCAATTAAAAATACCAAAGTTTTAATACCTGCATTCATTTTCTTTTGTAGTTCATCGGCAAAACCAACGCTCGAAAAACTTTTCCCGTTTTCATCTAACAAAATCAAATGATCGGTAGCAGTAAGTTTACTTAAAATCAATTCGCCTTCTTTTTGTTTTTGTTGCGCTTCCGAAAGGTTTTTTACGTTTTTAATATCGACAATAATTTCTAAATCAAACTTAATGTAAAAGCCCAAACGCTTGGTGTACTCGTCAATTAACGCTTGCAGATTTTTATTATCGGTTTTACCAATTGCCAAAAGTTTGATGTTCATAGAAATTCGTTTTTGCAAAAATAGCTTTAATACACAACAAAAAGAACAATGATATTGAAAAACATACCATTTAACAACATAGACAAATAGATTTTAACTTTAAAGGCAGGAAAGCTTTTATCTTTGATAAAACAAATAGTGCAACAAAGCTATGTTTTTGTCAATGACGAACTATAAAACGTTTATGCAGCATTTATAGCTATGTTCTATGTGTTTTGAATAAAAAATAGTTTAGTTTAGCCAATTGCCAAACCATTTTCTACAGCTTTTCCCGGAGCCAGCAATGTAACTTCTTTATCACTGCCAACAACACCCAAAACCAGACATTCACTCATAAAATCGGCAATTTGTTTCGGCGGAAAATTAACCACAGCAATAATCTGTTTGCCAATTAAATCATCAATGCCATACAAAACGGTAATTTGTGCCGATGTTTTTCTGATGCCTATTTCTGACCCAAAATCAATCCACAACTTATAAGCCGGATTTTTAGCTTTTTCAAACGGTTGTGCATCAATGATGGTTCCAACACGCATATCGATCTTTTCAAAATCGTTCCAAGTTATTTCTGTTTTCATTATTGTTCTCTCATTTCAATGTTGTTCTCCTTCAAAATTTTATAGAAAACATCGGTTTTATTTTCTTTTTCTAACTCGGTAAAAGTATGGTTGATAATGCTTTCAGCATCAACACGATACGGAGAATTGGTTTCGATATACTTTAGATAAGCCTTACACATATAATCTAATCCCTTCGGAATGTCGTTTTTGTAAAAAATATAAATTCTTCCCATACCATAATCAGCCTCGGCATTTTTAGGATAAACTTTAGTAATGTTTTGGTAGGCTTCAATAGCTTTGTCGTAATCTTCCATAAGTTCATAAACTACAGGAATATTCTGCAAAGGCATAAAGCCATTAGGTTCTAATTTTAGTGAGTTGTTGTAAGCTTCTAATGCTAAATCATACTTTTCAAGTTTACGGTAACTTAAACCTAAATTATCCCATGCAAAAGAAAAAATAGGGTCGGTTTCAACTGCATTTTTATAAGCTTTTGCAGCTGCTTTATAATCTTTCTTTCCCATGAAAGCATCACCTTTTCGGTAATATTCTATAGCTTTTGGATCGTTCGAAAATGAATTTGGAAAAATATAATCATGTGAATTTACCAATACCTGCATACTTTCGCAATTCTGCATTAAATAACGTTCTACGTCAAAATAAAACGGCGTACCATACATTTTTTCATTAGTATTGTAAGTAATGTTAATCTCTTTTTTTGTAGGATCTTTTTCGATTTCTTTAGAAGCCGCTGTTAACTGATCCAGTAAATTGTAAGGGCGAATAGTGTCTTCTATACAATCTCTAATTTCAACGTTTTTATCTTCAGAAGTTATTCCTGCAGAATCTATTTTATCAAGACAATCGCATATTTTTTTTGATGATTCTACAATTCTATTTTCATATTTTTTATCATTTTCTTGAGAAAATCCTGATAAACCGAAAATTGCAATACATAAAATTGTAAATGTTGATTTCATAAGTAAAATGGTTTTATTATTGTTTTCAAAAATACCAAAATTTCGTACTTTAGCCATTAAAGATAGAAAAAAATGATATCGAAAGAACAGTTTAATAAAGAATTAGAATTAATTATAGAAAATGCCATACGTGAAGACGTGGGCGATGGCGATCACAGTTCGTTAGCCTGTATTCCTGCAACGGCAATGGGAAAAGCAAAATTGTTGGTGAAAGACGAAGGTGTTTTAGCCGGAGTTGATTTTGCCAAAATGGTTTTTAATTATGTGGATCCAGAAATGGAAGTAGAAGTTTTGATAAACGATGGAACTCCCGTAAAATATGGCGATATCGCTTTTTATGTCACAGGTAAATCACAATCAATCTTAAAAGCAGAACGTGTGGTTTTAAATGCTATGCAGCGTATGAGTGCCATTGCAACCAAAACCAAGTTTTTTGTGAATTTAGTTGAAGGGACTAAAGCAAAAGTGTTAGATACCCGCAAAACTACACCCGGTATTCGAGCTATTGAAAAATGGGCGGTAAAGATTGGCGGAGGCGAAAATCACCGTTTTGCGTTGTATGATATGATTATGCTGAAAGACAATCATATTGATTTTGCAGGCGGAATTACTCAAGCAATCACTAAAACCAAACAATATTTAAAAGACAATAACACAGACTTAAAGATTATTGTTGAAGCCAGAAATTTAAGTGAAATTGAAGAAATTCTTACAAATGATGGTGTTTATCAAATTTTAATCGATAACTTTAATTATGAAGATACCAAAACAGCTGTTGCAATGATTAACGGTAAGTGTTTTGCAGAATCTTCGGGAAACATTAACGAAAAAACCATCCGTAATTATGCAGAATGTGGTGTAGATTTTATATCAAGCGGCGCGTTAACACATTCGGTTTACAATATGGATTTAAGTTTAAAAGCTGTTCTATAATTGGGGAAATCATCAGTTAAAATAACAAAACTGCCGGTTATTGGCAAATTGATTAAGCTTTCTATGCGGACAAAACTGCCCGGTTTAGAAGGCTTAACTTTATATGAATTGCTGCGAATTTATATTGCCGGAATCGTAGAAGGTGCCTTGAATTACAAAGCAGGATCTATTGCTTTTACCTTTTTTATGGCGCTTTTTCCGTTTGCGTTATTTTTGCTGAATCTTATTCCGTATATTCCAATCGATAATTTTCAGCAGAGTTTTTTGTTGTTCGTAGAAGAAAATGTTCCGCCGAATACGTATGATGCTATTGAGTTGATTTTGGTAGATATTATGAGTAATTCGTACAAAAGCTTGATATCAACCGGGGTAATCATGTCGGTTATTTTCATGGCAAACGGTGTAAATGCTATTATCAACGGATTTCAGTCTTCATCGCATTTATCAATCTCTCGAAATTTTTTCAGACAATATTTAATAGCAATTGTTTTATCGGTATTGTTAAGTTTAATGTTGGTACTTTCGGTAGCTGTATATTTATCGGTAGAAGTATTGATGCATTTTTCAGAATATCCGTATTTGGCTGATATCGGCAGAAATATTTTCGTGGTTTTAATGATCTTGTTAACAGTATCCATTCTTTATAAATTCGGAACAAAAGAAACCAAACATTTGGCATTTATTTCCTACGGATCTGTTTTTACAACCGTGCTAATGTCTTTAACTTCGGTAGCTTTCGGGTTTTATGTATCAAAATTTGCAAAATATAACGAGTTGTACGGATCAATTGGTACACTTTTGGTTATAATGATTTATATTTGGATTAACTGTATGATTTTATTGTTGGGTTTTGAATTAAATGCAGCGATTTATACAGCAAAAAGAAGAAATTTGTATATTAGTAACAGTAAAACAAAAAATAACGTATGAAAAATGTAATTGCAACTTTTGTATTAACAGCATTTGCAGCTTTAAGCATGCAGGCGCAAACAGTAACGGGTAAGTGGAAAACAATTGACGATGAAACCGGTAAACCAAAATCTATTGTAGAAATTTCTGAAAAAAACGGAAAAATTTATGGAAAAGTAGTCGAGATTTTAACCGATAAAAAAGATGCTAAATGCGATAAATGTCCGGGTGCCGATAAAGGCAAACCAATTAAGGGTTTAACAATTATTAAAGGACTTTCTAAAGATGGCAAAGAATATTCGGGTGGAACGATTACCGATCCTTCGTCAGGGAAAGAATATAAATGTGCCTTAAAATTAAACGGATCCGATAAATTAGACGTTCGCGGCTATGTTGGTATCCAAGCTTTAGGACGCACACAAACTTGGGTACGCGTTAAGTAATTTTCAAGTAAACAATTTAAAAGCACTTCTTTAACATATTTTAATGAAGTGCTTTTTATTTTAACAACAGTTTATATTTTATTACTTCTAACATACTTACCTAAAATATTAGATTTGTCATAACCTTTAAAAACTTAAATTATGACAAAATATTTGTTTGGCTTTCTATTGCTATTTAATTACTCGTTTAGCCAAAATATCAATTATCCAATAAATAAAACCATAGCGACTTCTATTCCCAATGAAGTTAAAATTATAGGGCTTGGAGATCCTACGCATCAAGAAAACACCATAACAAAGTACCGGATAGATTTAATTAAAGAATTAGTTCAAGAAAAAGACTTCTCTATAATAGCGATTGAAGGTAATTTCTATGAAATTTATCATGGTTTTAAAAGTTTCTTAAAAACCAAAGATTATTCGTATATAGAAAAAGCAATGTACAGCCAATTAAATGCTGATATTATGAAAGAGTTTTATGACTTTTTATATGAGCAGAATAAAAAGGGGAAAACCGTTTTATTTACAGGGTTTGATGTGCAATTTTCAGGGTCTGTATTTAGCACTTATTTAAAAGAAGATTTAAAAAAAGTAAGCAGCTTATCTGCAGAAGAAAAAGAAGATTTTGTCAATATAGTTGAGAAAGGCTCACATTCAGATCTTAGAGGTTTTTTTAGAAATAATAAAAAATTAACCTCTAAAGTTCGTTCCTATTCTAAAAAAATTCTTGAAACTTTTAATCCTATTACTATAGATGATAAATATTTTGTTCAGGCACTTACCATATTATCTTATGATCCTGAAAATCTATCTGGAGATTATGATAATAACAGAGATTTTATAATGGCAAAAAATGTAGGCTTTTTAAGAAAAAACTTTGCAGATAGTAAAATTATTCTCTTTGGATCAAGTTCGCATCTAGTTAAATCACCTAAAGATATTTATACTCCGGGTTATTTGGATAATAGATATCCGTTAGGTTGGTATTTAAACGAAGCATTTTCTTCAGAATACTATTTTTTAGCTTATTCAGCACTATCAGGCAATAAATTAAGCATGTTTAATAAACCTGTTAAAATAGATAAGGTAATAGGTAATTCAATCGAAGGTCTTGTCAGCAAAGAACGTAAGCATGAAAACTTTGTAACTTCGCAAAATTATCCACTTAAAAATACTATTCATTCAAGATTGTTAGGGCACACATTTTACAATATGAATTTATGGAATGTTGTTGACGGATTAGTTTTAATTGATAATGTTGAACCTTTTAGAATTATAAGATAAAGCAATTCTAATACAAAACAATGTCAGAGTTTTTTGTTATTATTATATCTTTGTTTTATGGACTATTTTATAGATGTTATTGTACCCATAGCAGTAACAACTACTTTTACATATAGGGTTTCGCAGGCAGAATATAATTTTTTGCAGCCGGGCATGCGCGTTGCCGTTCCGTTTGGCAAACGTTTAGTTTATACCGCATTGGTGTTGAACAAACACAACCAGAAACCACAGCTTTACGAAGCTAAAGATATTCATACCATTATAGATGAAAAACCGATTGTAACTCAAATTCAAATAGAATTTTGGCAATGGATTTCGCAATATTATATGTGTTCGTTAGGCGAAGTTTATAAAGCTGCACTGCCGAGTGCTTTTTTGTTGGAAAGCGAAACAATCTTGAGTTTAAACCGAGATTTGGTTGTTGATTTAAGATCATTGAACGATGATGAATTTTTGTTGTACGAAGCTTTTGAACAGCAGCCAATTCTTCGGTTTGATGAGGTTCAGAATATTCTAAACAAAAAGAAGGTTTTTGGTGTTATTGATGAATTATTGAAAAAAGATATTATTTATTTAAACCAGTACATTCACGAAAAATACAAACCTAAACTGGTTAAATACGTTGCATTACACGATAATTATAAAGAAGAAAAAAACTTAATAAACCTTTTAGATAACGAATTAAAAACCGAAAAACAACGAGCGCTTGTTCTAAAGTATTTTCAGTTAAGTACGCAAAAAGCAACAATCGAGTTAAAAGAATTATTAAAAGAAGCAGAAGTTTCAACTGCTATTTTTAGTAATCTGGAGAAAAAACAGATTTTCACGATTTATACGTTAGCCGAAGACCGTGTACAATTTTCCGATGCTTTTTTGAACGATATTCAGTTTACTGATGCACAAACAACGGCTTTTCAATCAATAAAAAATCAGTTTGAAAAGCACGATGTAACCTTGTTAAACGCTGTAACGGGTGCCGGAAAAACCGAAATCTACATTAAATTGATACAAGAATGTATCGAAAAAAATCAGCAAGCCTTATTTTTAGTTCCCGAAATTGGTTTAACTACTCAATTGGTGCAGCGTTTAACGGCTTATTTTGGTAACAAGGTCGCTGTGTATAATTCTAAATATTCCGAAAACGAAAGGGTAGAGGTGTACCAGCATGTGTTGAATCATACCGAAAATGCCCAAGTTGTCATAGGTTCTCGTTCATCGATCTTTCTTCCTTTTAAAAACCTGCAATTAATTATTGTCGATGAAGAACACGAAGCAAGCTACAAACAGGTCGATCCTGCACCACGTTTCCATACGCGCGATGCTGCTATTGTTTTGGCAAAAATGTTTCAAGCAAAAGTTTTGTTGGGATCGGCAACGCCAAGTTTAGAAAGTTACTACAATGCGTATCAACAAAAATATGGTTATGTAGAATTAAACCAGCGTTTTACAAATGTGCAATTGCCTGAAATTGTTTTGGTCGATCTAAAAGAAGCACGCAGAAAAAAAGAAGTAAACGGAATTTTCAGCATAAAATTGATCGATGCCATTACCGAAGCACTTTACAATGGCGAGCAGGTTTTATTGTTTCAAAACCGTAGAGGATATTCACCTGTATTAGAGTGTTTAACCTGCGGAAATGTACCGCATTGTACGTCGTGCGATGTAAGTTTAACCTATTATAAACGTCAAAATTATTTAAAGTGTCATTATTGCGGCTATACCATGTCAATTCCTACAAAATGCCATAGTTGTCATAGTACTGAATTGACTACCAAAGGTTTGGGAACCGAACAAATTGAAGATGCTTTACGTGCGATTTTTCCAAATAAACAAATTGCCCGAATGGATCAGGATACCACCCGAGGAAAATTTGCTTTTGAACGATTGATAGATGGATTTAAAAACCGTGAAATTGATATTATGGTGGGAACGCAAATGTTGGCAAAAGGTCTCGATTTTGATAATGTAACACTTGTAGGTATCATGAATGCCGATAGTATGCTGACCTTTCCTGATTTCCGAGCTTATGAACGTGCGTATCAGTTAATGACTCAGGTTGCAGGTCGTGCAGGTAGAAAAAACAAACAAGGAAAAGTATTGATCCAAACTTATAATCCGTACCACAACACCATACAACAGGTTACTCAAAACGATTTTAAAGCAATGTTTAAAGAGCAGATGTACGAACGATTGAACTTTAAATATCCACCGTTTTACCGTTTGATACGTTTGCAAATGAAACATACTGATTATAATAAAGTAAAAGAAGCATCAACTTGGTTGGCAACAAATATGCGGAACAATATAAACGGAATTTTAGTTTTAGGTCCGCAGGAACCATCAATAAACAGAATTCGAAATCAGTATATCCAGATTGTTTTAATAAAACTTCCGCTTAACAAACCCGTGAATGTTCTAAAAACAGCTATTCAAAAAAGCATCAACAGCTTAGAAACCATTGGTATGTATAAAGGCGTAAAAACAACCATAAGTGTTGATTTTTATTAGATTGATATGCTATTTATTTTGAAATAAATTTGTCTATTCAAGTAGGTTTTCGAAGCAAGTTGAAGACAATAAATCAAAGTGAACTAGTTTTTATTCTTAATGAAAAAAAACAGCCCTTTAAAGGCTGTTTTTAATGTTAAAATTATTCTCTTAAATAATCTCTTTGCAATTGGATATTTAATCTTGATAAATAATCAATTTCATTTTTTGGTAACTTATCCCAAGTTTTCTTTGAGTTAAAAACTTGCTTACTCAATTGTTTTTCTGATATTTCACCTGCTCTAAATTTTTCTAAAACAATCATATTGTCAAAAAAAAGTCTAATTCCTTTTTTAAATTCACCTGATTTTGTTGGTAATGAAGTTTTCGAAATTTCCAAAATATTAAAATTAAACCAATTATTAACAATTTCTTCTCTTAAGCCATAATTAGATTTCTTTAAATAATTGATAGTTCCATCATAATTTTTACTAATAAATCCATCAAAATAAACTAATTCATTATTTTCAAAAGTTTTTACGATTTGATAAATACTATCGTTAGCAATATTGCTTTTAGAAATAATATAAGAACATTGAAATTCAATATTGTCAAAATTATCTTTATAATAATCAGGTTTTAATTTAAATTCCAAATAAACAGTTTCATCGAATTCTTTTTTTGAAATATCAGATATCTTACCTTTCCAATTTTCAAAAAAATAAACACTATCGATTTTTTGTAAAAGTTTAGATTCATAATCCTTTTTTAATTCGTCCTGTTCTAATTCATTTTTATAGGTTACTAATTGCCATGATTTTACAAAATCAATAAAATTTTGTTGAATTTCATTTTCATATTTTTTTGGTTCTTTTTTATCACAAGAAACTAAAACAACAACAAAAAACAATAGTAATGCATTTTTCATATTTAATTATTTTGTAAAATTTGTTACAAAAATATCATTTAATAACATAATAAAAAATAGATAAACCCAAAATCAATTGATTTCAGATGAAAATTGAGATTCTTCATTCCACTTCGTTTCATTCAGAATGACAGGTTTAATTATGTCAAAAATAAATCTACAAACCATTTGCTAATAAAAATAAACTGTTATATATTTGCACCCAATTTTATAACAAATTAAATAGAATTATTATGAATCATTATGAAACTGTTTTCATTTTGAATCCCGTTTTATCTGAAACTCAGGTAAAGGAAACAGTACAGAAATTCGAAGATTTTCTTGCTTCAAAAGGGGCTAAAATGATCTCTAAAGAAGATTGGGGCTTAAAAAAATTAGCTTACGAAATTCAAAACAAAAAAAGTGGTTTTTACCATTTATTCGAGTACACTGTACCAGGTGATGCAATCATTGGTTTAGAAACAGAATTCCGTCGTGACGAAAGAATCATGCGTTTCTTAACAGTAGCATTAGACAAACATGCTATTTCTTGGGCAGAAAGAAGAAGAGAAAAATTAAAAACTAAAAAAGCGTAACTATCATGTCAAACATTGAGCAATCTGCAAAAGGTAAAAAAGACGGAGATATCAGATATTTAACGCCTTTAAACATTGAAACTAACAAAACTAAAAAATATTGTCGTTTCAAAAAATCTGGAATCAAATACATCGATTATAAAGATGCTGATTTCTTATTAAAATTCGTTAACGAGCAAGGTAAAATTTTACCACGTCGTTTAACAGGAACTTCTTTAAAATACCAAAGAAAAGTATCTGTAGCTGTAAAACGTGCACGTCACTTAGCTTTAATGCCTTACGTTGCAGATTTATTAAAATAATAACAAATTAAAGTTGTTGCCTCGCTACCGGCGGGCTAACTTCTTATTAAAAAGGACAACAACATGGAAATTATCTTAAAACAAGATGTTCAAAAATTAGGATTTAAAGACGATGTAGTAACTGTAAAACCAGGTTACGGTCGTAATTTCTTAATTCCTCAAGGTATGGCTGTATTGGCTACACCTTCTGCTAAAAAAGTTTTAGCAGAAAACTTAAGACAAAGAGCTCACAAAGAAGCTAAATTAATTGCAGACGCTAACGCAGTTGCTGATGCATTAAAAGCTTTAGAGATCAAGATCGCTGTTAAAGCTGGTGGTGAAAAATTATTCGGTTCGGTAACGAACGCTGATATTGCTGCTGCTTTAGAATCTAACGGTCAGTCAATCGACAAAAAATTCATTACTTCAGGTACAATCAAACGTTTAGGTAAATATGCTGCAAACGTACGTTTACACCGCGATGTAATTGTTGAATTACCATACGAAGTTGTTGCTGCTGAGTAATTAGTTGCAAAATAGTATATTGAAAACCTTCTTTTTAAAGAAGGTTTTTTTATTAAATTTATCGAATGAATTTTACAGATTTAAACAAAAAACTTATCGGTAATTCCAGCCACATTACTATAACAACCTACGATTCTCCGTTAGGTTTAATGTTTTTGGGTGCTACCGAAAACGGAATTTGTCTGGCTGAATTTTATGATCGAATTCATTTAGAAAAAACACTTTTAAAGTTAGCCGAAAATTTAAAGGCACAGTTTGTTGTGGAAGAAAATCAGTATTTAATTCAATTAAAAGAAGAACTTGCTTTATATTTCGATAAAAAACTCCATGAATTTACTGTTCCGTTGGTATTAACAGGAACCGATTTTCAGCAGAAAGTGTTTCAATCCTTAATTAAAATTCCGTACGGAAGCACATCAACCTATAAAAATCAGGCTATTGTTTTGGGCGATTTAAAAGCTATTCGTGCCGTTGCAACTGCCAATGGATTAAATAAAATTGCCGTTGTAATTCCGTGCCATAGAATTATTGGAAGTGATGGTTCAATGGTTGGTTACGCCGGGGGGATACACAGAAAAGAAGCGTTATTGCATCTTGAAGGCGCTTTGCAGCAAACACAACTAAGTTTATTGTAGTTTATGAGCGAGCTTGATGTAAAGAAATTTAATCGTATTTTAAGCATTTATGTGCAGTTGCAATCGCGAAATTGGATTACGGCACAACAATTTGCAGATCGTTATCAGGTTAGTATTCGAACTATTTATCGAGATATAAAAGCGTTGGAAAATGCCGGGGTTCCTATTTATAACGAGCAAGGGAAAGGTTATGCTTTGGTTGAAGGATACAAAATTCCACCGACCATTTTTACAAAAGATGAAGCGTTTAGTTTTGTAATTGCTGAAAAGTTGATGGAAAAGTATGCCGATAAAAAAATGAGTTTCAATTTTTCATCAGCCTTACATAAAATGAAAGCGGTTTTACGATCTAGCGAAAAAGAAAATGTGGCTTTAATTGAAGATCAGTTTTTAATATTTGATACTGCATCAAACGAAACATCAAACGAAGTTCTTTCAATTTTGTTGGAAAGTATCGTATCGAAAAAGCAGATAGAAATTTCATACCAAAAACCTGGAGAAAGTAAAGCTGATAAGCGACTTTTAGAACCCATCGGAATTTTTTACGAACATGATTATTGGTACTTTATGGCTTTTTGCTATTTGCGGAATGATTACCGTCAGTTTAGAATTGATCGTGTAAAGCAAATTTTAAATACTGATGTTTCTTTTAATTGCGAACACAAACAGTTAGATTATTTTCTGAATGCAAAAAAACAAGCGGAAATTATAAAAACAACGGTTAAAATTTTAGCACCTAAAAAATCGGCACATTATTTTAATTGGGATCGAAATACGTATGGTTTTGTATCGGAAAAAGAACTAAATGATAAAATGGAATTAACATTTGAAACCATTACACATCTACAGTATTTTGCCCGCTGGTTTTTAATGTTTTCTGCCGAAGCTGAAATCACTGAACCTTTAGAATTGAAACAGATTGTTGCCGATTTATTACAAAAGGCGATTGAAAATACTAGAAGCTAAATGATAAGTTTGAAAAGTATTAAAGTGTCATATACTGAAATTAAATCTTTCTTAAAGCCTTTTCAACAGCAACAATCATTAAAATACTACCACTAATCATACAAAACATACCAATTGCTAAATCTATATTTTCGTTGGTTTTAAACAATCCTTTTGATGGAGCGATCAATGTAAAAATTAAACCGGTAAACATCATTATTTTGGCGCTGTATGTTTGTGCGAAATCCCATTTTTGCTGACTTTGCATTGATGTTTGGGTTCGGTATCCATACAAACCATTGATATTTTTTGGTGGAAAAACATATAGTATTATTCCGGCAAGTATAAAAACAATGCCTACACAAAGCAGCATTTGGTTACAGTATTCTAAAATAGTATTTATCATAAGTTATTAGATGTTAATTCGTTTAAAGGTGTTGTGTAAATAAGGTAAGTGACAAATAATCCGCCAAAAAATAGAAAAGCTAGCATAAATCGTTGAAACCATAGTTCCCAAGGTTTATAAACGTTTTTATCGTAATTTGATCCTAAAAAGAACAATGGAATAAATCCCCAGCTTAATCCTAATGTCATGGCAATGAACATAAATTTTAAGTTGTCTATGAATAGATTTATCAAACTAACAACAACCAGATAAGCGGAAATGCTGTAAAAAATAATTTTGTGAATTTTTACAATTCCTTTAAAATTTACCTTCTTTTTTCGCTCATCACTCATGGTATTGTAACCAGAAAGTAAACTGCCTGCGTTTTCTTCGTTTAAAAGACTTGTTAAAAAGCAAAGAATAAAAGCAATGATGAAACCTGCGTACATTATTTAGTGTTTAATTGTTCTACTACATTTTCTAATTCTTTTGGTTTCTGCGTGCCAATCACCAGCTGTTTTCCGTTTTTTAATTTTATGTACAACCCTTTCTTACCACGTACATTGTAAACTGTTCCGTAGCTTGTCCACAAGCGAATTCCCCAACCACCGACAAAACCGTAGTTTATGACTTTCATTGTTTCGATATCTGCCAAATTAATGGTTTTCCAAACAAACGGGAAGTACGTTAATTGAATGTTTTGTTGTGTAATTGTAGTTTTCATTCGCATTATTACAAAAAGTATAATGACCAAAACGATTATTATTAGCCCCGAAAAACCACCTGATTTTTGGGTTGTTTCTTTAAAAAGTAGTATTGCAGGAACTGCTAAACTTGTCGCTAACAAAAGCCACAACCACCATTGGTTAAAGCGTTGGTTTTCTGTGAATAGGGGTTTCATAGATTGTTTTGTTTTAAGAAGCTTACAATTGTTGGCACTAAGTCTTTGTGTATAGGTAATTCTGGCTTATTGTATGAATCCATATTTTGTTGGTCATTTTCGACTTCTTTAAAAACATGATTCATTTTTTCTATGATTATCATTGAAGATTTTGGATTGGCTTTGTGTAATAATTCTGCTTCTTTTTGACCTACTTGCAGATCTTTGGTACCATTAATGATTAAAATTGGAATATTTAATTTTGCAATTTCTGTTTGTGGATTTCTACTGATCCAATCAATTAAAAAAGGTTGGTTCTGCTCTCCGAATAATGATTGAAGCGTTGGGTTAACGTCTTTCACTATTTTTCCTTCTTTTAATTGAGTTAGAATATTATTTATATCATTACCTAACATTGGCGCTTGCTTGTTTAATTGTTCTTTAAGAATAACATCAATTGAATTGCCAGCACCAGCAAGTGATATAAAAGCAGCAACATCCTTATTAGACGCACTCATGCCGACTAAAGAACCTTCGCTATGTCCGGCAACAATAATGTTTTTATACCCCAAAGTATTCTTTAAATATTGAATAATGGTTTGTGCATCATCAATTCCATGTTGAAAATCAAATGAAGGTATTTGTTCTTGGTTTTTAACAGAATAAACAACACGTTTATCATAAGTAAAAACATTGTAATTTTTTTCTGCTAAACCTTCAGCTAAATGTTTAAAAGAATTGCTTCCTGCCGTGCCTAAAGTATTTCCGTTTCGATCTGTTGGTCCTGATCCTGCAATTAATAAAATAACAGTTTCTTTATTGGTTGTTTTATAAAGATCACCGTAAAGTTTTTCTGAAACTTTTATTTTTTTAATATTTGAATTTTTTGGTTGCACAGAAACATTCTTGTTATCTTCTTTTTTCAAATTCAATGTAAAAGAATGAGTTCCTTGTGTAAATGTTCCTTTAATATTTTGGTCATCAGTTAATGTACCTTCATAGGTCATATTCATTTGATCATGTGATAAATACAGAATATTCTTTTCAAAGCGAATTGATGACATTTCTATATCAAAAACACCTTGATTCGGACTGTCTGATGTTGCTTTGTATTGACCATTTTCTTTGGTTACATGCAATACAAAAGGCAGTTTTTGATTTGGAATTTCAATGTTTCCGTTCCATGTTCCTTCTATTTGAGCAAATGAAGTAAAGCTGAATAATAATGTAATAAGTAAAATAAAGTTTCTCATAAAAGTTAAATTGAGTTGATTAAACCAGAAGTTAAAATGTCTGTAATAATAAGAAGAACGAAAAATAGCGTATAGTGCCATATTTTCTTTGAGTTTGTTGCTGTCTTAAAACCGATAAATAGTAAATAAATATAATATATAAAAAATACAAGACCGGCAAGTCCTACAAAAATGAATAATATAGGTGGTGATTGTGAATAAATACTTCCGTCTTTTAAAGCGTTGAGCATTTTTGAAGTTTCTTCGGTTAGAAAATTATTAAAATTTTGGAAAAATGTAATATAAATGGGGATTAATGCAATGAGAACGGTATTTAAAATATCGATAAATCTAGTTTTTTTATTAATTATTTTTCCTAAAATCAAATAGACAATCGTTAATGAAGCAACAATTATTACATGCCATATAATGACTTGTTTTAAATTAGGTGTTTCTGATATATTTAACCTTAAGATCTGTTGCTGTAGTTGAAAATAATAAGCTAAGAAAATACCTACGATGAAAGTAGAGATTCCAACAAGAAACAATTTCTTATCTTCAACAAGGGCAAAAGGGTTTTTCAGTAGTTGTAGTAATTTCTTCATAGTTAAATATTAAGGTCTTTAATGTGCTGAATCATATCGTCTAACTGGTTACGAACCGTTGGGTAGCTTATTCCTAATTGCGATGCCATTTCTTTTAAGCTGCCGCTTGTTAAAAAGAACTGCAAGATAAATTCCTGTTCTTTGGGTGACAGTTGAAGGAATATTGGCAAAGGATAATTTCCCTGAACCACCGTTTGACAACTTTCGCAGGTTAATTGCGTTACACTTAATAAGGTTTCGCAACTAGGGCATTGAGTCGGTAATTTTGCTTTCATTTGAATAAAATTAAAATATAGTTTAATTTTGTTGATACGAATATAAATAAAATTTAGATTTTATGCAATAAAAAATCCATCAAAATGAAATTGATGGATTTTAGTTTAATAATATTAAAGTAAGCTATTACTTTCTGCTGATTAAATTCCAATTGATTAATAACACTGCACCTAGAATTATTAAAATTCCGATCCATTGTGAAAACAATACCTGTTCTTGTAAAAAAATGAATGCAAATGTTACCGAAACAGGAAGTTCAACTGCCGAAACAATACTGCCCAAACCAACGCCCGTTAAAGGAAATCCTTTGTTTAATAGAATAGGAGGTAAGACCGTTCCAAAAACCGAAAGTAAAATTCCCCAGGTATATAGAATGGAAGCATCGAACGTTTTTACCGAAATAAATTCTTCGCCAATCAAATGCAAATCAAAATAGGTTGGTAGTAATTGCGTAAGTAAACTAAAAATCAATACAATAGTTCCGCCACCAAAAAGCATAAACAAACTGCGTTTGTAGGCATTTAACTCTTTTGCAACGCTGTTGGTACTATATAAGGTTATAGAAAAAGATACCGCTGCAAGAAATCCAAACAAAAATCCCTTGAAATCAAACTTAATTTCGCTACCAAAAATACTGGTTGCCAAAGCTGTACCCAATAATACAAACACAACAGCGATTATTTTTGCAAATGATGGAACTTTTCTACTGATAAAAGCTTCAATCAACACACCAATCCAAACCGATTGCATTAACAGTACCACCGCTATTGATGCGTTGATGTATTTTACGCACAAGTAATACAAAACACTTGTAAAACCCATTGATGTGCCGCTTAATATCAGTTTAAAGATGTTTTTCTTGGTTGCAGTTTGTGTGTTTTTAATGAAAAAGTTTATTACAAGCAGACAGATAATCGCAAAAACGTATTGCGATATGGTAACTTCGGCAGTAGTAAAGCCTTGTTTGTAAGCCATTTTTACAAACGATGCCAGCATACCGTAACTGCTGGCTCCCAAGGCTACAAACAATATTCCTTTTAATGTTGCATTCAAAATGTTGGGTCTTAATTTAATGATTGAACAAAAAAGCCTGAAGATTTTTTTCCTTCAGACTCTTTTTATAATAATTTAGATTTTACATCATTTCATCCATATCTTCAGACGACGATTGTCTTTTTTGATCTTTTTGTCGGTCTGTTTTGGTTTGGTTAAAACGGTACGTAAACGATAAGTTTATGGTACGTTCTCTCCATTGCATTTCGGCATAAGAATTTACCTGTGCAATATTGGTTTCCATAATACGTTTTCTTGAATTAAATACATCTTGAACGTTTAAGGCAATGGTACCTTTATCTTTTATAACATCTTTGCTTAACGCCGTATTTAACGATCCTACACCTAAAATTTTACCTTGTGCCGTTTTTTGTCCGCCGCTATACATATAATTTGCCTGCCAGTTAATTTTTGCAGGTAAGGTAATGGTAGAGTTAATTCTACCGTTCCATGTAAAGGCATCATTATCAAAATTTTGAGTTTGTGTAGTTCCTTCAAAATCAACATACGAATAATCGCCGCGTGTTGAAACCTGGAACAGATTGGCATTGGCATTAATACGCCACCAACGCAACGGACTGTAATTGGCGTTCAATTCTAAACCATAACGGTATTCGGTAGCTAAATTTATAGGACTGCTAATTGTAACCGGAATTCCTTCTTCGTTTACACCATCAACTCTGCGTACAAACTGCGTAGCATCGGTAGTATGGTTGAAATATAACGAGGTGTTTAATGTAAGACGACCAATTCGTTTCATGTATCCTAAATCGATTGCATTTGTGAACGATGGATCTAAATCAGGATTACCCATGAAGAAATTAATCGAACTTGAATAATTTGAAATTGGATTCAACATACGTCCGCGAGGTCTGCGTACACGTCGGCTGTAACTTGCCGTAACGTTTTCGGTGTCGCTGAATTCATAATTAACAAAAGCACTCGGGAAAAAGTTGTTGTACTTTTTCTTGTTGAAATCCATGGTTGTCATTTGGTTAACATCAATTTCGGTATATTCCCAACGTAAACCTAACATATAGCTGAATTTGTTCAACTTATCGCCAAATTGAGTGTAAAAAGCATGAACTTGTTCTTTATACTGTAAATCGTTTCTAAACAAATCGTTCGGCTCTAAATCGCCATCTTCGTTTAAGGTATTTATGTTGAATTTGGTATTTAAATCGTTGAAATTTCCTAAATATCCGGCTTCAAACTGACTATTTTCATTGAAAGGTAAAACGTAATCAACACGGGCAATATGGCGTAGTTCGTTTTCGGTTGCTCTGGTAACATCTTGCGCCAAAACAGCATTTGCCTCATTCGTTGTTGTAATTGCCGAATCTTCGATATCGCGGTTTTTGTTGATACTTCCCGAAACAAACAATTGATGTCCGCTTTCGTTGAACTTATAAGTAAAATCGGTATTGTACTCTACACTTTCTTTAAAATCGTCTTCTTCGGTCTGGCGAATATTTCTATACAATAAATTTCTACCGGAATCATAGTTAGAATAGTTCAGCGTTCGCGGATTATCTCCCGTACTTTTTCGGTAGGTAAGATTATTTGTCCACGTTAATTTATCGGTTAAATTATAATCGATACCAATGTTTCCGTTGATGCTTTCACGTTCGCGGGTACTTTTAGAATATTCGTCAACAAAGCTTGAAGTATTTCCGTTTTCATCAAAATACTGTGATTCGTTTAACGAGTTTCCAAAGGTTTTATTTTTAGCATAACCAAGACTTGAATATAAATTGAATTTGTCTTCGCGGTAGTTAACCGTTGCGTTGGCACCGTAACTTGTAGGATCGCCCACATTTGCAGTTACACTTCCGTTGATACCCGCATTGCTTCCTTTTTTAAGGATGATGTTAATGATTCCGGCACCGCCTTCGGCTTCGTAACGTGCAGACGGATTTGTAATAACTTCCACACGATCTAAAGATTCTGATGGAATCATTTTCAACGCATCGCCAATATTGGCAGCCATTCCCGATGGCTTTCCATCAATTAAAACTTTAACCGATTCGTTTCCACGCAAACTTACGTTTCCTTCCGAATCTACTTCAACAGATGGGATATTATCTAAAACATCGCTGGCATTTCCACCTTTAACAATGGCATTGTCGCCCACATTGTAAATACGTTTGTCTAACTTCAGTTCAACGGCAGCACGCTGCGTTTCAATAACAACGCCTTCTAAAACTTCGGCATCGCCTTCAATTTTTATCGTTCCTAAATCAAGTGTAGAAGTAATTTCTTTCGCATCAATAATAAAAGTTTTGTAACCCAAATATTCAATACGAATTTGGTAGGTGTCTGGCGTAACAGGAATATTAAATTTACCCGAACCATCGCTCATATCACCCGTAATATTATTTGCATCGGTAGTACTTTCAATAGTAATACTTGCGTATTCAAGGGGCGTATTGCTGCTTTTTTCTACAATGGTTCCGGTAACGAAAACCTGATCTTTTTCTTGCGAATATGCAGCAGAAGTGGCTAAAGCAAAAACGGTAAAATAAACGTAATTTATTGCTTTCATATATTATCTTTTAGTTTCTATTTCTTTGTTTCACAAAAGTAACACCACTTTAAACATTAATTCTAAATTAATTGTTAAATGGTCTTAAAAATGCGGTGAATTATAAGATTTCGTCGATTTTCTCAATCGGTCTTGCAATAACTGCTTTGTTGCCGTTTACAACAATTGGTCGTTCAATGAGTTTAGGGTTTGCCACCATGGCTTCGATAATTTCCTCATCGGTTAAACTTTTATCCTTAAAGTTTTCTTTCCAGATAGCTTCTTTTACACGCACCAATTCAATAGGTTTTATGCCTAAAAGTTTAATAATATTTTTTAATTCGCTAACAGTTAACGGATTATTTATGTAGTTTATAATTTCGATTTCTTTGTTTAAATCTTGCAGCGTACAAAGTCCTTCGCGCGATTTGCTGCATTTTGGGTTATGGTAGATTTTAATCATTTTTTGCTGTTATTTTCTTTTTACAAATTTAGTTAACTTCGTATATAAAAAATCGCGATTTATGTATTTAGAACAATTCAACAGAGATTCTTCAAGCATTTTAAAATACCTGCCGTTTGTAGTTTGCTTTCTGGGTTTTATGGCATTAAACATTATTGTATCAAGCTTAATGAATTTAGATTCAAGCACAATGATTCAGGATTCTATAGATCAATGGGGCAAAAATTTTACTTTTTTTACGTTTGTGGTTCCGTTTGTGTTTTTTCTTGCTTTGCTGTTTTTATGGTGGAAATTTATCCACAGGTATTCCATTACAAAGTTGACAACCGCTCGTGAAAAGATCGATTGGAGTCGCTTTTTTTTCTCGTTTGGAGTTTGGGCAGGCATAAATTTAATCGTCCTTTCGGTAGGATATTTTATAGATCCCGATAGTTTTCAATTTCAGTTTAATTTAAAAGCATTTTTGCCGCTACTTTTTATAGCTCTTATTTTTATTCCGATACAGACTAGTTTTGAAGAATATTTTTTCCGTGGATATTTTATGCAGTTTACAGCCTATCTGTCAAAAAATAGGGGAGTGGCGTTGGTTGCAACATCGGTAATTTTTGGGTTGATGCACTTAAGCAATCCCGAAGTTTCAAGCATGGGCTTAACCGTTATGATTTTTTACATAGGTTGTGGTTTACTTTTGGGAATAATGACATTAATGGATGATGGTTTGGAACTGGCATTGGGATTTCATGCGGCAAATAATTTATTAGGGGCTTTGTTGATAACCTCTGATTCTGCTGTTTTTCAGACCGATGCACTTTTTATTACAACCGCCGATTCAAATATTTATGAATTATTGATACAGGTATTCATAATTTTTCCTATCTTGTTATACATTTTTTCAAAAAAGTACAATTGGGCAAATTGGAAACAAAAATTATTTAAATCTGTTTAATTATGGAAAAGAAGCTTTGTATACATCCCGATTTTAAACTTAATGGACACACTTACAATAAAGAAAGTATCAGCGAACTGGCAATTACTTTGATCCGTGACGGTGAAGCGCACGAAAAAGATCTGGGTAATTTAATTTTGCAGTGGTTTGATGATTACGATTACATAACCTTAACAACTTCGGGTACAACCGGCAAACCAAAAGAAGTAAAATTAAGCAAAGAAGCCATGGAAGCATCGGCTTTGTCAACTGGCGAATTTTTTAAATTGCAGCCAAAAGATAAAGCATTACTTTGTTTGCCAACGCATTACATTGCAGGCAAAATGATGTTTATTCGAGCAGTTGTTTTAGGATTGGAGCTCGATTTTGTAAATCCCACCAAAGAGCCGCTTAAAAATAACGACAAAATTTACGATTTCGTGGCGATGGTTCCTTTGCAGGTACATAATTCAATAACGCAGATCGAACAATGTAAAACACTCATTGTGGGCGGAGCCAAATTGAATGATCGTACAAAAGATATTTTAAACGAAATGATGGTAAATGTGTACGAAACTTACGGTATGACCGAGACCATTACGCATATTGCTGCTAAGCGTATTAGTGAGAATTATTTTACCGTATTGCCACACGCCAATATTTCGCAAGACGAACGCGGTTGTTTGGTAATTGAAGCGCCGTTGGTTTCAAATCACTTAATAGTTACAAATGATTTGGTAGAAATGCCGAATGATATTCAGTTTGCCTGGATTGGAAGATATGATAATTTGGTAAACAACGGCGGCGTAAAACTGGTTCCCGA
>CAJYTF010000033.1 GCA_913777665.1 uncultured Myroides sp.
ACAAAACCTATCCCTTAACATCCAAAGCATCGCGTAATGCGTTACCAATCATCATAAAAGCAACCACAACCAAACACATTGCCAATCCTGGAATTAATGCCAAATGTGGTTTTCCTAAAATAATGTAGTTGTAGTGTTCTTTAATCATTCCGCCCCAGCTTGGTACAGGTACTTGTGCGCCCAAACCTAAAAAGCTTAAGCCGCTTTCTACCAAAATTGCCGATGCAAAATTGGCTGCCGAAATAACAATAACGGGTGCCATGATATTTGGTATAATATGTTTAAATATAATGCGTAGATCCGAAAAACCCAACGCACGTGCTGCGGTTACATACTGCATTTGTTTTACGCTTAAAACTTGTCCGCGAACAACTCGGGCAACTTCAACCCACATGGTTAAACCAACGGCAATAAACACCTGCCAAAATCCTTTTCCTAATGCCAAGGTTATGGCAATGACCAGCAAAAGGGTAGGTATAGACCATATTACGTTAATCAGCCATAGAATAAATGCATCGGTTTTTCCACCAAAATAACCAGCAAGTGCGCCCAATGTAATTCCAATAATTAAAGAAATAAATACGGCAACAAAACCAATCGCGAGTGAAACTCGAGCACCAACTAATAATCGACTTAAATAATCGCGCCCCTGATTATCGGTTCCTAACAGATATTTTTTTGTTTTAATGTGGTTTTCTTCTATCGATTTTTGATCAGCATCGGGAAATACATTGGTAAGTACATATTTGGATTGTGAAGTAGATGGATCAACTGAAAATTCTTTGTAATAAAGCGTATCACCTTTAAAAGTGTAAGATAGTATTGGTATAAACTGTTCTTTTATCTCTTTGCCTGTAAAATAATCAAAAACCGATGATTTGTTTTTATTTCCCAACGGAATGTTTATTGTTTTAACGGTAAAGCCCGGTTTTTGCGTGCTTATAGATACATCGCCATTGTTTGCATTTACGGTATTATCGGGCGCTAAAATATAGGCACCCAATGCAGACAGACTTAAAACCACGATAAAGACTAATGAAAAAACGCCCCAAGAATTTCTTTTGAATTTTTGGAGCGCTTTTTTATTTGCCGAAACAAATTTTTTAAACACTTTTTTATTTTTTTATACTGATTCCCAGTTTTATTATAATTTAAGTTTGTCATTCTGAGCGCAACGAAGTGAAGTCGAAGAATCTCACTAATAAATGATAGGGATTCATCTTACAGACTGTGCTGAGCTCGTCGAAGTATCGGAATGACAACAAATACTTTATTTTACTAAATTTGCTGGTGCCCCAATTTTGAATTTACTTGCTTTTATATCTTGTAAAACATTAACTGCTTCTTCTACATAAACATCATTGTTTAGACTTTTAAACCAGCGTTTGCGTTTGTTTTGCAGCACGGTATCGTTCTTAATCAACGCTTCATCGTGCGGTAATGATGTAAATGCCAAACTGTTTTTGTAATCTTTCAACACATTGAAACGTTTTGATTGTTCTTCCAACTGCTTCGATTTTGCTAAATATTCGTTATATTCTAACGGAAAGGTATTGTCGTCTTGTCGTGATTTTACCCACTTCGCACTTTCGTCAATCAGTTTAAATTGAGCATTGGCAGCTACACGCTTTTTACTTTTGTCTTTTACCGGAGCAAAATTATAGTCGAAAACATTGTATTTTGCTTTCGCAATTTTATCCCATTCCATTGCATTTTCGTTGTCGCGCTCGCCTGTGTCAACATATAAGAAACGGTCTGGTAAAACCAAATCACTTTCTACACCTTTTAATTGGGTTGATCCACCGTTAACTCGATAGAATTTCTGACTTGTGAATTTCATAGCTCCTAAATCGCCGATTTTTTTATTTCCGAAACGGTTTAAATCCAATAAATTTTGAACAGTTCCTTTTCCAAATGAATGTTTAGATCCTAAAATCAAACCACGGTTATAATCTTGAATGGCAGCTGCAAAAATTTCCGAAGCCGAAGCCGAATAATTATTGACTAAAACCACCAACGGTCCTGTCCATTGTGTTTTGTTGTCGCGATCGTACAATACATCACTTTCACCCGATTTTGCTTTTACCTGCACAACAGGCCCTTGCGGAATAAACAAACCAACCATATCAACAACGGTTTGCAGTGATCCACCGCCGTTGTTACGTAAATCTACAATGATTCCTTCTACTTTTTGTTCTTTAAGATATTCCACTTCTTTGGCAACATCTTTAAAGGCATCGCGACCGTCACGGTTTTCAAAGCTGATGTAGAATTTAGGTAAGTGAATAATTCCGAATTTACCTTCAGGTGTATCGATAACCGATGATTTTGCGAAGGTTTCTTCAATTTCGAATTTATCACGAACAATAGCAATCACTTTTACATTTCCGTCAGCTTTTTTAACGGTCAATTTAACGGTAGTGCCTTTTTTACCTTTAATCATTTTAACCACCTTTTCTAATCGCATACCTGCAATATCAACCGGTTGTTCATCGCCTTGGGCAACTTTTAAAATGATATCGCCATTTTCTAATTCGCCTTGTTTCATGGCAGGTCCGCCCGGAATAACTTCCGTAATTTCGGTATTCTGATCTTTTTTACGAAGCTGTGCACCAATTCCTTCCATAGAACCCGCCATGCTTTCGTCGAATTTCTGTTTATCGTCCGGAGCTAAATAGTTCGTATGCGGATCAAACTGTTCTAAAAGTGTGTTAATGTAAACCGATAACCATTCTTCACGAGAAATCTCTTCGAAAAATTCAAAAAACTCGTTTAATGATTTTAAAGTGGTTTCGCGCGATTCTTTTTCCAATTCGGCAAAATCTTTTTTAGGTTCTTTACCAATTGAATCTTTTTCTTGCAGTTTTAGTTTGTCTTCAATACCCGAAAGTACGTTCAACTTCAACTGTTTGCGCCAGCGTTCTTTAAGCTCTTCTTTGTTTTTAGCCCACGGTTGTTTTTCGTAATCGGTATCAATCGATTCCTTCACGGTAAAATCTATAGGCTTTGCCAAAATTTCTTTGTAATACGCTTTTGCCTCTTGAATTCTGGTTTGCAACATCGGATAACTTTCGTTAAAAAAGTTAATGCGTTGTTCTTTGAATTCCTCATCTATCAACGTTTTATATTTGTTCAACCCGTCAACGTCAGATTGCAATAAATAACGTTTGTTTCCGTCAATTACCTTTAAATAGTTGGTATATACTTTTTCCGAAAAAGCATCGTTAATATCGGCAGGTTTATAATGCGCATTAGTAAGCACAAAATTTAAAACCCCCATTAAAAACGCTTCTTTTTCAGGATCCGGATCTGCCGATTTTTTAAACGGAATAAAACTCCATAATGCTGCAGCAAGTGCCACAACAAGTATCAATACTTTATAATTTCTCTTCATAAATTGCCAAATAGCAGTCATCAAATAATTTTCAACTAAAGTAACTAAATTCTTATTACAAAAACTATTAAAGATTAAATAAAATTTTGTTAACTGTTTTAAGCAGCTACTCGTTTTAAAGGCTTTTTTAATTAAAATGATTACTTTTACGGTAACAAAAATCTTTTTATGAAAAAGCCATTGATTTTAGTAACGAACGACGATGGGATTACCGCTCCGGGAATTCGTACTTTAATTAGTATTATGAAAGAAATTGGTCAGGTGGTTGTAGTAGCACCCGATAGTCCGCAATCGGGCACGGGGCACGCCATTACCGTAAATAATACCTTGTTTTTAGAGCAGGTTTATATCGATAAAGACGAAATCAAGGAATTCGCTTGTTCGGGAACGCCTGTAGATTGTGTAAAAATTGCCATTGATCAGATCATTAAGGCAAAACCGGATATTTGTGTTTCGGGTATTAATCACGGATCTAATTCGGCTTCGAACGTAATCTATTCAGGAACTATGTCTGCGGCAGTAGAAGCTGGTATGAGTGGAATTCCCGCAATTGGTTTTTCTTTAGCAGATTTCAGTTGGAACGCCGATTTTGAACCGATTAAGAAATTCGTAAAAAAGATAACATTGGAAACCCTAAAAAACGGTTTGCCCGAAGGTGTGGTGTTGAATGTGAATTTCCCTAAACTGGCAGAAAAAAACATTAGAGGAATTAAAATATGCCGACAGGCAAAAGCTACGTGGGTTGAAAAGTTTGATGAACGCACCAATCCGCATGGGAAAAAATATTACTGGTTAACCGGAACTTTTGTAAATCACGACAAAGGCGAAGATACCGATGAATGGGCACTTGCCAACGGATACATTTCTGTGGTGCCTGTACAGTACGATTTAACTGCTTACCATGCAGTACAACAACTTAATACATGGGATTTGTAATGGATCGATTTTTAAAATTTTTATTGGGAACTTTTTGTGCATTGGCAGTTTCGTTTGTATGCGGATGCGTTTTGTTTTACTTGTTTACAAAGATGAATCCTTTAGATGGTGGTTTGATTTTTAAGATGACCGATGTATCAACCAAAGCGTTTTCATTGGGATCAATCCCAAATATCGGTTTGTTCTATCTGTTTTTAAACCGCGAAAATTATTTTAGTGCCCGCGGCGTTATTTTTTCGTTTATCTTAATTGGGTTTTACATTATTTTTAGTTAATGAAATATTACATTATAGCCGGCGAAGCTTCGGGCGATTTGCACGGAGCCAATTTAATGAAAGCTCTCTTTAAAGAAGAACCCAATGCAGAAGTGCGTTTTTGGGGTGGCGAATTAATGCAGCAGGTTGGCGGTACGCTGGTAAAACATTATAAAGATTTGGCTTTTATGGGCTTTGCAGAAGTTGTAGCCAATTTAAGAACCATTTTTAAGAATATCGATTTTTGTAAGAAGGATATCAAAGCCTTTAACCCCGATGTAATTATTTTTATTGATTATCCCGGCTTTAACATGCGTATTGCCAAATGGGCAAAGAAAGAAGGTCTTGATACACACTATTATATTTCGCCACAAATCTGGGCTTGGAAAGAAGGCAGAATTAAAGCGATAAAACGCGATGTAAACCAAATGTACACGATTCTGCCGTTCGAGAAAGATTTTTACGAAAACAAGCACAATTATCCGGTACATTATGTTGGGCATCCGTTGTTGGATGCTATTGAAGCTTTCAAGAAAAATCAGTCGGTAGATTTTAGAGAAGTTTATGGATTGGATGATCGACCAATAATTGCTTTGTTGCCTGGAAGCCGTAAACAGGAAATTTCAAAACTGCTAACCGAAATGTTGCGTATTGTTGATTCATATCCGCAGTTTCAATTCATTATTGCAGGCGCACCAAGTTTAAATGCCGATTTTTATCAGCCATTCATCAAACAAGAAAATGTTCAGTTAATTTTGAACGATACCTATAATTTGTTGAATAATGCCTACGCTGCCATAGTAACATCGGGCACGGCAACGCTGGAAACTGCCTTGTTTAATGTGCCGCAGGTGGTGGTTTATAAGGGAAATGAAATATCGTATCAGATAGCAAAACGAGTAATCAATTTAAAGTATATTTCGTTGGTAAATTTAATAATGGATGAACCAATTGTTACCGAATTGATCCAAAAAGAATGTAATACAGCGAACATTAAAAAAGAATTCGATAAAGTTATCAACAATTCCGATCGATCTAAAATGCTTGCAAAGTACCATGAACTAAGTGAATTGTTAGGTGGTGGAGGTGCGAGTGAACGAGTTATCAACATAATTAAGAAAACTTTAAGAACTTTTTAGGAAGTTTAAGCAAATTAAAAAACCTATATTTGTGTTATACCAAAGCAAAAGATTATAAATTCTATTTCAAAATATTAATTAATGAAAAATTTAGCTTTAACGTTAGTAACTTTGTTTACTGTATGTTTAAGCACAGAAGTTGTGGCGCAAAGCAAAAAAACTACTGTGACAACTACATCAAAGATACAGAAGGCAAAGGAAGAGGCTACAATTGCCAGCATTAATAAACAAATGAACGCAATTGATGACCAGTTAGACAATAAAACGTCTAAAAAAGCTGAAAAAACCAACTATTGCTATTTAACTGAACAATTGCTTAACGTAGCAAACGATTATCAGGGAATACGCTACCAATGGGGCGGAATGTCTCGCACAGGTATGGATTGTTCAGGTTTTGTGAAAAATGCATTCAACCAGTTTAATATCGATTTACCAAGAACTTCAAAAGAAATGGCATCACGCGGCGAACGTGTATCTTCTGCAGAAGCTAAACCGGGCGACTTAATTTTCTTTAAAAATGGTGGTTCAAGAGTAATAAATCACGTTGGAATTGTAATTGAAGTAGATGGAGATGATATTAAGTTTATCCACTCTGCAACATCTAAAGGTGTTTCAATCAATTCAACAAAAGAAGCGTATTACAGTAGAGGGTTTGTACAAATAAACCGCGTTTACGACAGACAAGTATTATAGTTAGTTATTTAATATTCAAATTTTCATATCTTTATTCTTATGAGTAAAGTAATGAAATATCCAATTTATCCCATTACATTTTCTTATGTTAGTGGGATTTTTTGTGGCTTTTATTTAAAGCTACCAGATATTGTTGTGGTATCGGTTGCTGTTTTATCTTTCGTGACGTTGCTTTCTCTTTACCTTTTACAGCGAAATAAAGGTTTTAACAATAAGTTGAATCTGTTTACTATTCTCGCTGTTTTTGGTGCTTTTTCTTCGTTGGGATTTCTTTCGTATAGTGTTAATAATAAACCTGTAATTATTGATGATTTAAATGCGAAAGAATTTACAATTAAAGTGACCGATGTTTTAAAATCGAACGCTTATTCTCACCGAATGTATGCCAATCTGATGTCTCAGAAAGATCAACCTAAAGTTTTGGTTACTTTTTCTAATAAATCGGATATTCCTAAAGTTGGAGCGGTTTACAAATTGGTGGGAACAATTAAGAAAGTAGCTGAACCACGAAACTTGTACGATTTTAATTACAGCGAATATTTACGACTGAGAAATATCCATTATCAGATCACATCTTACCACGAACCTTTTAAAATTAAAGAAGAAAAATCTTTTCAATCGATAATTATAAGTGGCAGAGATTATCTTACCGCACAGTTCTCCAAATTAGGATATTCAGACAAAACGCAAGGCTTTATTCAGGCACTTCTTTTTGGTATTAAAACCAATTTAAACGATGAAATTCAGCAACAGTTTAAAGATTTCGGAATTTTACATGTACTCGCAGTATCGGGAATGCACGTTGTGTTATTGTTTTCTACCATTTCGTACGTTTTAAGAAAATTACGACTTTCAAAAACTGCTATAACAGTAATTTTGATTGTTTTTCTTTTGATCTTCAGTTTAATGGCGGGCTTTTCAGGATCGGTAGTGCGTGCAGCTTTAATGTGTTTAATGACGATTGTCGGAACTTTAACGGGAAGAAGAATTCATACAATAAATCTTTTGGTGGGCAGTATGTTGTTAATTTTGCTTTTTCAACCTAATTATTTGTTCGATGTCGGTTTTCAGTTAAGCTATCTCGCGGTGTTTTCAATCGTGTTTTGTTATCCGGTTGTTCAACATTATTTTACGTTTAAGAATTGGATTTTAAACTATTTTGGTCAGTTGATTGGTGTTTCTTTGGTTGCACAATTAGGCGTTTTACCATTAAGCATTTATTATTTCAAGCAGATTCCGCTGTTATTCTTGATAGGAAATATCATTGCGATTCCAATAACCTCATTTTTGCTTTGTGCCTGGTTTTTGCAGATGCTATTAAGTTTGATTTCAGTTGAAGTATTGGCATTGATGACTCCTATTTTAAGTTGGATAAGTACTTTCTGTTTTGATAGTTTAAGCAGATTGTCTGATTATTTTTCAATCAAAACGATTGATTTCCATTTCGGAATATTTCAGACGATGTTGACTTTATTGATGATTTTTACCATATTTTGGTTTTTTCGAAAAAGAGAATTGTATAAGGTTTATGTTTTTCTTTCGATAGTTATCTTGTTTCAATTGATAACCTTACAAAATGTAATCGAAAATAAAGGGAAAGAAGAGATTGTAGTAATGAGCGATGCCAATAATGTTGTGGTTTTAAATAGAGTAGGAGATCAAATCAATAAAATTGGTAATGCAAATAAATATACCTTGCAAAGTTTGAAGAATTATGAATTGCACACCAATTCTAAAGTAACAACTATCGATTCGTTACAAAATTCTTTTGTGTTACAAGGTAAAAGTTGGCTGGTGATTGATAGTTTAGAAGTATATCCGAAACAACAGTTTGATTTTGTGATTTTATATCAGAATCCAAAAATAAATTTAGACCGATTAATACACGATGTGCAACCAAAAATGATTTTACTGCACAATGGCAATTATCAATATTTAAATGAAGAATATTCGGCGTATTTCGATAAAAGAAAAATCCCTTACCACGATATGCGTACTAAGGGAAGTTATGTGATAAATTATAACTGAGGTAATAATTCTTCTGGTGTTTTGTAACCAACGATTCCTTTTGTTATTTTTCCATTCGAATCTATAACAGCCATTGTTGGATAGCCTGGAACTTGCAAGTAAGTTGTGAATTGATGTATTCCGTTTCTTGAGTTTTTTCTAGCTTCTTGATAATCTGGATTTTTGTACAATGTACCACCAAATTGAAACTCGTCGTTACCTTCGGCATTAAACTTTACAGCATTGTATTTTTCGTTGATTTCCTTTACAACTTTTGCGTCAGAGAACGTGTTTTTATCTAACGCTTTACAAGGTCCGCACCAAACGGTATAAATATCAATAAAAATAGGTTTTTTGTTTTTTTTCTGCGCTGTAAGGGCATCTTTCATGCTCATCCACTTAATTTCTTGAGCTTGGCTAACAAAACAAGCCATAGTAAATAATACTAATAATATGCTTTTTTTCATTGTTTAAGAATTAAAACGTAAATATAAAAAAAATCCGATAGCAAAAACTATCGGATTGGTTATTTTCAAAAAGCATGCCTTATTTAACGCCATGCATTAATTTTAAAATAAATTTATTTAGAAGTACAAGTAAAGCACCGCAAACAATTACAAAACCTGATATGTAAGTGAATACTTGCCCGGCACCCATTGTTTCAACACTTGAAGCTACAAAACCTCCTATAAAATTTGCTACAGATGAAGCAAGCATCCAAACCGCCATAAGTATAGAGGCTAATTTTGGAGGAGATAGTTTTGTAACTACAGAAAGTCCTACTGGTGACAAACATAATTCGCCAATTGTATGTAATAAATAGGTCATTATTAACCACATCATTGCAGCTTTATTAGCAACATCGGTAATATCTCCATTAGCGTTACGCTCTGCAACTGCACCTAGCATAAACCAAAAACCAATACCTAAAATAATCATACCGACACCCATTTTAACTGGTGTAGTTAGTTTTTTTCCTAATTTAGAATTCCAAAATATTGCAAACACTGGAGCTAATAATACAATAAACAAAGGATTTACAGATTGAAACCAAGAAGAAGGAACTTCGAAACCACCTATTTTTCTATCAATGAACGAATCCGTGTATAACGAAAGAGAAGATCCGGCTTGTTCAAATCCAGCCCAAAAAAATACTGCAAATAAGAATAAAATAAAGATGACAGACATTCTTTGTTTTTCTTCTGGCTGTGTTAATATTTGACCTGTTTGTGGGTTTACAGAAACTGATGCTTCAACAGAATCATTTTCGTTTGTAGAACCTACAGGTTTTTTACCTAAATCGCCAAGGTATTTTTGTGCAAACATATTAAATACAACTTGACCTAATAACATACCAATACCAGCAGCTAAGAAACCGTATTTATAGCCATAACTCATGATTTCGCCTCCTTCTTTTACAGCAAAGAAATCATCTGTTAAATAACCAATTAAAAGCGGCGCAATTAATGCACCTAGGTTTATTCCCATATAGAAAATAGAAAAGGCAGAATCTCGTCGGTCATCACCTTCGGCATACAATCCACCAACAAGGGTAGAAATATTTGGTTTAAAGAAACCATTCCCAATAATTAACAAAAACAAGCCAATATAAAGTCCGGTCATGTTGTTCATACCAAACAACACAAATTGACCAATCATCATTGTGATACCACCAATTGTAATTGCAGTTCGTTTACCTAAATATTTATCGGCAAGCCACCCACCAATAAGCGGTGTAAAATATACCAAACCTGTAAAATAACCATAAAGTAAAGTAGCTTCGGCTTTATCCATACCTAAACCACCTTGCAAATAGGTTTTTGTTAGGTAGTAGATAAGAATTGCACGCATTCCGTAGTATGAAAAGCGTTCCCACATTTCGGTGAAGAACAAAAGATATAATCCTTTAGGATGCCCTTTTTGTTGAACTTGAACTGTATCCATAGTTTTTGTAAAATTTTTTAGTAATTAGCAAATATAGTTTTTTTATAAAATAAGCGGTGTTTTTTCATTGAAAAAACACCGCTTATTTTAAGTAATTATTAAGAAATAAATATTTTCTACTTAATTCCGTGCATTAATTTTTTAATTAATGGATTTAACAGCATTACAAGTAAACCAGCTGCTGCTGGAATTGCTGTAAACAAGAAAAAGAAATGACTTAACGAATATTCTTCTTGAATGGTTTCTACCTGACCACCTAAAACGGCAGCTACTTTCTGTGCAATTGCAATTGCCAAATACCAAATACCGAACATGAATGCCAACATACGTGCAGGTACTAATTTAGAAACGTACGACAAACCAACTGGCGATATAAACAACTCACCCAAAGTATGGAATAAGTAGGTTAATACTAAAAATGCCATTGAAATTTTAACTCCTTCACCAATTCCGGATGCTCCTAATCCTAAAACCAAGAATCCGATTGCGACAAGTATCAAACCAAAACCGTATTTAAATGCTGCTGAAGGATTGTACTTTGATTCCCATAATTTAGAAACGGTTGATGCCAATGCAATAATGAAGAACGAGTTTAAGGTTGAAAACCATGAAACGGTAATTTCTGATGCTTCTTTAGAAAATTCATTTTTTAGCATCCATAAAGCTGCTCCCCAAATCAATACAAAACATGAAATTAACACAATGTTTGATAGTGCAATTTTCTTCCAGGTTGCCAAGGCTAATTTAATCAATACCCATGAAATAATTGCCAAAGGAACAATGGTTAGCAAACCATTTACAATATTAAAAGTGGTTAAAGCTGATCCTGTTAAACTTCTATCGATATAATCACGAGCTACCAAAACTAAAGATGTTGCTCCTTGTTCAAAACTCATGAAGAAGAAAATCAAGAAAAATGCTAATAACACAACTGCAAACATTCTATCACGTACTACTTTATCATATCTTGTAATACGTGAAACCAATAAGTAGATAAATAAAGCTAATGCAATAAATATCATAATATATTGTCCGCGTAAAGCATCAGTATCTAAAAAGGCAAACATATCAATGATTCCATTTTTAGAAAGCGGATCATTAAAAGCATATAAGAAACCAATGATACCAACAATAGTCATTAAAATATAATCTAATGATGTAAATGGATTGCGTTTATCGGTATCTGCAGCATTTTTAGCAGCTACAGCTTCTTCAGATTTATCTAAAATACCCAAATTACCCATTAACGGTTTTGCAAAAGCAAACTGAAGCGTTCCTAATAGCATGAAAATTCCGGCTAAACCAAAGCCCCAATGCCAACCTTGCGTTTCTGCAATGTATCCGCACAACATCATTCCAAAGAACGCACCAGCATTTACACCCATGTAAAAAATAGTGTAAGCACCATCTTTCTTTTGAGGCAAATCTTTATACATTTCTCCTAAAATAGATGGCATATTTGGTTTAAAAAAACCGGTTCCAATTACTAAACACGCCAAACCAATGAAGAACATTACAGGAGTATCAAAAGCCATAGCAGCATGACCAATAGTCATGATGATAGCTCCGATAATTACCGCCATGCGCGATCCGATGTATTTATCTGCAATTACACCACCAAAAATAGGCGTAAGGTACAGCATCATTGCATAGGTTCCGTATAGTGCGCCTGCTTGTTCTGCACTCCATGCCCAACCTGATTTTGGATCACCCGCAATCACGGCTGCCGTTAAGAATTGAATTAATAAAACGCGCATTCCGTAGAACGAAAAACGTTCCCACATTTCTGTAAAGAAAAGTACAAATAATCCCGATCGTTGTCCTAGTACATTCGATTTGTAAAACTCTGTTGGAGTAGTTTCCATATTGTTAAATTAGTTTTTAATTGTTCTTTGTTTTTTTTCTAAAGGTTTGATTATTAGTTTGTCGTAAATGGTTAACGATACAATAGAAAAGATGCCGATACCCACAATAACATACCAAATTTTGTTTGGGTTGTATGTTTCCCAAAGCATGTTGGTCATATCCCAATGGCTCATACCTAATTTTTGCTCTGCCAAAGTAAAATATTCGTTTTTAGAAAAAGGAAAATGTATTTGACTGATATTTATACTTTTTGATGCTGCTAAATCGGTGAAAGATTGTTTCACAACAGCCCAGTCGATAGTTTCGGCTTTTAAATTGAATTGTTTTTCAAAGGCTGAAATAGACATATTCAATGCTTTTGATCCTTCCTCGATAAACTGTTCTTTGGTTACTACTTCGGGCATTTCAATGTTTCTGCCCGCCATTTCTTTCTTCAGTAATGAAAGTTTGTCAGACCAAGATTGATATAAACCACCAGATATAAAACTGGTTACAAAATAACTTGCCGCTACAGGTAAAAAGTAGGTTCCTTGATACAATCCTTCTTTTCCTTTCGGAGTAATTAAAGCGATAAATGAAGATACTGTAGGGCTTGACATCATTTCTCCGATTGCAAAAATCATGGTTCCAATAATGGTAAACCAAACATTGCCCGAGTAAAATGTTAAACCGATACCTATTGTTGCAATGACAGCTCCACGAATTACCGCATTGATATGACGCATTTTAATTACGAAGAACGAAATAGTGATTTGGAAAAGTATAATCATCAATGAATCGATGTTTGTAAACCATTCCGGTTTTACTTGTCCGTCTTGTGTTAACAAACCTCCTAATGCAGGAAGATTTTCGTTCAACCAATTACTTATTGCTGCAGAATTTACCCAGTCTTCTATAAAGTTCGGAAGGGTGTTGAACAGCTGATTAAACATCGTCCAGAAACCAATCATTAGTAATAATAAAATACCTAAACGAATGTCTTTCAAAGCTTCAAAGATACCCAAAACAGATTCTTTAATAGCTTCACCTATTGAATTTTTAGGTTTTTCTACTTTCGGTTCTTTATAAAACAGCAATAAAACCACAAGATTAATAGCGATAACAACAGCTGCCTGAATAAAAATAATTTTCCACCCATAAGTAGTTCGTAAACCCGATGACATTGCCGGACCGATAAATCCACCAATATTAACCATCATATAAAAAATACCAAAACCCATTGTTCCAGTGGTTTCATTGGTATTTCGTGCAATAATTGCGGAAGCAACTGGTTTAAAAAACGCCGCACCAACCGCGACTAATAGGAAGACCATATAAACACTCCAATACGTATTTACTTCGCCTAGAAGGTAATAGCCGGAAATCATGATAATAAAGGCTATTGTTAGTGAAACTTTATAACCAATACGGTCTGCAATAACTCCGAAAACTAAAGGAAGGAAATAAAGTATTCCTACAATATTTCCCATGATATTTCCTTTTTGTACGTGATCAAAACCTAAACCTCCGGTATCAGTTGATCCTACTAAATAAAGTCCTAAAAGAGTATAAATTCCGTACCACGCCCAACGTTCCATTAGTTCCATGAAGCTGGCAATCCAGAAATTTTTATTGAAAGAGCCTACCGTTTTAAAAAATGACGGTTTTGTATTGTCTGACATATTTTTAAGAAAGTTTAAAGCTTACAAATAAAGTAAAATATTTAAGATTATGCACAAAAAAAGCGACTATTTTAGTCGCTTTTGAATTATAATAGATATTTTTATTTTACCTCGTGCATTAATTTGCGAATAAGTGGAGATATAAGTACTAAAATCACACCTGCAATTAATGAATAAATTGCCAATTGTTGGTAACCGTCTGTATATGCCATTAATTTATCTGTTAAAGAAGCATCCGGACTAGGATCACTCATACCTGCACCTAAAATCCCAGCTAAATACTGTCCATAAGCACTTGCCAAGAACCATAATCCCATCATCATTCCGGCTAAATGTTTCGGCGAAAGTTTTGTAACCATTGATAAACCAATTGGTGATAAACATAATTCTGCAATGGTAACCACAAAATAAGCTAAAGCAAAAATTTCTAAAGAAGTCATTCCTTGTGCGTTTGCAAAAAAGCGTAATGCGTAAAAAATGTAGTATGCACCGGCAAGTATCAAGAAAGCTAAGCCAAATTTAATTACCGTATTAGGTTCAATTCTCTTTTTAGCCATCCATAACCAAACAATTCCTAACAAGGGGGCAAAAGCAATTACATATAAAGAGTTAGCACTGTTGTTAACAATGTTAGGATCTAACGATAAACCAAATAAAGTTGGTGTAACATTGCTGTTTGCAAACAAAGCTAAAGATCCACCTGCTTGTTCAAAAATAGCAAAGAATAAAATAGAAAAGGCAATCATTATAAATGCCGCAATGAATTTTTGCTTGCCTGCAGAACTTTCAATTTTTGTTAATTGAACGATATAATATAAAACGGCTAATGGACCAACAATAAACATAAATAAATCGGTATATTTAGTGTTGTTGATCATGATGTAAATAAGCGGAATAGAAATTAAAGCGCCTACATAAACCATGATTTCGCGTGATTTTCTTTTAGGAGCATCTAAATGTGCTATAGGCGAATTTCCAATAGGACCTAATTCTTTTTTAATAGCTAAAAAGAATAAAACACCTATTACCATTACTGTTGCAGCTGCAAAAAAGGCGTAGTTCCAGCCGTAGTTCTTTCCTAAATAAACACAAACAATACCGCCTAAAAGCGCCCCGATGTTTATACCCGAATAAAATAAACTAAAACCAGCATCGCGCCTTGGATCTCCTTCTGCGTACAATTCGCCAACCATTGAAGAAATATTTGGTTTAAAAAATCCGGTTCCAATAATTGAAAGAGTAATTCCGTAATAGAAAAACTGATGCGGATCAATACCTATTAAAAGATTTCCGGCAATCATTACCAAACCACCAAAAACAAGCGATTTTTTAAAACCCAAAATTTTATCTGCAAAAATACCACCAACAAATGTAAAGGCATAAACAAAAGCCTGAATAGCGCCGTATTTTAAGTTAGAATCTTTTTCTGATAATTCCAAGCCCATTAATTGATCTGCCATAAAAAGTGCTAAAACACCACGCATACCGTAAAAACAGAAACGTTCCCACATTTCAACCATAAACAAATGCCATAATTGTTTTGGATATTTACCTTGAAAATTCTGTATCTCTGTTAACTGTTGATCTTCAGTTGTTGTCATATTTTAAAAAATTGTTAAGAAGTTAAATGTAATAAAATATTACAATTTCTCTAAAATGTAATCGGTCATTTTTGTATATAATTGTTCGCGGGTTTTGCCACCGTAGATTCCGTGGTTTTTATCGGGATAGATTAACCAATCGAAATTTTTGTTCAAATAAACCAGTTTGTTGATTAAAAGCATAGCATTCTGAACATGCACATTATCATCTGCCGTACCGTGAATCAGTAAAAAGTTTCCTTTTAATTTATCAGCATGTGTAATAGGCGAATTATTATCGTAACCCGATGCGTTTTCCTGCGGAGTGGTCATAAAACGTTCTGTATAAACCGAATCGTAAAAACGCCACGATGTTACCGGAGCAACTGCAATTGCGGTTTTAAATACATCGTTTCCTTGGAAAAGCGCATTACTACTCATAAATCCGCCGTAACTCCAACCCCAGATTCCTATTCTGTTTGAATCAACAAACGATTCTTTAGCTAATTGTTTTGCTACATAAATCTGATCTTCAACTTCGAATTTACCTAATTCTTTCTGCGTTACCTTTTTAAAATCGGCACCTTTAAAACCAGTTCCACGACCATCAACACACACAATAATGTATCCTTTTTGAGAAAGCATCATGTGCCAGTAATCGTTAGAATCGTTCCAAGAATCGGCAACTTCTTGTGATCCCGGACCTGAATATTGATACAACAACACAGGATATTTCTTTTTAGCATCGAAATTTTTAGGTTTAATAATGTATCCGTTTAAATCGTTTCCAACCTCGTTTTTAAAAGTGGTAAATTCTTTTTTAGGCAGATCAAACTTTTTCAACTTGTCTTCTAAAGCCGAATTATTTAAAATTTCTTTGACGTTTTTTCCGGTCGATGCATCAACAAGCGAATACGATGGTGCTTTGGTGCTCGATGAATGATTATTGATGAAATACTTAAAATCGGGACTAAAAGTTGCGCTGTTTGTTCCACTTTGGGTTGACAATTGCTTTTTGCCCGATCCGTTTAATTGAATGCTGTACACATCGCGTTTTGTAGATCCGTTTTCAACCGATTGATAATAAATGGTTTCGTTGCTTTTGTTGTAACCGTAATAATTGGTAACCTCCCAATTTCCGGTAGTTACCTGCTTTTTTAACGATCCGTCATTGTTGTAATGATAAATATGGTTGTAACCATCTTTTTCACTTGTCCAAATAAAACTGTTGTCGTTCAAAAACGTTAAATTATCGGTTACATCAACATAGGCTTTGTCTTTTTCGGTAAGAATGGTCGATGTTTTACCCGAATTGGCATCAACAAACAACAAATTCAACTGATTTTGATGACGGTTTTGTGTTTGCACACTTAAAACGTTCGCGTTGTTTGTGAATTTTATGCGTGGAATATAATAAGCTGTTTCTGCATTTAAAGCTACGTTTTGAGTTGATGCTTTTGAAACATCGTACAAATGCAAGCTCACTTTTGAATTGTTTTCGCCCGCCTTAGGATATTTGAAAACCTGTTGCTGCGGATACAAATCTTCGCCGTAAATATCCATTGAAAAAACAGGAACATCGCTTTCATCAAACTTAATATACGCCAGTTTTGTACCATCGGCATTCCAATCAAAAGCACGTACAAACGCAAATTCTTCCTCGTAAACCCAATCGGTAATACCGTTTATAATGGCATTTTTCTTTCCGTCTTTGGTAATCTGCGTCGTTTTTTTGGTAGCCACATCAAAAACATACAAATTGTTTTCAAATGCGTAAGCTATTTTCGATCCGTTTTTGTTCAACAAAGGTTCCTGAATGGCGTTCTCGCTGATTTTAATTAATGATTTTGAAGCGATATCAAATAAATAATAAACCGATGTAAACGAATGACGGTAAATAGGATTGCTGTTGGAGGCAATTAATATTTTATCGTCGGTTTTATTGATAGAATAATCAGAAATTTCTTTGATTTCAGGAAAATCGGCAGTAGAAAATAACGTTTGAACTTTTTCTAAGGTAGTAAAATCAAACGCATCAATAGTAAAGGTTTTGGTATTTCGGTTATAATCTAAAACGCTGTATTGATTTTTTGTATGTAGCGTATTTAAAGCGTTTAGCTGGTTGGTTCTAAAAGTTCCGTTCCAAATTTGAGCAACTTCTATCTGTTGTTGCGCTTGTATAGTAGTGATTGGTGCTGCAATAAGTGTAAGCGGCAGTAAAATTTTCTTCATAAATAAAGCTGAAAATTAAAAAGGGGAAATTTAGGTATTTTTTTTATTTTTTGAGTTGATAATTTTAAATTTAATAGATTTATGAAAAATTGGATTTATGTATAAAAGACTTTTATTGCTTATTTTTTTGCTTTTAAATATATATGGTTGTGATCAGAATAAAACAAATTTTTCTTTTGAAAAAATCACCTTACATACCGAAATGTGTTTGGGGACTTGTCCTATTTATCACTTGGAAATAAATAATGATAAACAAATTAAGCTATTTGTTGAGGAGTTTTATATTGAGGAATCTTTTGAAAAGGATTTGTCCAAAATAGGTTATTTTACTGGTACGCTTTCTGAAAAAGAATTTGTGTATTTAATGAAGCTATTGAGAAATATAGATTTTGAAGAAAAAGAAATTATTGAAAATCATTGTTGTGATGGATCTTTAAAAACAATTTCAATTTATTATAATGGAAAGATTAAAGTAATTAAAACAATGTTTCCTTCTGTAAAAACAAGAGATATAGTTTCTTTTTTAATTGATGTATGCGAAAAGGATCATTTGGTTAGAACAAATGAAAAATTCGAGATTTAATTTTTCTGTTTTATAAAATGGTAAAATAAATCTGTGCATCTGTGGTAAAAAATAATAGACACCAGTGGCGAATCAAAACATAAAACCCAAAACCAAAAAAACGTATCTTTGCAAAAAAAATCCGCATGAATATTGTTAATGGTTTTTCTAAACTTACAAAAGAACAAAAAATAAACTGGCTGGTTGAAACCTACTTTAAGAACGACCAAACGGTTGTGCATTTGTTAAAATCGTACTGGAACAGTAACGATGAACTGCAAAAACTGCACGATGAGTTTATAGAAAATACCATTACCAATTTTTACCTGCCAATGGGTATTGCGCCCAATTTTGTAATTAACGGCAAAACCTACACGGTGCCAATGGTTATCGAAGAAAGTTCGGTAGTTGCGGCGGCATCAAACGCGGCGAAATTCTGGAGTAAACGTGGTGGTTTTAAGGCAACCGTTTTATCTACCGAAAAAATTGGCAACGTGCATTTTATGTTTGGCGGATCTAAACAAAATCTGGTGCAGTTTATAGAAAAATTGCAACCTGTTTTCAGATCTCGTACTGCAAACATTACTCGAAACATGGAAAAGCGTGGCGGAGGAATTCTTTCTATTGTGTTGAAAGATAAAACTGCAGAGCTTGAAAATTACTACCAACTACACGCGACATTCGATACAAAAGACAGCATGGGTGCTAATTTCATTAATTCTTGTTTAGAAGAATTTGCGAATGTTTTGCGTGAAGAAGTATCAGATTTTGATTTGTTTACGATCAAAGAAAAAGAATCGTTGCAAATTGTAATGTCGATCTTATCGAACTATGTTCCAAATTGTCTTGTTCGTGCTGAGGTTTCTTGTAAGATTTCTGATTTAAAATCAAAAGAAATAGAAAATCCGCAGGAGTTTGCCGAAAAATTTGTGCAGGCGGTTCGCATTGCCGAAATAGAAACGTATCGTGCCGTAACGCATAACAAAGGAATTATGAATGGGGTAGATGCAGTGGTTTTGGCAACAGGAAACGATTTTAGAGCGATTGAAGCCGGTGTACACGCTTTTGCTGCAAAAGATGGAAAATATACCTCGCTTTCGCATGCTGAAATTGTAGGTGACGAATTCCGTTTTTGGATGGATCTTCCGTTGGCATTGGGGACTGTAGGCGGATTGACGAATCTGCATCCGATGGTAAAATTCGCTATGAAATTATTGGAAAAACCCAAGGTCGATGATTTAATGCAGATTATAGCAGTTGCCGGATTAGCACAAAATTTCGCAGCCATAAAATCATTAACAACCACAGGTATTCAGAAAGGACACATGAAAATGCACTTAATGAATATTTTAAATCAGTTTAATGCTTCGGCTGATGAAAAAGCAGCAGTTTTGCAGCATTTTGCAGAAAAAACGGTTTCACATAGCGCAGTGGTTGATTTTATTGAGGGTTTACGAAAATAGTTTGTAAGAGATATTTTTTCAAAACTTACTTTATGATAAATTTCAACGGACACAATAGAACAGTAAAAGAACTTCTGCTTGAAGCAGCGAATTTTATTGATAGTAAATATGATGCTCAAAGACAAAGAATTAATTTTACTGAATTTATAGAGAGAAATGAATTAGAGCTTGCTCTTGATTCTTTATTTGAATTATCTGATGAAGTTGAAGAGTGTTTTGAATATGGATTTTGGATGAATCTTAGACAAGCCGCAGTTATAATGAAGTCGATTGAGCAACAGGAAAGAATTGATCAAAAAAAATCAGACTTTTGAAATGAAAAACCAAAGTGTCTAAAAAAATAATTATGGAATTTTACAGCAACGGCAAACTGTTTATTTTAGGCGAATATTATGTGTTAGAAGGCGCTAAGGTTTTTGCGTTACCTACAAAGTTCGGACAATATTTGAATATCTTTCCTTTAAAAACCAAAACTTTAAGTTGGAAAAGTTACGATGCCGATGGATCGGTTTGGTACAACGATGAAATTGCTGTAAACGATATTTTATCAAACAATCAGTCAAGCGATCATAAAGTTCGAAATACGCTGATTGATATTCTGCATCAGGCACATTTAATGAATTCTTCCATATTAGAAAATAACGGATTTTTGGTTGAAACTAAGTTGACATTTCCACGAAATTGGGGACTGGGAACATCATCTACTTTAATAAACAATGTCGCACAATGGTTTCAAATTGATGCTTTTCAATTACTGCAAAAATCGTTTGGTGGTAGCGGTTTTGATATTGCTTGTGCACAAAATAATACACCAGTGACGTATCAGGTTGTAAACAATGAGCCTGTTGTTGGACAGGTAACTTTCAATCCACCGTTTAAAGAGCATATTTATTTTTTGTATCTGAATAAAAAGCGCGATAGTAAAGATGCTATTGCAAATTTTAGAAAAAAACAGAAAAATTTATCCGAAGAAATAAAGCAGGTTTCACAAATGACAGATGAATTATTAGAAATTCAAGATTTAGAAACCTTTGTATCTTTTTTTAAAAATTACGAACAAAACCTAAGTGAAATTTTAGAAACACCAACCATTCAAAAAGAACTGTTTCCAGATTTCAACGGATTGATAAAAAGCCTTGGCGGCTGGGGTGGCGATTTTGTTATGGTGGCATCAGATCACAATCCTACAGAATATTTCAAACAAAAAGGTTACAACATTATTATTCCTTACAGCGATATGATTTTATAAAAAAAGACATCAATAAATGATGTCTTTTTCAGTTGTTTGTTGTAAAAAAAGGTATTAGATAGGTTGTTATTTTTCCGGACGCAATTTGTCGCTAAATGTAATTTTGTAAGGTTTGTCGTCTGCAACGTTGCCTTTCATCACATAAATAAACTTGTGTTTGCGTGCCTTATCTGTGTTAATGTAAATTGTTTTCTTGGTAGCTTTGTCGTAAATGCTAGTAACATCGGTGTTTACAATTCGCATATTTTTTGCTAAACCGGTTCTTTTGTTTGTTAAAACCATTCCTTTGTAAAGGGTGTTATCGTCATTTTTTACAACAACTTCTTCACCTGTAAAACCTTGAGTAAAAAATAAAATAGAATATTCTTTATCGGTAGCGTTGTATGATTCTAAAAATTTCTTTTGAGCAGTTTCTGTAACCGATCTAAAATCATTTTTAATCTGTTCGGTATAAAAAACTTCTTCTTTGTCTTTTCTGACCAGTTCTTTTCTGTCTTTTTCGTTTTTATCGGCATCTTTTACCGTGTTTTTTTTAGATGTTTTACACGATACGATACTTAAAACGGCAACAAGAAAAATTAAACTTTTATATTTCATAATAAATTTCATCTATAGGGAATATGATTCATTATCTTTGCAAGATACAAATTTATAAGCATAAATCGTTCCAAACAACTAAATTTAAGATTTAGATGCAATTAGAACAATTGATGCAATTAGAATCCACATTTTGTAGAAAATTATTGTAGAAATTTATGCACAATTTTGATGTTATTGTTGTAGGTGGTGGTGCTTCGGGCTTTTTTACCGCAATTAATCTGGCAGAACAAAATCCGGATTTGCGAATTGCAATTTTAGAACGCAGCAACGAAGTACTATCTAAAGTCAAAATTTCGGGTGGTGGTCGTTGCAATGTAACGCACGCCTGTTTTATACCAAATGTTTTAGCAAAATTTTATCCTCGGGGCGAAAAAGAACTCAAAGGTCCTTTTCATGCTTTTTGTACGGGCGATGTGATGGAATGGTTCAGCGAACGAGGTGTATCGTTAAAAATTGAAGAAGACGGACGCGTTTTTCCGGAATCGGATAATTCTCAAACCATTATCGATTGTTTTTTGAACGAAGCAGCAAACTTCAACATCAAAATCATAAAACAAACCATTGTTCAGCAATTATCTAAAGAGAATGATTTTTGGAAGATCGAAACATCAAAAGATACTTATCAGTCAAAACAGTTGGTTATGGCAACCGGCAGCAACGTTAAAGTTTGGGATTTACTTAAAACGGTAAATCATTCCATTGTAAATCCGGTTCCATCGTTATTTACCTTCAATATTAAAGATGATCGAATTAAAGATCTAATGGGCGTTTCAACCGAAATGGTTTCGTTAAAAGTGAAAGGATCAACCTTAAAAGCAAACGGACCTTTACTAATAACGCATTGGGGAATGAGCGGACCGGCAATTTTAAGGCTTTCGGCTTGGGGAGCACGCGAATTGTTCAATAAAAATTATCAGTTTCAGATCATAGTTAATTGGACAAACGATTTTGTTTTCGATGAGGTTCTGGAAGAATTAATGCAATTGAAACAAAGTAATCCTAAAAAAACAATTATTAAGCATGCCCAATATGGTTTAACAAACCGTTTGTGGCAGCAATTGGTTAAAGCATCAATGATAGCTGAAGACTTAATTTGGGCAGATGTTTCTAAAAAACAGTTGGTAAATTTGGCAGAACAGTTAACGCAGAGCGAATTTAACGTAAACGGAAAAAGCACGTTTAAAGACGAATTTGTTACAGCCGGCGGAATTGATTTAAAAGAAGTGAATTTTAAAACAATGGAAAGTAAATTGCAGGATAATTTGTATTTTACCGGCGAAATTTTAAATATAGATGCCATTACCGGCGGCTTTAATTTTCAAAATGCCTGGACAACAGGTTTTCTGGCAGCTAATGCCATTGCAGCAAAATATTAATTAGTTTTATTACTTAAGGGTAAATGAACGTTTCGTCAGTTCGAGCTTGTCGAGAACTTTTATAAAAAGATTAAATGAAAACATCATACGTTTATATTCTTCTTTGTTCAGATAATACTTATTACACAGGTGTTACAGCAGATATTTATAAACGTTTTGATGAGCATTAACAAGGTAGGTTTTATGGTTCGTACACTTATAATCGACGTCCGTTGAAGTTAGTTTATTTTTGTAATTTTATGGATATTGAACAAGCAATTCGTTTCGAAAAGAAAATAAAGAAATGGTCACAAGCTAAAAAGAAAGCTTTAATTGAAGGAAGATTTGAAGATTTACCGAATTTAGCAAAGAAAGAAATATAAATTATATGATTTTACGAAGTTTATATCACATCAAAAATGTAAATCAAGATTTTCGTCAGTTCGAGTTTGTCGAGAACTTCTCGATACGCTTCATTTCATTTCGCTACTCGAAGTGACGAGAGCTCTAATAAATAAAGTATTCGAGCTTGTTGAGAACTTGATAAATTGAACTTCTCGATACGCTCCATTTCATTTCGCTACTCGAAGTGACGGTACAATAATAACAGTGCGTCAGTTCGAGCTTGTCGAGAACTAAAAAATTAAACAAATAAAATGACAATTTTAGATACATTCAAAACCACCAATTACTCAAAAATAAACAACAAAGGTTCGTTGACCTTTTCGGCACCAAGTAATATTGCTTTGGTGAAATATTGGGGTAAAAAAGAAAATCAAATTCCGGCAAATCCGTCGTTGAGTTTTACGTTGAACAATTGTAAAACGGTTACAACTTTGCAATACGAACTAAAAACGGATAAAAATATTTCTTTCGATTTATTGTTTGAAGGTCAGCCTAAAGAATCATTCCGACCGAAAATTCAGAAATATTTTGAACGTATTCAGGAATTGTGTCCGTACGTTTTAGATTATCATTTTACAATCGATACCAAAAATACGTTTCCGCACAGCTCTGGCATCGCGTCATCGGCTTCGGGCATGGCGGCATTGTCTGCAAATATCATTGCGTTAGAAAAGTTGGTGAATCCTAATGAAACCGAAGATTATTACTTGCAAAAAGCATCGTTATTAGCTCGTTTAGGATCAGGCAGTGCGTGTAGAAGTATTAAAGGAAACATTGTAGTTTGGGGCGAAACAGAAAGTATTGAGAATAGTTCTGATTTGTTCGGAGTTGAATTTCCGTACGAAGTAAACTCGGTTTTCGAAAATTATCAGGATACTATTTTATTGGTTGATAAAGGTGAAAAGCAGGTTTCAAGTACCGTTGGGCATGAATTAATGCACAATCATCCGTTTGCAGAACGTCGTTTTCAACAGGCACATGAGAATATCGCACAACTGAAAGATATTTTAAAATCGGGCAATTTAACCGAATTTATTGCATTGGTAGAGAGCGAAGCGTTAACGTTGCATTCCATGATGATGACATCGATGCCGTATTTTATTTTAATGAAGCCAAACACTTTGGAAATCATCAATCAAATCTGGAAATTTAGAGAAACAACCAACATTCCGGTTTGTTTTACATTAGATGCCGGAGCAAATGTACACGTGCTTTATCCGAACAATTATAAAGAGGAAGTTCAGAAATTTATTACAAACGAACTAGCAAAATACTGTCAGAACAATCAGTTTATACACGATGAAATGGGCTTAGGAGCGATAGACTTATCATAAAAAATCGATTTAAAAATGCAAAAACAAAACTGTACACACTGCCACAAACCAATGATTTGCAATGCGAATGACATTGCAAATTGCGATTGCCAAAAAGTGGAGCTTTTAGATGAAACCGTGGCGTTTTTGTACGAAAAAACTCAGCACGATTGTTTGTGTAACGATTGTTTAAAGAAGTTCGATGAATTAATGAAGTTTTCATTGACTAACAAATTCCCAAAACGCCCTACAGAAATGGTTGAAGGGTTACATTTTTACATGGAAAACGGTTTTTTTGTTTTTACCGAAACCTATCATTTTTTAAAAGGTCGCTGTTGTAAAAATGGTTGCCGCCATTGCGTTTATGGTATTCATAAATAATTATCTGCTAAAATGAAACCACAACTTTCTATCGATCTGCTTTTGTCTTTTGGTGCTGTTTTTAACGAGTACGAAAAAGGGAAAGTGCTTTTTCATGAAGGCGATGAAGCTGCGTTTTATTATCAGCTGGTTTACGGCAGTGTAAAAATGTATAACACAAACGACGATGGAAAGGAATTTACGCAAGGATATTTTTCAAACGGACAAAGTTTTGGTGAACCGCCTTTGTTTATAAACGAAAAGTATCCGGCATCGGCAATGATCTTTCAAAAATCGGAAATCATTAAATTGTCAAAGGATAAATTCTTAAAAATTCTGGATGAATTTCCTGATATTCAAAAAGAATTTTTAAATCTAATGGCACGACGTATCCATACAAAAGCAACTTCGTCTAAAGACATCATCAATCAAAAAGCAGAATTCAGAGTACAGTCGTTTTTAGATTCTTACAAAAAATCAACCGAAAAGGAACACATTGATTTAACCCGACAAGAAATTGCTAATTTTACAGGTTTACGAGTTGAAACCGTGATTCGCGCGTTGGGAAAAATGAAAAAGAACAATATTGTAGAAATTATAAATCAGAAAATTTACTATTAATAAAGGGATCGCCAAAAGCAGATCCCTTTATTGTTCAAGTGTTTTTATTCTAAATTTATTCGGCAATCAACTTTCCTTTCATAATAGCAGAATGCCCCGGGAAAGAACATAAAAAGTCGTAAGTTCCGGCTTCTGTAACAGTAAACTCAACTGTTGCCGATTCTCCACCGCCAATTAAACCGGTATGTGCAATAATATCTTTTCCGGCATCGGCAGGAATATGGTTGTTGTCTTTCGCAGCCGCAGCTTTTTCGGCAAATGCTGTAAAATCAACACCTTTATTCAGCAAAACAAAATTGTGTCCCATAACTTCTTTCGCCATTTTACCGGTATGTTTCAACGTTAAAACCACCGTTTTTCCTACAGGAACTTTAATTTCGGTATTGTTAAACTGCATAGCATCGTTACTTTCTAATTCAACAGTAAAAGCATCGCTTGTCGGCGCGGTAGTGGTTTGTTCTGTTTCGGTAATTGCAGGTTCGGTTGTAGCAGGTGCTTCTTTTTTATTGCAAGATGCAGTCAAAACAACAACAGACAATACTGCTAAGTGTTTTACAAATTTTTTCATGTTTTGTGTTTTAAAATTCTTATGTAAAGATAAAGAATGTAAAATTTATGGTATATGACTTTAATCATAAACGATCAATTTTTAATGGTGGAATTTTGATTGAATATTTAAAAGGATACAATGGAAAAGAAAGATATTTTATTGCGTGCCGATATTGAATTATTGGTCAATACTTTTTATGATAAAGTGAAGCAAGATGCTATTTTAGGCTATTTGTTTAATGATGTAGCCAAAACAAACTGGCAGGTTCATTTGCCAAAAATGTACGATTTCTGGGAAGTTGTTGTGTTTGCAAGAGGTTCGTTCAAGGGCAATCCTATGTTGGTTCACAGACAGCTTCATGAAAAAAGTGCGTTAAGCAAAGCGCACTTTGATCATTGGCTGGTTATTTTTAAAGAAACGGTCGATGAATTTTTTGAAGGCGAAAATGCCAAAAATATAAAGTACAGTGCAGCCAACATTGCCGGTAACTTAATGTACAAGTTATTGTCGGTTTAAATTTTTTTGGTTTGATAATCAATTGGTTGAACAATGTTTACGAACAATTGAAATATTTAACAAACACCGCTTTTGTATTAAAAAATTAACTACATTTGTTATACAAAATAAAACGATATGAAAGGACCGTTATTTTACTCGAAAATCCTATTGTTCGGCGAATACGGAATCATTAAAGATTCTAAAGGCTTGGCAATTCCATACAATTTCTACAACGGTGCATTAAAAATTGATGACAATCCGAGTGTAATTGCACAGAAATCTAACCAAAGTTTAAAAGCATTTGCTTCGTATTTAAATCAATTAACGTTGAACGAACCCGAATTGGTGCAGTTTGATATGGATGCTTTAAATAAAGATATTGAAGCAGGTATGTACTTTGATTCTAGTATTCCGCAAGGCTATGGTGTTGGAAGCAGCGGTGCTTTGGTTGCAGCTATTTACGATAAATATGCTTCAGAAAAAATTACGGTTTTAGAGAATTTAAATCGTGAAAAACTGTTGACTTTGAAAAAGATTTTCGGTAGAATGGAATCGTTTTTTCACGGAACATCTTCAGGATTGGATCCGTTGAACAGCTATTTAAGTCTGCCAATTTTAATCAATTCAAAAGATCATATCGAACCAACGGGCATTCCGTCGCAAAAAGAAGAAGGTATGGGAGCTGTTTTCCTGATCGATTCTGAAATGGTTGGCGAAACCGCACCAATGGTCAATATTTTTATGGATAATTTAAAGAACGAAGGTTTCCGTAATATGATGAAATCACAGTTCACAAAATATACCGATGCTGCTGTTGAAAATTTCTTAAAAGGCGATTTTAAAACGCTTTACACCAATACAAAAGAAATTTCTAAAATAGCATTAAGTCATTTTAAACCAATGATTCCAGAAAAGTTCCACAACGTTTGGCAGCAGGGAATTGATAGCAACGACTACTATTTAAAATTGTGCGGATCGGGTGGTGGAGGCTACATTTTAGGTTTTGCCCCAGATTATAACAAAGCAAAAGAAGCGTTGAAAGATTACAAATTAGAATTGGTTTACAGATTTTAAAAAATGACACAGACACGACAACTTAAAAGAACATTAGTAAAATTTTTCAGTTTCTTTTCGGTAGTTCGTGGATACAATATCGCTGTTGTGGTGTTGGCACAATATCTCTCGGCAATCTTTATTTTTGGCTCTCAATCGAGAGCCATTAGTGTTTTAACCGATGGCGGTTTGTTTCTGATCATTTTCAGCAGTTCGCTGGCAATTGCATCGGGGTACATCATTAACAATTTTTACGATACCGAGAAAGACCTTATTAACCGACCTTACAAATCAATTCTCGATAAAAAAATAAGTAAAGCTACACAGTTTCGTGTCTATTTTTTTCTGAATTTTTTAAGTGTGGCTATTGCCTGGCTGGTTTCGTGGCGAGCTGCATTTTTCTATGCAGTGTATATTTTTCTGCTTTGGTTTTATTCGCACAAATTGAAAAGATATCCTATTGTTGGAAATATAACCGCATCTGTATTGGTTTTGCTGCCTTTTTTTGGAATTTTAATGCACTTTCAAAATTTTAGTTGGGGAATTTTCGCACACGGATTTTATTTGTATTTGATCCTTTTTATTAGGGAATCGGTTAAAGATTTGGAGAACTTAAAAGGAGATTTTGCTAATAATTATCAAACAATTCCCGTTCGTTTTGGTAGTAAGGCTTCTAAAAGTTTAATTACTTTTTTAGTGCTGCTAACTTTACTGCCTGCTTTTGCATTAATTGCCTACTATAAAGTTGGATACATGCAGTATTACTTTTACATAAGCAGCGGTTTGTTGCTGGCTTTTTTAATATTTTTATTTCAGGCATCTACTCAGACCGAATACAAAAAACTGCACATTCTTTTAAAACTGATTATTCTTTTCGGAGTTCTTTCTATTGTATTGATCGATCCAAATGTGATTATTAATGGAAAAAACATGGTAATTCCTTATTTATAAGCAAGTTGTTTATTGCTTGATTTTGGCAAATACTTCCATATCATTAAAAACGAAATCAAAATCGTTCCAAGAAAATAGGCGAGTCCTATAAATAATAATCTTTGTGCATCGCTGTTAAAACTTTCGAATTCATTTACTTCAGAAAACAGTGCCAAAATCATATACATTGATAAGAGCATCAATACGCAAGGTATCAATATACCAATGACCTTATTTCTGAAAATAATCTGAAAAATTAAAACAGCTAACAATCCAATGGCAATCGGATTTAATAAGTTAGAAGTTCCGTGCCAATAAACTAATACAGCAAGCACAAGGAAATATTCGGCAGAATTTAAAAGAAAAGAAATACTATTTTTCATAAAACGCTTGTTTTTAATTAGTAACGAATGTTTTACAAAAAGTAGTATGTGTTATTTTATTTACCCAATTTTTTTATAGCAGCAGTGTAAATTTTCTTAATGCTGTTTTTTTCTTCACTTTCACAAATGGTTTCAATGATTTTAAGCAGATCAACATTGTGGTTAGTCTGCAACTTTAAAATTTCGCCTAAAGCAAAAGCTGCACTCCAACGTACGACGGTTCCTTCGTGATTTGTATTTTCTATTAAGTTTTGTATCGCATTTTTTATTTTATCAGGATACAAAAAAGCAATGTTACCAATTACTTTAGCACTTTCCCATTTTAGTTTCGCAGCTTTTTGGGTTAACGATGCACAAGCAAAATCAAACAAGCTTTCGGTTGAAATAGTCGGATTTTCTTTTGTAGCATATTCGGCAGCCTCCATACAAGTTGCTTTAGTAGCATCTTTCTGTAATTCGGCAAAAGCAATTAGTTCATCAACTAGTAATGATTTTTCCAAAAGCCAACCACTTATAATCGTCGTTTTTTCCTTCGACTTAATTTCTTTATCTTTTAAAAGATCTTCAATAGTCATTCAAAAATAAAATTAGTTATAAATTACTAGAAATATCGGTGCTTTTTGTATCGCTAATAGTAGTATTAACAGGAACGATTTTCGGTTTTACACGAGCAAAAAAGAAAAATACACAGCTAATAAACCAACCCGCCCAAAATAAATATCCGCCTGCATGAAACTGACTGTTCATGTATTTATGACTTGTTGATGTAAAATCGTAAAAAGTGTACAGTAAACCAATTAACCCGATAATAACAAAAATTAAATTTACCAGACTAAAGTTTTTATAGGTTGTTGTACGTTTAACAGCCCATAAAATGGCAATAAGCACCAACTGAATAATAAAAACTGCTGCAAAACCTTTGTACCAGTGTTTCATAAAACCATATTCGGTATAAACGGTTGATACGCCAATACGACCAATTAACGACATTTTTGAAAGTAAAATTCCGGCAACCAAACTAATTATTGCCTGAATTAAAATAAGAATGATCCATTTATTTTTCATAACGTTTTTACAATTTAAAACTTATGGTAAAGATGCTAAATATTCTCTTATCTTTGTAAAAATTTTTGATAATGAATAAGCAAGGCGGAAACAGCGGCAACAGAAATAATAAAAAATCATCTTTTTCGAAAAAAGGCTCGTTTGATAAAGGTAAACCGAATGAAAAATCGGCATCGGGATCAAACTTTAAAAAACCTTTTAAGAAAGACGATAAGCCGTTTAAGAAATGGAATGATAAACCTGCTTCATCATCAAAACCTGCAGTTTTAAAAAGCGATGATATTCGTTTAAATAAATATGTAGCTAATTCGGGTGTTTGTTCACGTCGCGATGCCGATTTGTATATTCAATCTGGAAATGTTACAGTTAACGGAGAAGTAATTACCGAAATGGGTTACAAAGTTAAACCGGGAGATAAAGTAGTTTTCGACGGTGTTTTGTTGAATCCCGAAAAAAAGGTATATGTTTTATTGAACAAACCTAAAGGTTTTTCTACAGCCGATGACGAAAATGTTTCAAGTGCTTATGATTTGGTTCGAAATGCATCAACATCTATTTTAAGACCTGTGGGAAGAATGGATAAAAGTACGGTTGGCTTGTTGTTGTTTACGAATGATAACGAAATGATTCAGAAATTTACCAACGCTGCACAACATTCATCAAAATTGTATCAGGTTTCGTTAGATAAAAATTTAAAATACGAAGATTTAGAAAAGATACAAACCGGAGTTTATATCAACGAACATAAGGTTTGGGTCGAAGAAATTTCGTATGTAGAAAACCAGCCAAAAAGTGAAGTTGGTATTAAATTAAAAACATCAAACGTAAAAGTGGTTCGTGCTATTTTTGAAAAATTAGGTTACAACGTTATAAAGTTAGACCGTGTAATGTACGCTGGTTTAACCAAATGGGGAATTGCCCGCGGACAGTGGCGCTTTCTTACAGAGCAAGAAGTGATTAACTTAAAGAATTTAAAATAACAAAAAGCGTTTCAGTTTTGAAATGCTTTTTTGTTATATTGCAGAAAATTATAACCTTATGAACAAATATATTTTAATGATCGCTTTACTGACTTTACAATTAAGCTATAGTCAAAATCAAGAACCTCAAGCAACAGAACAAAATATCGAAAATACACAAACAAAAACATTAGCAAGCTTTATTGTGTTTAGCATTACCGATCAAAGTAATGCAGAAGAATATCTCAAGTTTAAAGAAAAATATAACGTGGATATTAAGTTTGAAAGTTGTGCTGTTGATCTTTCTTTATTTGGTAGAGCTAAAAAAAGTAATAAAGAATTAGCTGATGTTTTAACAGAGCAATACGGTAAAGTTTGGATGGATGAACTTCCTTGTAGTTTAGTTGGTGTTAGTATGGAACAATAAATAACTTTAAAGAATAAAAAAGCTCGATTTTACAATCGAGCTTTTTGTTTATTAATTCAATCCGCGTTTTTTTAACAACGGTTCAATTTTTGGGTCGGCACCACGGAATTTTCTGTATAATTCTGCTGGATCTTCTGTTCCTCCTTTTTCTAAAACATATTTACGGAACATCAATGCTTTTTCAGAATTAAATAAGCCTGCTGTTTTAAATGCTTCAAATGCATCTGTATCTAAAACGGCACTCCAAATGTAGCTGTAATATCCTGCCGAATATCCGCCTGCAAAAATGTGACTGAAATAGGTGCTTCGGTAACGCGGAATAATCGCATCAATCAAACCGGCTTCTTTCATTGCGTTTATTTCAAACGTATTTACATCGTCTTTAATTTCTTCGGTTGCTGTATGGTATTTCATATCTAAAAACGATGCCGCCAAATATTCTGTGGTAGCAAAACCTTGATCAAAAGTTCCGGCTTTTTTCATTTTTTCGATTAATGCATCAGGAATTACTTCGCCTGTTTTGTAATGTTTTGCATACATTTTCAACACTTCAGGTTCGGCAGCCCAATTTTCCATAATTTGCGACGGCAGTTCAACAAAATCTCTTGGAACGTTAGTTCCTGCCAAACTTCTGTAATTTACGTTCGATAATAATCCGTGTAACGCATGACCAAATTCGTGGAAAAAAGTAGTTGTTTCGTCAAACGTTAATAAAGACGGAGTTGTAGCTGTTGGTTTTGTAAAGTTACAAACGATGGAAATTACCGGCATTTTGCGTTTACCGTTTTCCATTTGTTGATCACGGTACGATGTCATCCAAGCACCACCACGTTTTGATTCGCGCGGATGCATATCCATATACAATAATCCCAATGTTTTTTTATTGGCATCGAACACTTCCCAAACCGTAACATCGGCATGATATTTAGGAACATTTGTCAATTCTTTATATGTTAATCCCCACAATTTGTTGGTTACATCGAAAATTCCTTTGCGGACATTTTCTAAACTTAAATAAGGTTTTAATTCCTGCTCGTCTAAATTGTAACGCTCCTTACGAATTTTCTCTGCATAATAACGCCAATCAGCAGGTGCCACATCTTCATTAATTCCTTCTTTGCGCATTAAAGCCTGAATGTCTGTAGCTTCTTGTTTTGCCTTATTAACAGCTGGTGTCCATAATTTCATAAGCAAAGTATTCACCGCTTCTGGATTTTTCGCCATGCTTTCTTCTAACACATATTCTGCATGGTTTTTATAACCTAACAACTGTGCTTTCTGCATACGCAAATTGGCAATTTTCAGTACGTTTTCTTTATTGTCGTTACCATTATTTTGGTTACCTCGCACCTGATAAGCATTCCAGATTGTTTTACGCAGCTCGCGATTATCGGCATACTGCAAAAACGGCATTACGCTTGAATTGCTTAAAGTGAAAACATATTTACCTTCTTTGTTTTTTGCTTTGGCCTCTTCGGTAGCAGCTTCAATTAATTCGGCTGGTAAACCTGCTAAATTTTCTTTTTTATCGATAACCAATTCGTAATTGTTGGTTTCGTTCAATAAATTATCGCCGTATTTTAATGATAAAACCGATAATTCGCTGTTCAGTTTTTTAAGTTGGTCTTTATTTTCTGCCGAAAGATTTGCACCGCTACGAACAAATCGCTTGTAGGTTTCATCTAACAACATTTGTTGCTCCGCACTTAATTTTAATGTTTCCGGTTTTGTAATTTGATATTGATTATAAACGGTTTTTACTTTCTGGAAAAGCGCATCGTTTAAATAGATGTTGTCATTATGTTCTGAAAGGGCAGGAGCCATTTCTTGCGACAATTTCTGCAACTCGTCATTCGTATTGGCGCTTGTTAAATTGTAAAGTACGGTGGTAACTTTGCTTAATGTTTCGCCCGAATTATCAATAGCCACAATAACATTTTCAAATGTTGGTTGTTCTTTGCTATCAACAATTGCCTGAATGTCTTTTTGGTGGTCTTTAATTCCTTCTAAAATAGCAGGTTTAAAATGACTGTTCTGTATTTTATCGAACGGAGGAACTTCAAACGGAGTGTTCCATTCTGCCAATAAAGGGTTTTCTTGTCCTGAAGTCATTGCGGTATTTTCCTTTTTGTTACACGATTGTTGTGCAGCTGCGCCAACTAATAAGCACAGCATAATGATTGTTTTACGATTCATTACTTATGTTTTGTTGCAATTTACTAAAACTATCGGCATAAAAAAAGTACAATCTGTTGAAAGATTGTACTTTACAAAAAACAATTAATAACGAACTCTTTTATTTTTGTTCAACAAGCTGAATTTCTGCGTTTAACTTAACATCTTCGCCTACTAAAACACCGCCGGTTTCTAACGCAGCGTTATAAGTTAAGCCAAAATCTTTACGGTTAATTTTACCGTCTAAATTTAAACCGACTTTGGTATTTCCCCAAGGATCGGTCATTAAACCACTAAATTCTGCATTTAAAGTAACCGGTTTTGTAATACCTTTTATGGTCAAATCGCCAGTAATTTCGTACTCGCTTCCGTTTCCTTGAATATTTGTCGATTTAAAATTTAAAGTAGGATATTGTTCTGCATCAAAGAAATCGGCACTTTTTAAGTGGTTGTCTCTATCGGCATTGTTGGTGAAGATCGAATTGATTTTTGCTTCAAACTGTAAATTTGCCTCTTTTAAATCATCGTTAAAATCGATATCAGCCGAATAATCGTTGAATAATCCTTTAACGTTTGTAAACATCATGTGTTTTACCTTAAAACCCACTTCGCTGTGTGTTGGGTCAATTGTCCATTTTTTCATATTAAAAATTTTTTAAATTAATTTTGATTCATTGGAACTTCAATAACAAGAAATTCACTTTTATCGTTTGTTTTGATTGTTACATTTTCGATTTCCCAGATTCCAATTGCATCGCGGGTTTCTAATTGATTTCCATCAACTTCGATCGATCCATTTAAAAGAAAAATATAAATTCCGTTGTTTTTAGGATCTTCCACAGTAATCGTAGTTTCTTTACCAGCATCGAACTTCGCCATTTTAAACCAAGCATTTTGCTGTAATCTTAAAGTACCTTCGGCTGTTTCTGGCTGAATCAACGTTTTGATTTCGTTATCGTTTACCGCATATTCCATTTGACCATAACGTGGTGTAATATTCATTTTGTTTGGAATGATCCATATTTGAAGAAACTTTACAGCTTCGGTTGCACTGCCGTTCATTTCGCTGTGAGTTACACCTGTGCCGGCACTCATAAACTGAATTTCGCCTTTTTGAATGATTCCTTCAGATCCGGTACTGTCTTTATGAGCCAATTTTCCTTCTAACGGAATTGAAACAATTTCCATGTTTTGGTGTGGATGTGCGCCAAAGCCTCTGCCTGCTGCCACATAATCATCATTCAGAACCCGTAAAGCTCCAAAATGAACGCGCTCCGGATTAAAATATCCTGCAAATGAAAAAGTATGATAAGATTTTAACCAATCGTGATCGGCATATCCTCTTGATGCTGCTTTATGAATTGTATATTTTGCCATTGTTGTGCGTTTTTTAATTTTATAATGTAAAGGTACATTACACAGATTAATTGGCTGTTAATCTATATTAAGAAATAAAAAACGCTGATTTTCAAATGTTTATTTTTACTTTTTACGCAGGAGGTTGCTTTTCATTTTACTGAAAAACTCGGGCGTAACACCAATAAACGATGCTATGTATTTTTGTGGCAGGCAGTTAATAATATCGGGATATTTTTGCAGAAATTTTTCGTAACGTTCTTCGGCAGTTAACGCCATTTTATCTAAAATGCGCTGTTGGTTGGCAATTAAATTGTTTTCGGTAAGTATTCTAAAAAAACGTTCCAATTTTGGAACTTCGGTAAATAATCGTTCTGCATCGCAACGTTGTAAAATAAGTACATCGCAATCTTCCATTACATCAACATATAATACGGCAGGTTTTCCCGTTAGATAACTGTACATGTCGGCAACCCACCAACCTGGTGTTGCAAAACTTAAAATGTGTACTGTTCCGTTATCGTCAATAGTGTAACTGCGTAAAATTCCCTTTAAAACAAAATAGGTAAAATGCGCTTCGTCGCCTGGTTTTATTACAATTGTTTTAGCTTTAAAACTGGCTTTTTCAAAAGCATTAAAAATAATATCTTCTTCTTCTGAAGTTAGCGAAACGTGTTTGGATATATTTTGAAGCAGTAAATTTTTCATTTGTGCGACTTGTTTATTTTACGATCATAAAAATAGCGATAAATTATGATAACATCTATTTTATTTACTATCTTGTTGCAAATATTAAATTTGCATGTTAACATTTAAACAGATAAAAGCAGACGATGTAATTAACATTCGTCATACCGTATTAAAAGAAGGGCAACCCATTGAAGTTTGTCATTTTGAAGGAGATTTAGATGAAGGAACCAAGCACTTTGGCGCATTTTTAAATAATGAATTGATAGGTGCGGTAACCATGATGTTAAAAAAAACTAACAATTATAAGGTATATCCGGTGTATCGATTAACGGGCTTGTCTATTTTACCGGAACATCAGCACAAAAATATTGGCAAACGCCTGCTACATTTCGCCGAAGAAAACATTTCTCGCAAAGGATCTGTTATGATTTGGTGTTTTGCTCGTGATTATGCCGTAAATTTTTACAAAAAAAATGGTTATAGGTTAAATGTTCAGCAAGTGGTAATTCCGTACATTGGTTCTCACAGAATTATGTTTAAATTTGTAGCGAAAGAAGATTAACCGTTTTTATAGAATGAATATTAGAAAAATTATTGTTGGGGCACTTATTTTTTCTGCATGTACAAGTAACAATTCTAACAAGAATTTATCAAACGCAGAAAAAACAGTAAGGGTTGAGAAGATTATGCTGTTTGGGAAAGATGAAAATGTGGTACAATTTTATACCGACAATAATTTTGAAACAATTTGGCAAGACAGTTTAAGCAGAAATCAACTGATTTCGGCTATTATTGATAGCAGATACGATGGCGTTTTGCCCGAAAAATATCCTTTAAAAAAATTAATTGCTGCGCATTTTAACTATAACGTTTTGAGTATTGCTGAACTTCAAAAAGCCGATGTTGCTTTTAGCGAAAACTTTTTTCGTATTGCAAAACAATTGGCAACAGGTAAGGTAAATCCTAAAAAAATGTATGGCGATTGGGAACCTTACATCCCGGAAAATGATTATAAAGCATTATTGAACAAATCGTTGGCAGATCAAAAGGTGTATGATGTTCTAGAAGATATCAAACCTAAAAACGAATTGTACAAGAAATATAAAAAAGCATTTGCTAAATATGTACCTGTAATTTCAAAGGATACATTGTCTGCCGAAGGATTACTGCGTAAAAAAGTGTGGGTGAATTTTGAACGAACCAAGTGGTTAGAACCCGATTTAGGCGAAAATTATGTTTGGATTAATTTGCCGCAATATGATTTACAGGTGGTTGAAAACGGATCGATTACCGATTCGTACAAAGTGATTATTGGCAAGAAAGATAGAAGAACACCGATACTTTCATCGGCTTTCAACGGAATCATTGTAAACCCAAAATGGACAGTTCCTCCAACAATTCTTAAGAATGATGTAGTGCCAAAAGCATCTGCTAACCGAGGTTATTTCGCATCGAACCGCTTAACTATTTTCGATAAAAAATCAGGGAAACAAGTCAGTCCCGATAATTGGAATCCGGCTAATTATTCATCGTATCGTTATGTACAACAAACCGGACGATTAAATTCATTGGGTCAGATAAAATTCGATTTCCCCAACAAACACATGGTTTATTTACACGATACCAATAACAGAACACGTTTTGTAGAAAGCAACCGTGCGTTGAGTTCGGGCTGTGTTCGTGTGGAAGATCCTTTTAGACTGGCAGAAAAAATATTTAAGATCGAAGGAAAAAATATATCAAAAAGCGAAATTGATACCTTGGCGGTAAAAGAGAAGACTAAAAACTTTAAATTAAACAAAAAAGTAAACGTCCATCAAGTGTATTTTACAGCCGTAATCAACGATGCCGGCGATGTAAAAATTCTTAACGACGTTTACTCTTTAGATAATAAACTTTATAAAAGATTAATTCAATAAATTAGATGTTGTAAGATAACCTTTTTGGTCTGCATGGTAAATAAACAAACAACTTTCGTTTTTAATAAGGTTAATAATATCATGCGCAACTTCGTAAGGTAAAGCCGGGCAGCCTAAGCTACGTCCTAAATATCCTTGGTTTTTTCCTAAGTTTTCGTTGGCATAATCGGCAGCATGTATTACAATATCGCGCTCTCGAGCATTGTTGTTAATACCTGCTTCTAAACCATCTAATCGTAACGATAAACCGTGTTTTCCCATATAGGTTTCGGCAGTGGTATAAAAACCAAGGCTGCTTTTGTACGATTCGCGTGTGTTAGAAAAATCGTTCGCATATTCCTTTCCGCTGTTTCTACCGTGCGATACTACAGTTTGGTAAAGAATCTCGTGCGATTTCATATCAATAACCCACATTCTGCGTTCGGTAGATGATTTGGTAAAATCAATAATTGTAAGGATTTCTTTATTTAGTTTTCCTTGGTCTTTTAGTTTGTAATAACCTTTAAAAGCCGCTTTAAAGCTTTCCATTTCAGGCTTTTCAAACTTTTTTTCGTCTAAATCTAAATATTCCGATAAAACCAATTTATCAAAAGCACTTAAATTACTTGTTGTGTTAGATTTTAAATTTGTTTTTGTTACAGCGGCAATTTCTTTCGATTTTATAGTAGAAGATTTTGTAACTACCGTAACTTTTTTACCATTTCCATTCCCATTGTTATCTCCGTTCGGGTCGTTAATTGTCATTGGTTTGAACGATAATAGACCCACCATCATTATAGGCAATAATTTAAAATTCATTTGTTCTTATATTAATGTTGTTTAAACTTCTGAACGTAAATATAATAACTTTATTACAAACCAAACCGTTAATTTAATGTTTAATAAACATATTTAACATTTAATTTTAGTAAAATGTTAAAAAAATAGACCGAAATCTAAAATTCTATGAGTAAATTTGAACCATATTTTTAATCGAAAAATGAACAAAAAAGTCCTTTTAATGATATTAGATGGATGGGGAAATTCACCCGATCCAAAAGTATCAGCCATAGATCATGCCAACACGCCCTTTATAGATAGTTTATATAAAAAGTATCCTTTTGCACAGTTACGAACCGATGGTTTAAATGTTGGTTTACCCGAAGGACAAATGGGTAATTCTGAAGTTGGTCACATGAATTTGGGTGCCGGTAGAATTGTATATCAAGATTTGGCAAAAATTAATCTGGCGGTTCAAAACAAAACATTAAATGTAGAACCTGTTTTGCAAGAAGCGTTTACTTTTGCTAAAGTTCATAACAAAAAGGTACATTTTTTAGGTTTGGTTTCCGATGGCGGCGTGCATTCACATATTAACCATTTGTGTGGTTTGTTAGATGTTGCTAAGGAATTTGATTTAAAAAATGTTTTTGTGCATGCGTTTACCGATGGGCGTGATGTAGATCCTAAATCAGGTGCCGATCATATTGCTTCATTGATTAAATACATGGATCAATCTACAGGAAAATTAGCTTCGGTTATAGGTAGATACTACGCAATGGATCGTGATAAACGTTGGGAGCGCGTTAAAAAAGCCTACGATTTATTGGTTAAAGGCGTGGGAATGCCGTCGCATAATGCCGTTTTAAGCATTGCCGATAGTTATATAAATGAGGTTACAGACGAGTTTATCGAACCAATTGTAATGATAAATGAGGATAATACACCCGTTGCAACAATTGGCGAAGGTGATGTAGTTGTTTTCTTTAACTTTAGAACAGATCGCGGCAGACAGCTAACCGAAGTTTTATCGCAGGTAAATTTACCCGAATTTGGTATGGAAAAGTTAGATTTGTATTACGTTACTCTTACTAATTACGACGAAAGCTATAACAATGTAAAAGTTGTTTATAATAAAGATAATATTACCAATACGTTGGGTGAAGTTTTGGAAAGTGCCGGGAAAAAGCAAATACGCATGGCAGAAACAGAAAAGTATCCTCATGTAACCTTTTTCTTTTCGGGCGGTCGTGAAGAACCTTTTAACGGGGAATCGCGTATTTTGTGTCCGTCGCCAAAAGTAGCTACGTACGATTTAAAACCTGAAATGAGTGCTTACGATTTAAAAGATGCATTAATACCCGAATTAAACAAAGCCGAAGCCGATTTTATTGTAATTAACTTTGCAAACGGAGATATGGTTGGACATACAGGTAGTATGAGTGCAGCAATAAAAGCTTGTGAAACGGTTGATATTTGTACAAACCAAATTGTTGATGCTGCTATTTTAAATAATTTTACAGTTATAATTTTGGCGGATCACGGTAATTGCGAAACTATGTTTAACGAAGACGGTAGCCCAAATACGGCACACACAACAAACCCTGTACCTGTAATTTTAATAGATAAAGATATTAAAGAAATTCATAATGGTGTTTTAGCAGATATAGCTCCAACAGTTTTAAAATTAATGGGTGTTGAACAACCAGATGTTATGACAGCCAAAGCCTTGATTTAGTTATTAAATAGAGTGAATTGCCCGAAATTATTTTCGGGCTTTTTTTATAAAAAACAAAAATTTAATTTATAAACCGTAAATTTGCAGTTCAAAACAATAAAGTAAATGATTGTAATTAAATCCAAAGAAGAAATAGAAATCATGCGCACGGCTGCGTTGTTGGTTTCTAAAACTTTAGGAATGTTAGCTTCAGAAATTAAACCGGGTGTAACCACCTTACATTTAGATAAATTAGCAGAACAATATATTAGAGATCACGGCGGCGTACCAGGCTTTTTAGGTTTGTACGGTTGCCCGTGTACCTTACTTACAAGTGTTAATGAACAAATTGTTCACGGTTTACCAACAGATAGACCTTTGCAAGATGGCGATGTTGTTTCTTGCGATTTAGGTGCAATTGTAAATGAATATTATGGCGATCATTGCTATACTTTTGAAGTTGGTGAAGTTGCTGCCGAAACCAAAAAATTATTACAGGTTACTAAAGAATCTTTATACGTTGGTATTCGCGAATTTAAAGCAGGAAATAGGGTAGAAGATGTAGGTTCTGCTATTCAGCGTTATGCCGAAGGTCACGGATATTCTGTGGTACGTGAATTGGTAGGCCACGGATTGGGTAAAAAAATGCACGAAGGTCCGGAAATGCCAAATTATGGTAAAAAAGGTCGCGGAAAATTGTTTCAAGAAGGAATGACCGTTGCTATTGAACCTATGATTAATATGGGAACTAAAAATATTAAGCAGTTAAAAGACGGTTGGACGATTGTTACACGCGACGGAAAACCAGCTGCACATTTTGAACATGATGTGGCGTTAGTTGACGGAAAACCTGAACTACTTTCAACATTTGCATATATTTACAAGGCTTTAGGAATTGTATCAAACGAAGAAGATGAGTTTCGTAAACAGCCTTTAGTTTTATCTTAAATGATTAAAAAAGTTTTTAAAACGATATTAAATACCATACCTCGCCCCATTTTAATTCGGGCGAGTTATTTTGTTCGCCCTGTTTTGGCTTTTGCTTTAAAAGGTAATCGTTTTACAGATCCGATCGACGGAAAATCGTTTAAAACATTTCTTCCTTACGGTTACGGAAACCAGCGTAATAATGTTCTTTCTCCAAGCACTTTGTCTTTAGAACGCCATCGTTTATTGTGGTTGTATTTAAAAAATGAAACCGATTTTTTTTCGAAACAATTAAAGGTATTGCATTTTGCTCCGGAACAGGCATTTTACAATCGATTTAGAAAGCAAAAGAATCTAAATTATACCACAACCGATTTAGAATCGCCTTTAGCCGATGTGAAAGCTGATATCTGTAATCTGCCTTTTGAAAGTGATTTGTATGATGTTATTTTGTGCAACCATGTTTTAGAACATATTCCTGATGATACCAAAGCAATGCAAGAATTGTATCGCGTTTTAAAGCCGGGCGGAATGGCAATTTTACAGATTCCGCAAGATTTATCAAGAGAAAAAACCTTTGAAGATAATTCTATTATCGATAAAAAAGAGCGTGCAAAAATTTTCGGACAATATGATCACGTTCGGGTTTATGGTCGCGATTACTTTGATAAATTAAGAAGTATTGGTTTTAAAGTTGATGAGGTAAATTACACTGCAAAATTATCAAAAGAAGAAGTAGAAAAATACTGTTTGGCAAAAGGAGAAATTATTCCGGTTTGTTATAAATAAAAATAGAAAGTCCTGATTTTGTCAGGACTTTCTATTTTAATGTGCATGTTTTTTCTTTAAAATTCCACCTGCAGTTTCTTTAATTGAACTTGAAAAGATAAATGCTTTTTGATCGATCTCATGAATGGCATTCTTCAATTTTCTAACTTCTAAACGAGTAACAACCGTATACACAATATCGGTTTCGGTACTTACTTCAAAACTATCTTTCATAAAACCGCGTTCGCCTTTGTAAACGGTAATTCCTTTGCTCATTTCTAACACTAAAAAGGCTTTAACTTCTTCGCTTTTCGATGAAATAATGGTAACACCCGTGAATTCTTCAAAGCCTTCCACCACATAATCAATCGTTTTCGATGCAACAAAATAAGTAAGCATCGAATAAAAAGCAGCTTCTAGTCCAAAGAAAATTCCGGCAATTAAAAAGATCAAAATATTAATTCCCAAGATAATCTCGCTCATAGAAAAACCGACTTTTTTTCCAGTGTAAACTGCCAAAACTTCAATTCCGTCTAAGGCAATGCCGCTTTTCATACCAAAACCAACGCCTAATCCAATAAAAAATCCACCGAAAACAGAAACGATTAATTTATCGTGCGAAACTTCTGGAAACGGAATAAATAGCAAACAAAGACCTAAAATTATTACCGAAATGATCGATTTTATTGCAAAAGATTTACCTATTAATTTTCCACCCAAAAGCAAAAACGGGATGTTTAAGGCAACAAAAATTAATGCAATATTTATGTGGTATTTTTTGTATAGAAGCAGTGCGATACCAGTTACACCGCCATCGAAAAAATGATTGGGAATAAGCAGACTTTTCAATGCGAAACTAATGCAAAGAATTCCCAAAAGCATGAATAGGTAATCTTTAAAACTGTCTTTCGATAAAATTTTGTCCATTGGTTTAGGTGGCTAAAGTAATTGTGATTTTATTAGTTGTAAATTTTCTTGTTTTTTGGCGTTGCGCAATCTTTTGGCAGATTCGGTAAAGTAACTGTGTTTTTCAAAGAACGAAATCTGAATTCTGTTCCAAGAATCAATATCGGCTATTTTATTTTCTGCCTTTAGTTCTTCAAAAAGTCCGTTTGATATTTCTTCAAAATCAGTTCTTCCCAAATAATCCAAATCTGCATCTGCTAAAATCTGTTCCAAATGATTTTTCGGAGTTTGCGGAATTCTCGTTGCCATGATCATTCCTTTAATCTTTTCGATCTGATTAAAACTGTAACCAAAATCCGGCAAATATTCTTCGGCAAATCCGCACGAAATCAATTCATGTCCGTCTGCTTTTACAATAAAGCCCGAATCGTGGAAAAGCGCAGCAACTTTAAGCAATTCAGTGTCTTCGGCACTAATTCCTTCTAATTTTGCATAACGCATGGCAGCATCATAAACATCTAAAATATGGCTGATGTTATGATAATGCAAATGCTTTGGCAACTCTTGCGTTAGCTTGTTTAATATAAATTCTTTTGCCCTTTCTAAATTCACGCTTTTTTCTTTAATTTCTGCAAAGTACATATTTAGTTGAGAATCTTCCAATTTTTCGGGACGTAATTCTGTACTAAAATTTTTATGAACCAATTGATAGGTGTATTCGCTAATGTTTACTTTTCCTACGTGCCCGTTCACTTCCATTTCAGAAGCAATGTTTACTGCAGTTCCCCAAACATCATAAGCGAATTTTTTAATACCAACGATGCCTGCAACGACTTCGCCGGAATTTATACCAATACGCATTTCAAAATATTCTTTGCCTTCGGTTATGCGTTTTTGTTTGTATTCTTCCATAAAATCGCGAATTTCTAACGCAGCATACACCATTTTAATAGCGTGCTTTTCGTCTTTGACAGGTAATCCGCTTACCGCCATGTAGGCATCGCCAATGGTTTTGATCTTTTCAATACCGTATTTGCTGATGATTCTATCGAATTCCTTAAAACAATAGTTCAGTTCTTCGATCAATTCGGTAGAAGAAACCTTTTCCGTTAGTTTGGTGAAATCTTTAAAATCGGTAAAAAGAATGGTAACGCTGTCAAAGAATTTTGATTGTGTTTTACCTTTTTCTTTTAATTCTAACGCAATTTCTTCGGGTAGGATGTTTAGTAAAAGTGCTTCAGATTTTAATCGTTCTACTTCTAATTTTTCATTTTGAATTTTGATTTCACTCTTTTGAATTTCGATTTCGTTTTTACGATTTTCAACCTGAACTTCTAATTCTTGATTGATGTTTTCTATGATGGTTTGTTTTTCTTTTTCTTGATCGAGATTCTGTGCGGTAAGATTTTTTACTTCCATTAATTTTTCTTCGTTTTCTGTATTGATATACGAAAAATACCATGCAAGATAAGCCGACATTGAAAACGGAATACTGAAAATTGAAAGTGCAAAACCAACAAAAGATATCCCTACTAAAACATTGGTAAAGTCGTTTTGGTTATCGCCTAATTCTAAATTTCCGTTCTTAGAGAAAATTGAAAAAGCAATGATAATTATTAAAGTGAAAAATAGGGTAAATAAAATACCGCTGGCTAAAATACGTGCGCCTTTTACTTTTTTCAAAATGGCTTTTATTAACAGTATGCTACATTCTATACAAGCAAATGCAAACAAAAAAGGTACAATGGCGCCGCTAGTATCAATACTAAAAAACAGAATAAGAATGGTTATTACAGAAAGTGCCGTAAAAATTTTAAAGCGCAATTGTTTTTTAGAAAAAAGGGTGTTTACCAAACCGCTTAATGCAAAACCAGACAAACACGTTAAAAACACAATGAATTTATAAACCCACTCTTCGCCTTTTACATCTGAAACCATTAAAAAGTATGAAATAGATACAAAAACACCACCCATACTAAAGCTGAATAAACTAAAGTATAAGTTAGGTTTAAATTGGCGGTAAAACAAGAACAATATCAAGTGAAACACGAAAAGCGTCATAAAAACAGAACCAATAATCATGACAATAGAACTGGTTTGGTTTTTTTTCTGTTTTAAAAGCAGCGCATTTTCTGTTTTAGTGATTCTAAAATCAAAATCAAAAAATGTATCGGTAGCTTTTATTTGGCTGTTTTCGTATTTTATGGCAAAAGTATGTTTACCGGGCTTTGTAAAAACAAAATTGGTGTAAGGACGTTTTAGTTCGTTAAATGTAAAAAAAACAATTGTGCCGTTACTGCCATTAGAAAATGCACCGAAAGTTTTAAGTAGTTTTCCATCTAAATAAATAGAATAAGCACCGGTTAAATCTACCGATAAACTTAAAGGAATGCCCACCAAAGTAGAATCTATTTCAAATGAATTTCTAAACCAACCCATTTTATTAAAATTCATTTCTTGCTTGATTATGTTGCCTAAACTGTCTGTCTTAATCAAAGTCCAATCATTATCAACTAAATCAGGATTCTTCCATTTGTCATTGGTTCCATGTTTAAACTTCCATCCGTGTAACAATTTAAAATAGGCTTCTTCATTGGCAATAACTTCTTTGGTATATCTTGGCAAAGAATCAGTGGTTTGTGCAAACGAAGTAATACATAGCAAAAGCAGTATAAATGTTATGAACTTTCTCATTTTAATTTGTTTTAGTTTCTACAAAATACATTTTTGCCAAGCCTTTTCCTTTAATTTCCAATTCGCCGCGGTAACTGAAATCGAAAAACTGTTTTGCCAACTCATACGTTGTGTGCCCCACGTTAATTTTTCCGTTTTCGCTTCGGGCTTTCATGCGGGCAGCAGTGTTTACGGCATCGCCCCAAATATCGTAAGCGAATTTTTTAATACCTACAATTCCTGCAACAACTTCGCCCGAATTAATTCCAATCTTAATCTCAAAATAAGGCTTGTCTGCTTTTCTTCTTTCTTCTTGATAAGATGTAATGAAATCGCACATTTCTAACGCCACTTCGATCATTTTTTTTGCGTGATTATCATTTACCAACGGAAGTCCGCTTACTGCCATGTACGAATAACTGATGGTTTTAATTTTTTCGATCTGATGTTTGGTTGTAATATGATCAAAAGCCTGAAAACAATGGTTCAGTTCGTCTAATAATTCCTGTGAATTCAATCGTTGTGAAACCGAATCCAGATTAGTGAAATCAGAAAATAAAATAGACACGCTGCTGAATTGTTTTACCTTACTTTCACCACTTTCTTTTAATTCGTCGGCAATATCTTTTGGAAGGATATTTAACAGTAAATCTTCTGATTTTTGTTTTTCAGAAAGCAATTCCGTCTGCTGTTTTTCAATTTCTTGTTTTTGAATTTCAATTTCCTTGGTACGTTCTTTAACTTCGGTTTCAAGAAAACTCATCTTGTTTTCTAAAAGTCCTTTACGTTCTTGTTGCTGCTTTAATGTTTGTGCCGATAGTTGCTTCACTTCTTTTAACTGTTGATTTAACTTGCGACTTACCGCAGCAAAATTTGAAGCTAAAAACGCCGACATAGCAAATGGAATGCTAAAGAAAGAGAATGTACCTAATATTATTAAAATGCTAAGTAAAATAGCGTTCATGGTTTGTGTTGCGTAAAGTATTCCTACAAACATACCAAGTAAAATGGCAAAACCAAAACTGCAAATAAGCCCAAAAGCAATGATTTTTGAACCTGGTTTTTTATTAATTGTCGCAATTAGTACAATAATAATTGCTTCGAATAACAAAAGTGTGGTGAAAACAGATCCTACAAAAGAAAAATCCATAGAAACAACATACATTAAAAACAAAGCAATCCCTACGCAAGCACTTAAAATAATTAGGCGTAATTTGTTTTTACTGAATAGAAAATTTACTGTGGTACTAATTGCCAAACTACCAATTAATGAAAAAGTAATTGATGTAGGATTGTTGAGCTCTGTAAACTGAATACCGTCGATTCCGGAATGCAGCATTGGAGCATATCCTAACAGAATACTTAATCCCGAACAAAAATTAAAGATACCAAAAAACAAATTTGCAATGAACTTTCTGTAAAAACCAAACAACATTAAATGTATAACACCCAATGTAATAAATATAAAGCCAATGGCAGTAATGGCTAACCATAAATAGTTGTTAAGGTCTGCTTTTTCGCTGTAGTTATCAACAGTTACTAAAGAGAATTTAAAACCTTTTGGTTGAAATACCGATAATTTTTGATTATGTAAAACATCTTTATAATGAACAGCAAAAACATGTTCTCCAGGTTTGGAAAAGATAAAAGTTACCGGTTGGTTTTTAAATTCTTTGGTTTTTTCATCAACCTTGCCAAAGCTCCCTAAATATAAACCGTTTAAGTAAACACCAGCATTTGCTTTAGAAAACACTAACAACGAAATAGGAACGTTTACTAAAGTAGAATCTACCTGTATTTTTTGTCTGAACCATATTTCACCCTTGTATGCTGAATCATTCAGATTAAAAAAAACAGCTGTTTGTGGTTTCCATTCATCATCGTTAAAATCAGTTTCTTTCCATGATGAATTAGTACCAATTTTAGATTTCCAATCTTTTTTCAGATCAATTCCCTTTTCAAGATCTTGTAAAGAATAGATCTTTTTTGCTTGAATACTGTCCTGTGAAAAACAGATATTCATTACAAGAAACATTAGAAATAGTAGTATTTTTTTCACGTTATGTTTATGTGTTTAAGTATAAAAACCAAATTGTTAAAGAAAGTATAAAAATAACTAAATAACCTATAACTAAGTTCATTTTAAAAGAAAAACTCCGATTGAAATTTCAATCGGAGTTTTTTGTTGATTTGTATAAAACTATTTTTTAGCAGTTTCTGGTTTTAATACCGCAATAACACGGTTTTTAGTCAGATACTTTTTAGCGACATCCTGAACGTCTTTCGCTGTTAAAGCTTTTAAGTTCTTTTCGAAATCTAAAGCTTTTTCCGGATTTTCTTGTTCGTTAAATGCTTTAAGCATAACGTTTAACCAATAGCTGTTTTCTTTTAAAGATTTGGTGTAATCGGTCATTTCACCTTCTTTAAATTTGTTTAAATCTGCTGCTTCTGGTCCGTTTTGCTGAATTTTCTCAACTTCTTTTAAAGTCAATTCAATTAATTTGTCAGCGTCTTTTGGATTTGTAGGATACGAAATAGAGAAGTTGTATGAACCATAAGGTAATTTGCTTAAACCGCCTTGAGCACCGGCACCATAAACGCCACCTTCTTTTTCACGTAATTCTTCGATTAACTTAATAGTTAAAATTTCTCCTAAAGCTTCCATTGCTAAATTTTCTTTTGCAGAATAGGTTGTTTCACCAGCGTAAGAAATTCTAACGGTAGCTTTATCGTCGTTTCCTTTGAAAACCTCTTTTTTATGAACACCAGTTTTACCACGGAAACCTGTATCTTTAAATGTTTCTTTACGGTTTAAAGCTGGTAACGAAGCTAAGTATTTTTCAGAGAACGTTTTCATTTGCTCGTCGGTTACGTTTCCAACAAAGTAAAATTCAAAGTCGCTTGCATCAGCAAAACGCTCTTTAAACAGTTCGTATGCTTTTTTGTAATCTGTGTTATCCCAATCTTTTTCAGTAGGAATTGGCGATGAATAACGTGCATTGTGTCCGTACATGAAATCAGAAACTTCAATTTGGAAAAATACTTCAGGCATAGCCATAATGTTTGCCATGTAAGATTTTGTTTTGTTCTTTTCAGATTCAAACGCTTTTTCATCATAATTTAAATCAGTGAAATACGCATGAACAGATTGGAACAGGAATTCTAAATCTTTTGGAGTTGCATTTCCAGAGAAACCTTCTGTGATACCACCAACAAATGGTGAAACACGGTACAATTTACCTGTATTGAATTTAGTTAACGCATTTTGATCCATACCAGCAATACCTGCCTGTGGCACAGCGCTTGATGCATGTTGCGTTTTCTTATATGTATCGTTGTCTAATAAATTAGATCCACCAAAACTTCTTGCACCAAATAAAATTTCGTCGTTTTTAAAGTCAGTTTTTTTGTACGTTACTTTTGCACCGTTTGATAGCGTCAACGTTGTTGTTCCTAATTTATCGTTTTTGGTTGTATTGGTAACTTTACCAGGTTTAATTTCGTTACGAATTAACGATTCTGCAACAACTGCATCTTCGTAAGGTGTAATTTCTACTTTTGATACATCTAAAGCCGCTAAAACATCTTTTTCGGTAGGTGTTTTTAAACCTTCTTTTTCAGGTCCGGTTAAAATAATTACACGGTTTTCGTCTTTAATGTACGATTGAATTACGTTGTTAACATCTTTTAATGTAATGGTAGGTAGTAATTCTTTTGCTAAATTGTACTCATAAGAGATTGATGGCATTGCTTCCCCTTCTAAAAAGTGACTTTGGTAAATACCTAAATATCTTGATGAATTGTTTTTATCGCGATCGTTAAATGCTTTTTCGTAGTAAGCTAATGTTTCCGTTTTAGCACGATCTAATTCCGATTGTGTAAATCCGAATTTTCTTGCGCGCTCATTTTCAATTGCTAAAACTCTTAAAGCTTCTAACTGCTTGTCTTCAGCCGTCATTGCTCTTGATTGAAAAGCTTCTTTACCACGACCTAACAATCCGCCATGAAAGCTGTATCCATAAACAAATGGTGGAGTAGGGCTGTTGGTATATTCTTCTAAACGAGCATTTAACATACTTGAGAATAAGTTATCAATAAAGTCGGTTTTATAATCGCCAACGGTTGTAGATGGTTTTGGCGTTCCTTGATCTTTATAGTAAATTTCTACGTTAGAAGAAGTTGCTTCTTTATCGGTATTGATAGATACAAAAGTTTCTTTGTGGTTAGGAATTTCAAATTCTTTACGCTCTTTTGGATTTGCCGGATTTTTGTATTTACCGAAATGGCTTTTAATTTTGCCTTCCATTTCATTCACGTCAATATCCCCCACAACAATAACCGCCATTAAGTTTGGACGGTACCAATCTTTATAAAACTGACGAATTTCTTCGTGTTTAAATGTCTCTAAATTTTCTTTGGTACCAATAGGTAAACGTTTTGCGTATAACGAATTGTGAAGCATTTTTGGTAAATAGTTCTTCATCATACGTTCGTTTGCACCTAAACGCGTACGGTATTCTTCAATAACAACACCACGCTCGTCGTCTATATCTTTACTTTCTAAATTAGCATTAAAAGCCCAATCTTCTAAAATTTGGAAACCTTTGTCTAATTTCACTGGATCGTCTGAAGGAATTGGTAAGAAATAAACCGTTTCGTCAAAACTTGTGTACGCATTTAAATGCTGACCAAATTTTACACCGATACTTTGCAGGTAGCTGATTAATTCGTTTTTAGGGAACGTTTTTGTTCCGTTAAAAACCATGTGTTCCATAAAGTGCGCCAAACCAACTTGTTTGTCGGTTTCTAAGATAGATCCGGCATTTAAAACCATGCGTAAATCTACTTTTTTCTCTGGTTTTGCGTTTTTACGGATATAGTACGTTAAACCGTTTTCTAATTTGGCAATGCGAACATCGGGATCATTTGGAATTTTTTGGTTTAAATCTGCAACTTGTGCCCAAAGTGATGCAGGTAAGATCAAAAGACCTAAAGTAATTTTTTTTAAGTTCATTTGTGGTGTTTTAAATTTCTCAAAAATATAAACAATTATTTTAAAACAAAATTAGAAACTAATAAGAAAGTGTTAAAAAACAAAAAAGACTTTCTAAATTGAAAGTCTTTTTAAGAAAAATACTATAATAAATTTAAACCGTTGGTAACTAAATGTGCTATTTCGGGTCTGTCTGTTTTTACTTTTAATAAATGATTTAATGCTTTGTCGTAAAGATCTAAATTGTTTTGCTTGGTTAATTCTACGATTTCTAAAGATAATAACCAATCTTGTGGATGATTTTGTATCAAATCAGATAAAATAACCTCTAAATCTTCGGTTGAATTTTGTTCGCGATGCATTCTTACTTTTTCGTACAGATTTTCTAAAGCAACGCGTTCATCATTCTTTTTAGATTTTATGGTTTTGGTTGATGGAACATGCGTGATCATATCAAAACTTTTAATATCAGCTGGTCCTGAAAAAGCCGAAACTATTTTCTTGCCCACAGCCATGTCATAAGTTCCCCATTCTGGTTGAAACAACACGGTATCATTGTGCGTAACCGTACAGTTTTTAAAGCTGATGATGATGATTTCACCTTGAAGATTTCTTGATCCTGTGATAATTTCACCCGATACTTTAATATCACCTTCAAATTCTAGTTCAATATGTTTACCTTCATATATATTGTATGCCTGCAAATCGCGCGGACTCATATCTTCTATGGTAAGATTGATGTTCTTTAGACGACCAATAGGGCTTCCAAACCCTTCAGAATGATATTCCGTTCCGTGATTTACTAGTTCTTTTTCGCGGTAAGATAAAGCTGTTTTTCCTGTTGTTTGAATGTAAACGGGCTTTCCTTCATCTTCAATTACATTTGTGAAAACACCCGAAATCTGCAAACCTGTAGAAAGTTCAATAGTTCCCAATGCTTTAGACTGAATCAGTTTTTTAATACCGCTTAAGCCACCGGTACGTAATGCCATTTTGTTAGCAAATTCTTCTAAAACCATGCTTAATTCTGCGAAATCTTTTGTTACATATAATTGAGGTTGCGGTTTGGTAATATCGAAACCTTGATAAGCAGCTTCTATACTATAAGGTAGTTTTTCAACTTTATCTGTCATACACCATTCGCTTTCACCAATAGATGATAACAAACCGGCACCATATATTTTTGGATTTTCAACAGTTCCTATTAAACCGTATTCAACAGTCCACCAATGTAAATTACGAATTAATGCCATTTCCGATGGTTCTGTTGATTTCGCTTGTAATTCATCAACTTTAGATCGAATTCTAACCAGTTCGCTTTTCGGAGTTCCTTCTGCTTCTTCTAAAATAGATAATTCACGGATTGCTTCGTAAATTTCGTAATCATGTGCAGATGAAATAGCTTTGCAGCCAATTTCACCGAATCTGCGTAAATATTCTGCATATTCCGGATTAGCAATGATAGGAGCGTGACCGGCACCTTCGTGAATAATATCCGGAGCAGGTGTGTATTCAATATTTTCCAACTGACGAATATCTGAAGCGATGACCAACACATTATATGCCTGAAACTCCATAAACGCATTCGGTGGAATAAAACCATCAACAGCAACAGCAGCCCAGCCAATTTCCTTTAAAATACGGTTCATACCATACATACTAGGGATGCTTTCGATTGAAATTCCTGTTTTTTGTAAACCATCTAAGTAAGAAGAATGTGCAACTTTAGATAAATAATCCACATTTTTACGCATTACGTAACGCCACACCGCTTGATTAATCGGAGAGTATTCCTCGTAATTCTGTGGTTTAATAAACTGTTTAAGGTGTTTAGGTAAACGATCAATTAACGGATTGGTTTCAAAATGCTCGTTCATATTTATTGTTGTTAGTATATTTAATAAGTTTCTGATTTTCAAAAATAGTGTATTTTTATTACTTTTCAATAATTAAAACACCTAATTGAAATGTGTTAAAAAAAGCATTTTTTTTTAGGAAGTATTGTTTTTTAAAAATTAATACTTAAATTAGCCTTGTAAATTAACAATAAAATAATATAAATCTATTATGAAAAAAGTATTTTTATCTTTAGCAACAATTGCATTTGTTGCTGCAGGGTCTTTAACAGTAACTTCTTGCGGAGGTGATGATTCAGTTACACCAACACCACCACCACCACCACCGGGATTAACTGAAAATTTTGTTCAAATTCAAGATACAAAATCAGAATTAAACTTTACTTGGTTAGGGTATGAAAGTAATGCTGCTGTAGAAGGTGCTGACTTTTTAGAGCAAGCTTTAAATCCAAGTGATCCATCAAAATTATATGTTGTATGGAGATTCACCACAATGACAGAAGATTCAGAAGAACCGGAATCAGTTGTTATTAACTGGTTTGCTACAGAAGTAGACCAAACTCAAACAGGAAATGCAAGATACAAATTGCCCTTTACAACAGGTTCTGGAACTGTGCGTTTACAAGCAGCAGCAGCTATTGGTGATACTCAATATCAAGAAGGAGATTCAGATGAGTTAACATTAGAATTAGGAGATAACTTCTCTTATACTGATGGATCAGAGAATATCGATATGACATTAAAAGGAACTTTAGAAGGAATTACCTTTGACATGGATATTGATCATGCATTAGATATGCTATACTATATTGATGTTGATGCGTCTGCTGCAAAGGGTATTAATAAAAATAATAATGTAAATTTCAAGGCTGAAAAAGCTGGAAAAGTTTCTACATTAGGATTTTCTAGAAAATAATAAAATATTATTATTTTAAATAAAACAACCGCTATATATCGGTTTTTTTATTTGCTTATTTTTTTTAATTGCTTATCTCTTTAATTTTTCAATTGTTTTGTCTTTTTGAATTTCAGCTTCAGTATTAATTTTGTTAGTGGTTGCCGCTGCTTTTTCATTTACATTTTTTTGAGCTTGTTCAACTCTGTTTTCAACTTTATTAACTGCTTTTTCTACTTTCTTTTCTGTATTTTTTACAGTTGTTTTTGCAGCAGCACCAGCTTTGTTAACAGCAGCGGTAGCTTCTTGTTTAACTTCTTCTGCAGTAGAAATTGCTTCACCTTTTAAAGTTGCCAATGCAGCTTTAGCATCGTTTAATTTTTTAGTTGCAGCTTGTTTTTCTTCTACAGTTACAGCATTTTTCAATTCTGCTTCTGCTTCTTTAATTTTAGCATCTAAAGATTCAACTGTTTCAGCTACTTCTTCTTTTACAACGTTTAAAGTATCTTCAACTTTTTCTGTGATTGAATCTAATTTGTTGTCTAAATTTTCTTGTGCAGCATCTTTCTTACAAGATGTAAAAACTAATCCACCGATAACTGCTAATGATAAAACGATTTTTTTCATAATAAATATTTTATTTAAATTTAAATGCAAAATAAAACAATTATTTTGAGTGTTTTTTAAAAAATCGAAAAAAAACTTTTAAAATACAACGTTTTATAAATGATTAGTATCTTTACAAGAATCAGAATGTTATCAACTATGAAAAAAAATCTACTTCTCATTTTATTATTTCTGTCCGTAATTCCTGCGTTTTCTGCTGGTGATCCTTACTACATCAAGTCGGTCTCTTTCAATCAAGGGAATGAATCTCTTATTCCGATTTTTAGATTGAATGAAAATTTTCGGTTTTCGTTTGATGATTTAATGGGAAGCGAAACCGATTATTACTACAAAATTGTGCATTGTACACGCGATTGGAAGCAATCTGATTTAAAAGTTACTGAATATTTAAGCGGAATGCAGAATTTACGAATTACTAGTTTTGAAACCTCATTTAATACCTTACAGGCTTTTGTTCACTATAAACTTTCGTTGCCAAACCGTGATACCAGGTTTTTGATTTCTGGAAACTATAAGATTGAAATTTATAATAACGTGAGCGAAAAAGTGATAGAACGCCGTTTTGTTTTGTACGAAGATTTGGTTACGGTTTCTATGGAAATTAAAAAAACTCGAGATTTAAAGGTAGCAGCTACAAAGCAAAATGTTTATATGACGATTGATTTTGGAACTGCTGTACTGCAAAATCCAAAGCGAAATGTAAATGTCGTTTTGTTGCAAAACGGGCAATGGTACAATGCGTTAACGGGTTTAAGTCCGCAATATGTAATTGGAAATCAGTTTCAATATCAGTACGATCAAGAAACCAATTTTTGGGCGGGTAACGAATACCTTTTTTTTGATAACAGTGATATTAAAATGGTAACAAATACGGTTGAAAAAATAACACGTCAAGATTTGTTCGAAATTACTTTAAGAGAGAGATATCCTTTGAAAGAAAGCAATTTTTATACTTTTTATCAGGATATAAACGGTGGATTTAAACCAAGAAACGCTCTACGCGAAAATCACAATACCGAAGCCGATTATGCTTGGGTTTACTTTAATTATCATTTAGATAAATTGCCATCATCTCAAAAATTATATATAGTGGGTATGTTTAATAATTACCAATTAAATAGCGATTACGAATTAAAGTTTAACGAAGAAACACAAACCTATACCACCGCATTGCTTTTAAAACAAGGATTTACTAACTACAAATACGTAATAGCAAACACCAACGGCAAAGTTTTAGAAGAGTTAAACCCCGACGGGAATTACTTTGAAACCGAAAACCAATACAATGCTTTGGTTTATTATAAGAACGATTCCGATCGTTACGAAAGAATCATTGGGCTTGGTAAAGCAGACAGCAAATTGATTACCAATTAAAAATTTATTCGTAATTTTGAATAAATTCTAAAATATGGTTTCAAAAATCACAAGAGGAATAAAAATTATTGTAAAAGTGCAGTATGTAAAACAAAGTTTGCATTTAAATAATCTTGTGAACTTTTTTAACTACGAAATTAGTATAGAAAACCAAGGGAACGATGTAGTGCAGCTTTTACGCAGATACTGGCTCATAAAAGATTCTTTTAATAATGATGAAGTGGTAGAAGGCGACGGCGTAATTGGTCAAAAACCAATTGTTAATCCAAACGAAACCTTCCAATACACATCAGGATCTTACATTTTAGGATTCATAGGCAGTATGCAGGGCTACTTTACCTTTGTTAATTTCAGCACATCGCAAATATTTCATGTAAGAATACCATTGTTTAATATGAGTGTTCCGTATATATTCAACTAAAAAAGAAAAAAATGTCAACAGGATTTTTTAACGTTCCAGTGGCTGTAAACGAGCCGGTTAAAACGTATGCTCCGGGAAGTCCAGAGCGTGAACAAGTGCAAAAAGCATTTAAAGAAATGTATCAATCAACGGTTGATATTCCGTTATATATTGGTGGAAAAGAAGTAAGAACAGGATCTACAAAAAATCTTTTTCCTCCGTTTGATCACCAACATCATTTAGGAACATACCATACAGCAACACAAGATTTAATTCAAGATGCAATTAACGCAGCTTTAGAAGCACGCGTAAAATGGTCGCAAATGGCATGGGAACACCGTGCATCGATCTTTTTAAAGGCAGCAGAATTAATCGCGGGTCCTTACCGTGCAAAATTAAACGCTGCTACAATGATTGCGCAAGGAAAAACAGTTCATCAGGCAGAAATTGATTCGGCTTGTGAATTGATCGATTTCTTACGCTTCAACGTGCAGTATATGACCGAAATATACAAACAACAGCCTATTTCTGCAAAAGGAATTTGGAACAGAGTTGAGCAACGCCCGTTAGAAGGTTTTGTGTACGCAATTACACCGTTTAACTTTACAGCAATTGCAGGGAATTTACCGTCTTGTGTAGCAATGATGGGAAATGTTGTAGTTTGGAAACCGGCTGCAACACAAATTTATTCGGCAAATGTAATTGTTGAAATTTTCAAAAAAGCAGGATTGCCAGATGGAGTTATCAATGTGATTTATGGTGATTCTTCTATGATTACGAATACTATTTTAGAGTCAGCTGATTTTGCAGGAATCCACTTTACAGGATCAACAGGCGTATTTAACGATTTCTGGAAAACTATTGGAAATAACATCCATAAATACAAAACATATCCACGTATTGTAGGAGAAACAGGTGGAAAAGATTTCGTTTGGGCACATCCATCATCAAATGCAAAAGAAGTAGCTACAGCATTATCTCGTGGTGCTTTTGAATACCAAGGACAAAAATGTTCGGCAGCTTCTCGCGCTTATATCCCAGCATCTTTATGGGAAGAAATTAAAAACTACGTGATAGAAGATGTAAAATCTTTCAGAATGGGATCTACCGAAGATATGAGCAACTTTGTATCAGCAGTAATTTCAGAAGGATCTTTCGATAAATTAGCAAAAGCAATCGATGACGCAAAAGCATCAAACGAAGCAGAAATTGTTGTGGGTGGTGGTTACGATAAATCTAAAGGTTGGTTTATTGAGCCGACTGTGATTGTAACAACAAATCCAAAGTACGATACCATGGAGCGCGAATTGTTTGGTCCGGTTTTAACTGTTTATGTTTATGAAGATGATAAATGGGAAGATAGCTTGAAATTGGTTGACAGCACATCTGAATACGCGTTAACAGGAGCCATTTTCTCTGGGTGCCGTTATGCAATTGAAACAGCTACAAAAGCATTAGAAAACGCAGCGGGTAACTTCTACATTAACGATAAACCAACAGGTGCAGTAGTAGGACAACAACCATTTGGTGGTGCAAGAGGATCGGGAACTAACGATAAAGCAGGTTCTATGATTAACTTATTGCGTTGGGTTTCGCCACGTACAATTAAAGAAACATTTGTACCTGATACAGATTACAGATATCCGTTTTTAGGATAATATCATAAAAAAACCAGCTTTTCAGCTGGTTTTTTTATATTTCTGTTTATCATTCACTTCCTGAGTCCGCTTCGCTTGCTAATGAGGGTTATTTGATACGGTTTATGTTTTTTAAACTTTAATTTTGTAATATTACCACACGAAAAGATTCGTGCGGCAGCTGGGGAGCTATGATTATATTGATGATAAATAAAATTATATAAAATGTATAAATTTTTGTTTTACAAGTTATATCTTTTTGCGAAAACGCAAGAACAAACAGTTCCCGTAAATTTTGGTTTTGTTGCACTTGCATCAATGTTTGAATTGTTGCATTTTGCAATAATAGCAGTGTTTTTTAAAATTGTAGGATTAGAAATCAATCTTATTAGTAAAGAAGTCTTTGTTGCATTAATATTTATCTTTGGTTTTTCGATAAATTATTTTCTTTTTATAAAATCTAAACTGATTTATAGAATTAATGAGGAATATCAGAAGCAAAATCGTACTATATGGAAAGACAACGTATTATTTTTTTCTTATATAATATTTATTTAGTTATGTTGCTTGAAGTATGGGTATATCAAAAGTGTAATGTGTAATTTTTGTTTTTTAGAGACTTAAGCAGTTACCAAATTTTATAGTGTGGGTAGTTTTACTATCCTCCCACATCTTGTATAGATCCTCATCAATAGTATTAATATTTATTGTAATATATTAAAACAAAAAACCAGCTGAAAAGCTGGTTTTTTATTTTATTTCTGTTGGAAATATACTTCTTCGTAAGGTTGAATTAAAACCCAGCCTTCCCCTTGAAACATCATTTGAAATTCTTCGCCGCTGCCACGTCCTAATAAACTTTTAAAGGAAACATTGGTTTTTAATTCAGGTTTTAGATTACCACTCCATGCTACGGTAGCATTAGGATCTGTGAATACAGGTTCGCCCGGTTTTACCAACAACGTTAACGGATCACCATGTGTAGAAATTGCTACGTGACCATTTCCGGTTAATCGTACCTGAAACAATCCGCCAGACATCATGCCGGCAATGCTTTTAAGCATCGTAATTTCGTTTTTAATGGTTTGATCGTGTGCTAAAATGTCGTTTCCGTTTACACAGATCGATTCACCTTCAAGTTTTAAAATCTGTACTTTTTTACCCGAATCGGCAACATACAAACGACCGGTTCCGCTGGCTTTCATTAGTTTTGCACCTTCGCCTGTAAGTGTTTTCTTTAACAGGTTTCCTAAACCACCAGAAAGCATTCCTTCACGTTCAAATTTAATGTTACCAACGTATCCAACCATACTTCCGTTTTTTGTCCAAACGAACTGGTTGTTCAAATTAATTTCTAACATTTGAGGTTTTTCTAACTCAAAATAATCGTGCTCTCTTTCGTTTTGACGCGTTTTTTCAACAAACGCTGCCAATGTGTACTCGCCCATAGTCTTTTTTTTATTAATTGATTGTTTATTAAAAGTAGCAAAAAAAAGATTTGAAAAACAAAAAGAGATAACAATTTGTTATCTCTTTTAAAATTAAGTATTTAATGAACAGTTAAAGATGGTTGTCTTCGTCTTGCCAATCTCTAATCTCTTGTTCAATGTCTTCTTTTGTTCTGCCGGTTTTTTCTTGAATTCTACCAACGTATTCATCAAATTTACCTTCGGCAAACGCTTGGTCATCATCAAACCACTCTCCGTATTTCTGTTTAACGGATCCTTTGATTTTGTTCCATTTTCCTTCTAATTCTAATCTGTTCATAGCAATATGATTTAAAATTAATAATACTAAAGTTAGAAAATGTAATTTAAAGTGGCTGTTAAAAAAGTTATAAATAAAAAACGACCCGAAGGTCGTTTTTTGAAAATATAGAGAAAAAATTAGTTTTGTTTTTCACCGAATTCGTCAACGAAATTCTCGTTTTCTTCGTAATCGGCAACCATTAATTCTGCATAATCGGCTTTTTTACCTTTTCTGAATCTTCTACCAATTCCATCGAAAATAGCATAAACAACCGGTACAATAATTAAGGTTAAGAATAATGATGATAACAAACCACCAATAATTACAATTGCCAAACCGCGGTTAAAATCAGATCCGTCTCCTTGTGCCATTGCAATTGGTAACATACCTATAACCATTGCAATTGTGGTCATTAAGATAGGGCGGAAACGTGCGTGGTTGGCTGCAACCAAGGCATCGTAAGTGCTGTAACCCAATTCTTTTTTATGGTTGGCAAAGTCAACAAGCATGATGGCATTTTTGGCTACCAAACCAATTAACATGATAATACCCAAAATGGTAAAAATGTTCAGCGTTTGGTTGGTTAATGCCATGAATAATAATGCCCCGATGAACGATAACGGAATAGAGAACAAGATGATGAATGGTTTAGAGAAACTGTCATATAACACAACCATTACTGCGTAAACCAACAAGATCGATGCTACTAAGGCAATTCCTAAAGTACCAAAACCTTCGTCTTGGTTTTCTTTGTTACCACCCCATTTAAAGGTTACGCCTGGTTTTAGTTTTAATTTAGAGAATTCTGCTTCCCATTCTGTAGCAATTGTTCCTTCTGATTTACCTACAACCTGTGCCTGGATAGAAACCGATGGTGATTTATCGCGACGTTCTAACAACGTTGGACCAGAACCATAAGTTACATCTGCAAACTGCTCTAACATGATTGATTGTCCGTCTTGGTTTATAAATTTCAATGTTTTAACATCGTCAATAGTACCACGACCAATTTCATCGTAACGTAAATTAATATCGTATTCTGTGTCTTCGGCACGGTATTTCATGTCGGTATTTCCGGCAAACGCTGTCTGCATGGTCATACCCACAGTTGCAACATTTAAACCTAAAGCATTCATTTTATCGCGGTCTAATTTTACAACAACTTCAGGATTTCCATCTTCAGAAGTTAAACGAACCTCACGCGATCCAGGAATTTTCTCTAATAAATCGGCTGCTTTTTTAGCATACTCCAAAGCGTCTTCCTGGCTTGATGCAATTACGGTTAACATAAGTGGTGCTTGTTCTGCACCCATAATACCAACTTCAACGGTTTTTACTTTTACACCAACCAATTCACGCTCCATTTCGCGTTTTAATTTAGCAGAATACACTTTGGTAGATTCTTTGTGCTTGTGACCGTCTTGAAGGTAAATCTGAATTTCAGATTTGTATTTTGTTCCCGAAGCTGTCATCATACCATCTGAAGCCTGACCAACCGTGGTAATCATTTTTTCGATTTCAGGTTTTTTCGATAAATAAGCTTCAGCTTTCTGTGTTAACAAGTTGGTTTGTTCAATAGAAGCATCTTTAGGTAATTCAAACTGAATTAAAAATTCTTCTTTATCACTTGTAGGGAAGAATCCACCACCAATGTATCCACCAACTGCTAAACCAATCGAAGCAAAGAACAACACCAATGTTAATAATAGAGTAATGATTTTGTTTTTACGGTTTTTTAACGACCATTCTAAAATTCCTGAAATTCCGTTTGTTAATTTGGTTAATCCGGCTTCAAATCCGTATAAGATCTTTCCGAAAAAAGAATGTTTACTAATGTGCGATAATTTTCCAAAACGAGAATACAACCACGGCACTACCGTAAATGATACTAATAACGATAACATTGTAGCGATAACAACCGTTATGCAGAACTGACGTAAAATATCGGATACCAAACCGGTTGACATGGCAATTGGTAAGAATACCACCACGATTACCAAGGTAATTGCTGTTACGGTAAAACCAATTTCTTTAGCACCATCAAAGGCAGCACGAACTTTGTTTTTACCCATTTCCATGTGGCGGTGAATATTTTCGATAACCACAATGGCATCATCCACCAGAATACCTACCACAAGTGATAAACCTAACAACGTCATTAAGTTTAACGTATAGCCTAATAAATTTAAACCAATAAAGGTTGCAACTAACGATAACGGAATGGCAATGGTTGCAATGGCAGCATCGCGCAAACTGTGTAAAAAGAACAACATGATAAACGCTACCAAGGCTACCGCAATACCTAAATCTACCATTACGTGGTCTGCAGCACTAATAGTATAATCTGTAGAATCGGATGCAATTGAAATTTCAATTTTTTGCTGTTCGTAATCTTTTTCAACACCACTTAATAATTTTCCGTCTTTATCTTTAACAGCAATAGTGTTTTTTACCGCTTCTGAAACTTCTACAGCATTCGCGTCAGATTGTTTAAACACCTGCATTAAGATGGTGTTTTTCTGATCGATACGAGCAATTTTTTCTGGATCTTTAACACCGTCTTGTACATCGGCAATATCGCTTAAACGAATAGATGTACCTGTTGGCGTTGTAATTGGCAGGTTTCGCATTTGATCTAACGAAGCAAATTTACCAGATAAACGAATGGTTGTTTGGTTGCTTTGCGTTTTAATACTTCCGGTAGGGAAATCCATGTTAGACTGCCCTAAAATCTGTTGGATCTGACCGATTGTTAATCCGTAACCGGCTAATCTTTCAGGATTCACACTTACCTGAATTTCACGTTCTTCACCACCAACCAAATCTACTTTTGCCACACCATTAATACGCGCAAAAACCGGCTGTATTTTTTGATCTAACAAATTGTACAATTCTTTTTCTGTAAGGTTTGATGTTACCGAAAGGTTCATAATGGCAACATCATCTAACGAGAATTTACTTAACGAAGGCGTTTCGGCATCGTCGGGCAAATCGTTAATAACTGCATTAATTTTTCGTTGGGCATCGGTGAGCAAAAAGTTCACGTCGGCACCGGTGTTAAGTGTAATCATTACTACCGATACACTTTCCATAGATTTTGATTCGATCTTTTTAACGTTTTCCAACGAAGAAACGGCGTCTTCTATTACTTTGGTAACCGAAGTTTCAACCTCAGACGGAGCTGCTCCCGGATATATTGTTTGAACCGTAATTACGTTTACGTCAAATTTTGGGATTAATTCGTACCCCATACTAAAGTACGAAGCAATACCCCCAAGAATCAGCATCAAAAATACGATGATGATGATACTGGGTCTTTTTATTGATATTTCAGATATTTTCATTGATATTTTTGCTTTAGGCGATAAGCTTAAGGCAGTAAGCTAAATGCTTACCACTTATAACTTACAGCTAATTTTATTTAATGATTTGAACAGCAGTGCCGTTAGCTAAATTTATTTGACCCGAAGTGATTACTTGTGTTCCTTTTTCGATTCCTGAAATTACTTCGATCTTATCTCCAAAAGTTCTACCTGCAACAACTTTAGTTAACACCGCTTTACCATCTTTGTGAACAAAAACCTGGCTGCTGCTTACACTTCCAACAAACGCTGTACGCGGAATGGTTAAAACGTTTGCCATTTGGCTGTTTCCAAAATACGCGTTACCATACATACCAGCTTTTAAATCGTTGGCAGAATTGTTTTGAATTTCTAATTCAACCGGGAAATTCAAGCTTTCGTCTGCTTTTGGTGCAATAAACGAAACTTTACCTGTAAATTCTTTATCTGCAACAACCGGTGACTGTACTTTTATAGACTGACCAATTTTTAAAGAACCAATGTTTTTCTCGTCAACTTTTACCTTTAATTTTAAGGTTGATACATTTACGATTTCGAATAATTCGGTTCCCGGATTAGCATAAAAACCAGGTTCAACGCTTTTTTTGTTTACGATACCCGAAAACGATGCTTTAATGTTCACGTCACCCGCATTTAGTTGTGCACTTTGCAGGTTGTTTTTAGCGTTAACCAATTGCAGTTTCATTTGATCTAACTGTTGTTTGGTTACACCGCCTGTTGCATAAGCACTTTCAAAACGAGCTACTTCTGCCTTAGCATTATTGTAATTTGCCTGCGCATTGCTAAGATTTACATTTTGCTGATCTGCCTTAATAACTGCTAATGTTTGACCGGCACTAACGCGAGATCCTTCAGAAACTAAAACGCGTGTTACTCTTCCCGGAACTTCGGTCGAAATTTTAACCTCTTGTTTAGGAACAAATACTCCGTTTGCAATGTATTCTCCGCTTACATCATTAAAATCGGCTGTTTCTACACGTACTGCAACAGCACTATTTTTTTGTGCAACAACTGCAGTTTCTGCTTCGTTCTTTTCTTGGTTTTTATTTAAAACGAACATAATTCCTGCTAAAGCTGCAATGATTACGATTCCTGTTATGATAACTTTTTTCATCTTTAATATGCAATTAGTTTTATTCTTGTGTTAATGATTTTAATTCTCCTTTTGCCTTAATTAATGCTATTTCGGCAACTTTATAATCTAGTAAAGCATTGGTGTGATTGTTTTGTGCGTCGGCATACTGTGTTTCTGCATCTAACAAATCGGTTAAGGTTGCTAAACCAAATTTGTAATTGTTTTCTATGTTTGTTAATACTTCTTTAGCCAAATTCACATTCTCTTTTTGGATGTTCAATGTAATTAAAGAGTTGTTTAACTGTGTTACGGCATTTTTAAGTTCTAAATCTAATCCTAAACGAGTATCGCGTTTGTCTGCTTCTAATTTTTCAATATCAATCTGTGCTTGTCTAACTTTCGCTTTAACAGATCCACCATTGAAAATAGGTATGTTTAAATTTAATCCTATCGCTGAAAAGTTAGACCATGCAGCATCTGGAAGTGTTTGAAACCATGGTAATTTTTCTCCAAATCCTAAGTAACCGTAATTTGCAGTAAAACTTAAGCTTGGATAACCTTCTGCATTAATGGCTTTTTTGTTTAATGCTAATAATTCACCTTGTTTTTCCAACAATAAAATCTCGGTTCTGTTTTCAATATTAGTAGATTCATCAACCAAAGCATGTTTTGTAATTTCAAAGGTATTTTTAGGTAGTTCTATATCCTGATTCATATCCATACCTATTAAATACTTTAAAGCATTTTCTTGTAGTTGTAGAGCATTTACCAATTGTTGACGACTACTTTTTAAATTGTTCAGGTTTACATCAATACGGTCTAAATCGATTTTTTTTGCCAAACCGTTATCAAACAAACTTTTAATAACATCGCGAACACGGCTTGTGTTTTCGATCGTTTTATCAATGGTTGTTAATTGCGATTCTGTTTTGTAAGCTTCGTAATAACTGTTCGCCACTTTTTCTATAACCTGTTCTTCTGTTAGCTGTGCGTTTATTTTGTAGAACTCACGAGTACTTTTTGCCGCTTTTAAACCTGTAAATACCGCCTGATTAAATATTTGCTGGTTTAAAGAAACAGACGCATTAGTTTGCCAAGGTAAGCCAAAAGGAATCATCATAATACCTGTTCCTTGTCCAAAAACACTAGCATCTACAGCACTTTTTTGTATAATCGCATTGTAAGTTAAACCTCCGTTAGCACTAATTTGCGGTAAAGCATTAGCACGAACTTCATCTATCTGGTATTCGCTGTTTTGCACATCTAAGCGGGCTTTTACAGCTTCGGCTTTATTTTGCAAAGCGTAATTAACCGCATCTTTAAGCGTTAACCGTTCTTGTGCCTGGGCAAAGAATCCTAAAAACGCTAATAAAATTGAAATTCTATATTTCATTGCTATTTATGATTTTTGTAATAATTGTTCTAATATTTCTAAACCTTTCGGTGTAACTATTCCTCTTAAATGGTATTCCAATAATTTGTAATTTAATTCTTCTAACGATTGAGTACTTTGCAGGTTGATAAAAATTTCATCGTTAAAAAATGCTGTGGTACTTGCAAAAAAGATCTTCCCTACAAAATCTATATCAATATCGCTTCGGTAATAACCTTGTTCTACACCATCTCTTAAGTTTCGAAGAATTGTAAAATCGTAATTTTCATGTTTTTTCTGCTGAATACGTTCAGCAAGTTTGGGATAATATTTGTTAAATTGATATATCGTACTAGCCTGAATATTCTGTCCAAACAAATCGCCCAAACAACTTTTCATTTCAAAATGTTCGTGAATTGGAGTTTCACAACTGCCGGCAATACTCTTCATTTTATCGGTTGCAGATATAAAAACATAATCAACAGTTGCCTTTACCAATTCATCTTTAGCCGAAAAATGTTGATAAATCGTTTTTTTTGATATTCCCAGTTCTTTAGCAATATCATCCATAGTAACAGCTTTAAAGCCATTTTTAATGAATAATTCTAAAGATTTTTTTAATACAGTCTCTTTCATTCAGTCAAAAAGTTTCGGCAAATGTACGCAGGAAACTTTTAATACCAAAAAAGTTTCCAAAGTTTTTTTTAAAATTTTATTTACATGATTAATTAGCTTACATTTGTATTCTTGAAACGAAGTTTATACCTTTTATGAATAATTTCATTGAATACAAAAGCGCTGTTGCCGATTATATAAATCAGATTAATTTTACGAAAGAACCAAAGGAACTTTACGAACCAATAGGATACATTGCCAATTTGGGTGGTAAACGTTTGCGTCCGCTACTTACGCTTTTTGCAGCCGAAGTTTTTGGTGCCAAATTCAACGATGCCATTCATGCGGCAGTCGCTATTGAATTGTTTCATAATTTTTCATTGATTCATGATGATATTATGGACGAAGCGCCATTACGAAGAGGTAATAAAACCGTTCATGAGAAGTGGAATGTAAATACTGGAATTTTATCGGGCGATGCGATGTTGATCTTGGCTTATCAGTATTTCGAGAATTATGAGCCTGCGATTTTTAAGGATCTTGCAAAGTTGTTCAGTAAAACGGCATTAGAAGTTTGCGAAGGACAACAATTGGATATCAATTTTGAAACCCGCAACAACGTTAGTATTCCCGAATATATTAAAATGATTGAATACAAAACGGCGGTTTTAGTTGGTGCTGCTTTAGAAATGGGAGCTATTGTTGCAAAAACTACCGAAAATAACAAAATTGCGATTTATAATTTTGGTAGAGATTTAGGGATTGCCTTTCAGTTGCAAGATGATTATTTAGATGCTTTTGGCGAAACAGCAACGTTTGGAAAACAGATTGGTGGTGATATTTTAGAGAATAAAAAAACCTATTTGTATTTAAGATCTTTAGAAAATGCTTCGCCTGCTGATAAAACCGAATTGTTAAACTGGTTTTCATCAAAAGATGGCGGGCAAGAAAAAATTGAAGCGGTTAAATTGTTATTCGAAAAAACAAATGCTACAAACGATACACAGGTTTTAATTGAAGAATACACACAGAAAGCGTTACTACAATTAGAAACCTTAGAAATTCCATATCATTTTAAAGAAGAATTAAAAGAATTTGCTTTATCATTAATGAGCAGAACTGTATAAATAAAAAATCCGAAACAAACGTTTCGGATTTTTTGCATATATGTATCTTTCTAAAAGAAAACGCGGATAAAAGGCATCCAAGCCTGGTTGTAAACCAAATCACTTTCTTTATATAAAACATTGTAACGAACACCAATTGTTACATTTTGAGTAGTGTAACCAGCGCCTAAAAATAAAGCGGTGTTCCAAAAGTTATCGTTAATTTTATTAGTGTGAGAAAAATCTGTAAAAATAGTATTGTTCACACGTAATTGTTCCAATTCAGCAGAAAGTTGAATCATTTCTGCCGGACTGTAAATTCCCAGAATATTTGCACCATACGATGTACTTTCATAAAAACCTTTCGATCTTAAATAATTAAACTGCAAACCCAAACCAGCCGAAAATTGTTCGGTAATTGGCTTCAAAGCCATAGGCGAAACCGAAATATTGGTAAATCCGCTACCAAAAGCCAAACCTAATCCGCCACCAAATTGCATATCGCTAAAAAAAGTAGTGGTTCGTGGTTGGTAGGTGTCTGGGTTTTCTTGTGCAAACGAATTAAATCCTATTAAAAAGCAAGCTGTAAGTGTGTAAAATATTTTTTTCATAAGGGAATCAAATTTTCGCTAAGATATTAATTAAACAGTTAAATGTATCTTAATTGTTAAAATAGTGCATCAATTACTAAAAAGAAACCCACTGCGAATAATGAAAAAATGAATTTAAAAAAGAACAATAAACAATAAAGTTCGTAAAAATAAAGCAATTAAAAACGGTATCCGTAAAAAACTATTTTATAAGCACATACTGTAAAAATCTAAAAATAAAATTCGAGTAAAAAATAAAGTATAAAACTATTTAAAATGTTATAATATTAATTGAAACTATTGTATTTTTGTGAAAATTTTTTAACGAAAAAAAGAGTCATTAGACAAATATTATGGATAGGTTTTCCTTTTTAAACGCTGCACATACCTCATTTTTTGCCGATTTATACGATCAGTACCTAACAAGTCCTGACAGTGTTGAACCCAGTTGGAGAAGTTTTTTTCAGGGGTTTGATTTCGCAAATGAGTACAATGGCAGCCCGGTAGAACAATTATCAAATGCATACCAAAGTTCTGGCGAATCGGCAGTTATAACTGATTCGGTTAAAAAAGAATTTGCGGTTTTAAAGTTGATCGATGCTTACAGAACACACGGTCACTTACTTACAAAAACAAATCCTTTAATTGAAAAAACGGGTGAAGCTCCCGATTTTTCTATCGAAAAATTTGGTCTTACACAGGCCGATTTAAACGTTACTTTTGATGCTGCACAAAGCATTCACTTACCAAAAAGTACCTTACAGCAAATTATAGCTCATTTAGAAAATACCTATTGCACTACTTTGGGTATTGAATATATGTATATCCCAAGCGAAGAAAAAATTCAGTGGATATCTAAATATGTAGAATCTAAAGTTTCAGATTTAACTACAGACCAGCAAAAACATATATTAGAAAAACTGGTTCAGGCTGCGGCTTTCGAGAATTTCTTCCATACAAAATATGTTGGTCAGAAACGTTTTTCGTTAGAAGGATTAGAAGCTACCATTCCTGCGTTAGATGCAATGATAGACGCTGCCGGAAATGCCGGTGTAGAAGATGTTGTAATTGGAATGGCGCACCGCGGACGCTTGAATATTTTGGCAAACGTAATGCAAAAACCTGCCAAGAAAATTTTCACGGAATTCGATGGAAAAGATTATGCCGATGTTGCCGATACGTTTGATGGCGATGTAAAATACCATTTAGGATACACATCGGAACGCGAAACACGTTCAGGAAATAAAATTACTTTAAATTTAGCACCAAACCCATCGCATTTAGAAACTGTTGGAGCAGTTATTGAAGGGGTTGTACGTGCAAAACAAGATAAATTATACGCAGACGATTTTTCTAAAGTTTTACCGGTTGCCTTACACGGTGATGCTGCAGTAGCAGGACAGGGTATTGTGTACGAAATTGTTCAAATGAGCAAATTACGCGCTTACCAAACAGCCGGAACCATTCACGTAGTATTAAACAATCAGGTTGGTTTTACAACAAGTTATAAAGATGCACGTTCGGGCGTTTATTCTACCGATATTGCTAAAGTTGTTGCTGCCCCGGTTGTACACGTAAATGCAGATGATACCGAAGCGGCGGTTAAAGCTATGTTGTTTGCTTTGGCTTACCGTATGGAATTTAAGGAAGATGTTTTTGTTGATTTGGTTGGATACCGTAAATACGGACACAACGAAGGTGATGAACCTCGTTTTACACAGCCAATTTTATACAAATTGATCTCTAAACACCAAAATGCACGCAACATTTACAACGCTCGCTTAATTGAAAATAAAGTGATCGAAGAGGGTTATGTTGGATCTTTAGAAGATAAATACAAAGCTGTTTTAGAAGAAAACCTGGCTGAAGCTAAAGAAACCGAAAAAGCAATTGTGATTCCATTCATGCAGAAAGAGTGGGAGGGATATCACATTGCAGATGTTAACCGCATGTTGCAAACGTATGATACCAAAGTATCACGCGAAATGTTAGACGATGTAGCACCGGCATTAACCGCGTTGCCTACCGATAAAAAATTCATAAGCAAAGTATCAAAATTAATAAAAGACCGTTACACCATGTACTATGAAACCAATCGTTTAGATTGGGCAATGGGCGAATTATTGGCGTACGGAACATTAATTTCAGAAGGATATGATGTGCGTTTTTCAGGGCAAGATGTTCAGCGCGGAACGTTTTCGCACCGCCATGCCGTTGTTAAAACCGAAGATACAGAATACGAATATGTACCTTTAAACAACATAAAATCGCAAAACGGACAAATGCGTATTTACAACTCGCATTTATCAGAATATGCTGTTTTAGGTTTTGAATACGGATATGCAATGGCAAATCCAAAAGCATTAACCATTTGGGAAGCACAGTTCGGAGATTTCTCTAACGGCGCTCAAATTATGATCGACCAATATATCGCTGCTGGCGAAGATAAATGGGGCAACCAAAACGGAATTGTTATGTTATTGCCACATGGTTACGAACACCAAGGAGCTGAACATTCATCGGCACGTTTAGAGCGTTACTTACAACTTTGTGCAAACCACAATATGTATGTAGCAAACTGTACAACGCCAGCAAACCATTTTCACATGTTACGCAGACAAATGGTTACCGATTTTAGAAAACCGTTGGTAATTATGTCGCCAAAATCATTGTTGCGTCACCCGGAAGCTACTTCAACTATAGAAGAATTAACTAATGGATCGTTCCAAACAATTGTAGATGATCCAAGGGTTCAAGATAAATCGGCAGTAAAAACATTGGTTTTTGTTTCAGGTAAATTCTATTACGATTTACAGGCAGAAAAAGAAAATTTAGGCAGAAACGATGTTGCTTTTGTAAGATTAGAACAATTGTTTCCGTTAGATAACGATAAATTAAAAGAAGTAATAGCTTCGTACCCGAATGTTGATGATTATGTTTGGGCACAAGAAGAGCCTAAAAACATGGGTGCTTACGGTTATATGCTAATGAATTTTGATTTGGTAAAATTCCGATTAGCAGCACCAGCAGCCGCAGCTGCACCAGCCGCAGGTTCATCAGTTCGATCTAAAGCAAGATATGCAAAAGCAATTGCTAAAGTATTCGATAAAAATTTATAATTTTAGAAACGCATTTTAAATAAAAACAAAATTAAATTAATATACTCATGAGTATTTTAGAAATGAAAGTTCCTTCGCCAGGAGAGTCAATCACAGAAGTGGAAATTGCTACTTGGTTAGTAAAAGACGGAGACTATGTAGAGAAAGACCAAGCAATTGCTGAGGTTGATTCTGACAAAGCAACTTTAGAATTACCTGCTGAAGCTAGTGGTATTATTACTTTAAAAGCGGAAGAAGGAGATGCTGTGGCTGTTGGTCAGGTAGTTTGTTTAATCGATACAAGTGCTGCAAAGCCATCGGGTTCTGATTCAGCTGCTGAACCTTCAAAAACCGAAGCTCCAAAAGCCGAAGAGAAAAAAGAAGAAGTTAAAGCTGCTCCGGCTGCTGCATCTGCACCAGCTGCTACGTATGCAACAGGATCTGCATCGCCGGCTGCTAAAAAAATATTAGACGAGAAAAGCATCGACGCTGCATCTGTTCAAGGTACAGGTAAAGATGGTCGTGTAACTAAAGAAGACGCGTTAAACGCAACACCTTCAATGGGAACACCAACCGGCGGACCTCGTGGAACAGAGCGTAAAAAAATGTCTATGTTACGTAGAAAAGTAGCAGAGCGTTTGGTTGAAGCTAAAAATACAACAGCGATGTTAACTACTTTTAACGAAGTTAACTTAACCGAAGTAAATAAAATACGTGCCGAATTTAAAGATGCGTTTAAAGCAAAACATAATGCGTCTTTAGGCTTTATGTCGTTCTTTACAAAAGCGGTAACTCGTGCATTACAGTTGTATCCAGATGTAAACTCAATGATCGATGGTCAAGAGCAAATTAAATTTGATTTTGCCGATATCTCTATCGCGGTTTCTGGACCAAAAGGATTAATGGTTCCGGTTGTTCGCAATGCTGAATTATTATCGTTCCGTGGTGTTGAAGCAGAAATCAAGCGTTTGGCAACAAGAGCTCGTGACGGACAAATTACGGTTGATGAAATGACAGGTGGAACTTTTACAATTACTAATGGTGGTGTATTTGGATCTATGTTGTCAACGCCAATTATCAACCCACCGCAATCGGGTATTTTAGGAATGCACAATATCATTGAACGTCCGGTTGCAGTAAACGGACAAGTTGTTATTGCGCCGATGATGTACATTGCATTATCTTATGACCACAGAATTATCGATGGTCGTGAATCTGTTGGTTTCTTGGTAGCTGTTAAAGAAGCTTTAGAAAACCCAACGGAGTTGTTAATGAACAACGATCCTAAAAAAGCTTTAGAACTATAATATTTTATTGTTTTTATATTGCAAAAAAGTCTTTCCAATTGGGAAGACTTTTTTTGTGGAAACTAATATATGCTGCGTTTATGATATAAATTATCAATTTATTCTATTCTAGGAATTAGTTTTAATTTTTAGTAACTTTATATAATTAAATATAATTTAATATGTCAAAACATTTAAGTAAAACAGCCCAAAGAACTAAAAAGCGTAAGGAGCGTAGGTTAATAGAGAGGGCTGCTAAAAAAGCTTCTTCTACAGCAGTAAGAATATCTAGTGCTTTGCAGTTATCTATGCAAATTGTAGACGGGAATAATGTTGTTGTTCATGAAGCCGATGGTACAAAAAAAGTATTAAAAAAAATAGTTCCTGTAAAAAGTAACGTCTATTTAGATAAAGGAGTTAAAATATGTCTACGACCAAAAGATTAAGAGTGTTTGGTGGACCTAATGGTTCGGGAAAATCAACTCTTTTTTCTTCTGTTGCTGATCAATTCAATGTTGGTCATTTTATCAATTCTGATGAAATTGAGAGAGAAATAAGTTCAAAAGGTTTTATAAATATTGAATAATATGGTCTTTATCTTACACAACAAGATTTAGATGCTTTCAAAAAAGAGCCTAATACGATATCGCTTATCGAAAAGGCATCAATTGAAGGTCATCAAATTGATGTAGAAATTCGTGAAAATGTTATCGTTGATAAATCTAAACAAACTCATAGTTATGAAGCTTCATTGATTACTTCTTTTTTAAGGAAACACTTATTAGAAAATAAAATTAGTTATTCTTTTGAGTCTGTAATGAGTCATCCGTCAAAATTAGATGAAATTAAGTATGCAAAAGAATTAGGTTATAAAACTTACTTATATTTTGTGTGTCTACAAGATTCAGATATTAATGTTTCAAGGGTTCTAAATCGTGTGCAAAAAGGAGGTCATGATGTTGATCCTGAGCGAGTAAAGAGACGATATGTAGAAACGTTGGAAAACTTGCTACAAGTGCTTTTTTTTGTAGATAGAGCATTTTTATTTGATAATTCTACTAATGAAATGGAGTTGATTGCTGAAGTGGCTAACAGTCAAATTGAAATTTTGGTATCTCAAGATAAAGTTCCTAATTGGTTTATTCAATATGTAATTAATAAGCTTTGAAAATAAATAACGCCAAATTTTATAGATTACCTAAAATATTTATTAATTCAAAACTATTTTCATCTGTTATCAATCTTTCCTCATTACTAAAAGTATCAATATAATTTAACTGCGAACATTCAAAACAAATTTTAAAGATTCCTACGGTTTTATTCTTCTTTTTTAGAATTAAAAAATCACGATAAATAGGTAAACATTTACTGTTGTCTTTTGTGTTTTGATTAGATGTTAATACTTGGTGTAATTTTATATAATCAGATTCATTAACTTCTGATTTCACAAATCCGGATTCTGTAAATTGATCAATAATTAATGTGTCAGAGATATTTTGAATGACTTCTCCAGATAAAATGTCGCTAATATCCGTTTCGTTAATTGCTAAAGTGTCTGATTTGTAATGAATTAACTCGTTATAATCAGCAACAGCTAGTTGTTTGTCTTTACAAGATATCAAGCAAAAAATCAAAAATATAAAAGTGTAAATTCTCATAATAAATATCAATACTTTAAAACGCTAATTTATAAAAAGTGCTTGCGTTTTCGTAGCTTTGTTTTCTAATTTTTAAAAGACATGAGTTCTAAAAAATCAGCTGCGATTGGTTTTATATTCATTACAATGTTAATCGATATTATAGGCATAGGCATCATTATTCCTGTAATTCCAAAGCTTCTGCAAGAGTTAAATCATTCCGATATTAGCGAAGCGGCACAATTAGGTGGTTGGCTGGCATTTGCTTACGCGTTTACGCAGTTTTTGTGTGCGCCTTTAATGGGTAGTTTGTCTGATAAATTCGGCAGAAGACCTGTTTTGTTGATTTCTTTAATGGCATTTGCGGTTGATTATTTGGTTTTGGCATTAGCACCAACGGTAGCTTGGTTGTTTGTGGGTAGAATTATTGCAGGTATTACCGGTGCGAGTATTTCTACTGCAATGGCTTATATTTCTGATGTTAGTACACCCGAAAACAAGGCGAAAAACTTTGGTTTGGTTGGTGCAGCTTTCGGTATTGGTTTCATTATTGGTCCTGTAATTGGCGGTTTGTTGGGGCAGTTTGGTTCTCGAGTTCCGTTTTACGCCGCAGCGGTTTTGTGTTTTGTGAATTTTGTTTATGGATATTTTGTTTTACCAGAATCATTAACGCCTGAAAGACGCAGAGTTTTTGAATGGAAAGCAGCAAATCCAATTGGAGCTTTGGCTCGATTAAAAAAGTTTCCGAATATTATAGGCTTGGTTGCAGCTATGTTTTTTATGTATTTTGCATCGCATGCCGTTCACGGAAATTGGAGCTTTTATACCATGTACCGATACAATTGGGATGAACGCATGGTAGGAATTTCGCTGGGTGTTCTTGGTGTGTTGGTTGCAATTGTTCAAGGTGTTTTGGTTCGGTTTGTCAATCCAAAAATAGGTAACGGTAAAAGTATTTTAATAGGTTATTCCATAAATTCATTAGGTTTAATGTTGATTGCTTTTGCATCGCAAGAATGGATGGTTTTTGTATTCTTGATTCCTTATTGTTTGGGTGGTTTGGCAGGTCCAGCAATTCAGTCCGAAATCACCAATCATGTACCACCAAACGAGCAAGGACAAATTCAAGGAACATTAGCCAGCTTAAACAGTGCTACTGCGACTTTTGGACCATTGGTAATGACAAGTATTTTTTATTTCTTTACACACGATTCGGCTCCGTTTAAATTTCCGGGTGCGCCTTTCATTTTGGCATCAATCTTAATGGTTTGCGCATTTTTCATGGCTTACAAAGGATTAAAGAAAACACAATCTATATAAAATGAGTAGTTTTTATTATATCGACAGAAGCAGCGTTTCGTTTGAAGATTTCATTGCTTCGCCCGAAATTAAAAGTCATTTAATGGCGTTTTTGCACGAACAGCAGTTTAAGCATTTGTTCGATCAGTATAAAATACCAATTTCGAACAAATTGTTGCTGTATGGAGATAGCGGTACGGGAAAAACCATGACTGCGAAGGTAATTGCCAATCATTTGAACAAAAAACTGATGATAGTGAATTTGGCAACCATAATTTCATCAAAATTAGGCGAAACCGCTAAAAATTTAGATTTACTGTTTAAGGAATCGCAGTACGAAAGTATGGTTTTGTTGTTAGATGAATTCGATTCATTAGGACAAATTCGCGATTACGACAATAAAGATAATTCTGAAATGAAACGTGTTGTAAATGCGATTATTCAGTTGATGGATTATTTTCCGCAGAAATCGATTTTAATTGCAGCTACAAATCAAATTCACATGATTGATGAAGCGTTGAAACGTAGGTTTGAATGGCAAATTTCGTACGAAAAACCTTCGGATGAATTATTAGATAATCTGTACGATACTCTTAAAATCCCGATTCCCGAGAAGTATCATCCTAAAAAACGTTTATATCAGGCATCGTACGCACAAGCGAAAGACGATTTTTATAAACAGGTAAAACAAAATATTATAAACGAACAATTGTCTTAAAAATGACAAATACCATAATGGACTGGAAACAGTTACTTTCTTTAAAAAAATTTGGCGATACAAAAGTTCGCGAACGTAAAGATGAAAATCCCTCAAGAATTGGTTTTGAAGTAGATTACGACCGAATTATTTTCTCGAACGCATTCCGTAGTTTACAAGATAAAACACAGGTAATTCCGCTATCGAAAACCGATTTTGTGCACACCCGTTTAACGCATAGTTTAGAAGTTTCTGTTGTTGGTCGATCTATCGGTCGGTTGGCTGGAGCGCAGATTATCGAAAAATATACCGAATTAACAGATTTAGGTTATACCATTAATGATTTTGGATCCATAGTTGCTGCAGCTTGTTTATGTCACGATATCGGAAATCCGCCGTTTGGACATTCAGGTGAAAAAGCAATCGGTGATTTTTTTAAGCACGGAGCAGGCGAGCATTTTCGATTAGATTTAGAACCGGCACAATGGCAAGATTTGATTGATTTTGAAGGAAATGCCAACGGATATCATATTTTAACCGATTCACGTCCGGGTGCCGAAGGTGGTTTGCGCATTTCGTATGCAACGTTGGGCGCTTTCATGAAATATCCAAAAGAGAGTCTTCCTAAAAAACCAACCAACGAAATTTCCGATAAAAAATACGGTTTTTTTCAAGCAGATAAATCAAGCTTTTTAGATGTTGCTGATACACTTGGTTTGTTGAAAAGGGAAGGAGAGACGTTGCGTTATCTGCGTCATCCGTTAACATATTTGGTGGAAGCTGCCGATGATATTTGTTACACAATTATTGATTTTGAAGACGGAATTAATTTAGGCTGGATTCCTGAAGAACACGCATTGGAATTTTTAATAAAGATTGTAAAAAATAACATCAATTCTGTTAAATATGCACAGCTGAAAACTAAAGCCGAACGTGTGAGTTATTTGCGTGCCTTGGCAATTGGCAGTTTAATTAACGATGTGGTGCGTGTGTTTATGGAAAACGAAGAAGAAATTTTAAAAGGAAATTTCCCGTTTGCATTAACAGATAAATGTGCGTATGTGGCGCAAATGAAAGATATTATTACCATAAGTATTTCTAACGTTTACGAAAGTAAAGAAGTTATAGAAAAAGAGGTGGTTGGTTATAAAGTGCTGCACACGTTATTGGAAAAATTTATTGCTGCAACCAACAATAAGTTCAACGGAACAGCTACACATTACGACGAACTGATTTTAAAGTTGTTACCAGAACAATATCAAACCGAAAATGAAAGTCTGTATTTACGTTTGTTAAATGTATGCCGATTTATTTCGTTGTTAACCGATGGTAAAGCGTTAGAGTTGTATCATTCTATTGTGGGGCGATAAACTACAAAGTTTATAAAATAAAAAAAGCATCTCATTGAGATGCTTTTTAATTTTTGTTGTCTAAGAAGATTAAGCTTCAAATGGTACAATAGAAACGAAAGATTTGTTATCTCTCTTTTTCACAAATTGTACAACTCCGTCAACTTTAGCATGTAAAGTATGATCTTTCCCCATGTAAACGTTTTCACCTGGGTTATGTTTTGAACCTCTTTGTCTTACAATGATGTTACCAGCAATAGCTGCTTGTCCACCATAAATCTTAACGCCTAAACGTTTCGATTCTGATTCTCTACCATTCTTAGAACTACCGACACCTTTCTTGTGAGCCATGATGTTTGGTTTTTAAAATTGTTAATACTTTCTAGTTACAGATTAAATAGTGATTCCCTCGATTACGATTTGAGTCAATGCTTGTCTGTGACCGTTTTTCTTTTTGTATCCTTTTCTTCTTTTCTTTTTGAAAACGATAACTTTGTCACCTTGAAGGTGTTTTAAAACTTTCGCTCCTACTGAAGCTCCTGTTATAGCTGGGGCGCCTAAAGTAATAGCTCCTGCGTTGTCTACTAAGAATACTTTATCAAACGTTACATTTGATCCTTCTTCAGCAGCCAAACGGTGAACATACACTTTTTGGTCTTTGCTAACTTTGAATTGTTGCCCTGCTATCTCTACGATTGCGTACATAACAATTAAATTAAGATTAATTTTAAGAGTGCAAATATACAAAAAATATCTATAAATCAAATGTAAGTACTTCGTTTTTAAAAAATTAATCGATCAAAATAAAAATAGTAAAAAAAATACAAATATAAATGTAACAAAATCACGAAATTGCGCACTAATTAAAAAATCAAATTAATTTAAATCGAAGTTATGAGAAAATCTTTAACGGCTTTAGCGTCTGCACTTTTACTTAGTAGTGTTGCAGTTGCACAGAAAGTTGAGTTTGAAGAGTATACACTTGACAATGGTTTGCATGTAGTTTTACATCAAGACAAATCGGCGCCTGTTGTAGTTACTTCTGTAATGTACCACGTAGGTGCAAAAGATGAAAACCCAGAGCGTACTGGCTTTGCGCACTTTTTTGAGCACCTTTTGTTTGAAGGTACCGAAAATATTGAAAGAGGTGAGTGGTTTAAGTTGGTAACTTCTAACGGAGGACACAACAACGCTAATACATCTGATGACCGTACGTATTATTATGAAGTATTTCCATCGAACAATTTAGAATTGGCTATTTGGATGGAATCTGATCGTTTATTGCAACCAGTTATCAATCAAATTGGTGTTGATACGCAAAACGAAGTTGTAAAAGAAGAAAAACGTTTACGTGTAGATAACAGCCCGTACGGAAACTGGATCACAGAAGTTAAGAAAAATCTTTTCAAAAAACACCCTTACCGTTGGGCGCCAATTGGTTCTATGGATCATTTAGATGCTGCTACTTTAGAAGAGTTTCAGGCATTCAACAAAAAATTCTATGTACCTAACAATGCTGTTTTAGTAATTGCTGGTGATATCGAGTTTGCAAAAACAAAAGAATTGGTGCAAAAATATTTCGGAGTGATTAAAAAAGGAGCAGCTGTTCCTCGTGTAAACATTCAGGAAGATCCAATCACTAAAACAATTCATGCAACGGCTTACGATGCTAACATTCAAATTCCAATGTACATCACTGCTTATAGAACACCTTCTATGAAAACACGTGATGCAAGAGTTTTGGATATGATTTCATCTTACCTTTCTGGTGGAAAATCATCGCCAATGCAAAAGAAAATTGTTGACGAGAAAAAAATGGCGTTACAATTATTTGCATTTAACTACGCACAAGAAGATTACGGTATGTACTTAATCGCTGGTTTACCAATGGGCGATACTACGCGTGAGGCTTTACAAACAGAAATTGATGCTGAAATTACTAAATTACAAACCGAGTTGATTTCTGAAAGAGATTACCAAAAATTACAAAACGATTTTGAGAACCGTTATGTAAGCCAAAATTCAGATTTAGAAGGCTTGGCAGAGAACTTGGCTACCAACTATTTATTGTACGGCGATATCAATTTAATTAACGAAGAAATCGAAATTTACCGTTCAATTACAAGAGAAGAAATTCGCGATGTTGCTAAAAAGTATTTACAAAGCAATGCTCGTTTATTATTAGATTACGTACCAGCAAAAGAAGATTCAGCTAAATAAGAAAGTAAACAAAATGAAAAAAATATTAGTATTCGCATCAGCTTTGTTACTAACTATTAGTGCCGAAGCTCAAATAAAACGCCCGCAACCGCAACCAGGCCCAATGCCAACGGTTCATGTACAAAAACCGCAAGAGTTTACCATGAAAAACGGGTTAAAGGTAATGGTGGTAGAAGATCACAAATTACCACGTGTAAGTTATATGTTAACTATTGATACACCACCTTATGTAGAAGGAGCAAAAGCAGGTGTATCAAGCTTAACAAGTGCTGTTGTTGGTAACGGAACAGCAAAAACATCTAAAGAAAAATTTAACGATGAAATTGATTTCTTAGGAGCAAGCGTTAACTTTTGGAATACCGGAGCATCTGCAAGCGGTTTATCAAAATACAGCTCTCGTTTGTTAGAATTAATGGCAGAAGGATCTTTAAGCCCATTATTCTCTCAAGAAGAATTCGATAAATCAAAACAACAAGCAATTGAAGGATTAAAATCAGATGAAAAATCGGTTTCTTCAGTAGCAAGTCGTGTTACCAATGCGTTATTGTTCGGAACAAATCACCCAACAGGTGAATTTATCACAGAACAATCTTTAAACAACGTTACTTTGGCAGATGTTAAGCAAAATTACGCATCGTATTTTGTACCAGAAAATGCTTATTTAGTAGTTGTTGGTGATGTTAAGTTTAAAGACGTTAAAAAACAAGTAGAAAAATTGTTTAAAGACTGGAAAAAAGCATCTGCACCGGTTTCTAAATATCCGGAACCAGTAAACGTTGCAAAAACACAAATTGATTTTGTTGACATGCCAAATGCGGTTCAGTCTGAAATTGCTTTAGTTAACACCGTAAATTTAAAATTAACAGATAAAGATTATTTTGCCGCTTTAATTGCTAACCAAATTCTTGGTGGTGGTGGCGAAGGTCGTTTATTCTTAAACTTACGTGAAGCACACGGATGGACATACGGAGCTTATTCTTCATTAGGATCAGGTAAATACACGTCTAAATTTACATCGTCTGCATCGGTTCGTAACGTAGTTACCGATTCTGCTGTGGTTGAATTTGTAAACGAATTGCAAAAGATCAGAACACAACCTGTAACTCAGGCAGAATTAGATCTTGCAAAAGCTAAATACATTGGAAACTTTGTAATGGAAACTCAAAAACCAGGTACTATTGCAAGTTTTGCATTAAGAACAAAAACGCAAAGTTTACCTGCAGATTTCTATGAAAACTACATTAAAAACATTCAAGCAGTAACAATTGCCGATGTGCAACGTGTAGCAAATACTTACTTTAAGAAAGACAACCAACGTATTGTAATTGTTGGTAAAGGTGCCGATGTAGCTGGTACTTTAGATCGTTTAGGATACCCTGTAAATTACTACGACCGTTATGCAAATCCGGTTGAAAAACCAGTTTTCAAAAAGGCAGCTCCGGCGGGTGTAACTTCTAAATCGGTTATCGAAAACCATATTAAAGCAATTGGTGGCGAGAAAAAACTAAGTGAAGTTAAATCGGTTTCTACTATTGCTAAAGGATCTATGCAAGGAATGGAAATTACTATGACTCAAAAACAAACTGCGAAAGGGCAAATGATGGCTTCTTTAAACGGAATGGGTATGGAGTTAATGAAACAAGTAATTACGCCTACAATGGGTTATATGTCTGGTCAAGGACAAAAACAAGAATTAAAAGGTGAAGAGTTAAAAGAAGCACAAGCATCTGCTAAATTGTTTGACGAGTTAGAAGATCTTAAAAATGCTGCTACTTTTGAATTATCAGGAATTGAAACTTTTAATGGTGAAGAAGCTTATGTTTTAAAGAAAGATAAAGAAACTGTTTATTACAGTGTAGCATCTGGATTAAAAATTGCTGCTTCAGAAACAATGGAAGCTCAAGGACAAACAGTTGAAATGACCACATCTTACAAAGATTACAAAGAAGTAAAAGGAATTAAATTTCCACATACTTTTACAATGCCAATGTTAGGTGGTGCAGAATTTAAAGTATCAGAAATTAAAATAAATGAAGGCGTAACAGACGCAGATTTTAAATAATATTTCTAAAAGGATATAAAAAAACCAGTAGTGAAAACTACTGGTTTTTTGTTTAAAAATATTTTTTATTAGAAAGGTTTCTGTGCAAATTGTACAGTAATTATTTCACTATCAACAAAACCTGCTCTTTTTGCTTGAACTTTTACATTGGCAATAGTTGTGTGTGTATAAGTATTACCATTTATTTTAACACCATCAACATAATATGTGGCATCAGCTATTGTGTTAGATCCGCTATTTGTTGTGAACTTAACAGGTTTACCCAACTCACTAAAATATAGTTTTTTTTCTTCTATATAAGTTGTATTTGCTGTAACTTTTAATTGTTGACCAACATTAGGATTTGGATTAGGTGTTGGTATTTCCATAACTGCATCATCTTCTGAACACGAAGTAAAACCAATTGTTGAAAAGGAAGCTATTGCGATAAAGAACAAGATCTTTTTCATTGTATTATATATTAGTGGGTTAATTATTAAAATAAAGTTATAAAAATACAAAAATTATTCATTCATCAAAATTTTTATTCTACTTGCAGCAATATAAGATGCAATAATGCTTAAAATTAAGATAGTAATAGTAACTAATGCGCCATTTTTCCAACTAAAAGCAATGGGATAAGGAAAATCATCGGCTATTTTAACAAAACCAAAATCTTGTTGTAATACAGTAATAGTTATTCCCAGAATCAATCCAATAATAACGCCGCCAACAGAAAGAATCAAACCTTGATAAAGAAAAATACGTTTTAGTTTTTTTTGCGAAAAACCAATATCATACAGCGTTTTAATATGGGCTTTCTTTTCAAGAATAATCATTATTAACGCACCTGTTAAACAAAATAGAGTAACAATAATAATTAATGTGAAAATAAGATAAATTGCCAGACTTTCGGTTTTTAGCATTTTGTACAAACCTTCGTTTAGCTGAGATCGGTTTTTGATTATTTCATTTGGAAAAATATCTTCCAAGGCAGAAGTTAATTCTCTTTCGGAAGTTCCATTTATTAGCTTAAATTCAATTTTAGAAAATTCGTTTGCTTTAAAACCTAACAAATCTTTTCCAACATTAATATCGGCATAAATGTATTTGTTATCAGTATCAATATTATTTAAACTGTAAATTCCTGAAGGATACAATGGCAGTTTAATATAAGCATCCTCGGGCATCGTAATCATGCCTTTGCCGGGTTTCATGGCTAAAACCTCTAAAAGTTTGTCGTTAGAGTACATTCCTGCCGAAAGTTCATCGGCTAAAACATTACCCATAACGGCATCATTCGTATTAGGCTGAATCCATTTTCCGTGTGGAATATTCTCTGTGATAGCAACCGTTTTAGGATAATTACTATCGACGGCTTTTAAAATAGCAACGATCTGTTTATCGCCATAAGTAAAAATAACGCGGTCTTCAATAATTTTTGAATGATTAGTAATTTTACCTAATGACTTCAGTTTTTCCTGTTGATTCGCAGTTACTGTAATACTTTTTCCTTTTGATGGAAGAACAACCAAATCGGGATCAATTACATTGGTGAACGAAACCAACGAGTTTTCCAAGCCACTGAAAACCGACAGTACCACAAACAAAGCCATACTGCTTACAATGATTCCGATAGCCGAAATGCGTGTAATAATATTTATGGCTTTCGTTTTACTTTTACTGAAAGCGTATCGTTTGGCTATGTAAAAAACGGTATTCAAACTTATTTTTTCTTTCTGCGAGCCAATAACTCACGGTTTTCAATCGGGTTTTCATCACCTTTTAAAGCACTGTCAATTTTTTCTATATAATCTAAACTGTCATCAACATAAAAAATCAAGTTTGGAACTTTTCGTAACTGATTTTTAACACGCTGCGCCAGATCATGCTTAATTAACGGAGCATTAGATTGTATTGCCTTTAACAATTCGCCGGCTTTTTCAGTTGGAAAAATACTTAAATATACTTTTGCGATAGATAAATCGGTAGTAATATTCACTTTTGAAACCGTGATGATTAAGTTCGATACTCCGTTTTTGCGAACTTCACCTTGTAATATATCAACTAGGTCAGCTTGTAATAAAGCCCCCATTTTTTTTTGTCTGTTTGTTTCCATTGTGCAAAAATACGAAATTCATACAGATATATATTTATCTTTACAGAAACAAAATTTTTAGTTTATGATGCGAAAAATTGAACATATTGGTATTGCTGTAAAGAGTTTGGAAGAATCGAACTTTCTGTTTGAAAAATTATTGGGATTGCCTGCCTATAAGGAAGAAGAAGTTGAAAGCGAAGGTGTAAAAACATCTTTTTTTATGAACGGACCCAACAAAATTGAACTTTTGGAAGCCACAAATCCCGATTCTCCAATTGCAAAATTTTTAGAAAAAAAAGGCGAAGGCATTCACCACATAGCTTTTGATGTGGAAGATATTTTGGTTGAAATTGATCGACTAAAAAATGAAGGATTCACGGTTTTAAATGAAACACCTAAGAAAGGAGCTGATAATAAATTAGTTGCATTTCTACACCCGAAAACTACAAATGGAGTTTTAATAGAACTGTGTCAAGAAATAAAATAAAATTAAAAATTATTTAACGAACGCTTGCAAATACTAAAAAAACATAGTAATATTGCACTCGTTAATAACAATTAACGCCGGTCCTATAGCTCAGTTGGTTAGAGCACCTGACTCATAATCAGGTGGTCCCTGGTTCGAGCCCAGGTGGGACCACTCTCATAATCAAGCCTTTACAGAGATGTGAAGGCTTTTTTATTTTTAACTCCCTAACATTTGACGAACATCATTCCTTTTACTATCTCTTATTTTTGTTTATATTTATGAAAGCCAGATGATTTTACATGACTGCTTAAATATACTTTTTATCTTTTGTTTTATTTTTTCAAGAATAATTAATTACTATATAGTTCTATAATTCAAGAGATTGATATAGATAATACAAATTTCAGTAATGCTCCAATTAATAAATTTTGTGCAGATTCATCAATTCGTTTTAATTTTCTTTATTTCTGTCTAATGTAACTATTGATGAATCGTTACATTAAGACTTTGATGTTTGTGCACACAGCTTTAAATTCTGACATTTTTCAGCAATATTATTTTTTGATACTTTTTTGATTAGACATCGTGCTCAATTTTATTTATCTACTGAAAATCTTCAGATTGAAAATGTGCTACCGCCAAATGTATAGTACTCCGGATAATAGAAGTTAAAAAAATCAAGGTAGTTTAACTGCCTTAATAAGTCATTTTAAATTCTGATTTTAGCACCAAAGTGAGAACACATAAAAAATGAAAAAAATAATTATTCCTCTTTTTATTCTTAGTACGTTAAATACATTTGGACAACATGATTCATCAAAGAACGTCGCAAATGACAGTATAAACCGAACCAATATCAATAAAACTGAAATTGCTGACGAAGTATTAGATGAGATCATTGTTGATTTTAAAAGGCAAATACAGCTAAAACAAAATGGTTCCAAATATGAAATCAATCTTGAGGGAACGAATTTTAAACAATTTCCTGATACTTGGGAAGGAATGAAAAGTCTTCCTCTACTTCAAACCAAGGATAGAGAACCTTTAAAAATAAACGGAAAAACAGCCATTGTAGAAATCGATGGTATTAGAACAGAATTAAACGGAGAACAGCTTGAAAATTATCTCAGAAGCCTTAATCCAGAAAATTTAAAGAAGATAGAATTAATTTCTAACCCTGGTGCAATGTATGATTCTTCTGTAGGAGCAGTTGTAAATATTGTATTGAAAGAAAAAGATGAGCAGTACCAATTCTCTGTGAGCGAAAATGGTGGAATCCGTACTAAACCGTTTTCATATACAAATGTAAATTATTCACAGAATTTTAAAAAGCTATATCTATATGCCAACTATAATTTTGGGTACAGCACGTTGTCTTCTAACTCCGAAACAAATATTTATACTCCGCTAAATGGGAATCAGAATTATATTCTAAATTCAGATAATATTGGAAGATCACATAATCTGCAATTAAATTTGGTTTATCAGCTAAACGAAAAAAACAATGTCTATTTCTCTGGATTCTACACCGGAGGAAACGTTGATGAAATGGGATTAATGAATGGCAACATACCCTCAAGATCTTCGCATAATAAGACATATTCCGATTTTTATAGATTTTCGCAAGTATGGAAATCACAAATATCTGACAAATTTAATTTGAAAGTTGGGAGTTATCAGGTTGTCAATACTACAAATTCTAACTTTGCGGCCGTTCAAAACAACGCAGACCTGAGCCAAAAATTAAATAATGATACACCGATTATTATCGGTTTTGCAGATGCAAATTTAACCTCCAAATTAGGAATAACCGAGTTTGGAACACGATTCCACTCGATTAATCAGAAAAACGAAAACCAAAGTTTTGTTGCCAATCAATTAGAAAGTGCACCTTTTACATACAATGAAAAAGTACTTTCATTCTATCTAAATCATTCGTATCAGTTGAGTGATAAGAAATCCATTGTAGTTGGATTGCGAACAGAAAACACGTTCTCGGATTATTCATTTAAAAATAGTTTAATTGATAGAGAATTTAGTAAAAGTCAAAAATACACCAATCTTTTGTATAACATTGGTTATTACTGGAACAATGAAAAAGTTTATCAGTCACTTGCGTTCAGAAAACAAATATCCCGCCCAAATTATGCATACATCAATCCGTTTAAAAACATAGGAAGTGACATTACGCAATCTGCTGGAGATATGGATATCACGCCGGCATTACATTATAGCTTGAACTATGAAATATTGGTAAATAAGTTTGTTTTTTCATTGTCTGGAAGTTATGTAGACAATTACATCACTTCATTTATGGACGAAGATAACGGTGTAATCCTTACTACCTATAAGAATTTTGATCAAGTGTATTTGTTCAATGGAGGTGTCGAATATAACGAATCATTATTTAATAAAAAATGGAATTTAAAACCGTCATTATACGTTACCTTACCTAAAATGGTTGACAATGAATATGATATTAAGAAACCGAGTCCGATTACCTCATTTAGTTTACACAATGTGGTTGATTTAGGACGCGATTATATGTTTACACTTTATTTTAATTATGCTTCAACTTTCAAAGATGGTTTATTAAAACACAGACATAATGAAATGGTTAATGTGTCTTTTTCAAAACGAATTAAGAATTTAAATTTTACTTTGTATGCTAATGATATTTTTAAAACGTATAAATCAGGAAGTCAAACTTTATTAGATAATTATTCTTTCAATTCACAGTCGTATAATGATTTTAGAAGCGTTGGACTATCTATAAGATACACACTATCTGGAAAGAATTTTAGTGCCAAACAAGTCGAAAACATAGATGATAAAACAATGAACAGATTGTAAAATAGATTTTTTTTATATCGAAATTAAAAAAGATTAAAAATAAGTCCGATAAGTAATCGGGCTTATTAAAATGAATCTTAAAATTGCCTAAGTTTTTAGTTGTAGTATAAATTTCAGCACTATTTTCTTTAATTTTTATCTTTTTTGGGATACGGAATGTTAATAATATTTATCATCAATTGATCAATTTGTTTAATTTCAAATGTCCCTTCTAATTTTTTAACCCTTCTATCGATATTTTTTAAACCCAAGCCTTTCTGTATTTTTTCAAGATTCACACCTATCCCGTTGTCGTGTAATTTTATAACAAGTTCATTATCTTGTTTTAAAAAGAATACAAAGCAATTAGATGCTTTTGAATGTTTGTTGACATTTTGAAGAAGTTCTTGTATTATAATATACATTTGGGTTTTTTGCTTGATGGTAAAATCGTTCCAGTCAATCAATTTATCGATAGAACAATTAAACACGGTGTTAAATGTATTTTGCTGTTCAAGAATAAGCTCTTTTAATACATTGGAAAAATTTTGTTCCCTTTGGAATATATTTTGCGCGATATCGTGCGAAATCTGTCGTACCTGTTGTTCACAATCTTCAAGTTGTTCCATCAACTTTTGTTTCTCAAATGTGTTTTCAATAGGTATGTTTTGTAGGTTAATACGTGTACTAAACAGTCTGTTTATAACCGAATCATGTAGATCACCTGCTATACGTTGTCTTTCTTCTTCTTTGGAATTATCTGCAACTGTCTGTTGCTTTTCAATTAAAGTCTGAATTTTTTGAATATTATCTTGTTCAGTTCTCTGATAATACAACTTTCTATTTCTCATTCGTAAACGAAATACAATATAAACAGCCCCTGCAACAATAAATGCACAAGCAGCAAGTAACAACAGATATAAATTTCTTTGTTTTAAAAACTGATTATGCTCTTTAATTTCATCAGTTTCGTAAGCAATCCGTGCAAATTTGTTTCTTGTTTGTCGGTCTATTTCATGTAGACTGTCTTTAACAATTAAATAATCTGTAAGGTATTTATTTTTATTTTTAGTATCACTCTCAGAGAGCAATTCTAAACTTTTTAATACTGTATAATAACTCTTATCTTCTACTGCAATTTTATATGCCTGCTTTATCTCTTCTATTGCAGGTAAAGTATCCTTTTGGGCTAATAAAAATTTACCGATTGTTATTTTACTTGCCATGATTCCTTCTCTACTATTTATTTCCAGCCTAATTTTAAGTGCCTCATTTAGTAAAGAATCAATTACTTTGTAATTTGTCGACGTTTCAAGAAAAACAACTGCATAATTATTTAATACCAAAGCGTTCAAAGAAGGAAACTTATCTCTATATTTTAATGTAAGAGCTTTTTCAAGATATCTCTTTGATTGATTAAAATCTTTCAAATCAATGTATAAACTTCCCATATTGTTGTAGTACAATAACCTTGCTTTTTCTATTTTCTCCGGATTGTAATTTTCCTTCTCCAATTGATCAATCAGGTCTGGTATTTTTTCGTAATAATGAATGGCATTATCAAACTCTTTAAGATCCTTTAATGTTAATGCCATTGTTAAATTGGTTTCATATTTTAGTCTGGTATGATCTAAATAGTTTAAAATGATCAATGCTTTTGTAAGCTCTCTTTCACTTTCGGTATAAATTCCCGTTTTATATAAAATACTACCTTTATAAGATATTACCCTTGCCCAATTAATACTATCTTTCTTAGATTGCTGATAAAGTTTTTCAGCTTTAGTATAATATAAGAAAGCACTATCTGTAAATTTTTGATTACTATATAAATCACCTAAATATCTATAAATATTTGCATTAAAAATAGTGTCTTTATTTGATTGGGCTATTTGAATACCTTTTTCAAGTATTTTTTTTGATTTATCAATAAAACCCATTTCTTCATATCCATAAGCTACTTTTAAGAGATTTTTTTGAAACAACGAATCTTGTTTATCTAAAAGGATATCTAATTGTAAACTGTCTAAATAGTTTTCCTTAATTTTTAAAGCGTGATTCCCAATATTTACTGAATGCGGCTTTTTTTCACAGGATAAAAAAATTACAAGTATAAAAAAACAGTATATTTTGATATTCATAAAGTAGGGTTGAATATACAAATATAAAAAAGAAAGCGGTTTCGTTAGAACCGCTTTCTTTAGTTTCTTATTTTTTCCCGATAATAATAGGTTTTACCTTACCATCATCCTTATCGTTGTCATTATCATCACCTATTCCCGGACCTGTTATTCCCGGGTTAGTAATTACGGGAGGCGCTATTTCTGGAGCACCAAATGATGGGATTCCTGTTCCGGGGTTCCATAGCTCAGGATTTTCGTCAATTGGTTTTACTTCTTTGGATGAAGTTGTTTTTACCTGATTTTGATCATTTGTAGTTTGCAGAATTTCATTTTGTTGTATTTCGATTTCTTGATCCATTTCTTCATCTGCAGAACACCCCACAAATGTTGCAGACAAGCATAACAATGCCATTGCAAAAAATTGCTTTTTCATGTTTTTAAAAATTAAGTTTAGAAAATAGCCCACGTGTCTGCAGCTTGCGCAGGCTTTGATTTTGCAGATATATCTTATAGCTTGAAAAAGGTTGAAACTAATTTTCAAACCAATATTTAGTAGTTTTATTGAAGCTTCATAACTACTAAATGCATGGCAAAGAAATTTAAAACCATTAGCTTATCAAAGAATATGATTACGCATTTAGTGAACCACTGAAGTCTGTGAGTAAACAGATGAAAATGAAGGGTGAATGGGTTGATTTAATGAATCTGCTGAATTTTATTCGTAAAAAAGTGATGCTCTTTAGAAGGAAATGCCATTTCTAAACAATAGTGCATCTACAGAATCTCTGTAAGAATTGGAGAACGGCAACTGTTCATTACTATTCAGAAAACATTTTGACTTGCTTATTTGAATACGGGATACGAACTGGATATTGACAATGTAACTTCTGTGAATTCGAATAAAATTAGCAGGCAGGTTATTTTCAAAATGTTTTAGTGTTTTATACGCTGTGATATTCTCACCATTTATCATTCTGAAATCTGTGCTATTATTATCTGCTTTCAAATAAATAATATCCCTAAATTTAAGTATATGAAAATCATTATACGAACGAATACATAAACTGTGCTGTAAAGGAAAAGGTGTTCTTTTCTCGAATCGCGCAAGTGACTTTCCCAAGCTGTGAATATCAGATCTTGTAAGATAATCAGAAAAACCACTTTGAATAGCTTTGAATGCGAACTCGGAAGAGTTATTCAAAGCGATAAAATAAGGTATGGTATCCAAATATTGAAACATCTCTGCAACAACATTGCAAGTAATTTCATTTTCTACAGGCTCAGAATCAACGTTAAAGATGACTAGGTGCGGTTTAAATTTTGTAATATATTCAATTGCCTTTAGATCATTCGGAAAAATTCCGGCACATGAGAAACGGGGAAAGAAAGACGAAATATCTTCTACCCGTATGCCTTCAACCTGCTGATTTCCTATAACGACAAATGAATACTGCACCGTTAAAAAGTTTAGTTCAAAAGTATGTTCTTTGGATCTAACTGCCGTGTAGCGCAACTACACAAAGTGTTAATTATTCTTTTAAGCATTTTTGTAAGAATTAAAATATTTATTCTTATTTTGTACCAAACACTATTACTTATGAACATATTGCTACTTGATGATCATAGAATGACACTTGACGGTTATTCACTGTATTTAAACCCTGAGGAAAATAATTTTTATAAAGTTTTAAATTGCAAAGATTTTTATGAATGGCTTATCTGTAATCCGGAGGTTGATTTTGCAATAATTGATCAAGAGCTACCTCCCTATCCTGAAAAAGAATTAGCGAACGGATGTGACTGCGCTGTTTTGTTGAATAGTTTAAAACCTAATTGTAAAGTCATCATTATCACCTCTCACGAAGAAGCTGTTATTCTATATAATATCAATAAAAAGGGTAAACCAGACGCTTTAATCAGTAAATCGGATTTTGATGAAGAAATGATAAAAAATATCATTAATGACAAAGTTTCTTTACCATTTTTTTCTGCCCGTGTAAAAAAGGCTATTACTGAGATCAATAAAAAGGAAACATTGTGGGATCCTTTAAATCGTGAAATCCTTATGTATCTGTCGCAAGGATTCAAAATCTCTCAACTGGAACTCTTTATTCCACTCACAAAAAGTGGTATTCAGAAGAAAGTAAGTAAAATGATACAAGACTTTAATGTAAAAGATTATCAAGAACTTATTCAATTATTAAAAAAAGAAGACTGGCTATAATATATAATTTCATTCAAAAATTTGCTTAAGAATTATTTAACAAAAGGGGTAGTTGTGCTACACGGCAGTTTATCTGAAAACTATTTTATTTGTGTTATAATTAAACCCTATCAAATGAATGTTTTATTAATTGATGACCACCCAATGATAATGGAAGGGTATATTTCTATCTTAAACCAACCTACCTACATATATCACAAGATAAAATCTTGCGAACAATTTTTCAAATGGATTCATAGGGAGATTATACCTGATATTGCTGTTGTGGATTATAGTATGCCACCTTTTCCTCAACAAAACTTACATTCAGGTGCTGATTGTGTCGTACTTTTAAAAAAGTATGCTCCCAACTGCAAAATTATAATGGTTACAGGTCACGAAGAGTCAACGATATTGTATAATATATATGAACAAGTTAGTATTGATGCTCTCATTGTAAAATCTGATTTTACAACAAAAATTTTTAAGCAATCGATCTTTGATAATTTCTCTGAATCAATTTATTTGAGTCCAACAGCTAAAAAAGCACTTAATACTATTAAGGGAACTCTTCTTGATTCTAAAAACAGAGAAATCCTGATGTATTTATCAAATGGATTTAAGATTATCCAGTTACAAGATTTTGTTTCATTATCTACAAGTGGCATACAAAAACGAATTATTAAAATGTTACAAGAATTTAATGTCTCTGACTATCAGGAATTAGTTGTTTTAGCTAAGAAAGAAGGTTTTTTGTAAAACACTCTAAAAAGGTAGTTTAACTACCTTTTTTATCAAGATTCATATATTAAGTTTGTTATTATTAATAATTAAAAATAA
>CAJYTF010000034.1 GCA_913777665.1 uncultured Myroides sp.
ATTATATTATTTAACATTTTGTTATGTTATTAAAAGCGTATAGTAACCTGCAGATAGAGGTTGGAACTGATGAAGCTGGCAGAGGTTGCCTTGCAGGTCCGGTTACGGCTGCAGCCATTCTTGTTAACGATAAATTGGAAAATGAATTGATTAATGATTCTAAAAAACTGTCGATTGGTTCACGGAAAACTATGCGTTTGTTTATTGAAGAACATAACAGTTTCTTTAGTATCGCTCATATTTTTGAAAGCAGAATTGATGAAATTAATATTTTGAACGCATCTATTGAAGCGATGCACAAAGCTATTTCTACTTTGAGCTTTGAACCTGAATTCATTATTGTTGACGGAAACAGATTTAAACCTTACAAACAAATCCCTCACGAAACCATTATTAAGGGCGACAGTAAGTATTTAAGTATCGCGGCGGCTTCTATTCTGGCAAAAACGTATCGCGACGACTATATGTTGCAACTGCATGAAGAATTCCCTATGTATGGTTGGGACAGAAACATGGGGTATCCAACAAAAAAACATCGTGAAGCTATTTTAGAGTATGGTCCGTGTAAATACCACCGCAAAACATTCAAACTTTTACCGGAACAACTAGTGTTGGATTTAAATAAATAAGGAGTGAAAATTCACTCCTTATTATATTATAAAAATTCAGCTTCAAAAAGCTCTTTAAAATAATGTAGTATTTTTTGCTTTACTTCTTCTTCGTCTACCTTCTCAACTCCTAATTCAACATTTAAAGACGCTACTGCTTTACCACGAATACCGCACGGAATAATATTATCAAAATATCCCAAATTGGTGTTTACATTCAACGCAAAACCATGCATAGTAACCCAGCGTGATGCGCGGACACCTAAGGCACAAATTTTTCGAGCAAACGGTGTTCCAACATCTAACCAAACGCCGGTTTCGCCTTCGCTTCGTACACCTTTCAAGCCGTAATCGGCAATAGTTCTAATAATTACATCTTCTAAAAAACGCAAGTATTTATGAATATCAGTAAAAAAATTATCTAAATCTAAAATCGGATATCCAACAATTTGTCCAGGACCATGATAAGTAATATCTCCACCACGATTTATCTTATAAAAAGTAGCATCTTTTGCCGCCAGCTGTTCATCGTTCAACAGCAAATTTTCCAAATCACCACTTTTACCCAGTGTATAAACATGCGGATGTTCTACAAACAAAAAATAGTTAGGTGTTTCTTTGGCATTTGCTTCGTCTTTACGGTTTTGCGATTTTATATCTAAAATTCCTTGAAACAATTCTTCCTGATAATCCCAGGTTTCTTTATAATCTTTTAATCCTAAATCTTGTATTTGAACTTTTTTATTCATTGTTAATACTGTATTTATCTGTTGTATTTGGGATTGTTTAATATTACCAAAGCACCAATAACTCCCGGAACCCATCCTGCCAAAGTCAGCAAAAATACGATTATGATCGATCCGCATCCCTTATCAAAAACAGCAAAAGGCGGTAGAAAAATGGCTAATAAAACCCTCCAAAAACTCATAGTGTTTCCATTAATTAATATTCTTACAAATTTAATCAATTAAAAATAATCGTGCATTTAAAAATATTCAAACAAAACTTATCAATCAACTAAAAAATAATTAATTTTGCAGGTTAAATAAAGAAAATATAAATTTTATGCAACTTTCAGAACAAGAAATCATCAGAAGAGAAAAATTGGGCAAGTTACGTGAACTTGGCATCAATCCTTATCCCGCTAATTTGTTTCCGGTAGATCATACATCGAAGCAGATCAAGGAAACTTTTGAAGAAGGTAAGAAGGTTGTAACTGCCGGCAGATTAATGAGTGTGCGCGATCAAGGTAAAGCAAGTTTTGCTGAAATCCAGGATCAGGAAGGCAGAATTCAGTTGTATTTAAACCGTGATGTTATTTGCACAGGCGATGACAAAACGTTATACAACACCGTTTTTAAAAAATTAACCGATTTAGGCGATTTTATTGGTATTGAAGGCGAATTATTCACTACGCAAGTTGGTGCAAAATGTATCCGCGTAGAAAAATTTTCAATCCTTTCTAAAACATTGCGTCCGTTACCGTTGCCAAAAACCGATGAGGAAGGAAATGTCTTTGACGCCTTTACCGATCCGGAATTGCGTTACCGTATGCGTTATGTAGATTTAATTGTGAATCCACTTAACAAAGAAATTTTTATAAAACGCACCAAGTTATACAACGCCATGCGATCGTTTTTTAACGACCGTGGTTATTTAGAAGTTGATACTCCGGTTTTACAATCGATTCCTGGTGGTGCAGCGGCACGTCCGTTTATTACACATCACAACGCGTTAGACATTCCGTTATACATGCGTATTGCAAACGAATTGTACCTAAAACGTTTGATTGTTGGTGGTTTTGAAGGAGTTTACGAGTTTTCTAAAAATTTCCGAAACGAAGGAATGGACAGAACGCACAATCCGGAATTTACGGCAATGGAAATTTACGTTGCCTATAAAGATTACAATTGGATGATGGAGTTTACCGAGCAATTGTTAGAACATTGTGCCATTGCGGTTAACGGAACTAGCGAAGCTACTTTTGGCGAACATAAAATCAACTTTAAAGCACCGTACCAACGCGTAACCATGCGCCAGGCGATTATTGATTTTACCGGATTTGATATTGATGGAAAAACCGAAGACGAAATTCGTGAAGCTGCTAAAAACATGGGTATTGCTGTTGATGATACCATGGGTAAAGGAAAATTGATCGATGAAATTTTTGGTGAGAAATGTGAAGGAAACTATATTCAGCCGACATTTATTACCGATTATCCTAAAGAAATGTCGCCACTTACCAAAGAACACCGCGATAACCCTGAATTAACCGAGCGTTTTGAATTGATGGTTTGTGGTAAAGAAATTGCCAATTCATATTCAGAATTAAATGACCCTATTGATCAGCGTGAGCGTTTTGAAGATCAGTTAAAATTATCTGAAAAAGGCGACGATGAAGCCGGACAATTTATAGATGAGGATTTCTTGCGTGCATTAGAATTCGGAATGCCGCCAACTGGTGGTTTGGGTATTGGTATGGATCGATTGATTATGTTTTTAACTAACAACCCGTCAATACAAGAAGTGTTGTTTTTCCCGCAAATGCGCCCAGAAAAAGCTGCACCTGCTTATGAATTAACCGATGACGAAAAAATTATCATCAGCATTTTAGAAGCCAATCAAAACAGATTGTCTATTGCGGCTTTAAAAGAACAAGCAGCACTAAGCGGTAAAAAATGGGACAAAGCCATGAAAGCATTAGCTTCATATAACTTAACCAAAGTGGTTACAGAAAACGAAGAAAAAGTAGTGGAGTTTGTTTAGATAAAATTAAAGCAATAATATATAAAACAAACAGGGTTTGACTTAATCAGTCAAACCCTGTCTTATTACAGCACTTTCAAAAAAGTAATTTGAATTTAGGACAAAGAAAATTCAGTTGTCTTTAACTTGCACTTAAGACCTTATTTACAGACTGTGTAAGACTATCAACCAGCAAGCCTAATATCTCATCCATCAACTTAAGATCTTTTTTTGAAGCACGTGCGAAATCATGACTAAACTGCAAGCGATGCTTTATGAAACCAAAAAAGTTTTTTTCGTTGTATTTACCAAACATAAACTCAACCTTTTCCAGCTCCGGCTCAAGATGTACAATAAGCTTCCACAAAATGAAGGGTGTAGCATAATTGGGCAAATATGAAGATTTTGAGAAAACCAGCGTACGAAAGACCCTCATAAGCGTATGGTTAAACAAAAGCTCTGCACCTTCACTATTTTTCTTACCATTTTTGCGCAGAGCCAAATAACTTTCGTATAATACTTTTGCAGACCGGAAATAGTACTCCAAATCGGGATAGCACTTAACATGTGGGTCTTCCCAATGTATCTGCGGATATACCGCAAATTGGTGCACCCTATTTTTGGGCTGCATTATCTCTTTGAAAAACGCCTGATGCTGAAACAAATTTTTCTGTATCCAAATACGGGAATGACCAATAATAACCACCTCAACATTTTCACCCAGCTTTGCGGTTACAGACTGCTGCATAGAACTGAGAACCACGGAACCCAGCCCCTCACCAACCAAAAGCAAATAATAAATAGACTGTACAGATCCAATTATTTTATCAAACAAGTATATCTCCTCCACAGGCTTTATGCGTAAAATTTGAGAGACAATCTTTGTCTGTTCATCTTCATTAGCTACATAGTCCATAAGCTTAAAGCCATGTTCCGGCACAATTGTTTTAATCGCCTTTCTTAGTTCTAAAAAACGTTTAGAAACCAGATGGTACAATTTACCTTCGCATTCAATTAAAGCATTAACCAAGTCGTCATTAAAATAATCCTCGTCTTCTTCTGCACATTGCACTGCTCTTTCCAGCTCACTTATCAAAAAGAATTCGGTTTCATTTTTTTTCACAAATAAAGAGGCTAATTCAGGCTCAACCAATATCAGCCTATTGATACTCTGGTGTAAATTTTTAAAATTCAGATTTCGACCGAAATAAAGCAGTTCCAACTGGAAAATATCGTATTCGTATACCGAATTTAATATTAGGACCGTACCTAATTGCGACGAATAATTCTTCATGCGGCTGCTCTCTGAAAACAGCAGGTCGTGATCATGATGAAACCGCTCTGTATACTGCCTGTATTTCTTTTTACAGCTGCTCCAAGATCCATCTGAACAACCAATACCATCTGCATTACTATACAGCACTGCCGGCTTGCGACAGTATGCCATACTGAACGGATTACCAATTGACAAGTTGCTTTCAAGCGTAAACCCATCCGTAACATTTATAAACAAGCCATAGTTTATATAAGCGCTTGCGATCCATTTTTTGACTCAACAAGTTTTACATCTAATTTACTAACCAAAACGATTAAGAGTTGTGAAATACCATTGTCTGTGGGGTAATAAAAAATACCGGCTATTGCGAATTCTGCTATCAGCTGGCGAAGGCTTTTTTGCAATGCCGGATCTAATTCTGAAGTAATTTTAACTGTATTCATAACATTCAATTTTAAAGATTTGAACACAAACTTAAAATGTAGCAAAAGGATATAAAATTCGACTACGGGATAAAAAATCCGCTACAGTGGGATATTTTAGAATAGTATAGCAGGACCTTTAATGATAATTACGTACTTATTTATTCCTATGAAGTTATTTTTATTATATTAGCTCTATACTATTTGTAAACTAAAAAACACTGTCTGAAAATTTACCTGCCTTCAGATACAAAACCCTGTTTTTTATTCTGCCTTTTACGTTTTTTAACTAAAAAGCATTTCATATACTAAGGTAGCCTTTGCTATGCTTTATCTATGGAGTATCCTCCCAGTACCTATTTAGAAAATTTTTCGGTTTGCACTTTAGACTTTATTTCCTAAATTTTATTAAATTTACATTTACGATAAACCAAATTAGAATGCCATGGAACAGAAAATTCACGAAGGACGCAATGTAAAACGATTCAGGGAAATGCTGGGTATTAAACAAGACGCCCTGGCTTACGAACTTGGCGAAGACTGGAACCAGAAGAAAGTATCTATACTTGAGCAAAAGGAAACCATAGACGAAACCCTTTTAGAGCAGATTGCAGCCGTACTTAAAATTCCCGCAGAAGCCATACAGAATTTTGATGAAGAGAAAGCTGTAAACTTAATTTCTTGCAACTTCTCTGACAACGCGATGTTTAATAATAGAATTGAGGTACAAAACAATAATCCTATTGATCAAATAATACAACTGCACGAAGAAAAAATTGCCTTATACGAGCGTATGCTTAAAGAAAAAGAAGAAATGATGTTGCGCTTGGAAAAACTAATAAACAGCAAATAAACGGCTAAAAATGTGCCGCAACCAGCATGTATACAAGCTTGTAATAACAAAACCCTCTGCTGATTGGCGGAGGGTTTTATTTGAAACAATGTTTTTAATTACTTTACAATTAATTTATGTGTTTTAACTTCTTTATTTTTTAACGAAACTTTTAAAACATAAGTACCTTTAGCCAAGCCTTCAACCGAACCAGTAGGTTGATTTCCTTTGACTACAAGTTTTCCTGACAAATCAAACAGTTCCCAGTTTTGAATTTCATTATTTGCACTATCAATTACAAAAGAACTATTTGTTGGATTAGGATATACTGAAAATTCATTAACCATCAAAGCGTTACTTTCTGCACCTATCACAGAATTTAACCTTACTGGTCCCTCTGACCATTCTATTAAAGCTGGTTTAGATGCTACACAATTTTCTATTACTGCCAAATAATTTGATCCATTCCCTATTTCTGTATTTGGTAATAACGTTATACTTTCACCTGCCTTCATTGTTATATCTTTATTATTTATACTATAATTAGACTGCGTAACAATTGTATTTACTGCATGATAGGTATAGTTTGTATTACTTTCAGGTACTGTTAACAGAATATTACTTATACAATTAGCACTATGCCGAGGAAACAATTGAGGCAGCCCTTTTGTTGAAATAGATCCGCTTAAAAATACACTTGCGGAATTAACAGATGAGCCAAGATATGTATTGGTTGGATTACTGATTTTACCAATGTAACCTGCTCCATTTCTGTTATAATAAATATCATTGTCATTATATCTTTGAAGTTGTCCTGTTTCTAAATTTGATGACTGAAAGATTTGATGTCCTGGCATAACACTACCTAAACTTGCACTTGGCAAATCCCACACATGAATTTGATGGAACGGAAAATTTAAGCTAGACAAAGATGTATATAATAACGTTCCATCTTTATTAAATTCTGCACTCATTTTTTCACATTGATTACAGGTAAACATATAGAAATAATTATTAGTTATTAACCCCATAGCGCTATCGAAAGAATAGACGTTTGACAAATAATTACTTGGGGAATGGTCAACCCCTATTACAAGTAAAGAATTAAAACTTGCAGTAACATTCATTAAAGGAGATGCTTTAATATAAAACGGACCATTTACTGTTATTTGTAAACTACTTATAACAGGCACGCTATTCAATCCCGTACTATCAAACAAATAAGCCAATAAATCATTATGCGTACCAACCAATATCCAAAAATCGGTACCGTTTGTGTGTGGTACTGCCGTTACCGCTCCGGTAGTTATAAGGTTACCATTATTATAACACCGGTACATTTTTTATTGCCGGATCAACATCTCCTAACCGCTGCCCAGTACTAACTAAACTTCCTAACGACATATCTACCAAAGAATAGGCAATGTACGATTGGTTATTATAAGGATCAGCTGTTGTAAAAACATAATACTTATCTGTATTTACAATGCTTTGTATAATTAATACCTGCCCGCTGTTTACCGTGCCTGTTAAACCTGTACCGTTGGGCATTATATTATGGTCGCGATCCCAAATGGTCATACCATCGGTATAAAACAATAAATTACCTTGAGCGTCGCTTACACTGCCGCAGGCTTCGGGTGCCTTCATGGCACTGTTAGTTAACGCTACAGGTGTACCTGTAAAATTAACCGCAGCCTTGTCACCAAAATACCAGTTGTCGTTTTCGCCCTGCGAGTTGGCAGAAAGCCCCAAGAACAGTATAAAAATTATATATATATTTTTCATAACCGCTCTTATTTAGTTGCTTTACTTTCTAAGGCTTCTATGCGCTTTTGCAGTTCTATGCTGTAAAGGGTTAGTTCTTCTACTTTTTTAAGCAGTAAAATGTTCATTTCTTTTAGTTCTATACCGTTTTAAATAGCTTCTGCAGTTGAAGGCACTTCGGGTAAATGCCTGTTTTGTTTTATAAACTGTTCTACCTGGGTTAACGGCATTAAGTTATAGTCCGGTTCAAAAACGTAATCTGCCCAGCCGTTGTTTGCCGCAATGTCTACCTTAATTTTCTCGGTATGTATGCCGTCTTTAACAAACAAACGGTAGTCTGCACAATCCGCACAGTCTATAATTTTATCCGTTCCCATTCCTATCTTATTAAAAATAGAAACTAGAGACTTATTAGCTATAGAACCGATATATAGAGCTGGTGTAGAAAGCAGAATAGGATTACCCCCAGAAAGACTTGCCCAATAATTAAACTCTCTCGTAGCAATCTTATGACTTGGCTGACCTCCCCAAGTTATACCTGAATAAAAATTCACATCAATATCATAAGCTGTATTTCCTGGTTATAGCCCTACATTCCCTGACACATTAAGACGGTCATTATTTGATGTTGTACCAATACTCACTTTTCCTGTTCGTGAAATATCTCCTGTAGTGTTGTTTGCACCTGTCCATTGTTGCGCAAACATTAAAGACGACCCCATAAGGGTTAATATCAATGTAAAAATTTTGTTTTTCATGTTTAAAAATGTATTTTAAGTTAAGTATTATAAATATAAATTTTATTTTAACATAAATTAACAAAATATAAAACAAAACAAAAAAAACGCTACCTGTTAAAGTAGCGTTTTTAAATATTAAATTTTAAACTTTATTTTTTAATTTTCAAAATTTGAGTACTTTTTAAGTTTTTGAAATTTTTGATTTGCTTTGCATCAAAACCATTCAAAATATTGCCCATTTTAGGTTTTTGAACTAACTGATTTGCTCCAGCTTGGTAGTTTCCATTCCAAAACAGCTTAGCACTTTCTCCGCTATTTTCACCGGTAGCATCACTAGTATAGTTCCCAGTCCCTAACCAAGGTGGCTGTTGTGTCATCCAATTTTGTGGAACTGTGTTTCCTGTTCCTGCAAAAGTATAAGTTACATCATTCATTTCGAAAGCATCATTACCATCAATCACTACATAACCTCCATATAGTATCAAGGTGCCTGAACCTTCATTTGGAAATGCTGTCTCTCCACTAGATTTTTTTGGAACATACATATATGTTACGAATTGATGTAAAGGATCATCATTACCATCAACAGCTGTAGATGTAGAAGCCATAGCCCACAAATTAAACTTATCACCTGTATTTTGGTCCGTAAAATCTACAATTGCACCAGCTTTAGCATGAACAATAAATACGGTTGCGTCAACTGGATAAGATTTACCACCATACTCAATTCTATTACCCGTTGGTTCTACTGGCTCTTCTTCTTCTAAAACTTTAAATTTAAAATTAGCCGTAAAGTTATCCATTGTAGCAATTACAGAGTGGTCACCTGTTTTAACGGGTGTATACGTTTTACCCGGTATATTGGTACCGTTTATTCTAAATTTTGTAGTAGCAGTTACATCTACCCCATTAAGCATTGCTTTAAATTCAAAAACATCACCTACGTATTTAGCGTCGTCCGGATTTGCTTGTTCCGCAGTAAATTTTTGTTCTTCTGGCTTTTCAGGACCATCTGGTTTTGTACCGTTATCTACATATTCCACACATGAATTTAAACTAAATACAGCTAGTAGAAAAAAGAGTAGTTTATTAATTTTCATAAAGTAATTGTTTTAAATATTTGTAATTAAACCCCTAAAGTATAAAAAAAAAGTATTGGTGTTAAAAAATTAACACATTTATTTTTTATTTCTTTTAATATTTCGCTTCTTTTTTAAACGGTCAACGGTATCGTCTATAAATTGTTTCTTTTCTATATCATAATAATACATGTACATTTTCTTTGCCAGTTTAAGTGCTTTTTTAATTTGTAACTGTTTTTCATGCAAATGAACTTCTGCCAATTTTATAGCTAAAACATCTATCCCTTTAATTTTTAAAGCAAAGTCGATTAACTTTTCTGCTTCGTTGTAATCTTCGTTATTTATAAGGGTTTCAATATAATGCGGATACACATCTACCGCGTTTAAATCTACGCTTATTGCTTTTTGAAAGTATGTTTTGGCTTCCTCATACTGCTTAAACTGTTCTGCCAAAAACCTGCCATACAAACAAAGCGTCTGGGTATTATTTTCGTTGTAAGACAAAGCGTATTCCAGTGACGTTAAGGTATCTTCTAAACTATACGGGTAATTATCTAACGCCTGTACTAAATATATATCGATTGATTTCATTTTTAAATTTGATTGATTTTGTGCGGATTATCTGCACTTGAAAATTATTCTATTAACCCTTTGAGTTTAATTATTTCCACCACATAGAGATATAAATTTTTTTTTATGTTTTTTTTAAGATAATGATAGACGTTTTACTTTTCGAATAGCAAACTATGTGAAAAATAATATAATTTTCTATCCCCCTCTTTGACGATTAGTTATAATTCTACTCGTCTATGTGGTTAATTTTTATTTATTTGAATTACCCCCAACGGGTTTCTATTACTAAAAAAGCCCGAAGGTAAACTCCGAGCTTTATGATATTTCTAATAAAAAATTTCTATGAAAAATATAAACCACGAAGATTCTGCGCCGGATTTACCAGCGAGCAAGTACCAAAAGTGTTCATTCTTACCATCATATCTTCAATTATTAAGTGATTACTATTCAGCAAATATACTGATTTATTTTATAACTGTATCAATTCATTAAAATCGGCGGTGTTTGTAATGGTTTCATCCTGATATTTTAGCGTCCAACCTAAAGACTGCGTTACCACCAAAAACTTACTCAACTCGCTTACCAATCGGTTTTTTGCATTGGCTTGGATGTTCGATTTCAATATTTTTTCATGAAACTGTTTTTTTACGCTTTCTTGAATGGTGTTGTAATCGTTACCTTTAAAGGCGTTAAACCGAGATTCTTCTACATCGTAAATTTTAATATCGGGATTGATCTTTATTTCTTCCTTCGGAATAAAAGTAATTTTTACAACTTTGTTAGTTTCATCAACATTATATTCTAACTTCGATAAATCGTACATAATCTGTACATCGGCGTTTACAACTACCAGCGCTTTTTTATCGAAACTCATTAAATTCATAAACGATTTCTCGTCTTTGTAATTGTAAATCTGCGATATTTTGGCTTCGTTTACCACCAGTTTACTCACGTTTTTCATTTGCTGCTGAATAAGTTCGGTATCGGGCAACACTTCGTTCTTTTTATCGACTTTGCGCATAATAAAAAAGGTAAGCAGGCTGCCTAAAGCAACACAGATCAGGGCAAATATTGAGGCTTTTTTTGTCATACTATCTAAAATTCATAAATGGATATTCTTCCAGCAAATCAGCCAATTTTAATGCCAGTTTATCTAAAAACTGCTGATGCGCTTCTGTATACGGATTAAACGGACGGTGTGCCAAACCTTTCTGAACCTCATCGACTTTTTTCATGGTTGATAAAATTTCCGGATCGATACAATTTTGAACGAACGATTCCCATATATAATCAACCGCCAGTTCGTTTGGATGAATCAAATCTTTGCCGTAAAAACGATAATCACGCAATTCATCCATCATGATTTCGTACGAAGGGAAATAATAGTTCAAACTTTGATTTTCCTGTAAATGCTGATGCAGTGCCGCAACCAAATGCGCTTTACTGTGTTGATTTTCCACAAAACCGTCTTTAATGTGCCTAACAGGTGAAATGGTATAAATAATCTGAATATTTGAATTGATCTGACGTAATCCTGTTTCGATCTGAAAAATAGCTTGCTGACAATCATCAATCGACAATAATTCTTTCTGAAATTTCTGTTGTGGAACTTTATGACAGTTCGCAACGATTTCGTTGGTTTCAATGAATCGATAAACCCACGCCGTTCCTAGTGTTATAATAAAATGCGATGCTTGCTCTATATTGCTTCTAAAATCAATAATTCGGTGATTCAACGCCTCAACAATATCTTCCTGTTCCAGTTCGTTTAAATCGGAATGTGCATGGAAACAACTCCATATTTCGTTGTGCAGAAAAACATCGGTATTCGAAAAAACCTTATTGTTTACCGCATATTGCACAAGGGTCGATATTGCCTGCGGATGAAATAAAATTCCCAACGGATTCACCGTATTTACAAACTGATACTGCTTAAATCGTTGCGCCATATTTACGGCAAAACAACTGCCCACACTGACTATTTTTGAGTGGTAATTGATTTTGTTTTTTAACGGCTGAATGGGAACAAAAGTTTGTAACTGCATGTTTTTCTGTAAAATTACAAACTATCTTTTAAAATAAGCAGTCATATCTTCGCCGCTTTTTTGTTCCAAAGTATAATCATCGCACGAATACATGTGAATACCTTCAAAAATCACGTTTGGACCTTCAATTACCATTTCATCGGCTTCCTGTAAAAAAGCTTTTAAGATCAATCCTCTTTTATGTTCTTCGTAAGCTTCTTTAGATTCGAATATTTTTAGATTTAAGAATTTATTCGGATCGATCTGATCAATCATATTGGTTACATGTAAAGTTCCCAATTCGTTTTGTACTAACGCATCGGCTTCTTTTCGCACCAGATTAAAAAACGATTCTCTTTTATCGGGAAAAACCCGATACGCTACAATTACTACATATCTCATAACTTGATTTTTATTTTAAAGTTTTCAGGAAAAAGCTGTATCGGTTGAATACTAAGCTTTTATAAAGATTATCAAAAAAGTCAGGTAACGATTTGGTAACGGTGCTTATTGCTTTGTTTTTCAACGTGTTTCCGTTAGCTCATAGCAAATATATGAAAAATCGATGAATATCTATCTATTTTTAATCCATACTAAAATTGGAGAATAAGATTTATTTGCAAACATTTATAGCCCCTTATATAATTTAAAATACTTGTCTTATAATTAGAGGATATAAGTTGTTTATGAGCTTGATTTCTTTTTAATTAAGCTTTCTTTTGAAAAAAATAGAGATTCTTAAGTCAAGATTTACTTTACCCGACTTAAGAATCTATATACTTTCTTCCATTGGCTTAATTTATTAACTGTCCAACTTTATTCACTACCTTATATTCTAAATCTTCAAATTCTTCAAAATGCGCTTTTCCGCATTTAATTTTCATTTGTTCGTCTCCGCTTAGTTTTGACAAGTCAACTTGTTCCGTTCCTGTATCTTTTGTCTCAGCTACAAAATAAATTTTTTGCTCGTCTTCAAATACCAATGCCCAATCAGGATTATAATTCCCTATTGGTGTTGGTATTTTAAACCAATTTGGTAATTTGAAATAGAATTTTATTTGCTCACTCGTTTCACAATCTTTAGCAAATTTACTTTCCACTCCTGAATCTAAAGGCACAAATTCTTCATAAATAGTTTTGGAAGAATCTGAAACTTTAAATGAAAAGTCATTTAAGTACACTTCCAGCTCTTGTGCTTCAAATAAAGCCATTTCATACTCTTTACCTCCTATTTTTTGATATTTGATTCCGTCAATCATTAAATCATATAACGTTCGCTTTATGGCTTGCGTAGCCAAGTCTAAAAATAGTTGAGGGTTGATAATAATATCTTCAATTCTTCCTGATTGACTCAATATTGCTTCAATTGTAGATCGTGTCAGTTCTGTTTTGCTTTGAATATAACCTAACACGTCAGGGATTTTCCAAGAATAGCTTCCGTAAGATTCTATTTTTTCTCCAACATAATTTGTACCAACACCTTCAGTCGTCATTGTGATTCCAATTTTTGTGGAGCGAATAGAAGGTGATTTAATTTCAGGTAAATCTTTAATTGCTTTTGCAGTCAAAGTTATTAACTCGTTTGTTTTGTAATCTACTCTATAAGTAGTTTTCTTTTTCAGTTTCCCCCAAATTTCTAAGAATTTAGGGTCGGCTTCAAAACCTTTGCGATACTTGATGGCTGTTCTTGTTTGTTTATTTTTTATTCTACCTCTAAATGATACTCCGCAATCCTCTTCTATTTCATTTTGAAGTGCTTTTGCAAAATCATCATAAGCTTCATTGGCAATAATAGTCAAACGGTTTATGTTTTGGTCGTATGTTCGTTTACCAGTTTGGTCAACAGCTAAACGTAAGCCTCTACCAATTTCTTGACGTTTTTTAATATCTGATTTGGTTTCATTCAATGTGCAAATTTGAAATACATTTGGGTTGTCCCAACCTTCACGAAGTGCAGAATGTGAGAAGATGAAACGCAAAGAATAGTCTAATCCTAACAACTTCTCTTTGTCTTTCATTATCAAACTATATGTATCATCATCTGCTTTTGTTTCACCCGAAGTGTCTTTAAAAGCCCCTTTTTTATCTTGCGAAAAATAACCATTATGGATTTCATTAACAGAAAATTTATCCAACTCTTTAAAAGCTGGTTTTGAAATGTATTCTTGATAAATTTCTTCAAACCATTCTGCAAATTTTCCTTTTATAGGATTTCCAGTAGCATCATAACTGCGGTAATTTGCAACCTTGTCAATAAAGAACAACGACAAAACTTTAATACCTAATTTGTTCAGGCGTTTTTCTTTCTTTAAATGTTCTTCAATCGTTTTGCGGATTTGGAACTTCATTATTTCATCCATTAAATCGCCTTGACTATCACCTTTGTATAATAGATTTCCGTTAGAAATTGAAATACATTGATTTACAGCATCAATTTCTTCAATGATATAGCCATCTGCATATATTTCTCTTTCATTGGAAAGTTTGTATAAATCATCGCCTACTTTAACAGTAATTGTTTTCTTCTTTACTCTATTATTTTCATTACTATTTATGGCAACTTTTGCAGTTACTTTTGTCTTCGTAGCGGTTATGGATTCCACAGAAACAAAAGCATCATTATAGGCATTTTCCTCAATGATAGAATCTACCTCAATTTGTTTAACCAATCCTAAATCATAAGCCTTCACAGGATTTAAACTGTAAGTAAGGTTGTATAATTTTTTGTGGGTTGCCGAATAGCGAAGCGTACAAAGGGCTTTTAAGTTATCTATGGCTGTAATACGCTTTTCGGTTTCCATATTTTGCGGTTCGTCTACAATCACAATAGGGTGCGTAGCCTGAATAAACTCAACTGGTTTTTGTCCGTTTAGTTTGTCATTAGGCTTATTTATAATATTTTCGTCTTTAGCAAAAGAATCAATATTAATCACCAAAACTTCAATGTTGTTGGTCGTTGCAAAACCCCTTAAAGTGGAAACTTTGGTACTGTCATAAACCTGAAAATTAATAGGAACATTGTCGTAAAGTGTTTGGAAATGTTCGTGTGTAATTTCCAGATTCTTCAAAACTCCTTCACGAATAGCCACCGAAGGCACAACAATGACAAATTTTTTGAAATCGTACAATTTATTCAGTTCGTAAATTGTACGCAGATAGACATACGTTTTACCTGTTCCAGTTTCCATTTCTATAGAAAAGTGCATCCCATCCAACTTATCCGAAACTTTAATTTCGTTATTTGCCTGTATGCCTTGCAGATTTGAAAGAATTTGGCTTTCTGATAAAATCAGATTATTACTGACACCATTTATCAAGTTTAAAGTACCTTTTTCTTTTAGGTCAAATTCCAAAATAGAATCTTCCAAAGGTTGTCCTTCAAATAAATCTGTAATGGCTTTTATAGCTTCCTGTTGATAAGCTAAATTTGATTCAAAACTTAACTTCATTGAATTTCCTTTGAAAAGTTAAACATTAAGTGGTAAAGCATAACACTATCTTCTGCCAGATTGTGCCGAGAGCAATAGGAGAAAGGAAAATCTTTGACAATTTCCCTATATTGTAATTCTTCCGTTGTATTTACCTCTGAAAAATTGTTTGCTAACAAGTTATTAATGGAAGTTACATTGGCATTAATATCCATTGGTTCTACCACAAAACCAATCATTCCGTTTGTTTTATAGTGGGTTGAATAAGTAGTTGAAGCAAATCTATACATTCCATCTTTGATATATTTTGCATTTAAACCAGTTGTTCCATTAAGGTTCGTAGCATCAAGTCTTTTACATTCAATAATGTAATATGCATTTGTATCCTGAAAGGTATTTTGCGTTTGAATTTTTATATCAGTTCTACCTATACTTCTGTCTTCTGGAACCTCCCTGTCAAACAAATAGTCAGTTAATTTAATCTTTTTTCTAATTGAATTGTCTTTCAGGTAATTTATCAATATTACATCCCTTATAGCATTTTCATTATTAGTTAGCGATACTTTGTCAGAAATCATTAAATTATAACAATAAATGATTTTTGAAAGTATGTCTTCAAATTCAGCATTATAGAAAACGCCGTTATAGTCATAGCCGGAGGCATTTAGTTCTGTAAATATCATATCCCTTTCTTTCCAGCTTTAAGAATGGCATCAGCAAACTCATTTACATCTAAATAACCAATGGCTTTGTGCCAAAGTCGCTTTTCATTCGGTTTAAAAATATAGAAATAGTCCTTTTCAAATCCTCTTATGTCTTTCTGTACAAAGAGTTTGTCCGTGACTTTTTCAGAACTTATTTTTGTTAGGAGTGATATTATTTCCCAATCACTGTCTTGTTTGTTTACAGGTACAATAGTCTTTTTAAAGGAGGAAGTAGAAACTAGTTTAAAAAACATACCAACAATTTGGTTGGTATGCCAAATTTCTACAACAAATCTTTTATCTTCTTTTTCTAATTTTGATTTAAAACGTTCTACAAAAACGGATGCATAATTATTAAGAATTTCATCATTTAGATTTATTGTTGAAAATAATTTATTTTTGTCATTATCGTTTCCAACTATTAAATTGAGGTTAATCTCCAAAGCATAATTAATTAGGGATAATTCAACATCATCTAATTCTAATTCCTCGTAAATCGATTTATTTATGTTATTCAATTCAGAGTTTACACTGCTTTCTAAATTATGAATTTTATGATTATCAATTAGTACTTCTTTTTTCTCTAAATAAATTTCGTGTTTATATTTCTCAATACTCTCAATATTCTTCTTTACATTTAATTCAAGATAAGGTAAACTAAATCTATTATAATTTTGAACCTGCTCCCTTTCTATCCCAATAGAAACAAAAGTATTAATGGAATAATAGGCAAATAGATTTGATGAAAAAATGGCAGAAATATCAAATAATGATGAAATATCATTTCCATTTAAAGGCTTAATTGATGTAATACCATCTTTAAAAATTATATCTTTCCTTGCAATCGAATTCTTAACAGTGAGAGTATTCATATCAAGTCCTTTCCTAGTTAATAGCATTGGGGCTTGATAGATTTTCACATCTTTAATAATATCGATTTTTTCTTTTTCTAATAATTCTACTTTTTCATAGTCTATAAAATAGGATTGAATAGCATTTGTTTTTACAAAAGGTATATTTTCAATTCCTGATGTGTCTTTAGGGCTATCCAAAGCTTTGGATCTGCTATGAAAACCTGTAGAATGAATAAATTTATCTTTATCTCCAATAATTTCTTTTATACTAGGAAAACCATTTTTTATTCTTCTAACAAAATTGAAGTCCAGGTAGGAACCATATACCAACACTTTCCATAACCAATCAAATTCTTTTAATTTGTCTTGCTGTATTCGCTTATAATCACTTCTATTTATCGTGAATATTTTAAACAAAGAGAAAAATCTACTTTGTTTCAATGAAATATGATGTACAATATTACTATCCGTATTTAACCCATTTGCATAACGATAAAAAATAACGGCAGCAGGTGCGACAGCAGGTTTATTTGATTTTTCAAATACTTCATATCTTACTGGTGCTAACTCAAATACTTTGTCAATAAAATATTCTTCAAGTAAATATTGTCTGAACGGGCTATATTCCTCTTTATTGTACCCCAAATTATACAAGCTACTGCTTCGTATTATGAATGCAATTTGTGTATGACTATTACAAAAATCACTCACTCTTAATACAAACCCTTCAGCTATTTCATTGTTATTGATAGCTATATTAAATTTCTTTTTTAAAGGCTTTTCATTATTTTTTCTATTCTTTAAATAACTCTTACCAAGTTCATTCATTCCATTTCCTTTCCAAGGAGGATTCCCTAGAATAAAATCAAACTCAATATCATTTAATTGATTGTTAAATGTAGCATTTGCATCAAAAAAATCTGCTTCAAAGAAATTCTCATTAAAAAGAATGGGAAACTTAAAAGTTTCTATTGCAGGAGGCTCTAAGTAATCCAATAAAGTAAGGTAGATTGAAAAAACAGCAACTTGTACAGCACTTAAATCCTTGTCAATACCATAGATGTTTTCTTTAGCTAAATTTTTTATAGCTGTTTTGAATTTCTCATCCTTAACCTTAATACCTGTATCTTCAATATATTTTTCAATAATTTTCCGAAGTGTTTCTACAAGGAAAATTCCAGAACCACAAGCTGGATCCAGTACTTTGCAATAGGAATAATTACGCGATTCATTGGATAAAACCTTGTTAACCTTAACATCTAACTGATTATTTTTTGATAAGTGTTTTTCTACCGTTTCTTTCAGAATGTAATCAACCAAAAAAAGTGGTGTATAATAAGCCCCCTCTTCTTGTTGATTGTCCTTGCCTATAAACATTTCATAGACATTACTAATAAATTCAATCGGTATGATTGAAAAATCGTACAACTCAAAAAGTGACGGTTGGTTCTTCGCAATATCCTCTCCGAGCAATAATCTCTTTAATACTCGATAATCATCTTTACCAACTTGCTTATACTCACTTGATGATAATGGGAATAAATCACCATTAAACCCCTTGTCTTTATTCTCTATGTATTCAAAAAAAGCTTGTATTCTTTCAGGATTATCTAATAATTCACAAAATTCTATATTAGACCAATTACGTGATTTTCCATCAAATTTCATTTTAACTTTTCGGTCAATTAAATATCGAACGAATATGATTTTCCCTAAAAGAGCATTAACAAGCTTGGCTCTATTCTCATTGCCCTCAACAAGGATTTCACGTGCAGCTTTAATATTTTGAAGCAAATGATAATCTACACGATTTTTATAATCTAAGTGTTCTTTGTATTGCTCCCAAGCTCTTCCTGTTACTAATTCAAAGTAGGTAAAGTTTGTAAGCTTATTAATATCCCCAAGCTTTTCTAACGATTTATTCTCTTTTAAATAATTGAATCCGTTGAAAATAGCAACGCTTCCATTATCAATAAAAATAGCAATTGGACATTCATTAAAATTCCAAATCGCCTCGTGCAGTTCAGACTTGTTTTTACTGTTTTCAAAAAACAAGATCATGGGTTTATTATCAAACACAAAAATAGCATCAGGCTCAATTTTGCGTTCAATTAATCTTTTCACCCTATTGGGAAAAGAGGTTTCGGTTTTCCATTTATTCTCTTTTGTAAGGAAAAGACCGTTATCCTTACTTAAACCGAGCTTCGAAAATATTTCATTTAAATTTTTCATTTGCTCTTTTCTTATATCGTTTTAAACTCAATGCCTGCATCTTTCATTTGAAGTACAGTATTGGTTTTCAGTTGGTCGTTGCCTTTAAACAATTTGTCTAATGCAATTACTTTGATTGGTTTTTCTGTAATTATTGAATCAATAATTTCTTGGGTAGCTTTTTCTAATAGCAACATCAATTCATTATTGTTTATTGTGTAAAAACAATCTTTCTTTTCAATTTTACTATTCAAATTCTTACCGCTTTTTAATAAAAGCTCATACACCATATTTTCAATGGTAGCAGATTCCGAAATAGGATCAATAAACAATTTCATTTGCTCGGCAAGTGCTTGTGTATCTTTACCTTCAATTTGTTGCCACTGTTTGAAATTACTGTCTTCTAATTTTAGAACTTTAAACCCTAAATCTTGTGCTTTTAATTGCTCTATTTTGGTTTTCAGGTTTTCAACTTCGGTTTTGTTTTCTTCTGTTGGTAATTCGCCTTGCAGTTTTTTGATTACAGCTTCTATATTTTTAATTTCAGCTATAATTTCTTCTTGTATTTTTTTTCCAGCTCTACGGATGCGTTCTTTTGAAATATCTGCTATAGTTTTGTAACCTACTTTGTAAGCTTCACTCTTTTCTTCACATAGTTCAGGTAATTGTACAGAAATACTTTTTCGACTTCCTCCATCTTCCTTATTTAAAGCCATTACTGCATGAGCCGTAGTACCGCTACCTGCAAAAAAGTCAAGAATGATATCATTGATATTGGAACCTATTTTAAACAGCTTTGCTAATAAACGTGTTGGTTTGGGTGTATCAAAAGGTGTTTTGCTTCCAAATAATGCACTTACTTCTTTATTCGCTTCATCATTATGCCCAACTTCATCAAATGCCCACCATGTAATTGGAACAACTCCTTGTTGCACCTCATTAAGGTATCTTTTTAACTGAGGTGCTCCTTTTCCATCCTTTCCAAAATAAATTCGGTTTTCAGAAAGCCATTTATTCATTGTTTCTTGATTAGCCCTCCAAGAACTACCTTCGGCTGGATAAAATTCTTCTCCTGTGTTTGGATTTACAATTGGGAAAACAGCTGTTTTTGAAAAAGATTTTACCAATAAATCACCAGTTCTCCACAATCCTTTACCATCCCCGTCATCATTTTTGTAAGGTTTATTTACTTCATCTGTACGAGGTAATAAGTTTCTATTAAAACTATCACTTTTTTGAAACGAAATTATGTAATCATGGGTAGTTGAAAAACCTTTTGAATCATTTGTTGCAGCATATTTTTTCTGCCAAACAATACTTGCTACAAAATTCTCTTCTCCAAAAATCTCATTCATCAAAAGGCGCAGGTTATGTACTTCATTGTCATCAATCGAAACGAAAATTACTCCATCTTGCTTTAATAGGTTTTTAGCTAAATACAATCTTGGCATCATCATATTGAGCCAGTTGCTGTGATATTGCCCATTTTCTTTGCTGTTCTTTTTGAACATACCATCTTTGGTCATATAGCCATCTTCATCTTTGTCACCCACACGTTTTTCATAATCGGCTTTGGTTTCAGAGAATTTGTCAGGATATATAAAAGAGTCGTTTCCAGTGTTGTATGGTGGGTCAATGTAAATCATTTTCACCTTACCGAAGTAGCTTTTTTGTAGTACTTTTAGTACTTCTAAATTTTCACCTTCAATAAAAATGTTTTCAGTTTTATCAAAATCTACACTTTCGTCTTTAGCAGGTATCAATGTTTTAGTCGTGGGAGTTTGTAATACTTTGAATGCATCACTTTTTCCAGCCCAATTCAAAACATAACGTTCATTAGAGAAATTGATGTTTTCTCCAAGCGTAGCTTTTAATTTTTCCCAATCTATTTTTCCTTCGCTAAATGCTTCAGGCAATACTTGTCGCAATGCGTTGATTTTTTCTTGTTCGGGAGTTAGACTTGTTCCGTCCATATTTTAGTGTGCTTTTCTTTCAATTAATAATGTTGCGACTTCAACATTAAGGATTTCTGCAATCTTGTATAGGTCTTCTATACTTGGTTGTCGTCTATTTTGAGCATAAGAGTTCACCATATTGTAACTCTTGCCTAATTGTTCAGCCAACCATTTTTGTTTAATTCCCTTCTGTTCTAAAACGTCTTTTATTCGGTTCATTTTTGAACTTATTTTATCGTCTTCAAAAGTAAGAATAAACATTTAATATCTCATTAAATGGGTGTTTAAATTATCATCTTATTGGGTTTAATAGAACGAACTCTAATACGAAAATTAATACCTTTAAATCTAAAATTTCCTTTGATTCCTTTTTTTCTTCATCTTTTTAGCAAACTGTTCTTCTTCGAGATCCTCACCTTGTGCATCGGATAACAGGCTAAACAATCCCAAATCGGTATTAGGCGAATGCTCATTTGAAAGAAACTCAAAAAGGTCTTTCGTTGGCAGATTGTCTAATGTATGCGTTTTGGAAACAGGGCTGTCCTGTGTCTTCAATTCGGGTTTGTTTCCATTGTTCCACCAATCATTGAACACGTTTGCCGACAAATTTCTGTCTAATTGTGAGCCGTTCCAAACGCTACGACTTCCGTGGTCTACAAAGGTCATACCGTAAATCCGTCCGCTTTCATTTTTACGGACAATCGTATTGATACCTTGCTCTACAAGTTGCTTTTTAAATTCCTTTTCGTTGTTCGTCGTATGTATAGCCAATTCAATTGTATTCTTTAGGACAGACCTAGCAGGGTTGGTTTTCATTTTCTCGTTTGACTGTTCAAAGTGTTTTTGCAATTGTGCTACTCCTGCATCTTTTCCGAAAAGTGATGCTTTGAACGGATTGCTAACCTTGTTGCCATTTTTATCCAATGCGAAATACACCAATCCGTTGACGGCTTGACCGTTTCGTTCTACCTTAACTTCTTCCGCTGTGATATTGAAAAGTGATAGCAAGGCATTATAACTCCCCATAGTTGAAAAGCTGTAGTACTTTGGCAAATACCGTACTACCGAAGCAATCTGACTTTTAATGTCGCCTTTGTGGTAATCTACAGGCTTGAAAATTTTGTTGGCTTGTTTCTGCTCTTGTTCAGTAGCTTTCTGCAGATTATATTTCTGTTCTAAATCCCGACAGATTGCCATTGAGCGTGGATGGTCGTAATCATCGGGGATTTTCTTTCCGTCAATACCTACGCAGGTTGAAACAATGTGTATATGTGTACGGTCAATGTCCGTATGTTTGAAAAAAATATAGGGTTGACTGCCGTAGCCCATACGCTCCATATACTCCTGAGCCATTTCGGTAAACTGTTCATCGCTGACCTTATCCGCAGGATCTGGGTTCAGCGAAATATGGCGAACTGTCTTTTCCGTTTTGATGTTTGCCGATAAATACGGCTCAAAGCATTTATTAAAATAGGCTACGGAATACTTGCCGTCCACCGTGTCGGGTATCTTGTTCAATAACAAAATCGTTCCGTTTTCCTTATCTACTTTTTGTTGATTGTACAAAATCGCTCCATACATATTGCTTCCTTTTCCAATTTTTGCAATCATAACTTTACTCTTTTTTCAGATGTTTTTCTTCAAATTCTTGTGTCAAACGGATAACTTCTTTAGTAACTTGTACCAATTCTATGGTTTCCTTTTCCAATCTAAAAAGGTATGTTCCTGCTTTTTTCTCCGAAAAATTGCGGTACAATATCTTCACAATCTGATTGTAATTTGTTCCGATTGCTCGGAACTGGCTAAAAAGCCGGGTCAACTTTTCGTGATATTCTATGGCATTAATATCAATTTTAACGGTCTTTACCGTCTTTTGAAAAATGCAGGCTGTGATAAAATGAGCAATGACTTTCATTTCTGATTGGTCAAAGAGGGCAAGAAATTTGGCATTGTCCTCTGCGTTCAGGTTGATGGAATACCGATTTACCGCAGGGGTCAATCTTTGGTTTTCTTCCTGTTTTCCTAATCTGTTTTCTGTTTTTCTCTTCCATAATAATCCATTTTAATTTTTAAACAAACGAGCGACTTCGGAGCCGTTTCCAGTCCCCTGCAAGGGCAAGTGCTCTTGAGGTGCGGAAATTTATTTCGAGGACCTCAAGAGATAACTTGCTCTGAACAGGAGTTCAGAAAAATCCGTTTTCCAAACGGATTCGAGTTAGCAGGGAACCCCCATAACATCCATTACAAAATTCTGCAAGACTTTTTGAATAACAGTTATTTATAACCGTGACAATTCACACTAAATGACGCCACTAAATGCCACCTTGGAGCAGATTGAAACTGTTTAATTTCCTTTGTATATGGTTAGCTAGCTGATTGCTTATACCCTTAATGAAATAACTAAACCGCACAAAATTAGATAGCAAATCAATGTGAGTGATTGCCAGAAATCCATTAGCTTTTTAGCTAGTAAAAAATATGTAGGTACTTAGATACTTACCTATGTACAATGATTTGTATTACTAATTGTTCAGTCAAACAAACAGCTAATTTGAAGCAATATTAAAAACAGTTATTATGATAAACGAAAATGAAAAACAGCAATCCGAATTACAAGATTTTTCGATTGAAAATTTTCTTGGCGATGAAAAGAAACAACCTTCGACAGAGCAACGGGTAGAAAGACATAAGGTTGACTTTACCAAACCCGATGTAGATGAAGAAGCTTTGATGCTTGTAATGGCAGGCGAAGAACCTGCTGAAGTTAAAAAGGAGCGTACAGGACAGCCAGCAAAAAATTTAAAAAAAAGCACCTTTAAGACAAAGAAACTAGACAAAGAGGACTATTGTGAACAGTTCTTTAAAATCCCAAATACTGCGGCAAGTAAAGGCAAATCGGTCTATGTGAGACAGGAACACCACGATAAGTTTAACAGGCTTACTAACATTATGGGTATTGACAAACTCACTATTTATGCGTATTTGGATAATATTATTGAATACCATTTTCAGGAGTTTGGTGAATTGATTAGCGAAATTTATAACGATAAACATAAACCGTTGTTTTGATTATGGTCTATTGTTATACGCGATGTGTCCCTCCCTCTTAAAATTATTTTCCAAAAGAAAAAACAAAAAAAAGAAAGCCATTATAGCAAGGCGGACAGAAGGAAAAACCAGAAGGAAACGGAATAAGTCCCGAAGGGTGGGAGAGCAAACACAACCACTCGGCGAAGCCACCAAATTTGCCCTGCCATTATGCCGTAGTCTTTTGGTTGGGAGATGCGGTGGATGTCCGCCTTATCTTTGCTCCCCTTTTATTCTTTTTTAATCAATTTCAATCAAAGAAAGGGTACAAAAAAAACGAAAGGACTGAGAAGAGGGTGCTTTTTGTATGCTTTCCTTTATCCGTCCAAAACTCTTTAATGTGAGTGGAATCCAGGAAGGAAAATTAAAGTGTTTTGAGGATTAAATTGTCAACTAACTAATACTTCTAAAAAAACACCACACTTAACAATTTCAAAAATGAAGAATAATTCAAACTATACAGACTAACGAATTAAAATTTAAGTTTAAAATGAGAAATGCAATTAAAAGAGAAGTAAAGGTGGTACTATAATTTAGTATTAGGTAATTGAACGCCAAATGTAGTCTCTCAGTACAACATTTGAAAGATCCTTATAATACCTGTATATTTTCGATGACTAAATTGAACAACTATGGAAATAACAGTTTTAGACATTCAGATTTTAAAAACATTAAATAAGGAACTTAAAGAAGTATCTAATCTCATATTGGAAATTACTAAACCTTACAAAGCATTGCAACAAGCAACAAAATGGCTTGACCAACAGGAGACCTGCCAACTGCTAAATATAACTAAACGGACATTACAGACGTATAGATCAAAAGGAATTCTTGGGGCAACGCAAATCAATCGAAAAACATATTTCAGATTGTCCGAAGTGGAGTTGCTTATGCAGATAGAACGACCATTAAAAAAGCAAAAGAAATGAAACAGATTGGAAATTCAAACGAGGATATGCTTGCTCTGCTGGAAGCTGTGGTAGGCATCAAAAATGAACTGCTGTATATCAGGGAATATTTCCACCCATTGCTGAAAGGAGAAATTTACCTGACAGGCGAGCAGATTTGCGAAATGCTACACATAAGCAAACGGACATTGCAACAGTACAGGGATGACGGACTGATACCTTTTATCAAACTCGAACGGAAAATCCTATACCGTGAAAGCGATATTGTGAAAGTATTGGAAGATAACTATCAGCGTTGAACAATCAAAAAAATGCTTTAAAACTGCAACCCATATAATAAACCGTCCACCGTGTAAAGCGGCGGACGGTTTATTCAATTGAACGATAATTATACATCTATCTTCCAAATATCTTTTGATAAGTCATATAACAAATTTTGCCTATCGAAGATGGTATCTTTATTCCAAAAATCATATGACCTAAGTTTTTGATTCAATCTTGTCACTGATGAATTTATTCCTATATTATCTAACCCTGCTATTGATTTTGAAATATAAAAAGGTGATTTAGAATATTCGATAACTTTTCTTGAAAAGAAATCGTTACCTACAACAATATTCATTGTTTTCTCAAGCAAAGTTAAATTACCTAATCTAATTTTTAAATCATCATATTCCACACCGATCTCATCACGAAGACTATCAGTAGGGGTGAAAGGTAAAATATGCTCTATTTCAACTCCTTTTGTAATGTAGTTATCCAAAACTTGTGGAACATATGAGCCTAATCGTTCTTGGTCTAAAAATTGCGCAATTTTGGCTAAAATATATCTGATTCTATATTGTTGCAGATTATTCTGATGAGTTTCTAGGAAGGACAATTTATATTCATTTTCTTTTGATATAATTACAGGTTGAATATTAACTTTTACAAAGTCATTCAACTCATCTCTACTTTTGATTTGTAATACAGATTTAGCCCATTTTGAAAAATTTCTTTCAAATTCTTTTGTAGGTTCTTTTGTTATGAAGTAATAGAAAACTAGCGTTTCTATCTGCTTTGCAAAATGATTAAATAAATCCTGCGGCAGATTTCTACCAGCTAAAAGTAAAATTAGGTGTTGTTTAAATGCTCCTCCACCAAGTTTAGAAATATTGTCTAAATAGACATTTTTGCTTCCATCTTTATTTAAACCTTTGAAAAAATTAATGTAACAATTTGCATTTTCTAAAAGAAGTTCGACAAAATCAAAAGGCTGTTTTTCATAGTTACATTGAACGACATTTTCAGGTCTAATAAACCATTTGTAGATTTCTTCTTCCCGTATAATTTCTTCTCCTCGCTGATTATTTACTTTATAGTTTGACATTATAAAGTAACGAAGGAAACGCAAAGGCTTTTCTTTATTTTTTTCTAAGAGTTTGATTAATGTTTTCCATCTGTCTTTTAAAGGATTGAAATCATTTCTATCAACTTGACGGAATAAAAGATTTTTCAATAAATCCATAGGATTTAAGCCAACTCCCCTTTCATTGATTGTTTCGAAAATTTTTAAGGCGTCGTTTATTTCTGGTGTTTCAATCTGTATAAATTTTAATTTCCTAAAGATATATACGAAGAATTTTTTTAGCTGTACAGGATCTTCATCCTCTTTAAATCTGTTTTGTAGGAAAGAAATCACATTTTCATAAGCGTTATAAAGTCTTTCGGCAGATCCTGTTAAGTTTTCGGGTCTTTCTAAATTATTAGCAATTTTAGAAAGAATATTCGAACTGTCTTTGTACTGTAGTTCTAATTTATAACAATCAACACTGTCTCCTAATGAGTTGACTGTTTTATCTTTAATCATTCTTTCTATCGTATCTGTATCAATTTCTCTCTCTCTGTAAATTTTTTTAAGAGCGCAAATTATTAAGAAAATTGAGGTTGTTCTTTGTTGTCCGTCAATCAATTCGTAGAATCCATCGCTATTTTTGAAAACAACTGTACTTCCAATAAAATATTCCTTATTAAGATTAAAATCGAACTCATCATAAATATCGTCCAAAAGTTGATTTATTTGAACTTCTGTCCAAACATATTCTCTCTGGTAATCAGGAACAACATAAAAGTTTTTAAAACAATTTTCCACGTCCAAATAATTAAATTGTATTTGGATGTTATTTGTGCTATTATTCATTATGTAAATAGAGTTTTAATAAGGTTTATCTTAGTAATCTGTTTTGTTAAAAAAGCTAAAATACAAAAAAAGCCAATGTTTAACACATTGACTTCAATTTGTTGACTTCGCACTTCAAAAAATTGAACCAGATAATCCTTCTAAAGTATTTTTTTTTAAATAACTACCAATTAAAAAAACCTTAATCCGCAGTCTCATCTTCACTGATATTTGATAATAATTTACCTTTAGTAATTAACGTATCTAATTCCTCCATAAGTTTTTCAACAATTATGTTCATTTGAATTATCTTTTCTGCATTAAGGGATGAAGGACTGTGATGTAAAGTCATATGTTTATTGACATAAGGAAAGAAATCCGCCCAGAAATGTTCTATCAAGTATTCATGTTTTCTTAAGTTTATATCAGCATATAAGGACAACTGCCATAGTGATTTGGCACACAGATAATGAGGTAAATAATACGTTTTGACAAAAATGTATGTTCTGCAAAAAGACAGAAAAAACAATGCGAAAATTGAATCTAAAGCTTGAAAATTTGTTGTAGAATTATTCACTATCGAAGAGAACTGCATAGCTACGTCTTTTGTTGATCTGTAATAGAAATATAGATCAGAATGATAAGGTTGATGTGGAACTTCCCAATGAAATGCAGGATGATTTTTATCTGATGAATATAAAAGGAATTTATCTTGTAAATTTCGGGTAAAGAAACTCTGATACTTATAAAGATTTGTCTGTATCCAGTAACGGCTGTGGCTTAAGAGGACAAATTCAATTTTCCCTTCCACTTTACTTTTAAGCGATTGGTTAATTGAACTTAACTTTTCATTACCCACACCGTTTGCTATCAGCATTAAATAATAGGTCGTTTTATCGTCATATTTATTTTCATGGAATAAATAAATCTGTTCTGTATCAGTTGATTTTAAAATGGTTTCAATAATAATTTCAAGAATTGGACATTTTACTTTTTCATCTATTTCATTGAGAGAACTATTTTTTTTCGACAAACTTTTTCTTATTCGTTTATTTAATTCCTCCAATCGTTTTTCAACCAGCTGATAAAGGTTCTGCTCAGCAATAGATATCGCTTCGTAGAATTCACTTTTATATATTGTATCATCTTGCGCAGTTGCTTCTTTTGCTTGTGTAATCAAATCAGTAAGGTAGTACTTGTTGTGGCTGTTTTTTACAAAGTATTTCTGGATCTCGGGAATATATTCTGTTAGTCGGCTGATTCTCTCATCCAAATTAATTACATCTAAACTTCTTCCGGAATAAAGCTCTTCCAAATAACTAATGTTATATTCCATTAACTTACCATAAGATGTAAAAACATGATTAGAACATCCCTCTGAAATAAGAGTTTTAATTTGTGATTTATAGATATCATAATCGTGAAAAAAACTTCCTTGATAGGTATTAAATTTTTTCTTGAATTTTTTCCAGTTTCTCGGGATAACGAATGAATCTTTCATTTCTTCATTCTGATAGATCATTTTTGATTGATGACAGTATAATTCAATAAACGGATCTCCTAAAGAACATCGGTGATTTAGCTTTACAGAACTAACAATATATACATCAATCTTATAAAGCTTTTTAACTTTGTGAATCCATTTATTTTGCCGTATCTGATCTACATTACTGTTTTGATCAGTGTGAATAATCAGATATGAAAACACAGTATGTGTGTTTTTAGTAAAAAACATTTGAACGATTTTATACTGATTTACTAATTGCCGTAGAACATCTTCCAGAAATTCATTTTCCAATTCGGGAAATGTAGTTTTTTTTAAACTTTTCATATTTTATAATTATTAATTATGATTAGAAATTGTGTAGTTGATATAAACAGATTCTAAAAACATTCGGACTAGCGCAAACCAAGCCATTAAGTCAAAATGTTCTTTTAATTCTGAATTGTTTTGGAGATTAAGAATGTCTTCAAAGTTTAAATTGACATCTCGAATTTTAAGTTGGAACTTTTCGTAATAATCTATTCCAACCACTGATAAAATGATGGTAAGCAGGTAGTTCTTAAACTTGTCTAAACTAATTGAGCTTAAAACATATCTGAGACTTCCAATACAGTCGTCCTCGTTATTCTGTTTTTCTTGCATCTTATAACAAAAATGCACAAGTAAATGAAGACAGGATAAAAGCCCAGCCGTCTTTACATCATCTGCTTGAGCATTGAGAATTTGAAGTTTACCTGATAACAATTCTTTTAACTCGTAATCCTGCAAAAGTTCAGGGTATGCATCCAACAATATGTTAATCTTAGGATTTTTCAATTTTCTTATCAGTTCTAGAATTCCATCTTCGAGTTGAGACTTTTCTGAATCTTGCATCAACATTTTCAATGCTTTCTTTGCTTGCTCTAGAGATATTAAAACTCTGTTCTCTCTTTTAATGTTTTCATCGTTATCCATATCGTAAAATTTAGCTTTAGTAAAGTTGGAAATGTGCAGAAGGATATTCTATTCCGTAAATGGATATATTATTCAAAAGATTCTTTATGCCTTTTGATTTTTTCAATACCTCGTTCCCTAATCAGCCCACCTGCATCAAGCATTTTAATTAACTGAATATAAAATGTAGTTAGTTCATAATCAGGATCTCCACAATCAGGCGACAATGAAAGTTGTGTAATTTCAGATAAGAAAAATTCAAAGTCTTGTAGTTTCTTCTCTTCAAATACACTTTGAAGCACTAAAAAAGGGTTATCATATTCTTCTTTTGTAAGGGACGAAAAATGAAACACTGTTTCCGATCGAGAACACTCTTTTACTTTCCATTTTTTACGTTTCCCATTAAGAGAGTGACATGCTTTGACAAAAGTTCTTAAAGCACTGTAAAAGACAAAAACATTGCATGGCTTGTCCTGTTTGTAAACTTTTCTCTTATAGCAGTAAAGCACTGCTTCTCTTAAATTTTGCTTATAATAGTCAAGATGTGCAAAGTCGAAAACGGCATCAAATGCCTCAAAGGGACTATTTGTACTAAACCCTGCCCAAAATCTTGTTTCAAAGGATATTTTATTCTTTTTCATAGTGATAAGATTTAATATTACCCATCTAAGGTCTATTGATCGGAAGGAATAATCTATTCGTGATGAGGATATAATATCTTAGAAAATGGATATTTTAGAGTATATTTTTTATCTTTGAAATTCAGACTTTTTAAACCGAATGGTTTTATCTTTGAACCTTCAAAAAATAGTACAACTTATGGAACAGAAAATACATCAGGGAAGGAATGTTAAACGCTTTAGAGAAATGCTTGGAATTAAACAAGAAGGATTAGCGTTTGATCTTGGAGATGATTGGAATCAGAAGAAAATTTCCTTACTGGAGCAAAAGGACGTAATTGAAGATGATTTACTTAAACAGATTTCAAACATATTGAAGATTCCTGTTGAAGCTATCCAGAATTTTGATGAAGAGCAGGCTGTTAATATTATTGCAAATACATATTCATTTCAGGATTTTAAAGACAATGCAGTTGCTTCTGGATTTAGCTACCAACCGTCTTTCAATAGCGTTGATAAAATCGTACAGCTATATGACGAAAAAATTGCTTTGTACGAGCGCATGTTGAAAGAGAAAGATGAAATGATGGCAAGGCTTGAAAAATTAATCAATAAGTAAAATATAGTTAAAAAGAAAGGCTCAACTGATTAGTTGAGCCTTTCTTTTTAATTGCTAGGTTATTTTATTTCTCTATCAATTTTGGGATAAATTGTCTAATGACTTTCCACTCATTTTCATAATAGTTATTTAGTACAGATTTACCCTCGGCTGTAAAACTGGTAAAGACAAGTCGTTGTATATTTTGGTAGATATTTTTAGGTAAAATACTATATTCTATATTGTTAACATTTTGATAAACGACTTTGTATCCTTGTAAATGTAAAAGTTCTCTAGTAGTAATTCTTTCTGTCTTATGAGCTTTAAAAACTATTTCTTCATCTCGTTTTATATTCATTGCAATTATAGAATCTTCTTCAATGAGTTTTAAGTACAATATTTTAGCGTTTGGATTTTTTCCATTTGAATAATGGTAATTCATTCTTTTATCTAAAATAGATTGTACATAGACTTTGTTTATATGCCCATTGTCGTAGCATTGTAAAAGAAAGCCGTTTCTATATTTTTCTTCAATGGGTAAAGAAAACAAACTACTTTCGTCTGAATGTTCTTGAATTTTGTAAGTGTTATCATTGAAAAGATTGAAATAACAAAGTATTTTAGTTTCATCAGAAAATAAATCAACGCCATTAGACTTCTTCAAATCTTCTTCAATCATATCTATGAATGATTTATGTCTTTGGTTGTTAATGTTACCGTTTGACTGAGTTAAAGAATCCGAAGTGTAAACTTCATCTTCTAATATGTCAATATATGATTTACGCAGTAAAGAAACATCTTTCAAATTATTATCTGCATCTTCGTAATCATCACATTCATTTTCTGAAACCTCAAAGACATGAAGAGGTTTTTGAAAAATTATTGAATTGTCCTTTTTTGTGTTCTTTTCGATAAAGTCAATAATTTTTTCAATTTCTTCCTTTTGATTTCTCTTAAATGCAGAATAAAGGACACGATATACTTTCCAGCCAACACGTTCCAAAAACTCTTGTCTTTCTATATCGTAAGCTACATCTTCGGGAAGCGAGTGGAATGGGTCTCCATCACACTCAATCGCAATCATTTTTCCGTTGTTGTGAACTACTAAATCTATTTTGAAATTTATGTAAACTTGTTTTCCGAGTTTATGATTATAAAAAAGTTCTGCTTCTTTGACATTATATTGAGGCTGAATATAGCTATATCCGTTTCCAATAAGTGACTTTGTTATATCGTACTCGAACCAACTATCAAAGGGTTCTGGAACATTATGCCTAAATCTTTCAACATTATAATCGTCAATTTGTAATGATTGAATAGGCTTTACTTCATCATTAAAGAAAGTAAGAATTCTATTTCGAAAATCGCTCGATTGTAAGTGCTCAGATTTGACAGAATGAAATAAAATCATTTGTTCTTTCGCTCTACTTAGAGCAACATTGATTTTCTTAAATTCGTCTTGACTACTTATAATAGCTCTTGGTTTTGCATTTTGGTTTTCTTTTAATTTTTGAAAATCCAATGCTACACCAAGCGAGACTATCATTACATCTCTTTCATCTCCTTGAAATTTTGGAGAATCTTCGATAATAAGTTTGTGTTTATCTATTTTTTCTTTTCCAAATTCATTTGCTAAATCCTCTTTTATGTCTTTAAGTTTTTCTGTATGATTTACAGTTCCTAAACTAACTACACCAATTGATTTATTAGCGTATTGATCATCATTCAGAATTCTTTGTAAAAATTTCTTGATTTCTTGAATCTCTTTGTGAACGATCTTGTCTTCGGAAAAAGCATCTTTTACAAAAAAAGTTTCTTTCGGATTCAATCTATTTGAATTAATCTGTTTAAGCGGTCTTAGTGAATTATCATAAAATTCTCTTTTTGAAAATTCAATGATTTCGGGAACACATCTAAAATGTTCTCTAAGTGTTAAGTTAGAAGTTCCTGCTACCATTTTTGAAAGCATAAACAAGCTGTTATCACTTTTTATATGAAGTGCATTAGTTCCTAAAAATTTAAGATGTTTGTTTTTTATAGATTCAAAATCGTTTCCGTCTGCACCTGTTAAACTGCTTGGAGATGTTTGTTTATCATCTCCAACTATTATCATATTTTCGGCATAATAGCTTAAAATAAGACTGTTGAAATCTAATTGACTTGCTTCGTCAACAATAATACAATCAAAAATTTCAGGTTCGCTTCCTACTGAATTCAAAACATCATTAAATTTCATAACCCAGCAAGATAATCGCTTACTTATATCAATGCTATTTTTGCGAGTTAATATTTGATATTGTGTTTGATTCCGAATTTTTCTAACGCTTTGAGAAAGATTGTATTTATATTCTTCTAAAAGATTTATGAACGCATCAACTTCATCTTTTTCAAATTTATTCTTGAAATTTGATTTTGCTAAGTCAAATAAAATATCGCATTTGACTTGAAATATTTTTTTGTTGATAAAAGATAACTCCTCTTTACATTTTTGCAAGTCGACAAATTCATTTTGTTTTATGAACTCGTTGGCAGAAGCATACTCAAAATTTTCTTTTGAAATATAATGATTAGCAACATTTTTAAATGACTCATAAGTATTAGGAAGTAAATTATTTAGATACTTCTTAACATTGATAAAAGTTTGTTCAATTTCAATTTGCTTGCCTATTTCTAAAAACGTAGTTTTTAAACCTTCAAATTTTTGAACATCATCAATTTTATTGACAGGTAAAAATTCCGAGAAAATTCCATTAATCATAGATTGCTCCATAATACTGTCAATATTTTGAAGCACTTGTCTTTGTTCAGTCAATTTATTGTTTAGATTTTGTAGTTTTTCAAAATCGTCTTTTAATAAAATTGCTTTTCGCGCTAATTCATCAATGTTGAACAAATTAATCTGACTGTACTCTGAAAGATTGATAAAATCAGAATTAAACTGAATTTGGGAAACAACATTTTTGTTGATTTCCACTTTTTTTAGAACACCGTTTAAAACTTTACATTTTTCAAGCAAATTTGAATTGTCATCAAAAGAAAATGTGAAGCCATTTTGTTTCAATAAATTGAAATTATTATTGATGACAATGAGGTTTTCGATTAACAACTTTAGTTGTAACATTTCAGTTTTGTTATTACACTTTTTACTGTTAATGGTAAACTGTTCTAAATATGAAACTTGTTTAAAATTTGAATTTGCAAGTCTTGTTAGAAATCCCGCTTTACCATTTTCAGCAAATGACAAATAGGTTTCTATATCTAAAAGATATTTTGTCCCGTTTTGTGTAAAGTCGCTAAAAGTTTTGTTAGCGGTCAAGTTTTCTTGCGAAATACGAGAATTGATTTGCTTTTGAAGTTGTTCTAATTCTTTGACGTTTTTAAGAACAATATCAGCATTTGAAAACTCATTTGCAATATCTGCTATTTTATCTAACTGTATTTTTAGTACTTTATCTTTTGAATACTCTGTTAATCCTAAGTGATTTAATTGCTTATTGTAGCTTTCTTGAAGCAATAAGAAATTTTTAAAATCAAAATTCTCTAATTTGTTTAAAACTGTGGAAATATCAATATCTAAAGAATTACTATAACGTATTTCGATATCAGACAATTCTTTGTACTTCAATATTTCTTGTCTAATTAATTCAAAATTAGATAACTCTTCGTTAGTAAGTTCGTCTTGAATCCAATTCCATTCTTCGGAATCTTTGGATTCAAATTTTTCAACTATTTGATAGGCTCTTAAACTATTAAAAGAATCATTGATTCTTATTTGGGTGTATTCTTTTTCAAGAACTTGAATGATTTCAGATTTAAGTCTTAAATATTCCGCTTTTAAGTTGTCTAATTCCTCAATTTTAGATTCAACATTTAAGTAAAAACTATCCATTAATATTTTTGAGATATTCCCAATACTTTTTTCTAAAGAGAATCGATTTTGATTGGTTTCCAACTGAATTTTTGTAAAGATTAGATCATCAAATGTTTCAGGAATCTTGTCTAATAATGATTCTAACGCCTTGTCTGTTTGAGCGGTAACAAGAACCTTTTTACCTTGAGCCAATAAAGAGCATAGTATATTTACTATTGTATGTGACTTTCCTGTTCCTGGAGGACCTGTTACAACCGTTAATCTATTTTTCAAATAGTTTTCATAAATCTGTTTTTGTTCTTTGTTGAATGGAAGAGGAAAAAATACAGAGAAATCCTCCTCTCCATTTAGATTTTTGGCTTTTGTTTTATGGCTTTCAAAAAGTTCGTCTTTAAAATAGTTTGGTTTAGTATAGGAATTGTTTCCAGATGACTCCGGGTTTCTGACCAATAGATTAAATAACTTAGCTTCAACTTCATTATCTTCACTGTACTTAATTATTGAGTCAGTTAATTTTTCAAAAAAACGAGGCTTTCTTTGCTTAATGTTTATTGCTGGAGAAAATGAAATTTTAAAATAATCTTCTCTAAAATGGTCGCTTTCTGGTCTATATATGGAATTTTCAAATTCAGAATTGCTGGAAATCTTTTGAATAGATTTTGCTATTAAGTCTTTAAAATCATTTTCAAAAATATCTTCGTAACCTAATTCTGTTATTCGTTCTTCAAATCTATCAATTATGTTTGATAAAATTTCTTTCTCAATTGGAGTATTATTGAGAAAGAAAAAATCACCATAAGGACTATCAAAGTCTGAAAATGATATTTTTACGACATTATTTGAATCAATATCTAACGATAAGGGAAAATGAAATAAATGTTGATTGGTTTTAGAGAGGTTTCCGTTATTGTTGAGTTTCGAGTATTGAACAAAACCAACACTTAAAACGATTTCTAAATTAGAATCATTTTTTATGTCGTTATACGCTCTATATAGCTTTGAATAAACTTCTTTGTTCTTCTTGAATTTTTTTAATTTTTCAATCTCATTTTTACCTTCTGTTGAATTTTGAAAGCCTTGAAGTTCTTCTTCATCGTCATTTACGCTTTCAAACTTGTTTTTAGCTTCGTCAAATTCAATAATTCCCACAAATTTGTTTGGAATATTTATATTGGGCTTTAAAGGTTTCTCCAGTGAAAAAATTAAAGGATTTTTATTAAATTTAGATGTAAAAATGTTAGTTAGTGTAGATTCACAAATACCTGCATTAATGAAACTGTCAATGTCATTGTTCCAAATGAAGTTACTCGAAACATTAGAATTTAATACGTCTTTTACACCTCTTTCGAGTAGTTTTTTATATTCTTTTAGAAAGATTATGTATTGGTTAAGTACATTCATTTAGTTTCGATAGTAAAACGTTCTTTCAAATTTACATTTTTTTTCGAGTTAATAATATATTATGTGTATTCAGGCTTTGAAATTTAAAAAGCCAACGCTTACAGCATTGGCTTTCCTTGGTTACTTTATAAATTTTAGAATTTTGATACGAAGGAGAGTTCCATAGCCTTAAAATTTTGCGAAACTTTCCGCATGTCCTTTCCAACTTTCTCGTTTAGTATCTTAGCATAAATCTGTGTTGTAGCAATATTTCTATGCCCTAACATTTTGCTCAAACTTTCCAATGCAACACCCTCACTCAGAAATAAGGTTGCAAACGTATGGCGAGCCAAATGAAAGGTTACTTTCTTTTCTTTCAGGCAGTCAATTAATTCCGATATTCGCTTTAAGCTGTCATTGCAAGTAGTGTTTGAAGGTACAGGAAATACTTTGCCATCCTTAGACAATCCCGCATATTTTCCAATTATCATTTTAGGAATATCCAACAACATTACGTTTGACGATGTAGCTGTTTTTTTTCTACGAACAATAATCCATTGGTTTCCATCAAAGAATTCTTGAATATTACTATTTTTAAGACCTTTGATATCAGAATAAGAAAGCCCTGTAAAACAACTAAAAACAAATAGGTCTTTAACAAACTCGTCATTCTTTTTTTCACAGTTGAATGATACAAGCCGCTCCAACTCACTCCGTAACAGATAACCTCTGTCCTTGTCTTTCTTGATATTCTTGTATTCCCTGAACGGATTGGACGCAAGATGCTTTCTACTTATCGCCAGTCGGCAAATTGTCGTAAATGCAATCATATATAGCCATATGGTATTATGATTTAAACTTTGATCATCACGCAGGTAGTAGTCAAATTCCTGCACACAATCTGAAGTAAGATCGTTAAACGATAAATCAGAGTAACCGTATCTTATCAGTGCAAAATTTCTTAGGTGCGTTAAAAGTATCTTATATTTATTAAGTGTACCATTAACCCGAAGTCCGTTGTTTACTTTTTTCTCAAAGTCTAACAAAAACTTCTCATAGAACTTAAAAAAAGTGAGTTCATCACTATCCATACCCAGAAAAGTATTTTTAAGTTTTGAGCTGTTTACAGTTCCTTCGTTTTTTAGGATTTTGGAATAGCCTTCCTCAATACCAAAGCGTACTTTATCAAGCTTACCGTTTATTTCTTGGGCTTCTCGACTTTTTCCTAAAACCCTACCGTACTTCAAATCCCAATTTGCTGAGGAAATATCTAACTTGGTACTGAAGGCAGACTGGTTGCCGTTTACGGTAATCCTGCACATAATCGCAACCTTTCCGTTTTTCTTCGGGGCATTCTTTTTAAGATAAAACAATACCTTAAATGTTGATTTTTTTTTCATTTCCATACTCATAATTCTTAAGAATAAAATTAAACTTATAAGTGTTACAGAACAATATGAAAAACAAAGCAATACACTGAAAAACAACAACTTGAATCAATATTTATTAGTGATTAAAAGTAACGTTTTAGTAACCTTACTTTTGCTAATCGTTGCTTTTTAATGCTTTTCATTTCGTTACCAAAAAATCAAAAAACGATTGTAAAGTCTTTATTTACAATCGTTTTCCCTGTTTTTAATCTTGATGTATTTTTACTGAAAATTTATTTTAAAGTTACGAATTTGATGTAAAAAGAAAAAGAGGAAAGTTAACTTTCCTCTTTTTTATCTATACTTTATCAAAGTTTTATTTCACATTTAAAACAAAATAGTTTTTCTTGCCTTTTTGTAACAACACAAACTGATTGTTTATTAAATCGTTTGTTGATAAACTAAAACCTTCTTGAACTTTTTCACGGTTTACAGAGATCGAATTTTCTACTAAAGCTCTTCTCGCCTCTCCGTTTGACTTCATAAAGCCTGATTTGGTGTTTAAAACATCTACAATATCAATTCCTGCTTTTAAATCTTCCATAGAAATTTCGGCTTGTGGAACTCCATCGAAAACTTCTAAAAACGTTTTAGCATCTAATGCTTTTAAATCGTCTGCCGATGCATTTCCGAACAAAATCCCTGATGCTTTTACAGCGTTTTCAAAATCTTCGCGCGAATGAACCATTACAGTTACTTCTTCTGCCAAACGTTTTTGTAACGGACGTAAATGCGGCGCTTCGTTATGTTCTGCAATTATTTTTTCGATTTCTTCTTTAGATAAAAAAGTAAAAATCTTGATGTATTTTTCTGCATCTACATCAGCTGTATTCAACCAAAACTGGTAAAATTTGTACACCGATGTTTTATCGGCTGTTAACCAAATATTACCACCTTCGCTTTTTCCAAATTTAGAACCATCGGCTTTTGTGATTAACGGACAAGTCATTGCATAAGCTTTTGCACGCTCATCGTTATCAACATTCATACGGCGTACCAATTCTGTTCCCGTAGTAATATTTCCCCACTGATCGCTTCCGCCCATTTGCAACAAACAGTTGTATTCTTTATTTAAGTGGTAAAAATCGTATCCTTGAATTAATTGGTATGTAAATTCGGTAAAACTCATTCCGGCACCATCGCTTTCAAAACGCTTTTTAACAGAATCTTTCGCCATCATATAGTTTACGGTAATGCGCTTACCTACATCACGTGCAAATGCAATGAACGAAAAATCTCTCATCCAATCGTAATTGTTTACTAAAACCGGTGCGTTATCATCTTTCGCATCAAAATCTAAAAAGCGAGATAACAAAGCTTTTATTCCGTTTACGTTTTTAGTAAGCGTAGCTTCGTCTAACAAATTTCTTTCGTCTGATTTTCCTGATGGATCGCCAATCATACCGGTAGCACCACCAACCAAAGCGATTGGCTTGTGTCCGAAATTTCTTAAATGCTGTAATAAAATAATTGGTACTAAACTACCTATGTGTAATGAATCTGATGTTGGGTCGAAACCAATATATGCTGTAGTAGATTCTTTTGTTAATTGTTCTTCTGTTCCGGGCATCATGTCGTGAACAAGCCCGCGCCAGCGTAATTCTTCTACTAAATTTTTCATCTTTAAAATATTTTGTGCAAATATAGTATTTTCAAAAATAAAGAAAGCCACAAAAAATGTGACTTTACTAAATTATTATTTGTTTCGGCGCAATGCTTTAAGTTCTTTTACGTTGATTACCGGATTGAGTTTTTCTTCGGTTGAATCGGGTTTGGTAGCACGAACTTCTTCTAACTTTTTCTGAAGGCGTTTTTGAACCGAATCGTAAATCACCGCATACACATCGGGATCTTGTTGATAGATTTTTTGTGCTTTAATAAACTTTACACTATCAATACCGTGCTTTTTTAAAATCTGCTTGTAATCTACAACATATTGAACGGTATCTCGTCTGTTTGCGGTATTGCGTGCACTTGACGATACAGTTAGGTCATACAAAACATCGACCATTTTTTCTTGCGAAATTTCGGCTTTCTCTGTGTTTGAACAACTAACCAAAATGATTAAAAAAAATGCTGAAACTAAATTTTTCATATTATCTATTGAATAACAATCGTTGACCAAAACGTTCCTCGCTGATAACACCGTTTTCCATAACAAGCTTTCCGCTTAAAACTGTTGACTGTACTTTTGTAGTAAAATCAACACCTTCTAAAGGCGACCAACCGCATTTTGCCAAAACGTTTTCCTTAGTAACCGTCCATTTTTCGCTGTTTAAATCAACCAAAGCTAAATCGGCAAAGAAACCTTCTTTTACAAAACCGCGTTTTTCTATTTTGAACAGAATTGCCGGATTGTGCATCATTTTTTGAACAACTTTTTCTAACGATATTTTTCCTGCCTTAGCAAATTCTAACATGGTAATCAACGAATGCTGAACCAACGGTCCGCCAGACGGTGCTTGCGAATATTTCTGTGATTTTTCTTCCAAAGTATGCGGAGCGTGATCGGTTGCAATAACATCGATACGATCATCTAACAAAGCTTCCCAAATTTTTTCTCGATCTGTTGCTGATTTTACCGCCGGATTCCATTTAATGAAATTTCCTTTTGTTTTATAATCTTCGTCTGAAAAATACAAGTGATGCACACAAACTTCTGCAGTAATCATTTTTTCTTCTAACGGAATATCATTTCTGAACAAATCGGTTTCAATTCCGGTACTAATATGGAAAATGTGCAAACGCGCACCTGTTTTCTTCGCCAATTCAATTGCTTTTGACGATGATTTATAACACGCTTCGGCACTACGAATTACAGGATGTTGCGTTACGGGAATATCTTCACCAAACTGTTCTTTTGCTTTTGCCAGATTTTCGCGAATGGTTTGTTCGTCTTCGCAATGAACGGCAATCAGCATTTTGGTTGATGAGAATATTTTTTCTAAAACTTCTTCGTTATCAACCAACATATTACCTGTAGATGATCCTAAAAACAATTTAATTCCGGCAACGTTACGCGGATTTGTTTTAAGAACTTCGTCTAAATTATCGTTGGTTCCACCCATCATAAACGAATAATTCGCATACGATGTATTGGCTGCAATTTGATATTTCTCTTCTAAAATTTCTTGCGTAACAGCGTTTGGAACGGTGTTTGGCTGTTCAATAAACGATGTAACTCCGCCTGCAATTGCCGCTTTAGATTCTGTTGCAATATTACCTTTGTGCGTTAAACCTGGTTCACGAAAATGCACCTGATCATCAATAACTCCAGGAAAAATGTGCAATCCAGAAGCATCGATCACTTTATCGGCATTAACAATAATTTGTGTATCTATTTTAGAAATGATTTCGTTTTCGATAAAAATATCGGCTTTAAAAACTTTTCCTTCGTTAACTATGGTTCCGTTTTTAATTAAAAGAGTACTCATTTATAATTTATTAAATAGTTTTTTAAATCGTAATTGTAAAACGCCCAAAACGGCTTCTTTAATAATACTGCCCGACATTTTTGATTTTCCTTTGGTTCGATCCGTAAAAATAATTGGAACTTCTACCAGCTTAAAGTTACGTGAAAATGCGCGATATTTCATTTCGATCTGAAACGCATATCCCACAAATTTAATTTTATCCAAATTGATCTGTTCTAAAACCGAACGATGGTAACAAATGAAGCCCGCCGTGGTATCCATAACATTCATACTGGTAACAAAACGCACGTAAACTGATGCAAAATACGACAATAACACGCGACTTAACGGCCAATTTACCACATTTACGCCTTTTACGTAGCGCGAACCTATAGCAACATCGGCTACACTTTTACACACTTCCAACAACTTTGGCAAATCATTTGGGTTGTGCGAAAAATCGGCATCCATTTCAAAAATGTATTCGTAATTATGTTTTAACGCCCATTTAAAACCGGCAACATAAGCGGTTCCCAATCCGTTTTTCTTTAATCGTTTTTTTAAGAAAATTCTGTCTGGGAATTCTTCTGCAATTTGTAATACTTTTTCCGAAGTTCCGTCGGGCGAATTATCATCAACCACCAAAACATCAATGGGTGTTTCCAAATTCATAACCGCACGTAAAATATCTTCGATATTTTCTATTTCGTTAAAAGTAGGTATTACAACTATATTTTGCTTCATAAAAAAATATTGCTCAAATGTAGCTTTTTTTAAATGTAGTTTTCTTAATAAAATTAAAAGGTTTTATTCCGCATAAAATTAGTATTTTTACAACGTTTATGGAAATAGATTTTTTAGATAGAAACAATTTTTCTCTTGATTGGGCAACGGTTTTACTCACAATAACCTTTGCCACAATTGTTATTACCCGACTTACGTTTCCAAACCGGTTTGATGATTTTATAAAACTGGCTTTTACTAATAAATATCTTTCTACGTACCGCGACAGCAATAACATGAAAAGCGGTTTTACCATAAGTATGTTTTTTGTGCAAATGGTTTCATTAAGTCTTTTTGTGCATTACATTATAAGCCTTACCGGTTTCTCTAACCTAAATTATTTCCCAACTTATCTGCGTATTTTAAGTATTCTGCTGTTTTTTGTATTGGTAAAATATTTTGTAGAAAAAATAATTGCGGTTTGTTTTAATATGGAAGAATTTGCCGAACAATACAATTTGGTTAAGGTTAGTTACCGATCTTATTTAGGATTATTGTTACTGCCAGTTGTTGCTATTTTATTTTACAACCGTTTTTCGTTTGATTATTTTATATGGGTAGTATCGGGCGTTTTCGTGTTATTTAACACCATTTTGTTTATTCTTCTCTTAAAAAACTATCAAAAAGTATTTAGTCAGTTTTTGTTTTATTTTATTTTGTATCTTTGCACCTTTGAAATAGCACCCTACGTTATCTTATATAACTGGTTTGTTATTTCTAAGACCTAAAGCACAAATACCATGAAAGTGAAATCAATTTTGGTGTCGCAACCAGAACCTAAAGTGGAGAATTCCCCGTATTTCGACATACAGCAGAAATACAAAGTAAAAATTGACTTTAGACCTTTCATTCACGTTGAAGGTGTAAACGCCAAAGAAGTGCGTCAACAAAAAATTGACCTAAACAACTATACCTCTATTATTCTTACAAGCAAAAACTCTGTGGATCATTATTTCAGAGTTGCAGAAGAAATGCGTTTTAAAGTTCCTGAAACAATGAAATATTTTTGTCAGTCCGAAGCTATTGCTTATTACCTGCAGAAATATGTTGTGTACCGTAAACGTAAAATTTATGTTGGACAGAAAGATTTTGCTGATTTATCGCCACTTATTAAGAAATTTAAAGACGACAAGTTTTTATTGCCAGCATCGGACAAATTAAATGATGATGTACCACAAACCTTGAACGATTTAGGTGTAAACTGGACACAAGGAATATTTTTCCGTACAGCAATGAGCGATTTATCTGATTTAGCAGATGTAAAATACGATGTTTTATGTTTTTTCAGTCCAACCGGAATTAATTCGCTGTTTAAAAACTTCCCCGATTTTGTTCAAGACAACACAAGAATTGGTGTTTTTGGAAGCACAACAAAAAAAGAAGCCGAACTTTTTGGTTTACGTGTCGATATTATGGCACCAACACCCGAAGCTCCGTCTATGACTATGGCTATCGATCAATATCTAGCAAAAGTTAACAAATAATATACAAAACCTCTTCTATTGAAGAGGTTTTTTTATGCTGATTTTCATCCTTCATAAAAATTGGCATGATTCATGAAAAAGCTCAATAAAACAATAATCTTATAAATCATGAAAACAATAATTACTCTTTGCTTGTTAACCTTAAGTACGCTAACTTTTGCTCAAGAAGCCGGTAAAAAAGGTGAACTGTTAAAAAACGAAGCATCGGCTACCGAAATGAAAACGCAACGTAGCACAGATTTACCTCGTACTACATCATCATCTAACCAATCCGGAAACCGTTCGCTGACAAGAAGCGATAATAGAAATACAAAAACCCGATATAACTGGAATCAGAACATAGGATATTCTGAAGTGTTTTTACGAATTCCCGAATATGGTTATTATACAGTGGAGATTGACGATCAGGTGATCAGTTCGTCGTCGGGAAAATATCGCTTTTTCGATTTAAAATCAGGCAGAATGATGCTTTCTATCTATCAAGACCGATATTTGGTTTATCGAACTTCATTAAATGTTCGAAACAATACCCGTATGGTGTTAGATTTTTTCAGCAATTACGGTTTGTATTTGTTAGATTCTTATCGAGTTCAAGGACAAATGTATGGTTTTAACGAGTGGGATGATGTTTGGAATAATCCTTATAACAATTCATTAAACTACAACAATCAACCAGGTTACAACCAACAAAAAGAAGTTATGGATAACCGTTCGTTTGATAATTTTGTGCAAACATTAAAAAGAACTGCAAGTTTTGATAAAGACAAATTGGCTTTTATAGAACAACAAGTAAAATCGGCATTGTTTACATCACAGCAAATCAATACATTGTTAAGCACTTTTTCTTTTGACGATGCACGTTTGCAAGCCGGAAAATTACTGTATGATTATTGTATCGACACAAAAAATTTCTACATAGTTTACGAAAGCTTCGATTTCGACAAAAACAAAAAAGAATTAATGAACTACGTTTCAAAAAGAAGATAAGAGAAGGTAACTTCTCTTTTTTTGTGGATTTTACCTAAAATTTAGAGTCAGTCTAAAATCATATTTCAGTACTTTTACGCCACTAAATAACAATACAACAAAAATGATTGATTTTCTATATCAGGATTCGTATCCTGTACAAAAAGATGATACACAGTATCGTAAAATTTCTTCAGATTACGTAAAAATTGAAAAATTAGGAGATCGCGAAATATTAACGGTTGACCCGAAAGGATTGGAATTATTGGCAGAAACAGCAATGACCGATGTTTCGTTTATGCTACGTACGTCGCATTTAGAAAAATTACGCGCTATTATCGATGATCCCGAAGCGACCGACAACGACCGTTTTGTAGCTTACAATTTATTACAAAATGCGGCTGTGGCTGTTGGTGGCGAATTACCATCGTGCCAAGATACGGGAACGGCAATTGTAATGGCAAAAAAAGGCGAAAATATTTATACCGGAATCGATGATGCAGAGGCGCTATCAAAAGGTATTTTCAACACCTATATCAATAAAAATCTGCGTTATTCTCAGATCGTTCCAATTTCAATGTTCGAAGAGAAAAACTCGGGATCTAACCTTCCTGCACAAATAGACATCTATTCTAAAAAAGGCAATTCGTACGAATTTTTGTTCCTTGCAAAAGGTGGTGGATCGGCAAATAAAACCTTTTTATATCAACAGACAAAATCGTTATTAAACGATAAATCGTTAAAAGCTTTCATAAAAGCAAAAATCATGGATTTGGGAACGGCTGCTTGCCCACCTTACCATTTGGCTTTGGTTATTGGCGGAACTTCTGCCGAAGCAACATTAGCAACCGTTAAAAAAGCTTCTGCGGGATATTACGACAATTTACCAACAACCGGAAACATGGCAGGACAAGCGTTTCGCGATTTGGAATGGGAAAAACGCATACAGCAAATTTGTCAGGAATCTGGTGTAGGCGCGCAATTTGGCGGTAAATATTTAGTACACGATGTTCGTGTAATTCGTTTGCCACGCCACGCAGCATCTTGCCCGGTTGGTTTAGGTGTTTCATGTTCTGCCGATCGAAATATCAAAGGAAAAATTACTGCTGACGGTATTTTTGTGGAACAGTTAGAAACAAATCCTGCAAGATTATTGCCAGAAACGGCTCCGCATTTAGAAGAACCGGTACATATTGATTTAGATCAGCCAATGGATCAGATTTTGGCAGAATTAACCAAACACCCGATCAAAACCCGATTAATGTTGAACGGAACCGTTATTGTTGCCCGCGATATTGCCCATGCAAAAATCAAGGAAATGTTAGATAACGGCGAACCAATGCCGGAATATTTTAAGAATCACCCGGTTTATTACGCAGGACCTGCAAAAACGCCGGAAGGAATGGCTTCAGGTTCTTTTGGACCAACAACTGCGGGACGTATGGACAGTTATGTTGATTTATTCCAAGAAAACCGCGGATCTATGATTATGCTTGCAAAAGGAAACCGCTCGCAACAGGTTACTGATGCTTGTGCAAAACACGGCGGTTTTTATTTAGGATCAATTGGCGGACCAGCAGCTATTTTAGCAAAAGACAATATTTTACATGTTGAAGTAGTTGATTTCCCTGAATTAGGAATGGAAGCTGTTAGGAAAATTATCGTAAAAGATTTCCCTGCATTCATTATAACAGACGATAAAGGAAACGATTTCTTTCAGAATCTATAAACAGTTATTCGTTTTTAGCTGTTAACTTAAAGCTCTATAAGGTAAAAACTTTATAGCGCTTTTTTTACGCATCAAAGCAATTTTATTTTTACTATTTGTAAAATATTTTTTACATAATATAAAATTTTCATTACATTTGATTCAATCAATTTTTAAAACTCTCTATTATGAAAAGTATTTATCTATTTCCGAACAAATTAAAAATTCCTGCATTACTTTTATTTTTAATTTCTGCTATATTATTCATCCCTTCATATTCTTATGAAAACGAACTATTTTCTATCCATGCTACTGTATTCTCTTTTATTGCAGAATATCCTTTTGGAGAAACGATGTACTTTACATGGTTGAACGATGAAATTTCAAATGAGATTATAACAACATTGTTTATAATCAGTGGAATTATTTTGGCTTTTTCAAAAGAAAAAGTTGAAGACGAATTTATACAAACCATTCGTTTTAAAGCATTAGTACAGTCAACATATTTTACTTATGCAATTACATTAATTTGCGTATTCTTTACCTATGGAGTACCTTTCTTCTCAGTTGTAACATTGCTAATATTTGTGAACTTAATATTTTTAAACATCTTCTACTACACCAAATTATTCATCTATAAAAAACAGTTCAGTTATGAAAACGAAGATTAAAGTATTCCGCGCCATTCATAACATCACACAGGCAGAATTAGCAGAAAAACTAGATGTTACAAGGCAAACCATCAATGCAATCGAAGCCGGAAAATATGCTCCGTCTGTTGAACTCGCTTTGCGTATGTCTAAAATGTTCAATGTAACTGTAAACGAAATTTTTCAGTTAGACGACGAGTAATTATTGCCATAGATACACGGAAATTATTTTAACTCACTTTTACATATTTATTTTAGAACCATTCAGAACACCAGTTAAATAAATCTGTGAATCTGTGGCAAAAAAAAAAATTGCATGACGAATAATTTTGTTATCTTTAATTTTATCCAACAAATAAAATCATGAAAATTCTTATAAAAATCCTTAAATGGTTTGCCATTGTTTTTATAACAATCATCGCTCTTATGTACATTTTTGGTTACGGTTATTTGCTTCGTGCGGTTCGCGTAACCTATTTAACCGGTCATAAAACGGCTTTTTTAGAAGATTATAGTTATTTCAATAATCGAGAAATTAAAAAAGGAACAGCACAGCCTTGGAATCTATCAAAAAATTACAATAAAGTTCCGGCTACCGAAAAGCTGAATCAAACACATAAAGACCTGCAAACTACATCGTTCTTAATTATTAAAAACGACAGTATTTTTCATGAAAGTTATTTCGATATTGGCAAAGAAGACAGCAAAACCAACTCGTTTTCTATGGCGAAAAGCATTGTTACATCGGCATTAGGCAAAGCGATTGATTTGGGAATGATTCAAAGTTTAGACACCAAAGTAATTGATTTTTTACCCGAACTAACGGGTAAATTTGCGAAAGAAGTAACCGTTGGCGATTTAGCAAGTATGGCATCGGGACAAAAATGGGACGAAAATTATTACGGACCAACATCAATTACTACGCAGGCATACTTTAAAACCGATTTGCGTTCACTGATGTTAAGTTTACCGATTGATAAAAAACCGGGACAGGAATTTATCTATCAAAGTGGCGACACGCAGTTACTGGCAATGGTTTTAGAAAAAGCCACAAAAATGAACCTGGCTGATTTTGTTTCGAAATATTTCTGGCAACCAATGGGAATGGAACATGATGCGCTGTGGCAGATCGACCATAAAGACAACGGAATTGAAAAAGCCTATTGTTGTGTAGCAAGCAACGCTCGTGATTTTGCCAAATTTGGTAAATTGTATATGCAGCACGGAAAATGGAATGGCGAGCAATTACTTTCTATGAAATTTGTGTTTGAATCGATAAACCCGCGTTTTAAAGAAAGTCCGCAATATGGTTACGGTTGGTGGTTATCAAACTACAAAAACAAGCATATTTACTACATGCGCGGACATTTGGGGCAGTTTACCATTGTCATTCCCGAAGATAATTTAATCATTGTACGTTTGGGACATATCAAAGGCTTGCAAACCACAAACGATCCGCACAGCAACGATTTGTATGTTTACATTGATGAAACGTATAATATGTTAAGCAAACAGTTATGATTGATAAAATAGTTTTACCGAATATTCTTTTTTTGGATATTGAAACCGTGCCACAATCAGAGTTTTTTAGTGATTTACCAGAAGATGCACAGCAATTATTTGCCGATAAAACACAATATCAACGAAAAGATGATTTAACGCCCGAAGAATTTTACGAACGTGCAGGAATTTGGGCAGAATTCGGAAAAATCATCTGTATTTCGGTTGGATATTTCACGATAAAAAATGCCGAACGACAGTTTAGAACCAAATCAATCATTGGCGAAGAAAAACAATTGTTAGAAGAATTTAATGATTTGGTAAAAACACATTTTTCAAATCCGGCATTTGTATTTTGCGGACACAATATTAAAGAATTCGATATTCCATATATGTGTCGAAGAATGTTAATAAACGGAATAAACATTCCTGAAAAATTGCAACTTTTCGGTAGAAAACCTTGGGAAATTCCGCATTTAGATACGCTGGAATTATGGAAATTCGGCGATTACAAACATTACACCTCGTTAAAATTACTAACACATGTTTTAAACATACCATCGCCAAAACAAGACATCGATGGCAGCGAAGTCCGTAACGTATATTACAACGAGAAAAACATAGAACGAATTGCAAAATACTGCGAACGCGATGTAGTTGCCGTAGCACAAATTTTTTTAAGAATGCGTAACGAAACCATTTTAAACGAAAGTGAAATTTTTTCGGTTTAAATTCCTGCAAGGTTTTAAAAACCTTGTAGGTTTAAATAAAAACAATTTCAAGCAAACTGAAAATATTTCTGTTTTTAATATTGAAATGTTAAAATTTAAAAATAATTTTCTTTTTAAAAAATAAATTTAGAATTTTGTTCCGAAATAAAAATCAACAAAAAAATTAAAATGCAACAATTTATTAAACATACACGCAACTGTAAGATGTGGAAATTTTCCCGCAGAGGTTTTGTATGCACTAAATTGTAACCATTTTTTTACAATATAATTTAAGTGAATCCTCTGCTAAACCGCAGGGGATTTTTTTATGTCCAATAATTATTTAACCATATAGACACATAGAATACTTAAAAATCAACCTATGTTCATTTTGTAAAAACAAAATCTATATAAACTTAAATGCGGACAACAGTAAATAGAAGAACTATGTGGTTAAAAACAAAACCTATGTAGTTAAAATAAAATTCAAAAAAAGTAAATTAATAATCCATAAAACCAGTAATCATGAGCCTAGAACAAATTTCATTATTAAGTTTTGCCAACCAAAGCCAGTTAAACATTAAAAGCAGCGAATTACAATTTTCAATCACTCAAAACGATATGAAAAAGAATTCAAACGCCCATTTAGAATATCTTTTAGCAGGATTTGCAGCATGTATTAATATGGTTGGACATCAGGTTGCAGATGATCTGGATATGGATTTAAAATCGATACAGATAGAAATTAAAGGAACCATAAATACCGCCAAAACTCAAGGCTTAAACGTGAAAGACCGAAGCGGTTTTGAACGAATTGAACTGGTTGTAAAGCCCGTTACCACTGCCGATTTAAGTACGCTGAAGTTTTGGATGGATGAAATTAAAGAACGCTGCCCTATTTACGATAATCTTTTAAACAGTACGCCGATTAATTTGGTTGTTACAAAAGATTATACGCAAAATGTAGCGTGATGACCGATGTTGGATGTTTGATGCTGGGTGCTGGGTGTAAATTCAGAAGTTGAAAACATCAGGCATCCATCACCAAACACCACACATTTAAAAAATTGTTTAGTTTGTTTTTACTACCTTTAATTTTTATAATTATTGGTAGTATTTTTTTATGAAAGAACCGATTTTAAGGGTAGAAAATTTAAGCATTTCTTTTTTACAGGAAAAAAAATGGAACGAAGTAATCCATTCTATCTCGTTTGAAGTTTTTCCGAACGAAATTGTTGGTATTGTAGGCGAATCGGGTTCCGGTAAATCGGTTTCAAGTTTGGCTGTAATGGGCTTGCTTCCTAAAAATGTATCCGATTTAAACACGGGTTCTATTCATTTTAAAAACGAAGATATTACCAATTATTCCGAAAAAGCTTTTCAGAAAATTCGAGGCAAAAAAGTATCAATGATTTTTCAGGAACCTATGAGTTCTTTAAATCCGTCGATAAACTGTGGTGAACAAGTTGCCGAAATTTTAGAAACACACACCAATTTATCAGAAAAAGAAATTAAAGCAGAAGTTCGGAGATTGTTCGATCAGGTAAAACTGCCCGATCCAATTACAATTTATAACAAATATCCACATCAAATTTCGGGCGGACAAAAACAACGGGTTATGATTGCTATGGCTATTGCTTGCAAACCCGAAATTTTAATTGCCGATGAACCAACCACTGCTTTAGATGTTACGGTTCAGCAGGAAATTATTTTGTTGTTGAAAAATCTGCAACAGGAAACCGGCATGAGCATTTTGTTTATATCGCACGATTTATCATTAATATCAGAAATTTGTGACCGTATTCTGGTGATGTACAAAGGCGAAATTGTTGAACAGAATTCGGCTTTAAATATCTTTAAAAATCCCGAACATATTTATACAAAAGCATTGATTGCTTCTCGCCCCTCATTAAATGTCCGTTTAAAACGTTTGCCTACCATTCAAGACTATTTAAGCGGAACAGAAAATGCTGCAGCGATTTCGAAAGAAGAACGAAAAGTTCATTTAGATAAATTATACAATCAAAAACCTTTGCTACGTGTAGAGAATGTGGAGAAAGAATATCTTTTAAAAACACATTTATTCAAAGCAAACGATTATTTTAAGGCAGTAAACAACGTGAGTTTTAAAATGTACGAAGGCGAAACATTGGGTCTGGTTGGCGAAAGCGGTTGCGGAAAATCGACCTTAGGCAATGCTATTTTACAATTAGATCCAGCTACAAAAGGACAAATTTTCTACAGAGATAAAGACATCACCAAATTATCGAAAAACGAATTAAAAGAACTGCGTAAAGAAATTCAGATTATTTTTCAGGATCCGTTTGCTTCTTTAAATCCAAAAATCACGGTTGGCGAAGCTATTTTAGAACCTATGAAAGTGCATAAACTGTACACAAACGATAAAGAACGTAAAGAAAAAGTTTTGGATTTATTAGATAAAGTTGGGTTATTGTCTGGACATTACGACCGATATCCACATGAATTTTCCGGAGGTCAGCGTCAACGTATAGGCATTGCTCGAACAATTGCAGTGAGTCCCAAATTAATTATTTGCGATGAATCAGTTTCGGCATTAGATATTTCGGTTCAAGCACAAGTGTTGAATTTACTAAATGATTTAAAAGATAATTTTGGATTTACCTATTTGTTTATATCGCACGATTTAGCTGTGGTAAAATACATTTCAGATCAGATTATCGTGATGAACAAAGGAAAAATAGAAGAACAAAACGAAGCCGATGCTTTAATTGAACATCCACAAAAACCATATACCCAAAAATTAATTAACGCTATTCCAAAAGGGATCTAAGAGCTAATAATTATTATCAATTTTCTTCAACATTTTTTTTATAAATTGTTAATATATAGATAAATATGTTAATTAAATCGTATTAAAAAGAGGTTAAATCAAAATTAACAAACAGCAAACAATTCGTTTTTGTTAAAATTAATCACTATCTTTACCAAATGTTTAAAGAAGAAGAATTATTTCTGATTCGAGAATGTTTGATGCGACAAGTAAATGAAGATTTTAAAAAAAATCGCAAACACAGCGAAAACAGTATGAAGATTTTACTTGTAGTAAAAAAGATTGATTTATTTATGGGCATTAAAGTAAGTTAATATACTATCTCACAGAACCAAACCACTATATAAGATATAGTGGTTTTTTTTATTTAGTATCTGCTTCAAAAAAGGAATTTTACGATAGCTTAAAATTAGATTCGGAACGAATTTATATTAAATAAAACAGCTCAATTCTAAAAGATTGAGCTGTTTGTTTATCTTATCATTCCACCATCGTAAGGAACTTCTTTTTCTTGAAAAATAATTCCAAAAGTTTCCAGTTCATTTAAAACAGGTTCGTAAACCTCTTTTGTAATCGGCATTTGTATTCCCGGTGTTGTGATTTCACCGTTTAATATTTTAAGTGTAATAATACCAACAGGCAAACCAACTGTTTTTGCCATTCCGGTTAAGACCGCATCTTCGCCTAAACAAACCATTGTAGAATCTATCTGAAAAGTTTCTGTACTTCCGGGCATGGTGTAACCGAATTTATGATACATTACAATCATGTCTTTATCTGTTGGTTGTAATGTCCATTTTTCAGAAAGAATTTTTTCCATGACCTGTGCCGGAGTTGCATTTTTCAATCCGACTTTTTTATCGTTATTAAAAAGATCCAATACCAAAAACTTATCCCAAACGGTATCGTCTTGCTCCACATTTAATGTCAATCGGAATTTCACTTCTACAGAATCGCTTGGGTGATAATATAAAAACGAATTGATAAATTCGCGATACGTCATGTTTTCAGAATCTTCAATCGTGTAGGTATCATCTGTCACACCCAATTGCACTAACATATTCCAAGCTCGCGAATAACCCACTCTGCGCATGGTTCCACGGTAAATTGTATGTGCATTTTGCAAACCGTACGCTTCACGGTAACCTAACGAATCTCGGTTTGCATACGCTTCAAATCTTCCAAAACCTTCAATTTCTAAAAATTCGGTACGTTTAAAAATACGCTGATACGGAATGTACTTATAAGTTCCTTGCTGTAAAAATTTTGCAGCACCACCTTGCCCCGCAACAACAACATTTCTGGGATTCCAAGAGAATTTATATTTCCAGATGTTATCGTCAGATTCCGGAGCAACCAAACCACCGCAGAAACTTTCAAAATGAACCGGATTCCCCCCTTTTTCTCTAATCTCGTCTAAAACTTTCATGGCACTCATGTGATCAATTCCCGGATCTAACCCACATTCGTTCATAAAAATCAATCCTTTTGCTTTTACTTCGGCATCCATTTCTTTTAATTCGTTCGATATATATGATGCGGTAACTAAATGCTTACTAAATTTAAGACAATCTGCAGCAATAATCGGGTGTAAAAAAGCAGGCATCATAGAAATTACCACATCGGCTTTTTCTATTAATTTAGTGCGTTCAACATTATTATGAATGTCTAAAGCAATGGCAAATGCGTTGGGATTATCGGCTATTTTATCTTGGATGGATGTGATCGACTGATCGGCAATATGAAGTTTGAACTGATGTGTTTCGGTACGTTCCAACAAATATTTGATTAAAGAAGAGGTTGATCTTCCTGAACCAAACAACAATATATTTTTCATTTAATCTTTGGTTTTGATTGTGCTAAAAGTACTAAAAAAATAGCGCATGAAAAAAAACACTTATCGAAAAATAAAAAAGTGTACATTTGACAAAAATTTTCCCATGACTAGAAAGTTAGTAACATTGGCAGCTTTTTTTGGATTTGTTGCAATAATTTTAGGCGCTTTTGGCGCACATGCACTAAAAGAAGTTTTAACAGCAGAACAGTTGGTAAGTTTTGAAACCGGCGTACGATATCAAATGTATCACGCTTTGTTTTTACTGCTTATATCACAACTAAATGTATTAACAGAAAAGAACAAGCGCACCATTGGTATTTTAACAACCATAGGCATTTTTTTATTTTCGGGATCGATTTTTTTACTAGCAACCCAAGATTTATCAGGCATAAATTTTAAATTTTTAGGACCTGTAACTCCTGTTGGCGGATTATTTTTAATAGTAAGCTGGTTTTTAACGGCGTTCTATTCTATGAAACAAAAAAACAATTAATAAAAAAAATACTAAATTTATTAGTAAGTTTGTATGCAAATTAACACAACACAAGATTTAAAAATGAAGGTTTCAAAATCAATATCTTTAGAGAAGTACGGAATTAACAATGTAACAGAAATTATTTACAATCCGTCGTACGATGAGTTATTTATAGCTGAAACAGATGATAACTTGCAAAGTTTTGAGCGTGGACAAGTATCGGAACTTGGAGCTGTAAACGTTATGACGGGTGATTTCACCGGACGTTCTCCTAAAGATAAATATATTGTAAAAGATGCTGTGACAGAAAATACTATCTGGTGGACTTCTGAAAACGCTAAAAACGATAACAAACCTATTTCTCAAGATACTTGGGAAGCTTTAAAACAAAACGCAACTTCTGAATTATCTGGTAAAAAATTATATGTTGTTGATGCTTTTTGCGGTGCAAACGAAGATACTCGTTTAAAAGTACGTTTTATTATGGAAGTGGCTTGGCAGGCACATTTTGTAAAAAATATGTTTATCCGCCCAACCGAAGCTGAATTAGAAAACTTTGGTGAGCCTGATTTCGTGGTAATCAACGCATCTAAAACTTCATTTAAAGATTACAAAGCACACAACTTAAATTCTGAAGTTTATATTGCATTCAACTTAACCGAAAAAATGCAGTTAATTGGGGGTACTTGGTACGGTGGCGAAATGAAAAAAGGTATGTTCTCTATGATGAACTACTACTTGCCATTACAAGGAATTGCTTCAATGCACTGTTCTGCAAACAAAGGTAAAGAAGGCGATGTTGCTGTTTTCTTTGGTTTATCGGGAACAGGAAAAACTACGTTGTCAACAGATCCAAAACGTGAATTAATTGGTGATGATGAGCACGGATGGGATAAAGACGGTGTTTTTAACTTTGAAGGCGGATGTTACGCTAAAACAATTGATTTAAGTAAAGAACACGAACCAGAAATTTTTGCAGCTATTAAGCGTGATGCATTGTTAGAAAATGTAACAGTTGATGCAAACGGAAAAATTGATTTTAAAGATGGGTCTGTAACGCAAAACACACGTGTTTCTTATCCAATTGAACATATTGAGAATATTGTAAAACCAGTTTCTAAAGCAGGTCATGCTAAAAAAGTAATCTTCTTAACGGCTGATGCTTTTGGGGTAATGCCTCCGGTTTCTAAATTAACTCCAGAACAAACAAAATACTATTTCTTATCAGGTTTTACAGCAAAATTAGCAGGAACAGAGCGTGGTGTTACACAACCAGAACCTACTTTTTCGGCTTGTTTCGGTAAAGCATTCTTAAGCTTGCACCCAACCAAATACGGGGAAGAATTAGTTAAGAAAATGGAAGAACACAACGCTACCGCTTACATGGTGAACACTGGTTGGAACGGTACCGGAAAACGTATTTCTATTAAAGATACTCGTGCAATTATCGACCGTATTTTAGATGGATCTATCGAAAATGCTGAAACTACTATTGTTCCTATTTTCAATTTAGCAGTTCCAACACGTTTAGAAGGTGTTGATACCAACATTTTAGATCCAAGAAACACATATTCAGAAGCTTCTGAATGGGAAACAAAGGCTACAGATTTAGCGAAGTTATTCGTATCAAATTTCGAAAACTACACAGATAACGAAGAAGGAAAATCATTAGTTGCGGCTGGTCCACAATTATAATTTTCTTTGAAATATTAAATTAAAGTCCAACAGTTGTTGGACTTTTTTGCGTTTAAAACATTTCTTAATCTATGTTAACGACTATCTATATTTACTGCTATAAATTTGTCTTATCAAACTTAAAAAAAGTAAACAATGAAAAAAATAGCCTTATTATTTGTAGCAACATTATTCTCTGTAGCATCATTTGCACAGACAAAATATAATGTAGATTCGTACCATTCGTTCTTAAATTTTTCGGTTGGTCACATGGGAATTTCGTTTGTAGATGGTAAAATGGATAAGTACCAAGGTTCGTTAGAGATGACTAATGAAGATGTTACTTCTGCAAAATTTAATTTTACGATTGATGCAAATTCTGTAAACACAGGAATTGATGCGCGTGACAACCATTTACGTTCGGCTGATTTCTTTGATACTGCAAAATACAACGATATTAAATTTGTTTCTACATCGGTTAAAAAAGATGGTAAAAACTATAAATTAAACGGAAATTTAACCATTAAAGATGTTACAAAACCGGTTACTTTTACTTTGGTTTACGGCGGTTTATTGAAAGATGACGGACAAGGTAACCAAAAAGTAGGTTTTCAGGCTACTACAACAATCGATAGAACTGCGTTTAACATAAACTATGACCCAACAGGTATGGGCATTGCAAAAGACGTAAAATTCATTGTTAATTTAGAATTTACAAAAGCAAAATAATTTTTTCATAATAAGTAAGTAAACAACAAACAACCGAAAAACGCATCAATTTCTTGATGCGTTTTTTATTATTTCGATTATCTAAAAGCTGCCGATATCAGCGAAAAAGTCTCATTCGATGTAATAATTCTAATTGAGTATTCATTTTAAAATTACAATTTAACAAATATGATATTAGCTATTGTCTCAACTAAAAAGGAAAATCTTCTTTCTTTTGTTCAAAACTCCAAATTACATCAGCTTTTTGATTCTTTTCTATAACTTCTTGTATATACGGCAAAATATATTCTGGTAAATCTAAAATTTGTTCTCTCAATTCAGGTATCAGTATAACTTCTCTAGGATTATTACTGCTAGTTACTTCCGAAACTTCGGTTAACTTTCTAAAATCATATCTACGCATTATATCTTCATAGTTAGATGATAGCTTGGAATTTAATGAGTTAATATCTTCCCACGTTTTAACATTTTCTATCTCACCCGCACTTTTCCACCCTACTCCCAACTTATAACGAGCAGTGTCGCTAATATACTGCAATAATATAATCTCTTCATCTTTAAGTTTACCATCTTGAAGATCCCTTAAAAACTTATTCAACTGGTTAGAATTAGTTTGAGGATCAACCACCTTTTTCAACGGCTCAATTACTATTTCATTTTCTGTTTTCTTTTCATCTAATTTATTCACATGAACATTTGATATATGTGGAATAGTTCTTAAATCTATATGTGGAATAGTTCTTAATTCTTTTGTAGGTTCAAAAGAATTAACTTCTTCAATAAATTTTCTGATTTTTTGATTTACCAAAACGGGATTTACAGAAATATTAAAATCCACTTTAAGCGACTCAATAAATTGTATTATTCTATCTAGATTGTTGATTTTAAACCCCATTTCTCTAGGATCAAGTGCACCATTCTGAAACTCTGGGCTTGAAGACTTAAATTCAGGCGTAAAAATTATAGTATGTTTATTTTCTATTATCCAAGCAGCTCCCATTTCGTTTAAACAGGCTACGCTAGAATAATATTCAGGCGATAGAAGATAAATAACATGTGGTTTTTCCGTAATCTTTTCTTTTAACCAATCAAATATATTTTGACCAGTTGGAATACCAAAAGCATCATTACTCGTAAATATGATTTGATTACTACTAACTCCAACAGCTAATAACAAATCAACAATTGCTTGACCAAACTTTACATTTTTAGAAGAGTGGGAAATGAATATTTTCATCTTTTATACTTTAAACTAATATAAATTGATTGGTAAAATTGTAATTAATCTTGTTAAAAGATGTAAATAACCAAAAATTTATCAGCTAAAAACTATAAACTAAAAGCTTACAGCTAATTAATCATTTAATTTTAAAACAGCCATAAATGCCGATTGCGGTATTTCTACGTTACCAACTTGGCGCATACGCTTTTTACCTGCTTTTTGCTTTTCTAACAGCTTACGTTTACGCGAAATATCACCACCGTAACATTTTGCAGTAACGTCTTTACGTAATGCTTTAATAGTTTCACGCGCAATGATTTTCGCTCCGATTGCTGCCTGAATAGGAATATCGAATTGTTGGCGAGGGATTAACTCACGTAATTTCTCACACATTTTTTTTCCGATATGATACGCATTATCTTCGTGAATCAAGGCTGAAAGTGCATCTACATTTTGAGCATTCAACAATACATCCAAACGTACTAATTTAGACGATCGCATACCAATTGGATGGTAATCAAACGAAGCATATCCTTTTGAAACCGTTTTTAATCGATCGTAAAAATCAAATACAATTTCTGCCAAAGGCATATCAAAATTCAATTCAACTCGACTTTCTGTTAAATAGGTTTGATTCGTAATTTGTCCGCGTTTTTCGATACACAAACTCATTACCTGTCCCACAAAATCAGATTTGGTAATAATGGTTGCTTTAATAAAAGGTTCTTCTACACGGTCTAATTTCGATGGTTCCGGTAAATCAGAAGGGTTATTAACCACAAACGGAGTATCTGGTTCTTTTTTGGTGTACGCAAAATACGAAACGTTAGGAACTGTAGTTATCACGGTCATATTAAACTCACGCTCTAAACGTTCCTGGATAATTTCCATGTGCAACATTCCCAAGAACCCACAACGGAAACCGAAACCTAAAGCTGCCGAACTTTCTGCCTGAAAAACCAACGAAGCATCATTTAACTGCAATTTTTCCATCGAGGCACGTAAATCTTCGTAATCTTCGGTATCAACAGGGTAAATTCCGGCAAAAACCATTGGTTTTACATCCTCAAAACCGGTAATCATATTTTTGGTAGGGTTTACCGCATCTGTAATGGTATCACCTACTTTTACTTCTTTAGCTTCTTTAATTCCTGAAATTAAATACCCAACATCGCCCGCAGAAATTTTTTGTTTAGGCACTTGGTTTAATTTCAAAGTTCCTACCTCATCGGCATAATATTCATTGCCCGTAGCCATGAATTTTATCTTCTGGTTCTTTTTAATTTCACCGTTCAATACACGGAAAATAACTTCAATTCCACGGAAAGGATTGTAGTGCGAATCAAAAATCAACGCTTGTAAGGGTTCGTCTGGATTTCCTTTTGGTGCAGGAATTTTCTCAATAATAGCAGCCAAAATATTTTCGACACCAAAACCGGTTTTACCCGATGCGTGAATAATATCTTCTAACTTACAACCTAATAAATCAATGATGTCGTCGCTTACTTCTTCCGGATTTGCAGATGGTAAATCAACTTTATTCAACACCGGAATAATCTCTAAATCATTCTCTAATGCCAAATAAAGGTTCGAAATTGTCTGAGCTTGAATACTTTGCGCAGCATCAACAATCAACAACGCACCTTCGCAGGCAGCAATTGATCGAGAAACTTCGTACGAAAAATCTACGTGTCCCGGAGTATCAATCAAATTCAAGATATAATCTTCTCCTTTGTATTTATATTCCATTTGTATCGCGTGACTTTTAATCGTAATACCACGTTCTCTCTCAAGATCCATATTATCAAGCAATTGCGCTTTTTCTTCGCGCGCTGTCACAGTTTGTGTGGCACCCAGCAATCGGTCTGCCAGGGTACTTTTACCGTGGTCAATATGGGCTATAATACAGAAGTTTCTAATATTTTTCATTGGTGTAAATTGTAAAAAATAAATTGTTCTTTGGGCGTGCCGTTCGTCGTTCCTCCTTCGTCGGGCTATGCGCTTCAAGTCCTCATTCTTGCGGGCTTTTCGCTTCTATCCCTCACGCAGTTACCAAAGGCTACAAAGTGCAAATATAGTTTATTTTTAGGCTAATTTTTTATATCATATATAATTAATTTTTCATAAAACAATATTAAAATTGTATCTTTAGTAAATTACTAATCAATTAAATACAATTATTATGAATTTAAAAACATCATTCTTTATTTTATTTCTGTTATCATTTATTGAAAATGGAAATGCACAAGCAGGTGGTTATACCTTTGCCGAAACAAATAATTCATTTCAAGAAGCTTCAGGTATGTCTGCTACGTTAGTAAATATAACTACTCGTGAAAAAATAAAAACAACGGGGTCTGAATATGTGGATGAATCGTTTAGGGAAGCAACTGTAAATAATGGTTCTAAATATTTCGATTTACGATACAACAATTATACAGGTTTGTTTGAATATAAAAAAACTGCAACAGAAACCGTTAGTTTATCAAAAGAAAGTAATACTGCATTTAGTTTTAAAGATGGTAAAACATATTTACTTAAAAAGTATAAAGCAAATAAAACTGAAAAAGAAGATTACTTGCAAATTATTGGCAGCCAAGATTATAAAATTAAGCTTTATAAATTGGAGAGTATAGAATTTATTGATTATAAAGAAGCCTTAAGTAGCTATCAAGAAGAAAAATTACCTGAATTCAAATTAAAAAAACCTTTGTATTTTATTGAATATGAAAATACTGTTAATCCAATACAGAAAAGCAAAGATTTAGAAAAGATCTTTCCCGATCATTCTAAAGAAATTAAAAAATTCATTAGTCAGAAAAATATTGACTTTAATTCTGATGATATGATTTTAGTTCAGAACTTTTTAAATTCAATTTTATAGATGTTGAAGATATAAAGTAAAATAAAATCTCGGCATATTGCCGAGATTTTATTTTACTATAATAGGGCTTTGCAGTATTTTATTAATCGGACATTTTTGGGCAATTACGTGTAACCTTTTTTCTTGCTCATCGGTTAAATTGCCAGTAAAAGAAACGTTCTTTGTAAAAATGGTGGTTCCGGGAGTTGTTTCGGTATCAATTTCTACATCTACAAAAACATCTTCCAACAACCATTTGCTTCTGTTTGCATACATTTTTACGGTCATTGCAACGCAACCTGCCAAAGCTGCGACTAATAATTCTTTTGGTTTTGGACCCAGATTTTGACCGCCTTCGTCGATTGGCATATCAGTAACAAACTCTGAAGTTGGCGAGGTAATAATCGTCTTATAATTTTCTGCGCCAATTTTTGCTGTAACTTTTGCCATTCTCCTAACTTTTCTTAAACGAATCAACAGGTAACGGAACGAAATCGGTTTCACCAGGAACTTTCGGGAATTCTTGTGCTTGCCATTTTAATTTAGCTTCTTCAATTTTTTCACGAGACGATGATACAAAATTCCAATAAATAAAACGTTCTTCCGGAAAAGGTTCGCCACCAAACAAATAAATGGTAGATCCCGCTTTAATATCAAAAGTACATAAATGCGCATCTTTGGTTATTAGAATTTGTTTTTCGCCAAAAGCACTTTCGTTCGTAGAAACTTCGCCTTCTAAAATATACAAACCACTTTCACCATACAACCTATCATGCAAATTAACGGTCATATCTTCGTGTGCTTTTATTTCAATCATATACAACTTACTGTAAACGGGAACTCCGGACTTTTTATCTTCAAATTCGCCTGCAATCAATTTAAAATCTGCTGTACCTTCTTTCCAAGTCGGTAAGTCCTTTGCTTCAATATGCACAAAATTCGGTTCCATATCTTCCAAATCTTTCGGCAAAGCAATCCAAATCTGTAAACCATGCATGGTTTTATCAACCGTTCTTAAATAATCGGGCGTTCTTTCAGAATGTACCACACCTTTTCCGGCAGTCATCCAATTTACAGCTCCGGGCTTAATAACAATATCGTTCCCCAAACTGTCTTTATGTGCTACGGCGCCATCAAACAAAAAAGTTAATGTTGACAAACCTATATGCGGATGAGGAGCAACATCTAAATTCTCATCTGCTGTCATGTGTGCCGGCCCCATGTGATCGATAAAAACAAACGGACCAATATTGCGTTTCTGTCTAAAAGGCAACAATCTGCCTACCAAAAAATTACCGATATCGGCAGCTTTTTCCTCAAAAATAAAATCTATGTTTGACATATTCTCTTATAAATCTTTCCCTAAAGATACTAAAATTACGATGCTTAAATTGTTAATCTGCATTAAGATTAAAAACAACGTTTTAATAAATCTATAAAAAGCACTAATTTTGCATAAAATTTCATTGAATGATTAAAATAGGAAAAATAGAATTACCCGAACATCCGCTTTTACTGGCACCTATGGAAGATGTAAGCGATCCGCCGTTTCGCCGTTTGTGCAAAATGCACGGTGCCGATATGATGTATTCTGAATTTATTTCGTCGGAAGGGTTGATTCGCGATGCAATGAAGAGCAAAATGAAATTGGATATTTTTGATTACGAGCGCCCTGTTGGTATTCAGATTTTTGGTGGCGATGAAGAAGCCATGCAGCTTTCGGCAAAGATTGTAGAAACGGTTCAGCCCGATTTGGTTGATATTAATTTTGGATGTCCCGTTAAAAAAGTTGTTTGTAAAGGTGCCGGTGCCGGAGTTTTAAAAGATGTTGATTTAATGATTCGGTTGACCAAAGCGGTGATCAGCGGAACTAACTTGCCTGTTACGGTAAAAACACGTTTGGGCTGGGATGAAGAATCGATTAATATTGATGAAGTTGCCGAACGTTTACAGGATGTTGGCGTACAAGCATTGACCATTCATGCACGTACGCGTGCGCAGATGTACAAAGGACACAGCGATTGGACACATATAGAACGTATTCATAACAATCCACGTATTAAAATTCCGATTTTTGGTAATGGAGATATTGATTCGCCTCAAAAAGCTAAAGAATACAAAGAACGCTTTGGGTTAGATGGAATGATGATTGGTCGTGCTGCAATTGGATATCCTTGGATTTTCAATGAAATTAAACATTACCTGAATACGGGAGAAATTTTGGCTCCACCTACAATGAGTGACCGATTGGAAGCTGCGAAAAACCATTTAATCTGGTCTATGGAATGGAAAGGTGAACGTTTGGGAATTGTAGAAATGCGCAGGCATTACACCAACTACTTTAAAGGAATTCACGGATTTAAAGCACATCGTCAACGATTGGTTACAGAAGATGATCCCAACCAGCTTTTAAGTATCTTTGATGAAATCGAAGATTTTTATAAAGATTACGTGATTGAACAATTATAAAAAAGAGGTTTTCTTAAAGTGTAAGCTCTTGTCATTCCGGACTTGTTCCGGAATCTCATTATTTTGACTTTCGAATATTATGAGAAGCTGAAACGAGTTCAACTTGACAGTTTTAACTTTTAAGAAATCCTCTTTTTATTTTCCCACATTTTAATATTACTTCCAAATGAATTATCATTCAAAATCAACCAATATATTACTGAATTTAGGCATTGAAGAGCTAAATGAAATGCAGCTTGCAGCAAATGAAACCATCTTAAACAAAAACGAAACGCTTTTATTATCGCCTACAGGTTCAGGGAAAACACTTGCGTTTCTGTATCCGCTTTATCAATTGATCGATCCGGATACAAAAGGAATTCAAGCGTTAATTTTAGTTCCGTCAAGAGAATTAGGTTTGCAGATTGAACAGGTTTGGAAAAAAATGGGAACTAATTATAAAGTAAACATTTGCTACGGCGGACATAATATTGATACCGAAATAAAAAATCTGTCATCACCTCCAAGTGTTTTAATTGGAACTCCCGGAAGAATCATGGATCATATTGAAAGAGAATCGATCGATCCTGAAACCATTAAAACATTAATTTTAGATGAATTCGATAAATCGTTGCAATTAGGTTTTCACGAACAAATGTCGTTCATTATTTCTCGCTTAAAAAATGTAAATAACCGAGTTCTAGTATCGGCAACCAATGCCATCGAAATTCCGAAATACACCAAAATATCAAAACCAACTACCTTAAATTTTATTTCTCAAACCGAAGAAAGCAGTTCGTTGTTAGAGATTAAAAAAGTAGTTTCCAAAGAAAAAGACAAGCTAAATACATTGTTTCACTTAATCTGTAATTTGAATTCAGAAGCCGGAATTATTTTCTGTAATCACAGAGATGCCGTTGAAAGAATTTCGAACACCTTAAACGAAAGGGGAATTGTTGTGACGTATTACCACGGAGGAATGGATCAGGACGAACGTGAACGCGGATTAATTCAGTTTAGAAACGGTAGTGTTCCTTATTTAATCACGACCGATTTGGCTGCGCGCGGTTTGGATATTCCGGATATTAAACACGTAATTCACTATCATTTGCCGTTTAAAGAAGAAGAGTTTACGCACAGAAACGGTAGAACGGCACGTATGAAAAGCGAAGGAACGGCATATTTAATCGTCCATGAAGATGAGAAAAAAATGGATTATATTGATTACGGAATGCCTATTTTTAAGTTAGATAAATCGTCTGCAATACCAAAACAGCCAATGTTTGAAACCTTGTACATTAGCGGTGGCAAGAAAAACAAATTAAACAAAATTGATATTGTAGGATTTCTATCACAAAAAGGAAATCTGGAAAAAGGCGATTTAGGTTTGATTGAAGTTAAAGATTTTATATCATTTGCAGCTGTAAAGCGTTCTAAAATTCAACAACTACTAAAAGATATTAAAGACCAGAAAATGAAGGGTAAAAAATATAAAATTGCCATAGCCAGATCTGTTCAAAGTAAAGAAGATTAAAAAAGCATCTCGATTGAGATGCTTTTTGTTATTTAATGGTGCTCATCATGTAAGCTTCCAGTGATTTTATTTCTTCGTCGCTCATTGTTTTTAAAATGGCAAAATTGGTTTCCATAACGTTGTATTGTGACGGATCTACAATAGGATCGGCTTTTTTACGTAAAAACGCAACCATGTCGCCGTTTTGTTCTTTGTAAATTTTGGCAATATCTTTTACACTTGGACCAATAACTTTTTTATCTACTTTATGACAAGAAAAACAAGCTGCCTTGTTACTTTCAAACAATTCTTTTCCGTCTGCAACCAACTGATCTTCGGGACTTAATTTTTCTGCAACATTTTCAGGATACAATGCTTCTTTTTTATCTTCTTTCTTTCCGCAAGAAACAAGGGTAACAGCAGATAACATCCCAATAAATAAAAGATTTTTCATGATTGAAATTTTATGCAAAAATACGGCATCGCCAAAAAGTGTGTACATTTTATTTGTTACAATTTTGTGAAAAGATGTTATTTAGAACTGTTCAATAAAATTGCAGCTTCTTTCGCAAAATAAGTTGAAATTAAACTCGCACCAGCGCGTTTAATGCACATTAATTGTTCCATCATAATTTTATCGTGATCTAGCCAACCTTTTTCGGCAGCGGCTTTAATCATGGCGTATTCGCCCGACACGTGAAAAACAGTTACGGGAACATTCACTGCATTTTTAACTTCGCGCACAATATCCAAATAAGCAATTCCGGGTTTAACCATCACCATATCGGCGCCTTCTTCGGCATCCCAAACAGCTTCTTTAATGGCTTCAATTCGGTTTGCGTAATCCATTTGGTATGTTTTTTTATCTTTTGGTACTTCGACAAGCTCAGCAACAACTTCGACAAGCTCAGCAACAACTTCGAGAGGCTCAGTAACCGCTTCACCGGTTTCTTTTGGAGCAGAATCTAACGCATCGCGAAACGGTCCGTAGAATGCCGATGCATATTTAGCTGAATAGCTCATGATTCCCACATTTGTAAAACCTGCAGCATCTAAACCTTGACGCAAACGCAATACACGACCATCCATCATATCGCTTGGTGCAACAAAATCGGCTCCGGCTTGTGCATGCGAAACTGCCATTTTTACTAAAGCATCAACCGTATCATCGTTTTCTATATCTCCGTTTTTAATAATTCCATCATGACCATAAATTGAATACGGATCTAAAGCTACATCGGGCATTATAATCATTTCGGGACATGCTTTTTTAATGGCTTTAATTGCCTGCTGCATTAATCCGTTTGGGTTCCAAGCTTCTTTTCCGGTATTGTCTTTTAAAGATTCATCGACCTTTACATAAATATTTACGGCACGAATTCCCAATGCAAAAAGTTCCTTTACTTCTTCTACCGTTAAATCGATCGATCTACGGAAAATTCCGGGCATCGACGGTATTTCTACCTTTATATTTTCGCCTTCGGCAATGAACATTGGAAACATAAAATCGCTCGGACTTAATGTTGTTTCGCTCACTAAACTTCTTATAGATTGGTTTTGTCTTAATCGTCGTCCTCTGTGTAATGGAAACATAATTTATTCTTTTTAAAACCCAATTCTTCGGGTTACCTCATTATATAATTTTTTAAACTTTTTTGGCGGATCAAACCTATATCCTACTGCCAGTTTAACATCAGCAAACGAATCATAGAACTCATTTTTTCCTTCTTCCTGAAAAAAGCTGGTACTGTTGATTCCCAAATAGGTAAAAAACGAATCGGTATTGTATCCCAACTTAATATTCATAGAAGCTTCGTACAACGGCGTTACTTCTTTATCTGCAATATTAATCCCCGCACCTACCAGCAAACCTGCCGAAACCAAAAACTTTTGACTGATAACCCAATTGTAATGATACGACGGAGCTAACGAAAAAGTGTACATATCGATATGAATATGTTCTGCCGTATCTTTTGACGTTAAATTGGTGTAGTAAACCGAGAAATTTGGTACGAAACTACCCGCACTTTTTAGCTGCCATTGGTTTTGGTTGAAAATGGTTTTGTACGAAAATTTATCGTTGAATACATACGATGTGGTTCCGCCCAGTTTTGTGGATCGAAATCTTGAAAGATAAAATCGTTCCAAATGATTAAAATCGACAAAAAAACCTTTTTGATTGATAAATGTTACTGATTGATACCACTTTTTGTAATTAAACCGAAACCCCAAATTAAAATTATTCGATTCTAATTTTGATCCATCGTTTTTTAGGAAATTCGGTGTAAATCCAACCGAAACATCGATCATTTTATAACTTAAACCTGCAACCAGCCGTTGTTGTGTATTGGGAATAAATTCGGCTTTGTATGAATCTGCACCGTCTTCATAAGTCATAAAAAAAGTGTTGGAACTGTTTTGATAGGTAATGCTTCCAACCATTTTTTCATTGTACGAAACGGCATAAGGTTGCAGCGTGTCTTTTTGAGCAAAAACACGGTTGCAACAAAAGCAGATGATACAAAACAGAATTAGTTTACCCATTGGCGTGGTTTGGTTAATACTTTTACTAATTTTTCTTCTTCTGAACCAACTTCGGGTTTATGATCGTAAATCCACTGAACATGTGGCGGCAAGCTCATTAAAATACTTTCTATTCTTCCGTTGGTTTTTAGTCCGAACAAAGTGCCTTTATCATGCACCAAATTGAATTCTACATAACGGCCTCGACGGATTTCCTGCCAAGTTCGGTTTTCTTCTGTGTAAGGTAATTCTTTTCTTTTATTGACAATTGGCACATACGCCTGAGTGAAACTGTTGCCGACTTCGGTTACGAAATTGTACCAGTCCTCCATTGATTGATTTTCCGTCGCTTTACAATAATCAAAGAACAAGCCGCCAATTCCACGAGCTTCATTTCTGTGTGAGTTCCAAAAATACTCATCGCATTGCTTTTTGTATTTAGGATAAAAATCGGGATTATGTTTATCACAAGCCGTTTTACAGATTTTGTGAAAATGCTCGGCATCTTCTTCAAACAAATAATACGGCGTTAAATCTTGTCCGCCACCAAACCAGCTATTAATTACATTTCCATTCTCATTGTACATTTCAAAATAGCGCCAGTTTGCATGAACCGTGGGAACCATAGGACTTTTAGGATGAATGACCATACTTAATCCGCAGGCAAAAAAATCAGCTTCGCCTACATTGAACATTTTTTGCATACTTTCTGGCAATTTGCCGTGAACCGCCGAAATATTTACGCCGCCTTTTTCAAAAACAGTTCCGTTTTCTATCACTCGGGTTCTTCCGCCACCGCCTTCAGGCCGTTCCCAAAGGTCTTCGCGAAATTTCGCATTGCCATCGGCATCTTCTAATGCTTTACAAATTTGATCTTGCAGATTTTGAATGTAGGTATAAAATTTATCTTTCATGGTTTGTAGTTTTTCGTTTTTTGTTGTTGGCTTTTAGTTTAAATAGTCTGATATAAAATATATATTCCAAAGAGAAATACTAATGCAATATATGGAATTGCAATAAACTCAAAATCGGTATTGTATTTGTGTCTTTTTATTTTGTTTGTAATTGCGACAATAATTAAACAAACAGGTGCTAATAAAAGAGTCGAAATAATCAGAACTATATCAACAAAAGCTTCTCCGCAGAGGTTGTGTGGTTTTCTGAAAATAACAAATAGAACAACGAATATCAGCCATAATAAATTGACTAACAATATCGGGTAGTTATATTTGTTATAGACTTTTGTCATTATAATTTTCCAATCTTATTCATAATTTCAAGCGAAAACATTTTGCTTTCGTTTTGTATGAATTGATACAGATGTTTGGCACGTTCTTTTATCAACTGGTTTGGTTGTTTTGGATCTAAACCGACTAAAATATCAGCCAGTTTTTCCATGTGTTCCCAAGGAAACTGCAAATCGATCAATTGTTGAAAAAACAAGTTTTCTTCTTTTTCTAAAACATCGCTTTTAGACAAGCCGGTTTCTTCTAAAGTTGTCCAAAATACGGCTTCGTTCCAATTTTCTGGGACAAACGTAATTCCCGAAAGCTTTTGCAATATGGAATTTAAACGTTGTTCGGTTTCGTCTTTTTTACTTGTAAGCATTTTTGTAGTTTTTAGGTTTCAGTTTTTAGTTTAAAGTTGATGCTATTTTCTGAATTAAAGCAAATAACATCTTTCTAATTTCTATTAATTCTTCATTTAAATTCAAATAATCTTCTTCTGAAATAAAATTTAAGTCTTTAGCTAACAAAAACAGATAATCTAATTCTGTAGCAGATCCAGAAGAGATATTTAAAAACCTAATAAATTCTTTCTGTCCGTTTCTACCGCAACCTTCTGCAATATTTGTAGGAATTGATAAGGCTGCCCGATTGATTTGAGAGGTTAAATTATATTGTTCGTTCTTTGGAAAAGTATTTGTAAAAGCATACGTTTTTAAAACCAACTTATGTGATTTTTGCCAAACCATATATTTTTTATAATCATACATAACTAAAAACTTACAACTACCAACTAAAAACTATTTATTATACTCCTTGACAGCCTCAATAAACGCTTTAGCGTGATCTACCGGAATATTTGGCAAAATACCGTGACCTAAATTTACAATATATTTGTCTTTACCGAATTCATCGATCATTTCATGAACCATTTTTTTGATAGTTGGAATTGGAGAAAGCAATCTTGACGGATCAAAATTTCCTTGCAACGTTATGTTTCCGCCTGATAAATAGCGGGCATTTCTTGCAGAACACGTCCAATCAACTCCTAAAGCCGATGCTTTACTTTTCCCCATTTCGTTCAAAGCAAACCAACAGCCTTTTCCAAAAACAATCACTTTTGTTTCTTCTGCCAAAGCTTCAACAATCTGGTTGATGTATTGCCAAGAAAACTCGTTATAATCGGTCGGAGAAAGCATTCCGCCCCACGAATCAAAAATTTGAATGGCGTTACAACCCGCTTTTACTTTTTCCTTTAAATACAGAATGGTTGTATCGGTAATTTTTTGTAGTAAAGTGTGTGCTGCAACGGGATTTGAAAAGCAGAAACCTTTTGCGGTATCAAAACTTTTAGATCCTTTCCCTTCCACCACATAACAAAAAATCGTCCATGGCGAACCCGCAAAACCAATCAACGGAACCTCGTCGTTCAACATTTCTTTGGTCAATTTAATCGCGTTTATCACGTAACCCAACGTTTCTTCGATGTTTGGAACAATTACCTGATTTACCTGCTCCATTGTTCTAATTGGATTCGGAATCTGCGGACCTAAATTATCTTTTAATTCCACATGAATTCCCATTGCACGCGGAATCACCAAAATATCCGAGAATAAAATGGCTGCATCCGGTTTTACAATTCTAATGGGTTGAACCGTGATTTCGGCTGCTAATTCTGGTGTTTCACAACGGGTAAAAAAGTCGTATTTGTCGCGTAATGCTCTAAATTCCGGTAAATATCTTCCTGCCTGACGCATCATCCAAACTGGCGGACGTTCAACTGATTCTCCGTTTAATGCTTTTAAAAATAAATCGTTTTTTATCATTTTATTTGTTTTTAGTTTGTGCTGAAATTGCCAAACTTATTTTTTATAATAGTTGATGCACTGAATAATTACATTTTCTACCGTTTGTTTGTTAGCAATTACAATATTATTAGTAATTCCTTTTAAAGCCGCAGCAGTCGTAGTACCAATACAGAAACAGGTTTGATTTTCTATTGAATTTCGCTGCAAATAACTTTGAATTCCCGACGGACTAAAAAACAATAATGCATCAGTCTTTGCTTTTATTTCTATTGAATTTGCCGAATTTTGATAAACTGTGTATTCTTCAAAAGAAATATTAGTTTTCTGCATGGCATCAGGCAAAACATTTCGTCTTAAATTTCCTGCGAAAAAAGTAATTTGTTCCAAAGGATATTTCTGTTGAATTATCGAACCTAAATCTTCTGCGTATTCTTGAGTTTCCAACACATTAAAACCATTTTCCTGCAACAATTGTTTGGTTTTTGATCCTACACAAACTGCGGGAATTTGTTTTAAAGTTTCGATATTTTCATTCTGCAAGACACTTTTCACAGCATTTTGCGATGTAAATAACAATAAAGTAGGAATTGTTTTTAACTGAAATGGAACAAGTGTAATTTTGATAAAATCTGCTTCAATTACCGAAAAACCTGCATTTAGCAAAAATTGTTTTTGATTGCTATTGAGTTTTTTGGTTGATAAAACACAGATTTTGGTTTTCATTTTGTTTTATTTATGATATTGGTAATCAGTACTCGTATGATGAGATTCTGAAACAAGTTCAGAATGACAAATAGTATAAATTACTTCTTCAATTGCGATCGAAGTTCTGTCATCAACGCAGCTCCGCCGTTTTCTAAAATTTCTTTTGCTGCGAAAAACCCTAATTTTTTCCATTCGTTAATAGGGACATTCTTTTCAATTTCGAATTTCTGTTTTCCGTCTATCGAAAGTAAATTTCCTTTAAAAATAATGGTATCTTCGTGTTCATTATAACTTGCCAAAGCACCAATTGGCGCAGTACAACCACCTTCTAATGTGCGTAAAAACTGTCGTTCAATATGCGTGCAAATTTCGGTTTCAATATCGTTTAATTGTGCAACGGCATCTAAAATATAATTATCGTTTTCCATTGCAACAACCATCATAGCGCCTTGTGCCGGTGCAGGAACCATCCAATCTAAATTAATAAATTCGGTTGGTTTTAAATTAATTCGTTCTAAACCAGCAGCTGCAAAAATGGCTGCGTTCCACGAATTATCTTTTAGTTTCTGTAAGCGAGTATTCACGTTGCCACGTAAATCTTCTACTTTATGATTCGGATATTTATTTAACCACTGCGCTTTTCTGCGTAACGATCCGCTGGCAATTGTTCCGTTGGTCTCCAAAAAATCGGTCGATCCTTTGTGAACCAAAATATCATGTACATTACCGCGTTTTAAAACGGCAGCCTGCACAATACCTTGCGGTAAAGCGGTTGGTACATCTTTCATAGAATGCACAGCAATATCAACCTTGCCTGCAATCATAGCAACATCGAGCGTTTTAGTAAATATTCCGGTAATTCCTAACTCGTATAAAGGTTTGTCTAAAATAATATCCCCATCAGCCTTTACAGCTATAATTTCTGTCTTATATCCTAAATTATTCAGTTGTTTTGATACCGTATTGGCTTGCCACAGCGCTAATTCGCTGTCGCGGGTTCCAATTCTGATTATTTTATTCATTTGTGAGTGTTTCTATTTGAAAAACTTTTTCGATCCATTCAATACTTTCGTCAACTTCGGTGGTTTCATTTTTTAAATGATTTGCAAAGTGCGTGGTAATTTTTTGAATAAGGCGTGTGGTGATTAAATTCGCGTGATCTTCGTCAAAGTTCTGTATTTTCTTTTTGTGGTATTTTAATTCGGTTTCTTTAATTTCTTCCAACTTTGCTTTTAATGCATGAATTGTCGGTGCAAATTTTCTGGCTTGTGTCCAAGTGATGAATTCGTGCTTAACCTCATCTATAATCGCCATTGCCTGCGGCACGTATTCTTTACGTTTTGCCAAGGTATCATCGGTCATTTGCGACAATTGATCTAAATGAACCAAGGTAACATCGGCAACATCCAACACATTTTCATTCACGTTTTTTGGGATCGATAAATCTAAAATCAACAACGGCTTTTTAAGATTCAGCAATTCTTTATCAATGGTAGGATTTTGCGCACCGGTTGCTACAATCAGCACATCGGCATTTTGAATTTCGGCTTGCAAATCGGCATAATCTTTAACGATTAAATTGAATTTACCTGCAATTTTCTGCGCTTTGTCTTTGGTTCTATTTATTAAAGTAATCTGATTATTTTTTGTATGTTTCACAAGGTTTTCACAGGTATTTCTACCAATTTTCCCTGTTCCAAAAAGCAGAATATTCTTCTCTTTAATATCTGCTACATTATTTAAGATATAATGAACCGAAGCGAATGATACCGAAGTTGCACCGGTACTGATCTCGGTCTCGTTTTTAATGCGCTTGCTTGCCTGAATAACCGAATTTACCAATCGTTCAAAATAATTGTTGGTCAATCCTTTTTCGCGGGCTGCAATAAATCCCGTTTTAACCTGACTTATAATTTCAAAATCGCCTAAAATCTGGCTATCCATTCCTGTTCCAACCTTAAAAAGATGCGAAACAGCTTCGTTATTTTTGTGCACGTAAGCTACCCGCTGAAAATCTTCTACAGTACCGTTACTGTGTTTACAAAGTAAGGAAATCAATTGGAATGGGTGTTCTGCAAAACCATACAGTTCGGTTCTGTTACAGGTAGAAATAGCCATTAATGACGGAATTCCTTCCAAACGGGCATCGTCCAATAAATTCGATTTCGCCTGATCGCTCAAACTGAATTTACCACGCGTTTCTGCATCGGCTTTCTTGTAATTTAATCCCACCACATAAAAATGCGACGGTTTTATATTGTTGTTGTTCTTCATTATTTAGTTTCACTAATAAAGCTTCACAAATTTAAAAGCAATAGTTTAATTAAAATAACGCTGTAAGGACTAATTATATCGCAAAGTTACATTTTGATTTTTTGTTGCGTTATTTTTTCAAAAAAGCCTTATATTTGCTGACGTTAATGATTTTTACTGAATTAATATTTAGAACAATTCTAAATAGGTTGATTGCTAAATTTTAATTCATTCAAAAAATAAAAACAACGCTATGAGAACTCAAGAAGATGTTATTTTAGAAGATGATTTTATTTGCATTCGCTTAAAAAACGAATCTGACAATGTGCAGGTTATCACAAAAGATTTAAGTAACGAGGTTATGCAGTTTCACTTTGTTCTAAAAGGGAAAGGAACGTTTGTTTTTAACGGCGGCGCTTACACCATACCGGTTAACGAAGAAAACAGTTTAACGCTTTACAATCCACAGCGTGGCTTGCCTATTCATTTAGAAGTTCAACCGAGTTCTTGGATTATTTCTGTGATTATATCGATAAAAAAATTTCATAATCTGTTTTCAACCGAAGCCGAGTTTATTCCTTTTTTAAACAAAGATGCGATCGATCGAAAGCATTACGCACAAACTAACATCACACCTTCCATGTCGGTTGTTTTGTATCAAATAATGAATTTTAACCTACATTCATCGGTCAAAAAGCTATATTACAAAGCCAAAGTTTATGAGTTACTGAGTCTTCTTTTTAATAAACCCGAAGGAACCGATGATGAAAGTTGTCCGTTTAAAACCGATGAAGAAGAAACCATGAAAATTAAACATGCCAAAGACATTTTGTTAAAGAATATGGCAGAACCGCCTACCCTCCAGGAATTGGCTGATGAAATTGGTTTGAATATCAAAAAATTAAAACAAGGTTTTAAGCAGGTTTATGGCGATACAGTTTACGGATTTTTGTTCGATTATAAAATGGAATATGCCCGCAAATTGTTAGATAGCGGCACGTATAACGTAAACGAAGTAGGTAACCGAATAGGCTACAGCACTGCAAGCCACTTTATTGCAGCATTTAAAAAGAAATTTGGCACTACGCCTAAAAAATATTTAATGTCTTTAGTGACAAATTAATACACCAAAAACATGAAAGGAGTTTTATTAGTTAATTTAGGATCGCCCGATGCGCCTACACCAGAAGCTGTTAAGCCTTATTTGGATGAATTTTTAATGGATAAATACGTGATTGATGTTCCGTATTTGTTGCGTGCTTTTTTGGTTCGCGGAATCATTTTAAGAAAACGTCCGGAGGAATCGGCACATGCTTATCAAAAAGTTTGGTGGAACGAAGGATCTCCGTTAATTGTTCTTTCTGAACGAATGCACAAAAAGGTTGTTCAAAAAAGTGATGTTCCTGTGGAATTAGCCATGAGATACGGAAGCATGACTATTGAAAAAGGCCTTAAAAGATTGCACGATAAAGGCGTTACCGATGTGTTGCTTTTTCCGTTATATCCTCAATATGCAATGGCTTCTACCTTAACTATTGAAGTTTTGGCTGAAAAAATCAGAAAAGAGAAATTCCCAGAAATGAAAATCACCAACTTTCCTGCTTTTTATAATGATCCTAATTACATTAACGTATTATCAAATTCAATAAATGAACATTTAAAAGGTTTTGATTATGATCAACTGGTGTTTTCTTACCACGGAATTCCGGAGCGACATGTTAGAAAAACCGATAAAACAAAATCACACAAAAAATTTGTTACCAATCAAATGTGTTGCGAAGTTGGCACACCCGAAGCCGAGTTTTGTTATCGCACGCATTGTTATGAAACCACGCGTTTGGTTGCCGAAAAATTACAGTTACCAAAAGATAAATACTGCGTTACTTTTCAATCGAGATTAGCAGGCGATAAATGGCTGGAGCCTTATACCGATGTTGAAATTGACAATATGCCTGCCAAAGGAATTAAGAAAATTGCTGTTGTAACACCTGCTTTCGTAACCGATTGTTTAGAAACATTAGAAGAAATTGCTATGCGTGCTAAAGAAGATTTTGAAGCAAATGGTGGCGAAGAATTTTTGGCAATTCCATGCTTAAACGATGATGACCAGTGGGTTGATACCGTAACTTTGTGGATTAAAGATTGGGCTGCTAAAAACTAATTTATGTATTTATACTTAAAGGCGTTACATATTATTTTTGTTGTTTGCTGGTTTGCCGGACTTTTTTACATTGTGCGTTTGTTTGTTTATTATGCCGAAGCACAGTTAAAACCGGATATTGAGAAAGAAATTCTTTCTAACCAATACCAGATAATGACTAACAGACTGTGGTATATTATTACTTTTCCGGCTGCCGTATTGGCAACTATTTTTGGCGTGTGGATGCTGCTCGAAAATCCTGCACTTTTGCAAATGCCCTGGATGCACGTTAAATTGCTTTTTGTTCTGCTTTTATGGCTGTATCATTTTAAATGTCAGCAGTTTGTAAATCAAATCAAAAATAAAAATCTTACCAAAACCAGTTCTTTTTTCAGAATTTGGAACGAAGGTGCCACAATTATACTTTTTTCAGTAGTATTTTTAGTAATTTTAAAAAGTGCCATTAACTGGATTTTTGGCGTAGCCGGTATTTTTGTATTGGCACTATTGTTAACTTTAGGCTTTAAATTCTATAAAAAAATGCGCGAGAAAAATTAGGCATTTATGGCAAAACCATTCAACATACAAAGCACATCGTTACGTGTAAGAATTTTCATTGCCATGATTTTTCTTACCATTGTATCGTCGGTTTTAATTGCCATGGTTACCATTTATCAGTTTAAAAAAGAAGCGCGAAATTACCATCAGGATCGATTGATTAGAAAGGAAGATGCCGTTAACGAGCATTTAAACTTTATTCTGCAAACGACCGACATTCCTGTTACCACAGAAAATTTACCGCTGATTTTTAAGGATAAAATTTTCGAACTTTCATCAATCCACAACATTCAAATCAATATTTACGATTTAAAGGGAAATCTATTAATAACATCGAAAGGAAATTTTATTGTCGATAAAATAAATAACGAAGTTATATCGCCCAATATCTTGAAAATAATAGAAACTACAAGTACCAAACGCTTTATTGACTTACGAATTATAGATGGTATAACCTACCGATCTGCCTACAATTACATTAAAGACAATCAGTTTAAACCGCTTGGAATAATCAGCATGCCGGTTGCCGAAGAAACATCGTATTACGATGCTCAGGTAAACAGTTTCTTTATTCTTTTTGCGCAAATCTATCTTTTTATCATTGTGCTGGCAATTATTTTGGCGTTCATTTTATCGAGCTATATTACCAAAACCTTACAATTTATCAGTGAACGTATCCAAAAAACAAGCATCAACCGAAGAAATGAAAAAATTAAGGTTGAAAATGCATCTTATGAAATTGAAACGCTGATAAATTCGTACAACCAAATGGTTGATAAGCTGGAAGAATCGGCAGATAAACTGGCTCAAAGTCAGCGTGAATTGGCTTGGCGCGAAATGGCGAAACAGGTGGCGCACGAGATTAAAAATCCGTTAACGCCAATGAAATTATCCGTTCAAAGTTTCCTACGAAAATTCAATCCCGAAGATCCAAATGTGAATGAGAAAATAAAAGATTTTTGCGAAACCATGGTGCAGCAAATTGATACCATGAGTGCCGTTGCATCGGCTTTTTCAAACTTTGCATCGATGCCTGCCCAACAAAACACCACTTTGAATGTGGTTAAAGTGGTTCAGTTGGCTTTGGATATTTTTAACGAAGATTTCATCAATTTTGAATCAACCGAAGAAGAAATCATTGCTATATTTGATCAATCGCAAATTATCCGAATCATAAACAATCTGGTTAAAAATGCTATTGAAGGAATTCCGAATTACGAACCTTTCCCACGGATTTCGGTCAAAGTTAAAAGAGAAGGTCAATCGGTATTAATAACTGTTTCCGACAATGGATCGGGAATTCCAGAAGATATTAAAGAGAAAATATTCGAACCTAAATTCACAACAAAAACAAGCGGAATGGGACTTGGCTTGGCAATGATTAAAAACATGATTGAAAGCTACGGCGGAAGCATCCGTTTTAAATCGGTTTTGAATAAAGGAACAACGTTTTACGTAAAACTACCAATAAGTAACTAAATGACCAATAAACATTAGATTTATACATTTTTTAAATTAACAATCACACTACAAACAACTCCCATACAGTAGAAAAGTTTTTATTCAATGTAACCATTCCACTAAATAAGAAAAAATTACTGATTGCTTTTATGTAAGTTATAATTAAACATAAAATTTAAAAAAAACATAAACTAAAAAGGATTATCACAATAACCCAAATGTGCAATAGTAAAAATTGCGAGATTATCGCAAAATCTCGCAATTTTTACTATTTTTGTTTAAAATATCAAACCATGGAATTAGCTCCAAAAACGAAAGAATTCACACAAGATATAATTATTTTATCTGTAGACATGCAGAGTAGTGGCGAAATGAAAGCTTTTCAAGATGATTATTTATATTGGGATAAAGTAAAATACAAATCAGAAAGAAAAAACTTAGAAGATGTGTGGACTGCCGTTAAATTTAATCGTATAGTAAAGAGTAAATTCTTGAAATTTGGTAAATATTCTTTTTCTTATCCAACAACAGATTTTATTCAAAGAACTTTACACAAGTTTGATTTAAATACAGGAGGAACTTTAACATCAAATATTGGAATTTCCGAAACAGACAAATCAAAATTTATGATTAGTTCTCTTATTGAAGAATCTATAAATAGTAGCCAAATGGAGGGTGCTAACACCACTAGAAAGAAAGCTAAAGAGATGATTCAACAAGAAAAAAAACCTCAAAACAAATCTGAAATTATGATTATGAACAATTATATCACAATGAAACATATTGTTCAAATTAAAGACCAAGATTTGAGTACTGAAAAGTTACTAGAAATACATCGATTAATCTCAAAAGGAACTTTAGATGATAGTAAGGAGGAGGGCTGTTTTAGAACAAATGATGAGATTTTTGTAGCTAATGTAATGAAAGGTGAGATAGTTCATCAACCGCCATCTGTAGAAGAATTGCCAATTTTAATTCATGATTTAATCCGCTTTTTTAATGAAGATTCTAAAGATTTTATACACCCAATAATCAAAGGATGTGTTATTCACTTTATGATTGGTTGGATACACCCATTTACCGATGGGAATGGTAGAACTGCAAGAGCTTTATTTTATTGGTATATGTTAAAAAATGGTTATTGGTTAACAGAGTACCTTTCTATTTCTAAAATAATCAAGGATTCTAAAAATCAATATGAGAAAGCATACTTGTATACAGAAAGTGATGAGAATGATTTAGGTTATTTCATTACATATCATTTAAAAGCAATGATAAAAGCATACGAAGCTTTAAAAACATACATTCATTCTAAACAGAAAGAAGTTATACAAGCTGCGAAGTTTCTTAAAATCGAAGGAGTTAATGATAGAATGGCACAAATTATCAAAATTATTTATGATGATGCGGATAGAATTTTAACGAGTAAAGAAATAGAGAATAAATTTAATATTTCCAATTACACAGCAAGAACTGACTTAAAATCATTAGTTGAATTAGGCTTTCTTGAAGAAGTTAAAGTTAATTTAAAGAAGAGGAATTATATAAAATCAAAAACATTTTATTCCAAAATAAAACATATTAAATAATAAAAATTGCGAGATTATCGCAAAATCTCGCAATTTTTACTTCACAAGCATTATCAACTTACCACTCAGAATAGGTACTTAAGAATAAACTAGAAGCAACTAATTAAAATGATTTCAATCTATATAAATAATTAATGAAGCTGAATTTATATAACATTAAAACACGATTAGAAAAGTTTAACCATACAAAATATTCTAATCTGAATTAAATTAGATTTAGAATATTTAGAAACTTAACACAATAAAAACACAGAAAACTATTTAACTATTGTACATATATTTGTTTACAATTCCAATTCAATATTTGAATAAATTTGTATTCAATTAAAATGTCAAAAAGTTAAAAAATCTCATAAGACAATTGACTATTGGCACATCTTATTTAATTAATATTTAAAAAATATATGAAGGTTTTAAAAATGGTTATTAAAAACACAGTTGCTTAGTGGGATAATAATCAATTAATTAGTAACTAAAAAATAAAAATATGTCGTTTGAAAACATTTTAGTAGAAAAAAACAATGCAGTAGCTACTATTACAATTAATCGTCCAACAAAATTAAACGCTTTAAACAAGGCAACAATTGAGGAATTGCACAATGCTTTTAAAGAATGCGAAAGCGATAACGAAGTGCGTGCCATTATTGTAACGGGATCGGGCGAAAAAGCGTTTGTTGCAGGTGCTGATATTTCGGAATTTGCAAGTTTTAATGTTTCGGAAGGATCTGAATTAGCAAGAAAAGGACAAGAATTATTGTTTGATTTTGTAGAGAATTTACAAACTCCGGTAATTGCTGCCGTGAACGGATTTGCTTTAGGCGGCGGATTAGAACTGGCAATGGCGGCACATATTAGAATAGCATCAGACAACGCCAAAATGGGCTTACCAGAAGTTACTTTAGGCGTAATTCCGGGTTATGGCGGAACACAGCGTTTACCTCAATTAATTGGAAAAGGAAGAGCAAACGAGATGATTATGACCGCACAAATGATAGATTCACCAACAGCATTGTCTTTTGGTTTGATAAATCACATGGTGGAACAACCTGAATTGTTAGATAAAGCAAACGAGCTGGCTTTGAAAATTGCTAAAAATTCGCCAACAGCTATTTCGCAAGCTATAAAAGCGGTAAATGCAAACTTTAAAGACGGAATTAATGGTTTTAATACAGAAATTGATCGTTTTGGATTTTGCTTTGGAACTGCCGATTTTAAAGAAGGAACAACTGCTTTTTTAGAAAAACGCAAAGCCGAGTTTAAAGGGAATTAAAAAAATTTAAGTCATCTCATTTTGTCATTCCGGACTTGATCCGGAATCACATTTCGAATTCTAAATAATGAGAAGCTGACCCGAGCTTGCTAACTGAACGAAGTTAAACAAGTTCAGCTTGACACAAGTAAGATGGTTTTCAGTAAAACAAAAATCCTGTATTTTTCAATACAGGATTTTTTTATCAAACTAAACTAATTAGTTATTGGTTTTCATTTTATCCAAGGTTTTGTTGTAACCTTCTTCTACATCTTTACCTACTTTTTTAGCTTTTTCGCCCACTTTATCAGCACCTTCTTCTACTTTTTCTGCAGCGTTGTTAATACCGTCTTTTACATCGTTAGCGGCGTTGTTTACACCTGCTTTTAACTTTTCCCAAGAAGTTTTAGCCTCGTCACGAACCTTTACAGCTGCTGCTTCGGCTTTTTTATCACCTTTTTCTACTGCAGCTTTCACATCAGCTTCGGCTTTTTCATAACGAACTTCCGCAGCATCAATTTCTGCTTGTACCGCAGGATCAACAGTTGTTTCTTCGGTAGTAACCGTTGTAGATTCTGTGGTTAATGTATCAACCGTAGTTTCAGTTGTTGTAGTTGTTTCTTTTTTACAAGCCGTTACCGACAACAATCCGGCAGCAACAGCCATTAATAACATGTTCTTTTTCATAGTTCTAAATTTTAATTAATAATATAATTTTATTTGTACATAACAAAAAACAAACCAAAGACTTTTGGTTTCAGTCCTCACAAGGTTTTAAAAACCTGTGAGGTCTTCGCGAAAAACTTAAAGAATTATCATTTTAAGTTGTGTACTAAAAGTAAAGTTACAAAAAAATTAATAGATGATAATTTATAACACAGTTACCAAATATTTAATAAAAAACAGTAAGGAAATAAGAATAATAATAATTCCGAGTATGCCTTTGGTAAAATAACCTACGTAGGTTACATTTAAAAGTCCTTTTCGTATTTTTTCATCTTTAGTTTTGGGTTCTTCTTTGTCATTATTTTTTAAGTATTTCGAAAAATATCCAAAAATTAATAATATAAGTCCAAAAGCAAGTCCGATCAATCCTTTTTTTAAATCTTCATTCATTATTATTCCGAATAGTTTGGACTATTATAAAAATTCATCTGACGCTTAATAGCATTCTTTCTTCTTTCGATATATCTCGAACCGTTTTTAGCTTTGTAAACTCTCGGATTTGGAAGAATGGCAGCAATTGCAGCCGCTTCTGCCTTTGTAAGATTTTTTGCCGATTTATTAAACCAATGTTGCGATGCCGCTTCGATTCCGTAAATTCCGTTACCCATTTCAATCGAGTTCAAATAAACTTCCATAATGCGTTCTTTACCCCAAACAACTTCAATCAAAACCGTAAAATAAGCTTCTAATCCTTTTCGTAAGTAACTTCTACCCGGCCACAAGAAAACATTTTTGGCAGTTTGCTGGCTAATGGTACTTCCCCCCTTAACCTTTTTCCCTTTTTGATTGTTTTCATAAGCTTTTTCGATCGCTTTTACATCAAAGCCATTGTGCGTGGTAAACTTTCCATCTTCACTGGCAATAACCGCTTTTTGAATCGAAGTACCCATTTCATCAATCGAAATCCAATCGCGTTTCCAAACAACTTTATCGTTGCTTCCTATCTGTTCAAAAGTTCGTATAAACATCAACGGCGTAAACGGCACGGGTACAAACTTAAAAAGGATAACCAAACCAATGCTTATCCCGAAAAAATACAGGATTAATTTACCTATGAATTTAAAAATTTTCTTAACCATAATGCATAAAAAAAGGGATGTAAATATACTCCCTTATTTTTTATTTTTTGCTCTTTTATTATTTATCAGTTTTACAACAAATGGTACCGTTGTGATGATGATGATTACAAGAATGATGTATTCAATGTAATGGGTAAGATCAAATCCGTAGCTGTCTAACAAAAAACGGTACAGATAATGCCCGGCAAAGATCAGCGAAAACGCCCACGCTATAGAACTTACAATATTATAGAACAAAAACTTTTTAAACTCCATGTTTGCAACACCTGCAATAATTGGCGTGAACGTACGCACAACCGGTAAAAAACGCGCAAAAATAATGGCACGACCACCGTGTTTTTCAAAAAAAGCTTTCGATTCTAACAGATATTTCTTTTTAAATAAAAATCCGTCTTCTTTCTGATACAAATAGTTTCCACTTTTAGATCCAAACCAGTATCCAAACAAATTACCAACGATTCCAGCCACAGCTACTAACGATGCAACACCTAAAACGTTTAAAAAATCGCTTTCAATTACAACAATTTCGCTCATTAAAGCCTTGCTGTAAATTCCCGATAAAAACAGTAAACTATCGCCCGGTAAAAAAAAGCCTGCCAACAAGCCTGTTTCGGCAAATACGATGAATAAAACAACGTATAACCCAATTTTATGCCCGGCAATTTCTAAATTTATGTAGAATTCAGGATTGATTAAGTCGCCCCAGTTAAAATCTTCCATTCTAATTAATTGTGTAGTATTTTTTCGTTCGTGAAATTAGTCATAATTTTTCATTTTTCGATCCTTCAAAAAACATAAAACAAAACTTTAAGGAATTTTTATCATTTAATATTTCGTAAATTTAGCCGCAACTAAAAATAGGTGTAAAAATGAAACGTATTTTATTAGCTACTTTATCGGTTATTGCTCTACAGGCAAATGCACAAGATAAGGTAATGACAAAAGAATTACTTTGGCAGTTAGGGCGTGTAAACCCGGTTGGCATCACAGAAAAAGGCGATTTTTTAATTTATAAGGTTGGAATTCCGAATGTGGATAAAAACACGGTGGAATATAAAACATATCAGGTTACTGTTGACGGAAAACGCATCAAAGAACTTGAAAATACTGATGGTTTGATTAAAGACCGAAACCTTTCGCCAGACGGAAAATTTAAATTATCAGCCGAAGAAGTTAAGGTAAATAAGGTTTTAGGAAAAGACCGATATCCTGAATTGAAAGAATCGAATGTGTATGTGTACGATGGTTTAGATTACCGCCATTGGGACAAAGATAACGACGGATCTTTCAGCCACGTTTTTGTTACGAATTTGGAAACCAAAGAAAAAACCGATTTGTTGAAAGACGAACCTTATTATAGTCCGCAAGCTCCGTTTGGTGGCGAAGAAGATTATATTTGGCATCCTAGTGGAAAATCGGTTATTTATGTATCAAAAAAGAAAGCAGGAACAGCTTATGCTACAAGTACGAACACCGATTTGTACGAATATAATTTAGATACCAAGCAAACCGTTAATTTAACCGAAAAGAATTTAGGTTACGATACGCACCCAACTTTTTCACCAAACGGCGATTTAACATGGTTGCAAATGAAAAACGATGGTTATGAAGCCGATAAAAACGATATTATTGTGCGTCATAAAGGTATTGATATTAACTTGACTGCAGGCTGGGATGGGACAGTAAACAGTTATGTTTGGAGCAACGACGGTAAAAAGTTATATTTTATTGCTCCGATTGATGGAACTACGCAGCTGTTTGAAGTGAACTTTCCGGGTGTAACCAGAATTGCCGTGCAGGTAAAACAATTAACCAGCGGTATTTTTGATGTTGCCAGTATTGTAGGCTTTGTAAAAGATAAAGTTTTAGTTACCCGTACCGATTTTAATACGGCTGCCGAAGTTTATTCGTACGATTTAAAGAAAAAAACATGGAACCAAATTACGCATGTAAACGATGCTGCGTACAGTAAAATTGCAAAAAGCAAGGTTGAAAAACGTTATGTAACTACAACCGATGGTAAAAAAATGTTGGTTTGGGTAATTCTTCCGCCAAATTTTGATCCTAACAAAAAATATCCTACGTTGTTATATTGCCAAGGCGGGCCACAGTCTATTGTATCGCCTTTTTATTCGTTCCGTTGGAATTTCCAGTTAATGGCAGCAGAAGGTTATGTGATTGTAGCACCAAACCGCAGAGGTTTACCTGGTTTCGGAGTGGAATGGAATGAGGCTATTTCTAAAGATTGGGGCGGACAGGCAATGAACGATTACCTTTCGGCTATTGATGATGTTTCTAAAGAAAAATATGTAGACACAGCTCGAAGAGGTGCAGTTGGTGCTAGTTACGGCGGCTATTCGGTTTACTATTTGGCAGGAATCCATCAAAACCGTTTTAAAAGTTTTATTGCACATTGCGGTGTTTTTAACTTACATAGCATGTACGGAACTACCGAAGAAACTTTTTTCCCTAACTGGGATGCAGGCGGTGCGTATTGGGATACCGAAACCAATAAAGATGCTGCAAAAACCTATTACCAACACAACCCAATTTTATTGGTTAAAAACTGGAACACGCCTATTTTGATTTTCCACGGCGGTAAAGATTACCGTGTACCGATTGGTCAAGGTCAAGAAGCATTTGCAGCAGCACAGTTGCAAGGCATTAAAAGTAGATTTGTGTATTTACCTGATGAAAACCACTGGGTGCTTAAACCACAAAACGCACTAGTTTGGCAAACCGAATTTTTTAAATGGTTAAAAGAAACGTTGTAATAAGAAAAAACCTTCAATTAATATTGAAGGTTTTTTCTTTATAAACACACAAAACACTCACTATCTTTCTACTTTTTTATACAACAAAATATGAGCTAATAATGCAAAAGCAGTGAATATTACACCTATACAACAAACACCTGTCCATCCATAATGTTCCCAGGCAATAGCTCCTAAAAGTGTTCCTAATGATCCACCTAAAAAGTACGATACCATATAAACCGTGTTTAAACGATTGGTTGCTTTAATATTTATTGCAAAAAACACGCTTTGGTTCATAATGTGGCTTGATTGTAAACCAAAATCAATTAATATAAAACCAACTACCAATCCCCAATAAGTATAGCCTGCAAAATAGGTAAACATCCAGCTTAACAATATAATTAAAAGAGAGATACTTATAATTGTATTTTTAGAAACATAATGTGTAAACCTGCCCACTGAAGCTGCAGCAACAGCTCCTACTGCTCCCACCAAACCAAACATTCCCGCAACACTTGCGTCTGCTAAAAAAGGAGCTTCTTCTAAATGAAAAACCAAAGTGGTAAATATTGCCGATAAAGCTCCAAAACCTAAAGCTCCACGTAAGGATGCTAATTGTAACACAGGTTCTGTTTTAGCAAAATGAGCAACCGATTTTAGTAGTGAAATATAACTTCCTTTAAAGTGAGGATACGTTTGAGGCAACAACAAATAAATAAAAATTGTTGTAAGCATCATTAAGCCCAACGCAATGTAAAACATAAACCGCCAACCAAAATAATCGCCAACTATACCGCTAATCATTCTTGATGCTAAAATACCAATTAACAAACCAGACATAACCATACCGATATTTTGAGTACGGGTATTTTCGGTAGAAAGTTCGGCAACCATGGGTATAAAAAGCTGCGGAACAACCGAAACTATTCCTAAAGCAAAACTAACCGCATACAATAACATTAAGTTTGTAACTGTTGCTATAGTTAACAAAAAAAGCATTGTAAGAAACATGCTAAATAAAATCAACTTTTTCCGTGCTATTTTATCTCCTAAGGGAATTATTAAAAACAATCCTAAAGCATAGCCCATTTGTGTAAGCATCGCTATTTTACCTGCTTTACTTTCTGTAATATTAAAATCTTTAGCAATTAAACCCAACAAAGGTTGGTTGTAATAAATATTCGCAACAATTAAACCGGTACTAATCGTTAAAAACCACAATATAGGTTTTGTTAATATAGTTTGTTCTTTAGCTTCCATAAAAAAATCCAAAAAGTAAAGTTAGTGCAAAACAAAAATTACTACTATGTTTTTTAAAAAAATTAAACATTTCATTTAGTTATGTAACAAATTGCATAAATTCGTACTTACTATTAAAAATATTCAAATAACAATATGTTTCGTTTAAAATTAAAACCATTATTTGCAGCGGTATTAATTGCTTTAGCTGCAACTTCAAATGTATCGGCACAAGACGATTTAATGAATAAGGTAAAGGCAAACCAAAGTGCCAACAGTAAAGATCATTTTACGTTTACCGATGTAATAAATTTAGAAAACACTTCGGTTAAAGATCAAGGTTCATCGGGTACTTGTTGGTCTTATTCAGGAAATTCATTCATTGAATCAGAAATGATTCGTATGGGTAAAAAACCTGTTGAATTAGCTCAAATCTTCACAGCTCGTAACGCATATATCGAAAAAGGCAAAATGTATGTAAAAATGCATGGTGCAGTTACATTGGGCGAAGGCGGTGCGTTCCACGATGTAATGAATATGTACAAAAAATACGGTACGGTTCCAAGATCAGCTTACACGGGTTTACAAGAAGGACAAACGCGTAACAATTTCTCTGAAATGAGTAAAATGAGCGAGTCTGTTTTGGCATCGGTTATTAAAAACGATAAATTGTCAGAAAACTGGGTTAAAGCTTATACTTCGGTTATTGATACGTATTTAGGTGAAGCTCCGACAGAATTCACATACGAAGGTAAAAAATACACGCCTAAAACGTTTGCAGACCAAGTTGTGGGTGTAAAGGCTGAAGATTATGTAGAAATTTCTTCTTTAAAAGAATATCCTTATTATACTAAATTCACTTTATTGGTTCCTGATAACTGGTCGTTTGATCAAGTTTACAACGTAAAAATGGACGAATTGGTTGAAACGGTTGACAATGCTTTGAAAAACGGATACACGGTTGCTTGGGCTGGTGATGTTTCTGAAAAAGGATTCAGCTGGAAAAACGGTGTAGCTTTTGTTCCTGAAATTGATTTCGCTCAAATGACAACTGAACAAAAAGCAGATATGTTCAACGGACCAAAAGCAGAGAAAAAAGTTACGGAAGACGATCGCCAAAAAGCGTTTGACAATTACGAAACGACTGATGATCACGGAATGCATATTACAGGTGTTGCGAAAGATCAAAATGGAAAAGAATACTATATCGTGAAAAATTCTTGGGGTTTATCTAACGATTACAAAGGATACATGTACATGACCAAAGAATTTATGAAATACAAGGCTACGGCTATTATGTTACATAAAAACGCGGTTCCAAAAGCAATTGCTAAAAAATTAGCGATCTAAAAAACCATAAATATTTTATAAAGAGAGATGTGATAAGCATCTCTTTTTTATTTTTGTAAAAAATTTAGAACATGAAAAAAGATTCATTAGCTACCGTTGTAAAAGAAGCTCCATCGTTAGCTGCCGAAAAAGAAGAATTGCTTAATGCCGTTAATCCAGAAAATGTTAAAGAAGGTGTTGTAGGTTCTGTAACAAAAATTTCCGATTATTTTGAATTATTAATTGTTAAGTTTATTGATGCTATTCCGTCAATAATTGCTGCGATATTAGTTTTAATAATTGGATTATTTATTATACGAACCGTTTTAAAACTTGTAAAAAAACGATTTGAAAAACGCAATGTTGACCTTTCTTTAAGAGGTTTTTTACTATCGATCATCAAATTTGTTTTGTATGCTTTATTGATCTTATCTGTTGCAGGAAACCTTGGTTTTCAAACAACTGCAATTTTAGGAGCATTATCAGGATTGGTATTGGCGGCAGGTTTGGCTTTGCAGGGATCATTATCGAACTTTGCAGGCGGCGTGTTGATTTTATTATTCCGTCCGTTTGAAGTAGGCGATTATATAGAAAACTCTGCCGGAACCGATGGAACCGTAGAAAAAATCGATTTATTGTACACTACTTTAAACAACGCACAAGGAATAAAAGTTTTTAGTCCGAATGGTGCTTTAGCAAATTCTGTGATCAGAAATTTCTCGAAAATATCAAAACGCAGAATTGAATTTGCTTTAACAGTAAGCTATGCAGATAACATTCAGAAAGTACAGCAGGCAATAGAAGCAAAATTAGCTACAGATACCCGAGTTTTACAAGATCCAAAACCAGAGATTTTTGTAAAAGAATTAGCTGCAAGTGGTGTTGTTTTAACCGTTCGTGCATGGGCTGGAAAAGCAGATTTTGGTTCGTTAAACTTTGAAATACAAGACGAAATTAAAAAAGCCATTTATGAAGGCGGATTCAGTAATCCGTTTGCCGCGTCACCTATCCGTGTTATTAACGAAACACCTGAAAAGAAATAACCATTTTAGAGTAAACCACAGATTAAAGGATTTTTAGGATTATAAAAACTATATTTGACACCAATAAACCGAGCCATTGCTCGGTTTATTTTTTGATTCAGATATCTCTAAAGTCCATCGGTTTCTTTAAATTGTGTTAGGGCAGTTATTAGTTTATTTTCTGTCAGTGCTTCAACTGTTGACGTTAGCATACCTTTACTAATAAATTTTATTTCGTTTTTCATTTTACTGAATTCGTGCATTTCAGCAAGTTTGTTATTAAACGATATAAAATGTACATTTTTCAATTGTTTTGCCGCTTCATATTCTTGCTGTTGAAAAAACACGGTATGTATAATAAAAATATGAATATCGGCATTTGATATTTCAATTGAAAATTTATGCGGTGTTACTTTTAAACTCTCGTGCTTTTTAAATGTAAGTAAATACGCTAAAGCACTACCAAATTCAGGTTCTTCACAAAAACACATATAATTTAATTGTCGATTAAAATCCGTGTAATACCATTGATTGTTTTCCATTGCATTTTCATTTTTTTCAAATGTAAATGTACCAATGGACAAACTGTGGCTTACATAAATAAAAAATCCCGAAAGTTCAAGTTTCGGGATAGTTTGGTTAACTATTATCTTTTACACTTTTCATTTAATTCATGTAGTAATTGGGTAAGTTCAGGATTTTTTCTTATTCTATTCACCTTTTCAGCAATTTGGGTTACAAATTCCTCTGTTCTATTCCCAGCATACCAAGCTAACTCCTCACTCGAAATATGTCCGTCGTTTACGGAATTGAAAACAAAATCCCCCATTTCAATAATTTTAAAATCTCCCTCAAAAACTCCATCCGGTCTAAATAAGCTTAACAATGATGAATACCTGTCTGTATTTAGTAGTGAAGTAACTACATTGGAATCAAAATCGTTACCGTTTAGCCATAATTGAATTCTATTACCATATATCCATATACATAAAGACTCTTTACCAAAATCTTCTAAATACCATCTATAATCCCAAATTCCCCAACTGATAAAAGACCAAGATTCAACTGTATCATTTAGAAAGAAATTATTTATTACATTTTTAGCTTTTTTATTCCATAAATTTATCACTTCATTTCTTTTATTTGAAAGTTCGATAAAAGAGTTCCATTTTTCGGGCATATTAAACAAATTGATAGCCTCATTTAAAAATTCTGTGTTCATTTTTATTATTTTTTTAATTCCAAAATTCTATATACTGTTTTATATATTCTTTTAATCTATAATTTTCATTATCTATTAGGTTCAAGCAATCTTGTAACCAATAATTTATTTGATTGTTAAAATTCCAAGGTTCTACCTTTAAGGGTACAACTTCTCGTAAATTCTCAGACCAATCAATTGGTCTACGTAATGTATTTTCTGAAGGCAATTTTGTGTCATTTGCGACCAAATAAATTATCTTGTACTTATCATTATTTGCACATTCTTCTTTATTTTTACAATAAATTGCCCTATGCCAGTATCTGTAAATTTGATTATCTTGATCTATCGCATCATTTGACTTGTTTTCGATAATAATTGTTGAGTGTGGATGATTACGTTCTATTAAAATATCTATACGTTGTTTTTCTACAGTTACATTCCATTTTCCTTTATCATAATCTGTATATCCTAATTTTTCAATAAACTTCTTTAAAAATAAATCACCTTGTCCATGACTTTCATCTTTATCAAGAAAAAAACCTAATAATCTACTATGTAAAGTTTCATCAATTCTAAAAAAATCTAAAACATTGAATCTTATCGATTTTTCTTTTGAAAGAACATTTTCATTTTCTAATATTTTTTCAAAATCAATGAGTATATCTTCAAATCCAATTAACCTTGACTTTGTTCGAATAGCATTTAATTTAGAATAATCAATGGGATGTAAATTTATCTTTTTAAAAGATAGATTTTCTATTAAATTATTTAATCTTAAATTCTGCTTAACTAAACTTTTTTTATAAACTTCTTCCGTTTGATTTAACAAATCAGATATTAAACCTATACCTTCATTCATAGTTATGAATATTTATTTAACAAATATACTAAAATCAAAAAACGCTCAATGCAATATGTGCACAAGCTTCGGCATCTGCTAAAGCGTTGTGGTGGCTATCCAAATTAAAACCCAAATACTTTGAAACTGTCGGCAGTTTATGATTGGGTAAATTAGGGAACATTTTTTTTGCTGCTCTGTAAGTGCATAGAAATTTATTCTGATGCACCGGTAATTCATAAGCCTGCAAAACCGCTTTTAAACAACCTTCATCAAACATGCTGTTATGTGCTATTAACGGCATATTTTTTATTTGTTTGGAAATATCAATCCATAAATCAGAAAATTGTTGTGCGTATTCTGTATCGCGAAAAACCAATCCGTGGACTTGCGTGTTCCAATAACTGTAAAAATTGGGAACCGGTTTTATAAGCTGGTAATATTTATCTACAATTATTCCGTTTTCTACAAAAACTAAACCTATACTGCAAACGCTGGTGCGGTGCTGGTTAGCAGTTTCAAAATCTAAAGCGACAAAGGTTTTCATATTTGATTTATTTGGTAAATATAAATTTTAAAAGAACAATTATTCATAATATTGAAAAAGAATACCCTACGCTTTTCCTTCCCATTCGTTATAAAATTGTTCTAAAAAACCTTCCATGTATTGGTGGCGGTTTTCTGCGATTTTTTTACCGGTTTCGGTATTCATTAAATCCTTAAGAAGCAATAACTTTTCATAAAAATGATTAATGGTTGTGCCTTTATGATTCTTGTATTCTTCTTTGGTCATTTTTAATTTTGGCTGAATTTCCGGATCATATAACCCATTATTTTTGTATCCACCGTAATTAAAAGTTCGGGCAATACCAATGGCTCCGATAGCATCTAAACGGTCAGCATCTTGAACAATTTCTAATTCTTTTGACTGAAACGTTCTGTTGAAATTTCCACCTTTAAACGAAATGTTTTCAATGATTTTTACAACATGTTCTTTAATATCGTCATTTATATCAATCGATGTCATAAATTCCATTGCTTTTTTAGGTCCGATTGTTTCATCGCCATTATGGAATTTACTGTCGGCAATATCGTGCAACAAAGCTCCTAAAACCACCACCTGTTCATTAGCCTGTTCGGTTTTTAAAATATTCAACGCATTATTATACACGCGTTGAATGTGAAACCAGTCGTGACCGGCTTCGGCTCCTTCTAATTCTTTCTTAACAAAAGTTATGGTTTGATCTATGTAATTCATTTTAAAAAGATTAAAAAAGCCGATATTTCTATCGGCTTTATATTATTTTACAATTGCTGGTGTTACCCATTTAAAAACGTGCGATTCGTCTGAAATCTTCATACGCTCAGCTAATTTCGCCATACGGTCTGGTAATTTCATTAGGTAGTCGCGTGCTTTTTCTGCTTCATCGGTCAGATTAGTAATTTTATCGATTTCCCAACGTTTAATCAGCTTGTTTAAAATATCAACATAATCCATAGAGGTGTAAACACCGATACGTTGTGCCGATTCTGAGAAATTATGGAATGCATCGCCAATCGCTCCGCCCGATTCTCGAATTAAATTTGCCGGCATGGTAATTTTTTTCTTCATCATGTAATGAAAAGCTTTCATCATTTCCGAAGGATCTACCTGAAAAATTCGCTCAACAAATTCTGAATATGCATGGTGGTGACGCATTTCATCGCCCGCAATCAACTTACATATTTTTGATAATTTATGATCGCCGTGTTTTTTAGCCAATTGTGCCACACGATTGTGCGATACATAGGTTGCCAGTTCCTGAAAACTGGTAAATACAAAGTTTTTGTACGGATCGCGGTCTGTTCCCGGATCAAAACCATCGTTAATTAAATATTGTGTTGTAACTTCTACCTCGCGCATGTTTACACGCCCAGATAAATACAGATATTTGTTTAATAAATCGCCGTGTCGGTTTTCTTCCCCTGTCCAGTGACGAATCCATTTTGCCCATCCGTTTCCACTACCATCTTCGCCTCCCATTTGGTCAACACCTTCTACATCCATCAACCAAGATTCATACGTTGGTAACGCTTCTTCGGTAATGGTATCGCCTACTAAAACCACCCAGAAATCGTAAGGCAATTCTTTTGCGTAAGCTTGTAGTTCACGAACTTCTTCTAAAAAGTTTTCGTTACGTGAATCGGGTAACATATCTGAAGGCTGCCAGATCTTTTCTACAGGAATTAAATAATTCTGCACAAAAGTATCTATGTTCTTTTCCAAGAACTGCATTACTTCTAATCGAACATTTTGAATAGACATTTTTACTGTTTTTTGTACAACTTGCGTTGTGTTATTTTATGGAAGAAACAATTGCTTCTTCGGTTTTTTGAAATAGGGTGGCAAAATCGTAGTCTGAAACTTTCATTGCTTCGTGTACTTCTAATGTTATTGCGCTTCCTAATCCCATTGGAAACATTCCGAAACGAAACATTCTCCACGAATTATTTATTGTTAAAGGCACCAAATAAGCGTCGGGTGCAAATTTGCAAAGCATTTTTACGCCGTTTTCTGAAAAGCGTTTTGGCGTTCCGTTTTTAGATCGAGTTCCTTCGGGAAAAATTACTGCAGAACGGTTGTGTTTCTGTATGTATTCGCCCAAACCTTTAATGGCAGGTAATGCTTGTTTTGGATCGTTACGGTCTATTAAAACCGATCCGCCGTGTTTTAAATTGTACGATACGCTTGGTATGCCCTTGCCTAATTCTTTTTTACTTACAAATTTTGGATGTGTTTTTCGTAAAAACCAAATTATGGAAACAATATCAAACATTGATTGGTGGTTTGATACATAAATAATTGGTTTATTTACGGGTAATTTTTCTCTACCTTTTACATTAAAGGTTGTACCTAACACATTGGCACTGCGCATTAAAAACCATTGTAGTATAACAACACTGCGTGTATGTGCCTGATATCCAAATAAATTCAAACAAATCCATTGTATCGGATGAAAAATTAATAAGCTTAAGCTTAAGAACAAATAATATACAATACTTAACGGATAAGATAAAATTTTGTGCACTTTATGTAATTTATGTTCAAATATACGACAAATAAAAAAATCTACCGAAATTCGATAGATTTTTATATATTTTTTCAGTTAAAAGATTAACAATGTTCGTTGTAAGCTTCTTTTAGGTTTTCTGAAATAATTTCTGCCGGATGTCCTTCGATATGATGACGCTCTAACATGTGCACCAATTCTCCGTTTTTAAACAATGCCATAGATGGCGATGATGGTGGAAATGGGAACATTTTTTCGCGTGCTGTATCAACCGCTTCTTTGTTTACACCTGCAAAAACCGTTACAATATTTTCTGGTTTTTTACCGTTGCTTAAACTCATAATTGCGCCAGGACGTGCATTTCTTGCTGCACAACCACAAACCGAGTTTACTACTACTAATGTTGTCCCTTCTTTTGATAAAGCGTTTTCAACTTCTTCTGCTGTATATAATGCTTCAAAACCTGCCGAAGTTAATTCAGCCTGCATTGGTTTTACTATTTCTTCTGGATACATGATCTCTTAAATTAAAATTTCTACAAATTTAATCATTTTTTGTTTATGGTTAAATAGATCAAAACTTAAAGAAATGTTATTTGTTTGGAAAGCTATTTAAGGTAGAGAAAAAACACATCAAACATTTTCTAAATATCAATTAAAAACTATTTTTGTTTAAAATTATCATCATGAAAATTCCCACATATTTACAAAAAGGCGATACCGTTGCAATGGTTTGTACCGCAAGAAGTTTTACCAGAGATGAAGCGCAAGAGGCTGTTTCGCTTTTTGAATCGTGGGGATTGAACATTGTTTTTGGATCAACCATTGATATTAACGTGAATCAATTGGGCGGAACAGACGAACAACGAACAGATGATTTACAGCGTATGATGGATGATGATACCATTAAAGCCATTTGGATTGCGCGTGGTGGTTATGGAACAGTTCGAATCATTGATAAACTCGATTTTTCTAAATTCATACAAAATCCAAAATGGGTCATTGGTTTTAGCGACATTACCGTTTTACACAGCCATATTCACAATTTGGGCATCGCCACTTTGCACGCCATTATGCCGTATTCTGTACCAAAAGCGTTGACAGAAGCTAAAGAAACATTGCGTCAGGCTTTGTTTAACGAAGATTATCAAATTGAAATTCCATCAAATTCAAGTAATAAAACCGGCGATGCTGAAGGTTTGCTTGTTGGCGGAAATTTATCGATTATTTATAGTTTGTTAGGATCGAAATCATCCATCAACACAAAAAATAAAATATTGTATTTAGAAGATTTAGATGAATATTTGTATCATATCGACCGAATGTTTTACAACTTGAAACGCAACGGATATTTTGATGATTTAAACGGATTGATTATTGGCGGAATGACCGATATGCACGACAACCAGATTCCTTTTGGATATGATGTTAAGCAGATTGTTTTGGATCTTTGCAAAGAATACAATTTCCCAATTTGTTTTGATTTTCCTGCGGGTCACATTCCTGATAATCGTGCTTTAAAGTTGGGAACAAAAGTTTCTTTGAACATCAATAATGAATCAACCTCTTTGAAATACATTTAAAATGGCAACGCATAACGATACTGGAAAACAAGGCGAACAATTGGCTAAAGAATTTTTAGTAGCCAACAATTATGTCATTCTTGAAACGAATTATCGTTACAAAAAAGCCGAAATAGATATTATTGCTGTCAAAGAAAACATTTTGGCAATTATTGAAGTAAAAACTCGAACATCGACTCATTTTGGCGAGCCCGAAAGTTTTGTGAACAACAAAAAAATCAAACTTATTTTAGAAGCGACCAATGCGTACATCATAGAAAAAGATTTGGATTTAGAGGTAAGTCTGGATATTATTTCGGTTGTTATAGGTAAAGAAAACGAGATAAATCACATACCAAACGCGTATTATTTCTTTTAACTGCTAAATTATTTATTTGTTAATATTCCATTTAAATTAAAAGTCCATTGAAAGATTTTTTGTAATTTTAAACAAAAAGCATGAACTCTTTTCGGACAGAAACTGATTTATTAGGCGATTTACAGATACCCGAAAATGCCTACTACGGCGTGCAAACCCAACGCGCTATTAACAACTTTAAAATATCGAACCACAAATTATATCAGTATCCCATTTTTATAAAATCGTTAGCTGTTGTGAAATTAGCAGCTGTTGAAACGAATTTTGAATTGGGATTGATTAACGAAACGCTGAAAGATGCTATTTCGCAAGCTTGTTTGGATATTCTGAAAGATCAGTATTTTGAACAGTTTCCTATTGATATGATTCAGGGTGGTGCAGGAACTTCGGTAAACATGAATGCCAACGAGGTAATTGCAAATATTGCTTTGGAAAAATTGGGACATCAAAAAGGCGATTATCAACATTGTTCTCCAAACGATCATGTGAATTTATCGCAATCTACTAACGATGCGTATCCTTCGGCATTAAAGCTTGCATTATTTCAATCATCGAAACAAGTTACCAACGCATTAGAAAAATTATTTTTTGCTTTAGATAGAAAAGCGAAAGAGTTTGAAAACGTGATTAAAATGGGACGAACCCAATTGCAAGACGCTGTTCCAATGACTTTAGGTCAGGAATTTGAAGCATTTGCTTTTACGCTGAAGAAAGAAATTCCGTATTTACAAGACCAAGCTTTTCAGTTTTTAGAAGTAAACATGGGCGCAACCGCCATTGGAACAGGATTGAATGCTCCCAAAGGATATGCGCAACTTTGTGCAGAAAAACTGGCAACACTTTTAAACGAACCGGTTAAATTGGCAGAAAATCTGGTTGAAGCGACATCCGATACCAGCAGTTTTGTGGGTTATGCCAGTGCGTTGAAAAAGTTGGCTGTAAAACTATCAAAAATATGTAATGATTTGCGATTGTTAACATCAGGTCCACGAACTGGTTTGTACGAAATTAATTTACCGCCAAAACAACCGGGATCGTCAATAATGCCGGGTAAAGTTAACCCGGTAATTCCGGAAGTGGTAAATCAGGTTTGTTTTAAAATAATTGGGAACGAACTAACTGTGAGTTTAGCTGCCGAAGCCGGACAATTACAATTAAACGTTATGGAGCCAATTATTGCATTGACGTTGTTTGATTCGATTGAAATATTAACAAACGCCATTGACACACTTCGTGTTGAATGTATTGAAGGAATTACAGCAAACACAGATCATTTAAGAAACGAAGTACAAAACAGCATTGGTATTGTAACCGCATTAAACCCAATAATAGGGTATAAAAACAGTACTAAAATTGCCAAACAGGCATTGCAAGAAAACCGCAGCGTTTATGATTTAATTATTGAACAAAATATTTTAACAAAAGAAGAATTAGACAGGTACTTAGATCCTAAAAATATGTTGAGTTCGCATTAAAACAAAAAAACAGAGATTTAAAATCTCTGTTTTTTTATTCCTCGTCGCTTAAAGCATTCCAACCGCGTGCTTTTAGCGGAAGTTTCGTGTTTTCTCTCGTAATTAAATGAATACACTCTTTTTCGGCAGTCATGTGACCGATGATTGATAAATGCGGATTTCCTTTAATTTTTTCGAAATCGTTCATTGAGACAGTAAACAACAACTCATAATCTTCGCCGCCGTTTATGGCAATGGTTGTGCTGTCTAAATTAAATTCTTCGCATACATTGATTAATTGCGGATCTAATGGCAGTTTATCTTCATACAAATTACAGCCTACGCTTGATGCTTTACAAATGTGCATAACTTCTGAAGAAATTCCGTCTGAAACATCGATCATCGAAGTTGGTTTTACCTCTAATTTGTGTAAAAGTTCTTTAATATCATTACGTGCTTCTGGTTTTAACTGTCGTTCAATAATGTAAGAATAATCTTCCAGATTAGGCTGATTCTGCGGATTTACCAAAAACACCTGCTTTTCGCGTTCTAAAACCTGCAAGCCCATGTAAGCCGAACCTATATCGCCCGTAACAACCAATAGATCGTTTTCTTGTGCGCCTGAACGATAGGTAATTTCCTCTTCAGTTGCTTCACCTAATGCAGTAACACTAATTAATAATCCGGTGGTGCTTGATGTGGTGTCGCCACCAATTAAATCAACCTTATAAAAATCACATGCCAAACGAATACCTTCGTACAATTCTTCAATAGCTTCTAACGGAAATCGGTTTGAAACCGCAATAGAAACCGTAACCTGAGTTGGTGTGGCGTTCATGGCACAAATATCGGACACGTTCACTACAACGGCTTTGTAACCCAAATGTTTCAACGGCATATAACTTAAATCGAAATGTACGCCTTCTACCAACAAATCGGTTGAAACAACGGCTTTTTTCGACTTAAAATCTAAAACAGCGGCATCATCTCCTATTGCTTTTATGGTTGATTGCTGTTGAATGGAAAAGTTTTTTGTGATATGATTTATTAAACCAAATTCGCCCAATTGTGACAAAGAGGTTTTGCTTTGATCTTTATTTTCTAACATACTTTTTAATTTATTTGTAAAATTACAAACTATTTTTTTGATGGATGCGAATACAAGATGTGCTACTAACAAAAAAAGTTACTGATGGTTTTGTAAAAAGATCCCAATGGTTTTATGAAAACGTCCCAATGGTTTTTATAAAACGTGGGTATCTTTTACCAGCAATATAAATAAAGACGGCAAAAATACCGTCTTTACTAAATTATTGTTGTGTAGAATCTATTGTTTGTGCAGTGGTATCTTGCAACATTTCTTCTTCTTGCTGCATCATTTCTGCTTTTTCTTGTTGTTGCTGCTTATAAGCATTCAAGTAACGCTGAAAATGCTTTTCAAAAGGTGCTATTCTTTTATTTAATGCTTCAACGGTAGCAGTATCTTTATGCATTTTAGAATTATCAATAAGGCGGTAAGCGGTATTAAAATTATCTATAATATTGTACCAAAACTCTCGCTGTTCGTTCAACTTCATTCCTTTGTAGAAATTCAAGTTTTCTTCTGCTTTAATAAACATTTTAGTTGCCAATTCGGCTGCTTTTTTGTTATCGCCTGCCATATAATACAAATCTGAATAAGGCTCAAAAAACTCGTATTTTAAATTATTATCATGCGGAATATAATATTCTATCGGGAAATTTTTCATAGCTAAATCAAGTACGTTTTTAGCTTTTTCATTGTTACCTTCTATTATAAATTGTTCTGCCAAACGAGCCAAATTTATCAAGTACATTCTTGATTCTTTTCTTGTTTGCGGGTCGTGATAAATATTCGGACTTCCAAAATTACCCCAATACCAATTGTTCACGGTTTTGTACATTTTATCAGCATCGATCGAACCTATATAGAACGGATGGTTCGCGTTTATTTTATCAACATTCGCTTTTACAGGAACCAGTTTGTACACCAAACCATTTAACTGTAAATAATCTTTTAACCACAACATTGCTTCGTTTGAAACATCGCCGGCTGTAAAATAAATTGGGCGATCCCAGTTGTTGTTCGCAATGATATCGTACATAATAATTCGCATACGCAACAACGCATTTGCTTTAATGTCGATCGGAATTTCAGAAACAATATCGTTTGCAAATTTCTGTGAAACGGTTCCGTTTCTCAGAACTTTTTCTTTATCTACCGGCAAACTAAGTTTATTAGTTGGAACACGGGTTAAAACCATACCGTTTTCGTTTTCCATTTTAGATTCCGGACGATCTGATGCGATGAATTCTAAGATTGTATTGATATCAAAACGTTCATCAACCGTAGGTGCAAATGCCGTAAAATAAAGATTTTCACCTGAATATTGCTTGTGATTAAAACGAATCTTTAGCGGATCTGACTTGTGTGCCTTTACTTTCATTTGATCGATGTACCATTCTGCCTGTAACAATGTAGTACAAACCACACGAACATCGGTACGGTAACCTTCAACTTCTTGCAAATACCAAAGCGGGAAGGTATCGTTATCGCCAATGGTAAAAATAATGGCGTTTGGTTCTAACGAATCCAAATAAGCTCTACCCAATGCCAATGCGGTATATTTTTCAGATCGATCGTGATCGTCCCAGTTTTCTTTTGCCATTAATACCGGCGATGCTAAAAAGGTAACACCCAACACCAACGGCAAGGCTACTTTCGCATTTACTTTGCTCGATAAAAATTCGTAAATAGCATACACACCGTAACCAACCCATATAGCAAATACCATGAACGAACCAACTACCGCATAATCGCGCTCGCGAGGTTCAAAAGGGCGTTCGTTTAAGAATATTTTTAATGCAAAGCTTGTAAATAAGAACAATGCCAACAGTACATAGAACGTTTTTGGATCTTTGCGGTAATGGAAAATAAAACCAACCAAGCCTAAAATAAACGGCAGCATATAATATACATTTCGCCCTTTATTGTTTGCCATATCGCTGGTTAGGTTTTCTTGCGATCCTAAACGAATTTCGTCTAAAAACTTAATACCCGAAATCCAATTTCCGTTCATACGATCATTCTCGCCTTGAATATCGCTTTGGCGTCCGGCGAAATTCCATAACAAATAACGCGTATACATATAACCAAATTGGTAGTTAAACATAAAGCCGATATTGTCTGAAAAACTTGGTTTTTCAACGTCAATATACTCACTTATTTGTCGCAAAGCATTATCATATTCACGCATACTAAGCCTACCTGATTGTACTTGGGCTTTTAGCTGCCCAGTTATTTCCATTAATTGTGGCTCTGATGCGTAATCCGGTTTTAATTTAAAATCAACAGGTTTTGTAAATGCCATGTAATTTGCTGCCATATCAGGCTCCCACAAACGAGGTAAAAATCCTTTGAATCGCGGAGAATAATTCTGATTTGCATTTTTTCCGTCGTTTAGTACGATATATTTTCCCGTAGCATAATCACGTTCGTAATCTACCTTTCCGTCTTTGTAAGGTTGCGAAGGATCTAACGCACCACCGTATTTAATAGTAAAGTAAGTATCATAAAACAACGAACGAGAACCATATTGTTCACGGTTGTAATATGCTAATAATTCAGCAGCATCCGAAGGTTTGTTTTCGTTGATCGGAATTTGGGTATTGGCACGTATAGGCAACATTAACCAACAAGAAAATCCAATAAAAATGAATAATACCGAAAGAATTAATGTATTAGCGATTTGCTTTCGTTTTTCACGGGTAATTTTTAATCCGAAAACAAAAAACGAAACTACAATAGCAAAAGCAATGATGGTTCCTGAATTAAAAGGCAAGCCGATGGAATTGACAAAGAAAATTTCTGATTTTCCGAAGAAAATCATCGTATATGGAAGTATAAATCCAAAAACAACCAATAAAACGGCAACTACTGCAATATTTGCAATAATGAAGTTTTTAACGGTAACTTTTGGATACTTTTTAAAGAAATACAAATAACCGATTGATGGAATTGCCAGCAATGCCATGAAATGCACTCCGAAAGACATACCTACAACTAAAGCTATCAACAACAACCATTTGTTTCCTCGTGGTTCGTCAATAGCGTCAATCCAGCGTAAACCCAACCAAAGCAACAATGCCAGCATAAAAGTTGCCATTGCATAAACCTCTGTTTCTACGGCGCTGAACCAAAAAGTATCAGAAAAAGTAAAAGTTAACGCACCAATTAAGCAGCTTCCTAAAACTGCAATTACGGTATGGTTTGATAGTTTTTCGGTACCAATTTTAACTAATTTAAATAGAATATTGGTAGCCGACCAAAACATGAACAACACGGCAAAAGCGCTTGAAAGTGCCGAAACCCAGTTTACCATTGCCGCAATTTTATCGGGCGATGTAGCAAACATAGCGGCAAATGCACCCAACATTTGAAAAAGTGGTGCGCCAGGCGGGTGACCAACTTCTAATTTTGCCGATGTAGCAATGTATTCACCTGCGTCCCAAAAACTAACGGTAGGTTCTAAGGTTAAAGTATAAACTGTAAGTGCAATTAAAAATGCAACCCACCCGGTGATGGTATTCCATTTTTTAAAATTGATTGTCAACATAATAGCTGTTTTTTGATCTTTTTATGTAAGAACTACAAAGAAAGCGTTTTTTTTTTATTGATAAACTCTTTTAGATTTTTTTTAAAAAATTTACTTGATTTTCTTGCGATTTTATTTTTTTGTACTACATTTGCACTCGCAATATTTAAGCAAAATATGTTTGTTATTGCAAGTTTTATTGGCCTATGGTGTAATGGTAACACAGCTGATTTTGGTTCAGTCGTTCTAGGTTCGAGTCCTAGTAGGCCAACAAATAAAACTTTATATATTTACCGGTTAATTGGCCTATGGTGTAATGGTAACACAGCTGATTTTGGTTCAGTCGTTCTAGGTTCGAGTCCTAGTAGGCCAACAAAACATTCCTTATAACGGAATGTTTTTTTTTGCACTAAAATTAAATTCTTTAACATTTATTTGACAAGCTTTAGTGCACATTTAAAAAACTTTCGATTAAATTTGCGACTATACCAATGCTTAAGATTTTTAACATATCAACTCTTTTATTGTTTGTGTGCTTTTTATTTGCACCAACAATAACGTATGCGTTGAATAAAGATGTAGTAAATTCATCATTAATCATAAACGAGGAAGAAGAAGTTCCTACCAAAACAAAATCAAAAGCCAATAACAACAACATTAACGAGGAAGAAGAAAAAGAAGTGCATTATCATTTCTTTCTCAACTGCCATAAAATCGTATCAAATGCTGTTATTGCAAATTCAAATTTAAACTTTTCAAAACACAGCATTAAAGACGATCTCGTTTTTAAAATTCCATTACCACCTCCCGAACAAAACCTATAATAACAAACTATTGTAGCATTTTATTTATAAACTGCTATGTTCTTACACGTTTATTAATTATAGATTTTATGAAAAAAAATATTAAGGCAGAGTTGTCTCAGAACTTTGCATCTGGTTTAGTGGTGTTTTTAGTGGCATTACCACTATGTTTAGGTATCGCGTTGGCTTCTGGCGCACCACCATTATCGGGAGTAATCGCAGGAATTATAGGTGGAATTGTTGTAGGATCAATAAGTAACTCTAACATTTCGGTATCGGGTCCGGCAGCAGGATTAACTGCAATTGTTTTAACCGCAATTACTGATTTAGGTGCTTTTGAACTATTTCTTTGCGCCGGATTAATTGCCGGGATTTTACAATTGGTTTTAGGTTTTATCCGTGCAGGAAGCATCTCAAACTACTTCCCTAACAACGTTATCGAAGGAATGTTAGCAGGTATTGGAATCATCATTATTTTAAAACAAATTCCGCATGCTTTAGGTTTTGACAGCGATAATATGAGTAGCGAAACCTTGTTTGAAAACGGCATCAATTTTAATTATTTTAATGAAGTTTTTGGCGCGATTCATCCGGGAGCTGTTGTTGTAACCATTGTCTCGGTTATTATTTTACTAACCTGGGAAAACGTTCCGGTATTACGAAGAATTAAAATGTTACCGGGTGCACTGGTTGCAGTAATTGCGGGTATTTTATTAAACCAACTTTTTGTTTCAAGCGGCAGTTCTTTAGCAATTAGTTCAGAACATTTGGTTCCCTTACCGGTGCCGCAAAGCTTAGAAGATTTTAAAAGCCTTATAACCTTACCTGATTTTAAAGGTTTTATGAACTATAAAGTATGGTTAACTGGCGCTACTATTGCTGTTGTTGCATCTATTGAAACATTATTATGCATTGAAGCATCGGATCGTTTAGACACCAGACGTCGCATTACCGATACCAATTTAGAGCTTAAAGCACAAGGGATTGGAAATTTATTCAGTTCATTAATCGGTGGTTTACCAATGACATCGGTAGTTGTTCGTAGTTCTGCAAATGCAAATGCAGGTGCAACTTCAAAAACATCGGCAATTATCCACGGCGTTTTATTGTTAATTTGCGTATTGTCCATTCCGTTCATATTAAATTTAATTCCGTTGGCAACATTGGCTGCCGTTTTAATTTTAGTTGGATACAAATTGGCAAAACCTGCAACTTTCAAACATTTCTGGCATAACGGAAAATATCAGTTTATACCATTCGTAGCAACTGTTTTGGCTGTTGTTTTTACCGATTTATTAAAAGGGGTAGGTATTGGTTTGGCAATTTCAATTTTCTATATTTTACAAGGAAACATGAAAAGAGCCTACTATTTAAGTCGTGAAAAATTAAATGATGCCGACGAATTGACCATTAAATTAGCAGAAGAGGTTTCGTTTTTAAACAAAGCTGCCATTAAAAAAACACTTAAAAATATAAAATCGGGCTCAAAAGTAATTATCGATGCCCGCACCACATCTTACATCACAACCGATGTTTTGGAAATGATCCAGGATTTCGCCAATGTAAGAGCCAAAGAAGAAAATATCGAAGTAGAATTGATTGGTTTTAGAACATCGTACCGCGATTACGAAAACGATCAGGATTCTCACGTATCAATCACCCACAAAAGGGCAATGTAATAATATCAAACAATTAATAAACAAAGACTATCATGAAAGCACATACATTAGAAACACAAGCAACCATTACACCTGAAAGAGCGTTAGAAATTTTAAAAGAAGGAAACGAGCGTTTTGTAAAAAACTTAAAAGCAAACCGCGATTTATTGGCACAAGTTAACGATACACGCGCAGGTCAGTGGCCGTTTGCGGTAATTTTAAGTTGCATAGACAGCCGTACCTCTGCAGAATTAATTTTCGATCAAGGTTTAGGCGACGTATTCAGCGTTAGAATCGCAGGAAATTTCGTAAATCAGGATATTTTAGGATCTATGGAATTTGGCTGTAACGTTGCAGGTTCTAAACTGGTTGTGGTATTAGGACACACAAAATGCGGTGCTTTAAAAGGCGGCTTGGATTCGGCAGCAATTGAAGGACTTGGAATGGACAACCTGAACCATTTGGTTGGTCATTTTGATCCGATTATTAAAAACATTATTAAAGACGGTGAAGAAAGATCATCAAGCAACACCGATCTTTTAGAGCGTTTAAATCATCACAACGTTTTGAATGCGATAGAAAACATCCGCAAACAAAGTTCTACTTTAAGAAAAATGGAACAAGAAGGGAAAATTAAAATCGTTGGTGCAAACTACGATGTTGAAACCGGAGTTGTTGAATTTATCTAAATTTTAATATTATCAGATTACATTTAAATAGTTGTAAAGAAAATCGGCAAAAGCAATTTTGTCGATTTTTTTTGTTTTGATTTCAATTCAAAAAACAAGAATATTGTAAATTAGCTTTAAATAAAGTAGATTAAAATGTGTAACGATTTAAAGAAAAGTTTCGATAAAATAATAAACGGCAACAAAGAATGGATGGATTTTGTTAAGAACGATACTTCGGGTCGGTTTCAACAACTTTCAAAAGGTCAAAATCCTGAAATTTTATGGATTGGCTGCGCAGACAGTCGCGTACCGGCAAACGAACTAACCGGAACAAAACCGGGCGAAGTCTTTGTTCATAGAAACATCGCCAACGTTTGTGTACATTCAGACATGAACATGCTTTCGGTTTTAGATTATGCTGTAAACGTTTTAAAAGTGAAGCACATTATTGTTGCGGGGCATTACGGTTGTGGTGGTGTAGCGGCATCGTTAAGCAGTTCGCAATTCGGTATTATAGACAACTGGTTGCAACATATTAAAGACGTTTACCGCTTAAACGCCGCAGAAATTGATGCTATTGCAGATAAAAGTCAAAAAGAAGATCGTTTGGTTGAGCTTAACGTGCAAGAACAGGTTTCTAATTTATGCCGAACATCTATTGTACAAAACGCATGGAAAAACGGTCAGCAATTAGCAGTTCACGGTATGGTAATTAATATTGGCTCGGGCGAATTAATCAATCAAAACTGCACCTACACAAACAACGATAACTTAAGCGATGTTTTTTCTTACAAATAAAAATCAGGTTTAAAACCTGATTTTTTATTTTAAATGCACCTGCATTAACTTGGTTACATATTTACCAATAACATCAAACTCCAGATTTACTTTAGTTCCAACTTTGTAAGTTTTAAAAAGCGTATTTTCTAATGTATAAGGAATAATTGCTACGCTAAAAGTATTAATTCCTGAATTCACAACCGTTAAACTAGTTCCATCAACCGTAATCGATCCTTTATCAATGGTAACATGTTTCGATCTTTCACTGTATTCAAAACTAAAATACGTGCTTCCTCCTACTTCATCAATTTTAGTAATAACAGCTGTTTCATCAACATGTCCTTGCACAATATGTCCGTCTAAACGGTCGTTCAAAGGCATTCCTCGTTCCAAATTCACAATATCGCCTACGTTCCATAAACCAATCGTAGTAACATCAATCGTTTCTTTTATGGCAGTAACCTTGTAAAAACCGTCGTTAATTTCAACCACCGTTAAACACACACCGTTGTGCGCAACACTTTGATCGATCTTTAACATATCTGTAAAAGAACTTTCTATAAACAAGTGTACGTTTGTTTGATCGTGCTCTATTTTTCGTATAACTCCAAGAGTTTCAACAATACCAGTAAACATAAGTAGAATAATTTTACTAAATTTGTAACAAAATTAGCAATAATTAGCGCAACGCATGTTTAAAAAAGGTGAAAATATTATATTGGGTATTTCTATAGGTGATATGAACGGCGTTGGTCCGGAGGTTATTTTAAAAACCTTTGAGGATCAGCGAATGATGGAATTATGCACACCCGTAATTTTTGGAAATGCCAAGTTGTTATCGTTCATAAAAAAGATCGTTAACTGCCAAACCAACATACACGGAATAGATTCGTTAGATCAAATCCAAAAAGGAAAATTCAATGTTTTAAATCTTTGGAAAGAAGGAGTTAATTTAGATTTTGGAACTTTGAACGATGCTGTTGGGCAGTATGCGATAAAATCGTTCGTAGCTGCAACACAAGCTTTGAAAAACAATGAAATTGATGCTTTGGTTACTGCACCTATTAACAAATACAATATTCAATCGGAAGAATTTCAATTCCCAGGTCATACCGATTATTTGGATAAAGAGTTAGAAGGAAACGCACTAATGTTCATGATTAGCGAAGACCTTAAAGTAGGTTTGGTTACAGATCACGTTCCATTGCAACAAGTATCGCAAACGTTGACTCCGGAATTAATCAAACAAAAAGTTCGTACCATTAACAAATCGCTTATTCAAGATTTCAATGTAATAAAACCGCGCATTGCCTTGTTGGGATTAAACCCGCATAGTGGCGATAACGGAATTATAGGCAACGAAGAATTAAATTTTATAAACAATACGGTTAAAGAATTGTTTGATGAAGACATTATTATTTACGGACCTTATTCTGCCGATGCTTTTTTTGGTTCGGAACAATTCAGAAATTTCGATGCCGTTGTAGCATGTTATCACGATCAAGGATTAATTCCGTTTAAAACCTTAAGTTTTGGCAATGGCGTTAATTATACGGCAGGATTAGATAAAATTCGAACATCGCCAGATCACGGAACCGCGTACGACATTGCAGGCAAAGGCATTGCCGATTTCACATCTTTTAAAAACGCAGTTTACGCAGCTTTAGATATTTATAAAAATAAAAACGAGTATTTGCAGAGTACAGCGAACCCTTTAAAGGTTTCAACTATTTAACAACAAAAAAATTGTGATAACTATTTGTAATTAAATAATTTTTATATCTTTGCACGCTCAAATAGATGGTTATGGTAAGTGAAAAAGATTTTTTAATCCAATTTACCGGATTAAAGTTAGGAGAACATCAATTTGAATATCAGATCGAAAACGATTTTTTTGATCTATTCAATTATAGTGAATTCAACAGCGCTAACATACAGGTTAACATTGCAATGCTAAAAAAAACCACTATGTTAGAACTGCAGTTTACACACAAAGGCACTGTAAATGTACCCTGCGACATAACTAATGAAGATTTTGATTTACCTATTGAAGGAAGTTTAAATTTATTAGTAAAATTCGGCGAAGAATTTAATAATGAAAATGATGATTTTTTAATTTTGCCGCACGGAGAATTTCAATTTAATGTAATGCAGTACATTTATGAAATGATCGCTTTATCGGTTCCATACAAAAGGATACATCCCGATATCGCAGCAGATTACGAAGAAAAAGAATCAGACGACGACTTGGATTTCTTGGACAGCGATGACTTAGAAATGATAAACGAAGACGATGCTGATGACGACGATTTAAATGATAATGAAACCGACGAAAATTCGGACAATAATAAAGATACAGACCCACGTTGGGACAAATTAAAACAACTATTAACGGATAAATAATATTGTAAGATGGCACATCCTAAAAGAAAAACCTCGAAAACCAGAAGAGATAAAAGAAGAACTCATTACAAAGCTGTAGCTCCAACAATCGGAACTTGCGCAGTAACTGGTGAGGCACACTTAATGCACAGAGCTTACTGGCATGAAGGAAAATTATATTACAGAGGACAAGTTTTAGTAGACAAAACAGAAGCTGTAGCTTAATTCTAAAAGAATAAAAAAAAGCTCTCGCAATGCGAGAGTTTTTTAGTTTAGCGAAAATCCAAACAAACGGCAAAACTGCTTTTTTTCAATAAAAAAAGCTGCCATTTGCTATTTTTTTTGTAATTTTCACCACTTTTTCAACTTTTTTGAACATAAAGTAGTCCCTTATGACAAAAATAACAGCAGCCATAACAGCGGTTGGTAAATACGTACCAGATTTTGTGTTGTCTAATCAAGTATTAGAAACAATGGTTGATACAAACGATGAATGGATCACCTCAAGAACAGGTATCAAAGAACGCCGAATTTTAAAAGATAAAGACAAAGGCACTTCTTTTATGGCAATTAAAGCCGCACAAGATTTAATTTCTAAAACAGGCTTAGATCCTAAAGAAATTGATTTAGTGTTAATGGCAACTACAACACCAGATATGCCCGTTGCAGCAACAGGCGTTTTTGTAGCTACCCAAATTGGCGCAACCAATGCTTTTGCTTACGATTTGCAAGCTGCTTGTTCAAGCTTTTTATACGGCTTATCAACAGCAACTTCTTATGTAGAATCGGGCAGATACAAAAAAGTATTGTTAATTGGTGCAGACAAAATGTCTTCTATTATTGATTATACCGATCGTGCTACCTGTATCATTTTTGGCGATGGTGCCGGTGCGGTACTTGTAGAAGCAAATACAGAAGGATTAGGTTTTCAAGACGAAATTTTAAAGAGTGACGGTATTGGTCGCGAATTTTTAAAGATTGAAGCTGGTGGATCTTTACTTCCTCCTTCAGCAGAAACCGTTGCAAACAAACAACATTACGTGCATCAAGACGGAAAAACGGTTTTTAAATACGCCGTTTCGGGTATGGCAGACGTTAGTGAACAAATTATGCAACGCAATAATTTAACGCACGACGATATTAACTGGTTAGCACCACACCAAGCAAATAAACGCATTATTGATGCTACTGCAAACCGTATGGGCTTAAACGAAGAGAAAGTTTTAGTAAACATACACAACTACGGTAACACTACATCGGCAACCCTTCCTTTACTTTTAGCCGATTTTGAAGATCAGTTTAAAAAAGGCGACAACATTATCTTAGCTTCATTTGGAGGCGGATTTACCTGGGGTGCAATTTACCTTAAATGGGCTTACACAAAAAAATAAAAATTAATAGATAACGAACATAAAAATTTTAGAATTATATGGACATCAGAGAAATTCAAAATTTAATTAAATTTGTAGCAAAATCAGGAGCTACCGAAGTAAAATTAGAAATGGATGATATTAAAATCACCATTAAAACAACTTCAGAAAACGCTACAGTAGAAAACGGAACGTACGTTCAGCACATTCCGGTATCTGTACCACAAGTTCAGGCTGCTGCACCGGTTGCACAACCTACAGAAACTGCTGCTGCACCTGCTGCCGCTGCAAATGACGATGCGAAGTACATCACGGTAAAATCTCCAATCATTGGAACATTCTACCGCAAACCATCACCAGACAAACCAGCTTTTGTTGAAGTAGGTGCTACGGTAAAAACAGGCGATGTTTTATGTGTGATTGAAGCAATGAAATTATTCAACGAAATTGAATCTGAAGTATCAGGAAAAATCGTTAAGGTTTTAGTAGATGATTCTTCTCCGGTAGAATTTGATCAACCATTATTTTTAGTAGATCCATCTTAATTTGATTATTTGAAGAGGTGTTGATCTGAAAAGGATTGGCGCGCTTCAAAAATTTTCAGATTTTCAAATTGTTTCATTTCAAATTAAAAAGATGTTTAAAAAAATATTAATTGCAAATCGCGGCGAAATTGCTTTACGAGTTATAAGAACTTGTAGAGAAATGGGAATTAAAACCGTTGCCGTATATTCTACTGCCGACGCAGACAGTTTACACGTTCGCTTTGCAGACGAAGCAGTTTGTATTGGTCCGGCACCAAGTGCGCAATCGTACTTAAAAATGCAGAATATTATTGCTGCTGCCGAAATTACAAATGCCGATGCTATTCACCCGGGATACGGTTTCTTGTCTGAAAACGCTAAGTTTTCTGAATTATGCCAGAAACACGGTATTAAATTTATCGGTGCATCTCCGGATATGATCGATAAAATGGGAGATAAAGCTACTGCTAAAGAAACCATGAAAGCTGCAGGCGTACCTTGTGTACCAGGTTCAGACGGATTGTTAGAATCTTTAGACCACGCACGTAAAGTTGCAAAAGAAATCGGTTATCCGGTTATGATGAAAGCAACTGCAGGTGGTGGTGGTAAAGGTATGCGCGAAATCTTTAAAGATGATGAGTTAGAAAAAGCTTGGGAAAGTGCACGTCAGGAAGCCGCTGCATCTTTTGGAAACGATGGTATGTACATGGAAAAACTAATTGTTGATCCACGCCATATCGAAATACAGGTTGTAGGAGATTCTTACGGAAAAGCATGCCATTTATCAGAACGCGATTGTTCAATCCAACGTCGTCACCAGAAATTGACAGAGGAAACTCCGTCACCGTTTATGACTGATGAATTGCGTTTAAAAATGGGTGAAGCTGCTGTTAAGGCTGCCGAATATATTAAATACGAAGGTGCGGGAACTATTGAATTTTTAGTTGATAAAGACCGTAATTTCTATTTTATGGAAATGAACACGCGTATTCAGGTAGAACACCCTATTACAGAACAAGTAATTGATTACGATTTAATCCGCGAGCAGATATTGGTTGCTGCAGGTGTGCCAATTTCGGGTAAAAACTATTTACCGCAATTACACTCTATTGAATGCCGTATCAATGCCGAAGATCCTTTTAACGATTTTCGTCCGTCACCGGGTAAAATTACAACCTTGCACGCACCAGGTGGTCACGGCGTTCGTTTAGACACGCATGTTTATTCGGGTTACACCATTCCGCCAAACTACGATTCAATGATTGCCAAGTTAATTACAACGGCACAAACACGTGAAGAAGCTATCAGTAAAATGAAACGCGCTTTAGACGAGTTTGTTATTGAGGGTATTAAAACTACAATTCCTTTCCACCGCCAGTTAATGGACAATCCGGATTATGTTACCGGAAACTACACAACAGCGTTTATGGAAACATTTAAAATACAAAAACCTGTAGAGGAATAATTGAAAAAGTCGAGCTAAAAGCTCGACTTTTTTTAATTAATAACTATCCTATAAGTTTTACGTAAGATATTTATCTAATGAAAAAGTAGATTTTTCTATACAGCTTGTCATTCCGTGCCTGACACGGAATCACATCCATCTATTACTCCTACTCTTGTGAGATGCTGCACTTCGACTGCGCTATTAGATTTGTATTTAGTAAATTCAGTTATTATTAATGAAGATAATTTCTGAACAACCAGAGGGAATAGGTGAACTAGTTCGGCTCTTAAACGTAGTGGTTTATCCTGAGCATTAGTCCTATTCTCCTCTTTGGTTCTAAGTACCATTTAGAATGTTAAGCTTAAAGGCTTATTAATAGCGTTAGTAATTGAAACCAATTGGGTTGTGTCAGAGTTGTTTTCCTTAAATCCAAATTTATGAAAAATTTTATTATTGGCATTGATGTTTCTAAAGACACACTTGATTTCTGTATGTTGGAAAAAGACAGCCGTAGAAAACTCCAACAAGGTGTGATTGCGAACAAAGAAAAAGAGATTCTTACTTGGCTAAAAAATCTAGACAAAGAGAATGTAGTTGTTGCCCTAGAGCATACAGGACATTACGGTGCGCTACTGTCTTGGCTATTAGAAGAACAACTGTTTACTTACTATTTGATCAACCCATTAGATCTTCAGCGATCATTAGGACTACAACGTGGAAAATCTGATGTAGTGGACGCCTATAGAATTGCTGATTATATCATAACAAGTCATCATGAACTATCACCTTTTAAATTGCCTTGTGAATCATTAAGAAAATTAAAAGCACTAATGACGGCACGTGAACGATATGTGAAAATGTCAGTACAAATACAAAATAGCTTAAAAGCGGAAATGATACTAAGTGAAAAAGTAGCATTGAAACAATTGATAAAGCTTGAGCAAAAACAATTAAAATCCATCAAAAACACGATACAAGATTTAGAAAAACAAATGATGGAAATAGTAAAATCAAGTCAGGATCTAAACACCACCTACACAAAAATATCCTCTGTTATAGGTGTTGGTGCCATTACGTCAATTAAATGCATTATAGATCCGCAACTAAAAAAATATTACGAACAAAAACTAGAAAAAGGAAAGCATAAGCTTACTGCTTTAAATGCTGTTGCGAACAAAATTGTATTACGAATATTCGCCGTCGCAAAAAGAAGTGAACCTTTTGTAAAATTAATTGATTGATTACTTGTTTTTATCTTAGAATGCTCAGTGACCAGTTTAACATGATATTTACTTATAATTAAAATTGGCGTCACTTTACCAATAATTCTTTTTTAAATTGTTTAATTATTAAGCCGCTTTCAAGTCTTTTTCAATCTGTGAAATATAATACGAAGGTTTTAAGCCCGTGATTTTAAAGAAAGTGTCAGAAAAACTACGGGTACTACTAAAGCCAAATTCTTCTGCCAAGGCATTTATTGTTAGTTTACGATAACTTTTCTTTTCATGCAACTGCAAAACAGCATATTGTATACGAAGCTTGTTTACATAGCTTGAAAAATTCTCACTTTTAGTTGAATTTATAACTTCAGACAAATATTTCGCATTGGTATTAAAATCTTTAGCCAACGTATTCAGATTTATTGTTTTATTAATATATCCGCGATTATTTTCAAACTCGTTTAATTTTTTTAAAATTTCCCGAACCTTATCCTCTGCCAATAATTTTTTATCTACTTTTTGTTCACATCTATCGGCTACGTTTACATCTTCATTTATTGTTACTTCTTCTTTTACAACCCGCTCTTGAACAATAATTTCATCGTTCGTAACTATTTCTTCTTTAGTAAAACTCATCACAACAGGCTCTACATTCAATTCTAAAAGCACTTGCTTTTGAACAAAATATTCGTATTTTTTTCGTAAAGCTTTCTGTTTTTTTCTAGTGTAGATTATATAAGCTAAAAAACCAATAACAAGACAAACAGCAAGCCCATATAAAAGATATCCTTTTTGTTTTTGGATGTTAAGTTTTGTTTGTAGTTCTTTACGGTTAGCTTCTAATTTTTTAGTTTCGTATTTGTTATGCAATACACTACTTAAACCTTTATTCTGCGTTTGTAGTTCATTGGTAACTTTAAGTAAACGCTCGGTATAAAAAAGTTGATTTTTTAAATCATTATTGCTTTTGTTAAACGCAATTAAATAATCATAAGCTTCTAATAAATTTAAGTCGCTGTATTGCTTTTCATTAAACAATTGGTCTATTTTTTTAAATTGCTCTACAGCTTGCTCGTTTTCATTTAATGCCCATAAATTCTTACCAATATATAAATAAACTAAATGTTGGTTGGTAAAATCATCGTTAGCGGCAATAACGGGCAGTGCTTTTTGTAAGTGAACCAAAGATGTTTCGTATTGTTTTTGTGCCCATAAATTCTGTCCTTTCAACAAAGAAAAATACGCGTTATTTAATTCTTGGTGGTGTTTTTTTTAAGTGAGGTGCTTGTTCACTACCTAATTTTAAAATAGTATCAACTTCTTTATACTTTTGTAAGCTATAATAACACTTCCCCATGTAACGTATAGAAGTTACATAGCCTCTTAAATCGTAATATTCTTTTTGGCTTTTGTAATATGTTGCCGCTTTATTAAAAAAAGAAAGTGCTTTTTCATACTCGCCTAAAGAGTAATACATATTCCCAATACCAAAACGTGACTTATTTAAATTGTATAAATCATTGGTTTGCGATAATAATTCCTCGGCTAATAGTTCATAATGTAACGATTGCTCTAAATCACGTTCCATATAATATACCAAAGCGATCTTGTTGTAAGCTAAACCGGTATAGAGCATATTGTTTTGCTTTTGTGCTATTTGTAAAAGCTGTTGAGCATGCTGTAATTTTTCACTAAATATGGTACCATGTACAATATACTCGCTTTTGGCGTAGAACAACTTTTCTAAATCACCTGTTATTTGTGCCTTACTTTCATAAGCTTTTACATACTCAAAATATAAGGTATCTGTGCTTTTATGATGCTCTAAATAATCGCTTAAAAATTCAAACGATTTTTGCTCTAATCCGTTTTGTGCCCAACAAAAGGATGTAATTAATAAAAATAAAGGTAAAAGAACTTCCTTTTTTGTAAGAGTGAATACTCTAACCAAAGCATTAAACAACATTTTTCTAAGTATTTTAAACAAAAATACAAAATAACACAAAATAATCAAACACTGAACATCAACACTTTAAACCGTTTTAAACTGCAAATTCATGAATTTACAGTGCGGTTTCACGAACCCGCACAACAACTTGTTGCACAAAAAATCAAAGGCTTATATGTTTGTTTTTTAGAAAAATTTATAAAAAACTACAATGAAAAAATTCATCTTTTGTGTGCTGTTAGGGTCTTTATTTTTAAACTCATGTACAAACGATTCTTTTGAGGCACAAGAACAACAGACTACTACAACCAGCAATGCATCACAACTAATTAACACACTTGTTGAAAAACACCATGCTAAAAATATACAACAAAAAGGCACAAGTAGTTTACAAGAGGTAATTAACCAGCTAGAAACTACTGCCTTACAAGAACCTGCATTCTTACAGTTAGTTACCACCAACTACAGCAGCCCTAAAGCAATAGATATTGATGCTATTATAGTCAATAGTGATTTGGCATTAAGCAATTTAAACATGCGCATAGTAGCAAAAAACTATGTAAATACACTGCTAAATACCCAAACCATTGCTAATTTAAATACACTAACCCAAACCATTGCAAACGATAACCAATTATCAACTGCCGAAAAGAATATGTTGTTAGAAATTATTGACTTACAAAAACAACATGTTTTAGGAAATGGTAATGGTGATGATTGGGACAAAAAAGGTATTATAGGTTACCTGCAGGGTGCTACACAAACAAAAGCCAATGCGGTTTTAAATGCAGTTATTATTAAAACCATTGAAAACCAAAATTAATATACAGTAGGCAAATAGTCGCGAATATTTAAATACTGTTGCGGGAATGGCTGTTGTACCCAAATAAAAACTACCAGCTAATTGCTAAAAAAAGAAAAAAACTGTTTGTTAGTTATTTACTAATTTTTAAATTTAAAACAAATGAAAAAAATGTTATTTTCGGCTATCGCAATGGTAGCTTTTGCAGGCAGCGCGTTTGCAAGCAATGAGGTGATTGATGAGAATACTTATTTGAATCAAGGATCTGACACTGATGAATCAAAAGATGATTCAGGTATACAATATAAATACACATGTAATGTTTCAATTTATTACACAGATTTTTGGGGAAGAGAGCAAGTTTACACTGAAACTAAATACTTCTATTTTGTAAGTTCTATGGAAGGTTGGTCAATGTGCAACAATCATGCAAATGCAGTAGCTCAAAGATTTAGAACACTAAGCCCAAATTAAAAATAGATTATAAATTATAAACTGCTCATTCCCGAGCAGTTTATTTATAAAAAAAAACATGAAATATTTATACATCCTTTTATTGTTGCCTTTATTTACTTTGTATAGTCAAACGAAAGGTACTGTTTTAAAATACGAAGTTTATTATAATTTTAACACACCACTTTCAAGAGAAATAGATGTGTACGCTACAAATGATTATTGCTATTCCATTGAAAAAATGAATACAACTAAAAAAGTAGCAAAAGATAAAGTCGCTGATAATGAAGAAAAATTACCTGAAAAAATTCCAAATTCTCCGGAATATTCTTCAACAGTTTTAGCTTTTGATGTAAAATGGGACGATTTACTTATATATAACAACAAAATAACAAATAAACTCTATACAACTGTTCAAAATATTGATTTAGGTAGAAATATAACTGTTGAAGAAACACCTATAATTAATTGGCAAATAGTTAAAGAAACCAAAACAGTTAAAGATTTAAATTGCACAAAAGCAATAGCTAGTTTTAGAGGCGTAAATTGGGAAATTTGGTTTACAAACGAAATACCATTGCCTTACGGACCTTGGAAACTGCAAGGAGCTCCGGGCTTAATTGTTGAAGCGAATACAGCCGATAAAAAAATACATTTTTTATTAAATACCGTTCAGTATAATAAAATACTACCCGATATTAAGTTACCAAATTTAAAAGAGATTAATTTACAAGAATATGTAGATTTATTAGATGAAAATGGAAATTATGAGTACTATGAAGATAGGAATACTAGAGTATCAAAACAATCGAATACACGTTCACCATTTGAACTCATCTATGAATGGGAAGAAGAACCTAAAAAATAAATCTTTAAATGCCAAAAACACTATTATCCTTATTACTAATATTATTAACAACCATGCCTTTACATGCACAAACTGTATGTAAAGGCGCGGTTGTTTCGGTTACAAAAGAACCGATACCCAACGCATCGGTGCTTATTAAAAGTACTGAAGATCATATTTTGCAATTCGGCTTTACCAACGCAAAAGGTGTATTTTCAATCAATACCGAAAACGAAGGCAGTTTTGTGGTAGAAATAAACAAAATGGGGTTCGAAAAACAACAACAGCCTTTAAATATTACTAAAGACAAAAAAGAATACAACCTAAACTTTACTTTAGAAGAAAGCAACGAGGTATTGCAAGATTTAGTAATAGAAATTGATAACCCTATACAACAACGTGGCGACACCCTTAGCTACGATGCCAAAGCCTTTAGTACCGGCCGTGAAGTTGTGGTTGAAGATTTATTAAAAAACATACCCGGCATTACCGTTGAAAAAGACGGAAAAATTAAGTTTGAAGATACCGAAATAGAAAAAGTAATGGTAGATGGCGATGATTTTTTTAATCGTGGTTACAGCATCTTAACCAAAAACATGCCCAACAAACCGTTAGATAAAGTACAGGTTTTACGCAACTATTCTAACAACAAACTGCTAAAAGGTGTAGAAGAAAGTAACAAAGTAGCTTTAAACCTTACCGTTGACGAAGCTTATAAAGATTTATGGTTTGGCGATATTTCTGCAGGTTACGGTTTGGTTTCAGAAAACCGCTATGAGGTTTCGGGTAACCTAATGAACTTTAGCAAAAAGTATAAGAATTTTTTAACCTATGGCTTAAATAATGTGGGTATTGACCGTGTAGGATCGCTTGAAAGCATGTTTTACAACAATTACGAAGTAGAATCTATAGGTAGTGGCGGACAATTGTACCAATTAATGGGTTTACACGGTGCACGTGCAGGGCAGCTAAAAGACCACAGAACACGAATTAATAATGCCGAACATATTTCATTAAGTTCTATTGTACCTGTAACCGAAAAATTAAAAATTAAGGCTGTAGGTTTTTTAGGTTTCGATGAAAACTATGCCTTTAACAACAACTACAGCATTACAAATGTGGGCGACACCTACTTTGAAAACACCGAAAACAATCAGTTCAAAAGTCATTTAAAAAATGGCTACATCAATCTTTTGGCAACGTACGATGTTTCTAAAACTCAAATGTTACAGGCAAGTTCTGTATGGAATCAAGGCAATACCAACAATTATAACGATTTAACTTTTAACGGACAAAATACGTTGGAAAAACTGCAAACCAAAAACAATTTTTTTGACCAAAAAGTTACCTACACGCATAAATGGAACGATAAAAATGTAGTATTGTTAAAAGCACGTTATTTCTCGAATAAATTGCCACAGTTTTACAACATTAACGATTATTTAATGGGTGATTTATTTTCGTTTGATGCCGATGCCATGAACAACGATATTAAAAACGAAAAAACTTTTGCCGGCTTGGAAGCCGATTTTAAACTAAAACAAAAAAACAACGATTTAATTGAATTTCAGGTAGGTTACGAACACAACGATCAAACAATGAATACCGTTTTTCAGTTGTTTAATAATACGGAAACTATTCGCCCCAATGGTTTTCAAACCGATAGTTCTTTTACCTTGGCAGATTTATATGCAAAAAGTGGCTACACGTGGAAATGGAATACCTTTAAGGTGTCAGGTCGTGCAGAAGCGCATCAATTATTCAACAGTTTTACAACATTACAGTCGAGTAAAAAGCAAAATCCTTTTTATGTAAATCCGTCGGTTAATTTTATGTGGAATGTAACGCCTACACATATATTTGAAGGATCTTACATGGTTAATTTTAATAATACCTCGTTTGTTGATGTTAACGATACTTATTTATTGACTTCCTCACGAAGTTTTTCAAAAGGTTTAGGGCGATTTGCTCTTACCGATTATCAAACCGCAAATTTAGGATACAGCATTCGTCATTACCTGAACCGCTACCGTTTTTCGTTCAACCTAAATTACAGCAAACAGAGTAATGTACTAACCAATCGAAGTTTTATCGAACAAAACAGCTCGTTATCAGAAAGTGTTTTTATAAAAGGAGGCGATACCTTTGGCGCAAACTTATCGTCTAATTTCTATCTTAGAAAATTAAAAAGTAACTTAAAATTAGAAGGAAACTATTCTTATTCCACCTCATTTAACGAAGTAAACAATTCGGGGCTTCGTAAAAATAATTTTGCCAATCAATGTTACAATATAGAATGGCGAACCAACTTTAAATCGGCATTTAACTTTCATATAGGTAGTGAATGGAATTATTCTAAAGTGAAATCACCCGATTTTGAAAACAGCTTTACCAATGGTTTAAGCTTTTTAGATCTTTTTTATAAAATTGATAATCAGTTAGATATTAAAGCCGTAACCGAACATTACTATTTTGGAAATTTATCTAAAAATCAACGCAATCATGTTTTTTTAGATTTAGAAGCAACTTACAAATTTAAAGGTGACAAATGGACATTAGGATTAAGAGGAAACAACCTATTTAACAAACAAAATTTCACCACTTATAATGTAAGTGATATTGGCTACAGCACAAACAGTTACCGTTTAATGCCACGTTATTTACTTTTAACCACCAAATATAGGTTTAGTTTGTAAATTCACATTATATTAAAGAATTGTAATTTTTATAAAATAAAAGTGGAAAAACTTTGAAAACAGAATAAAAAGTCTATCTTTACACATTATTAATTTATTTTATCAATTACAAATGAGAACAGGTACAGTAAAGTTCTTCAATGAATCAAAAGGATTTGGTTTTATTACAGACGAAACAACAGGTCAAGACATTTTCGTTCACATCTCTGGACTTAAATCAAGAGAATTAAAAGATGGAGATGTAGTGAACTACGTTGAATCTGACGGAAAAAAAGGAAAAATCGCAACTGACGTTGTTGTTTTATAATATACGTTAGTTAAAAACATATATTTAGTTCCAAGTAAAACACCTGCAAAACGCAGGTGTTTTTTTTATTTCTATATTTTTTTAATTTAGATTTCAATAAAATACCAAGCTATATTATTTTAAAAATGAATAATCTTCATTAGAAAATAAATTATATTAAAAATACCCCAAACGATAATTTTTATTTAAAACCATTATAAATTAACCTTAAACCGTTAAAATGCCGAACAATTAAAAACAATTGGGTTTTTTATACGAGCCGAAAAAATTATATTTGAGGTTTGAAAATTTAATGCACCAAACAACATGCAATCAAATCAGTTAGATTTAATTCCGATCCTTATGCAGCTTGGTCTGGCGGCGGGTTTTGTTTTTGTAACCATTATAGTTTCAGGTTTTTTAGGTCCTAAAAAAGCATCAAAAAATAAAGATGTAAACTTTGAATGTGGTATAGAATCGTTCGGTAATGCCCGTGTTCCCTTCAATGTTCGCTACTTTTTAGTGGCAATTCTCTTTGTTTTGTTCGATGTTGAGGTTATTTTCATGTATCCCTGGGCAGTAAATTTCATGGAATTAGGTTGGGAAGGCTTATACAAAATGGGCATTTTTATGTTCCTTTTAATTGTAGGCTTACTATACGAGTTTAAGAAAAAGGGATTAGAGTTTGAATAAATGCAGAATTAATTATGAGTAATCCATCAAACATAAAACAAGTTGCAGCGCCTGAAGGCTTTTCTGGCGAAGGTTTTTTTGCAACAAAATTAAGTGAAGTTGTAGGTTTGGCTCGTGCCAATTCTATGTGGCCGTTACCATTTGCAACATCTTGCTGCGGTATTGAATACATGGCAACAATGGCTGCAACTTACGATATAGGCAGGTTCGGATCAGAACGTATGAGTTTCTCTCCACGCCAGGCAGATATGCTTTTGGTAATGGGAACCATCGCTAAAAAAATGGCGCCGATCTTACGTCAGGTGTACGAACAAATGGCAGAACCTAAATGGGTTATCGCCGTTGGTGCCTGCGCAAGTACAGGTGGTGTTTTTGATACGTATTCGGTTTTACAGGGTATCGATAAAGTAATTCCTGTTGATGTTTATGTGCCAGGTTGCCCACCACGTCCGGAACAAATTTTAGACGGAATTTTAGAACTGCAAAACATCGTTAAAAACGAATCGGTTCGCCGTAGAAGTAGCGATGAATACAAAGATTTATTAAACTCATACAACATTAAATAACATGAGCTTAACAAACGAAATCATTCAGCAAACCTTAAGCCAGCAGTTTACTCCAAAAGTAGAAAACTTTCATATTCTGCACGATATGTTGGCATTCGAAGTTAAAAAAAACGCATCGTTCGAAGTGATTAAATTCTTAAAAGAAGATCCTTCTATGAACTTTAACTTTTTAACCGATGTTTGCGGAGTTCATTACCCAGATTACGAAGAAGACAGCCAGTTTTGTGTGGTATATCATTTACACAATTGGTTTGATAATATACGTGTTCGCGTAAAAGTATTTTTACCGGCAAACAATCCCGAAGCAGAAAGTATTGTTCCATTGTATCCAGCTGCAAACTGGCAAGAACGTGAAACATACGATTTTTATGGAATTGTATTTAAAAATCATCCGCAGTTAAAACGTATTTTAAATATGGATGAAATGGAATCTTTCCCACTTAGAAAAGAATTCCCTTTAGAAGATCAAGGTAGAACCGATAAAGACGACCGTTTCTTTGGTAGAACTGGTCCTAATTGTTAATACGAAAACTATGTCAGATTTATTATTAGTTCCGGAAAAGCGATTTGAAAAACAAATCCAGGAAACAAGAGAAAAAGATGGTGTAGAATTATCTATTTTAAATTTAGGTCCTACACACCCGGCAACCCACGGAATTTTTCAAAACATCCTTTTAATGGATGGTGAAAAAATCATTGATGGCGAAGGAACCGTTGGATACATTCACCGTGCCTTTGAAAAAATTGCAGAAAACCGTCCGTTTTACCAAATCAACGTTTTAACCGATCGTTTAAACTATTGTTCATCGCCTATCAATAATACAGGTTGGTGGATGACAGTTGAAAAAATGTTGGGTATCGAAATTCCAAAACGTGTACAATACATGCGTGTTATTATTATGGAATTAGCCCGAATTGCCGATCATATCATTTGTAGTTCTGTAATGGGTGTTGATACCGGTGCATTAACCGGTTTCTTATACGTAATGCAGTACCGCGAAAAAATCTACGAAATCTACGAAGAAATCTGTGGTGCACGTTTAACAACGAACATGGGAAGAATCGGTGGTTTTGAACGTGATTGGAGCGAAACGGCTTGGAGAAAAATCGATGAATTTTTAGCGGAATTCCCAGCTGTTTGGACAGAGTTTGAAAACATGCTGTCGCGTAACCGTATCTTTATGGATCGAACCATTGGTGCAGGCGCTATTGATGCCGATATGGCAATGGGTTATGGTTTCACAGGACCAAACTTACGTGCTGCCGGTGTTGATTACGATCTTCGTGTAGCGCAACCTTATTGTTCGTACGAAGATTTTGAGTTCGATATTCCTGTAGGGCAAAATGGCGATTGTTACGATCGTTTTTGTGTGCGTAATGCAGAAGTTTGGGAAAGTATGAAAATCATTCGTCAGGCATTAGAAAAAATGCCGGCAGAAGGAGGTTTCCATGCCGATGTTCCCGATTATTACCTTCCGCCAAAAGAAGATGTTTACAACAATATGGAAGCCTTAATTTACCATTTCAAAATTGTTATGGGCGAAATTCCGGTTCCAAACACAGAAGTTTATCATGCTGTTGAAGGCGGAAACGGCGAATTAGGTTTTTACCTGATTACCAACGGTAGCCGCGTGCCTTATCGTTTACACTTCCGCAGACCTTGTTTTATTTATTACCAGGCATATAACGAAATTGTTAAAGGACGCAGCTTGTCTGATGCGATTATTACCCTTTCAAGTATGAACGTTATTGCAGGCGAATTAGATTGTTAACCTATGGAAACATTACAAAGATACCATCAAGATATTAACATAACTCCGGCATTAACAGATCGCATCAACGAGTTAATAAGCCATTATCCCGAAGGAAAACAAAAATCGGCATTACTTCCCGTATTGCACGAATTGCAAGATGCACACGACAATTGGCTAAGTGTTGAATTGCAAAACAAAGCTGCCGAATTTTTAAACATTACCCCTATCGAAGTTTACGAAGTGGTTACTTTTTACACCATGTTCAACCAAAAACCGGTAGGAAAATATATGTTGGAATTTTGTGTAACATCTTGCTGTGCCATTAATAAAGCCGAAGATGTTATGGATTATGCCTGCGAAAAATTAGGCGTAAAACCAGGACAGGTAACAGCAGACGGATTATTTTCTGTTGTTGGTGTACAATGTTTAGGTGCTTGTGGTTATGCGCCAATGTTACAGTTGGGCGATTTTTATCACGAACATTTAACCAAAGAAAAAGTAGATCAGCTAATTGAAGATTGCAAAGCTGATAAAGTGACTTTACACGATAAATAATATTTTAAAAGTAAAGTTACTATGGATACAAAGCTAAAACACGAGCAAATACAATACATTGAATTTCTTTCAAAAGATATTGTTAAAGCCAAGAATTTTTACACCAAATGTTTTGGCTGGAAATTCACAGATTACGGAGAACATTATACTGCCTTTGAAGGAGATTATGTCGATGGTGGATTTACCACAGGCAACCCGGTTAAAGGAACTATCTTAATCGTTCTTTATTCAAAAGATATTGAAGCAAGTAAAAATAAAGTGATAAGTGCCGGCGGTACTATCGTAAAAGATATTTTCAGTTTTCCGGGCGGTAAACGTTTTCAATTTACAGATTTAGACGGCTATGAAATTGCCGTTTGGACGGAATAACTGACATACTGAAAAACTATGGGACAAAAGATATTATTTGAAAAAATCCATATTCCGGGTATTAAAACGTACGATGTTTATCGTGAAAATGGTGGATATGCTTCTGTAGAAAAAGCATTAAAAATGAACCCCGACGATATTACCGAAGAAGTAAAAACTTCTGGTCTGCGTGGTCGTGGCGGTGCAGGTTTCCCTGTGGGTTTAAAGTGGAGCTTTATCGATAAAAAATCAGGGAATCCACGCCATTTGGTTTGTAATGCCGATGAATCTGAACCAGGTACCTTTAAAGATCGATATTTAATGGAATACATTCCGCATTTATTGATCGAAGGAATGATTACCTCGTCATTTGCTTTAGGTGCAAACCTTTCATACATCTACATTCGTGGTGAATACATGTGGGTTTTTAAAACCTTAGAACGCGCAATTAAAGAAGCTTACGCAGCTGGTTGGTTGGGTAAAAACATAAAAGGATCAGGTTACGATTTGGATCTTCACGTTCATTGTGGAGGTGGTGCCTATATCTGCGGAGAAGAAACCGCTTTAATTGAATCTTTAGAAGGTAAGCGTGGAAACCCGCGTATTAAACCACCTTTCCCTGCTGTTAAAGGTTTGTGGCAAAACCCTACGGTTGTAAATAACGTAGAATCTATCGCATCGGTGCCTTGGATTTTATTGAATTCGGGCGAAGATTATGCTAAAATTGGTTTAGGCAGATCTACCGGAACAAAATTATTTTCTGTTTCTGGTCACGTTAAAAAACCGGGAGTTTATGAAATCGAAATGGGTATGACCGTTGATGAATTCATGAACTCTGATGAATATTGTGGTGGAATGATCGATGATCGTCCGTTAAAAGGATTAATTCCTGGTGGATCGTCGGTGCCGATTCTCCCGCAACATTTAATTTTCAAGACAGCTAATAACGAAGATCGTTTAATGACGTATGAATCGTTGGCAGATGGTGGTTTTGCAACAGGATCATCATTAGGTTCAGGCGGATTCATCGTTTATAATGATACAGCTTGTATCGTTCGAAACACATGGAATTTCTCAAGATTCTATCACCATGAAAGCTGCGGTCAATGTTCACCTTGTCGTGAAGGAACCGGTTGGATGGAAAAAATCTTGTGGAGAATAGAAAACGGTCAGGGTACAGAAGAAGATATCGATGTATTATGGAGCATTCAGGCAAAAATTGAAGGAAACACAATTTGTCCGTTAGGCGACGCTGCTGCTTGGCCAGTTGCTGCTGCTATTCGTCATTTTAGAGACGAGTTTGAATACCACATTCGTTTCCCTGAAAAAATTAAAAACAGAGATCATTTTGTAAATGAGCCTTTTGAAAAAGTGAAACATTTATTAAACACAGTAACAATATAATTTTGTTTAAGTTTTAAAGTTTAAGGTTTCAAGTGCATAACCTTAAACGTTAAACATCAAACTTTAAACTACAAAACGATGAAAGTTACAATAGACGGAATAGAACTAGAAGTAGAACCAGGTACAACCGTACTACAGGCTGCGCGTATGATTGGCGGCGATGTGGTACCACCTGCAATGTGCTACTATTCAAAATTAAAAGACACTGGTGGAAACTGCCGTGCCTGTTTGGTAGAAGTATCAAAAGGTAGCGAAGCAGATCCGCGCCCTATGCCTAAAATGATGCCATCGTGTAAAACGGGCGTTATGGATGGAATGGAGGTTAAAGTGAAGACTTCAGACAGAGCATTAGATGCCCGTAAAGCGGTTACAGAATTTTTATTGATCAATCACCCGTTAGATTGCCCTGTTTGTGATCAGGCTGGTGAGTGCGATCTACAAAACTTATCATTTAAACACGGTTTAGGCAAAACTCGTTTCAAAGAAGAAAAAAGAACGTTTGAGCCTGAAAATATTGGCGATAAAATACAGCTTCACATGAACCGTTGTATTTTGTGCTATCGTTGTGTGCATACGGCAGAACAAGTTTGTGGCAGCAGAAATCACGGTGTTTTAAATCGTGGCGATCACGCTCAGATTTCAACATATATTTCGGCTTCTATAGATCATGAAATGTCTGGAAACATGATTGATGTTTGTCCGGTTGGTGCGTTAACAGATAAAACCTTCCGTTTTAAATCGCGTGTTTGGTTTAACAAACCGTTCAACGCACACAGAAACTGTGACAAATGTTGCGGAAAAACGACTGTTTGGATGTTTGGTAACGAAATTCAGCGTGTTACGGCTCGTAAAGATGAGTATCATGAAGTAGAAGAATTTATCTGCAACGAATGTCGTTTTGATCATAAAGAAGTTTCTGACTGGGTTATTGAAGGTCCACGAAAATTCGAAAAATTCTCGGTTATCAATCAAAACAACTATACCCGTAAAATGGATAAGGTTAAAATTGATACTGAAAAGCATATTTTAGAAGGTCGCGATCAAGATCGTAAAAAAATTAGTATGACAGAAGTTCCATATAAAAACACAGAAAACAGTTAATTATGGAAGAAGCAATTATTATAGAAAAAAGCGTAATTATTGTCGCTGTTTTTGCAATTACCATGCTTTTTGCCATGTATTGTACCTTGGCAGAACGTAAAATTGCTGCTTGGATTCAAGACCGTAGAGGTCCAAACCGTGCGGGTCCAGGTGGAATGTTACAACCTTTGGCAGATGGTTTAAAACTTTTTGCGAAAGAAGAATTCATGCCAAACACACCAAATACGTTCTTATTCGTATTTGGTCCGTTCATATCTATGACTATGGCATTAATGACGTCGGCGGTAATTCCGTGGGGCGATACTTTAGAAATTGGTGGCAGAAAAGTAATTTTACAAGCCGCTGATATCAACGTAGCAATGCTTTATGTTTTTGCAGTATTATCGGTAAGTGTGTACGGAATTATGATTGGTGGTTGGGCATCAAACAACAAATATTCATTGATTAGTGCTATGCGTGTGGCATCTCAAATGATTTCGTACGAAATTGCTATGGGATTGTCCATAGTTGCTATTTTAATGATGCACAGCTCTATGAGTTTGCGCGAAATTGCAGCAGGTCAGCACGAAATGCACTGGAACATCTTTTATCAACCTTTAGGCTTTTTCATATTTTTGATTTGTTCGTTTGCAGAAACCAACAGAACACCTTTTGATTTGGCAGAATGTGAACAAGAGTTAATTGGTGGATACCACACAGAATATTCGTCTATGAGAATGGGATTCTTCCTGTTTGCAGAATATGCAGCAATGTTTATCTCTTCTACCCTATTGGCGGTTCTTTATTTGGGAGCTTACAATTATCCGGGTATGACGTGGGCTGCCGAAAATTGGGGCGAAAATATTGCCAACATTATTGGTATTGCGGTACTGTTTGGTAAAATCTGTTTCTTTATTTTCTTGTACATGTGGGTACGTTGGACCATTCCACGTTTCCGTTATGACCAGTTAATGAATTTAGGTTGGAAAACGTTAATTCCGTTAGCAATATTAAACATTGTGGTTACTGCGGTTGTATTATTATTAAATCGCTAAAAAAACAGAAATTATGTCAATTCAAAATACATCCTTATCGGGAAGAAAAAAACAAGTTTCTAATAAAGAAATGACACTTGGCGAACGTTTGTATATTGGTGCAATTGCAGGCGGTATGGCAACTACTTTTAAGCATTTGTTTAAAAAGAAGGTTACCATTAGTTACCCGGAAGAAACACGTCCGTTCAGTCCGGTTTATCGTGGTCAGCACATGCTAATGCGCGATGAAGAAGGCAGAGAACGTTGTACAGCTTGTGGTTTGTGTGCGTTATCATGCCCTGCCGAAGCTATTACCATGAAAGCTGCCGAACGCACTGCAGACGAATTGCACTTATATCGCGAAGAAAAATACGCAGAGATTTACGAGATTAATATGTTGCGTTGCATTTACTGCGGTTTGTGCGAAGAAGCTTGCCCTAAACAAGCGATTTATCTTACAACATCTAAAAAAATTGTAAAAGCTGATACTAATCGCGAACATTTTATTTTTGGTAAAGAACAATTGGTTATGCCTTTAGATCAAGCTATTAACAACACAGCTAAATCAGAATAAAAATGATAGAGATTTTATTTTACATTCTTTCGGCTGTTACTTTAGGAAGCGCGTTTTTAACCATTCTTTCTAAAAACCCTATACACAGTGCCATTTGGTTGGTTATCTGTTTCTTTAGTATTGCAGGTCATTACGCTTTATTGAACTCTCAGTTCTTGGCAATGGTTCACATCATTGTATATTCTGGAGCGATTATGATTTTGATGCTCTTTACCATCATGTTAATGAACCTGAACATAAGTGATGAAATTGCAAAACCTATCGTAACCAAAATTATTGCGACGGTTTGTTTTTGTTTGATCGGATTCTTTTTAGTGAGTTCATTGGCACAAACGGCTCCGGCATTAGAAACTTATACACAAACAGGAGTAGATTTTCAAACCATTCAGGTTTTAGGAAAAGTGTTATTGAACGAATTTGTACTTCCGTTTGAAATGGCTGCCATTTTATTGTTAATGGCAATGATTGGTGCCGTATTAATATCTAAAAAAGAGAAAAAAACAGCATAATATGGAAAACGTTTTACAACAAATTGGTATAGACCAATACATTTACTTAGCCATATTACTGTTTTGTATTGGTGCATTTGGTATTTTATATCGTAGAAATGCAATTGTTATGTTCATGTCGATCGAAATTATGCTGAACGCTGCAAACTTACTTTTAGTTGCTTTTTCTACGTATCACGAAGATGCAAACGGACAAGTATTCGTATTCTTTACAATGGCTGTTGCTGCTGCAGAAGTAGCGATTGGATTGGCAATTTTGGTGGCGATTTATAGAAATATAGGATCGATTGATATTGATAAACTTAAAAAATTAAAAGGATAGCATGAGTACAACTATATTACTACTTACATTGATTTTCCCTTTGGTTGGTACATTAATCAACGGATTTTGGGGCAAACATTTAAGCAAAAAAGTATCGGGTACTATTGCAACAATGGCTATTGCAGCTTCATTTGTAACTTCATGCTTATTTTTCGCTTACATTCAAGATGGTGAACCTGTAAAAGTGGTTTTGTTCGAATGGATGAAATTCAATTATTTTTCTATTGATTTCGGATTTTATTTTGATCAGTTAGCTGCTTTATGGTTGATGTTCATTACAGGTATCGGAACATTGATCCATCTGTATTCAACAAGTTATATGAGTCATGATGAGAATTTCTCTAAATTCTTTACCTACCTGAATTTCTTCGTTTTCTTTATGTTGATTTTAGTAACAGGAAGCAACTTAGTCATGATGTTCATTGGTTGGGAAGGTGTTGGTTTATGCTCGTACCTATTGATTGGTTTCTGGTATAAAAACCAAGATTACAACAATGCAGCAAAGAAAGCATTCATCATGAACCGTATCGGAGATTTAGGTTTCTTGGTCGGAATTTTCGTAACAGGATATTTATTTCACACATTAGATTTTATCGAATTGAAAGATCAAAGTTTCCTTGCTCCTACTTTAGGCATTGCAACTATGGCATTCTTTATAGCGGCAACAGGTAAAAGTGCGCAATTACCGCTTTACACTTGGTTACCGGATGCAATGGCAGGACCAACGCCTGTATCGGCTTTAATCCACGCGGCTACTATGGTTACAGCAGGTATCTTTATGATTACGCGTTTAAACTTTTTGTTCGATTTAACTCCGGATGTGCAACATATCATTGCAATAATTGGAGCTGTAACCTCTTTAGTTGCTGCAACCATTGCCTTGGTACAAAACGATATTAAAAAAGTATTGGCATATTCTACCGTATCGCAATTAGGTTTAATGTTTTTGGCATTAGGTTTAGGTGCTTACGAAGTTGCGGTTTTCCACGTAATTACACACGCGTTCTTTAAAGCATGTTTGTTCTTAGGATCGGGATCGGTTATACACGCTGTTGGTGGCGAACAAGATATGCGACACATGGGCGGATTGAAAAAACACATGAAAATTACGTATGCTACGTTTTTTATATCAACCTTAGCAATATCAGGTTTCCCACCGTTATCAGGTTTCTTCTCTAAAGATGAAATTTTATTAACAGCATTCCACCACAATACCGTTTTATGGGTTGTAGCAAGTTTAGCATCGATATTAACAGCTTTTTATATGTTCCGTTTATTGTTCTTAACCTTCTCTAACAAATTCAGAGGAACCGAAGAACAAGAGCATCATTTACACGAAAGTCCGTCTGCAATGACCATGCCTTTGATTATTTTAGCAGTATTGGCAGCAGTTGGCGGATTAATCAGTATTCCGGGTAACAGCTGGTTAAACGAATTTTTAAAACCGGTAATTAAAAACAGTGCAACATTACATCATCATGAATTAGGCACAACCGAATACCTATTAATGGGCTTAGCTGTTGTGGGTGCATTGGTTGGTTTATTTGTAGCTTACTTTAAGTACATTAAAAACAAACAAGTACCTGTGAACGACAACAATGTATCGGGCTTACAGAAATTGTTTGCGAACAAATATTATTTAGATGAGATTTATATGTTGATTATTGTTAATCCGTTAAATTTCTTTGGATCTTTCTTTAAAAAACAAATCGACGGTTTGATCAACGGTGTTGTTTTAAGTGTAGGAAGAATTCCTGCAGAACTTTCTTATCAGGGTAAAAAAGCACAAAACGGAAACATTGGCTTGTACTTATTTGCCTTTGTAATTGGTGTTTGTGGCTTGTTGTATTATTTATTTATGTGTTACTAAAATTATGGCAATGAATTGTATTATTATTTTACTTATTTATGTTTTGGGAGCTGTTGCTACATTGGCATCAAACTCTAAAAATGCAGCTAAAATAGCTTTAGTAACCAGTTTAATTAATGCCGTAATTGTTTTAATTTTAACAGGTGAGTATTTAAACGGTAACGATATTTCGTTCACTCAGCAATGGATTTCTAACCCAAACATCTCTTTATCTTTTGTGGTTGACGGGTTAAGCTTAACTATGTTATTGCTTACAACATTGTTACTACCTATCATCATTTTAGCATCGTTCAATACGTTGTATTCAAAAGCAAATCAGTTGTACTCATTGGTTTTGTTCATGGCATTTGCTATGGCAGGAACATTCTTGGCACAAGACGGTTTGGTTTACTATATTTTCTGGGAATTAGCGTTGTTGCCAATTTTCTTTATAGGATTGTTATGGGGAAGCGACGAATGGAAAGTACGCAAACGCGTAATGGTAACATTTTTCATGTACACTTTCGCAGGATCGTTGTTTATGTTGGCTGCTTTTGCTTACTTATACACATTAACCGGAAGTTTTGCTTGGAGCGATCTTTCTAAAGTAGTATTATCAACCAAAGAAGCTAACTATATTTTCTTGGCATTTTTCTTTGCATACGGAATCAAGATTCCGGTTTTCCCGTTACACACATGGCAGGCAAATACCTACGAAAAATCTCCAACGATTGGTACCATGTTACTTTCGGGTATCATGCTAAAAATGGGTATTTATTCTATTTTACGCTGGCAAATGCCGATTGCAGGAAATGTATCAGAAAACATCTTAAAAACAGTAATTGTTCTTTGCATCGTCGGAATTATCTATGCATCGTTAATCGCATTACGCTCTAACAACTTAAAACGTTTATTGGCATATTCGTCAATGGCGCACGTTGGTTTAGTTGCTGCTGGTGCGTATGTTGGAAATAGCACAGGTTATCAAGGTGCAATTATTCAAATGGTTGCTCACGGTTTTGTAGTGGTTGGTTTATTCTATTTGGCAGATATCATTTACAAAAGATACGATACGTACGAAATTAAGGAAATGGGCGGTATCCGTTCACAAGCTCCTAAATTCACGACATTCTTTTTAATCATCATGTTTGCATCAATCGGTTTACCGGGAACTTTCGGATTCATCGGAGAATTTACCTTGTTGTTCGCATTATCAGAAAAAGAATTACTATATGCTGTTTTTGCAGGAACATCGATCATTCTTGGAGCGTATTACATGCTTAAAATGTTTCAGAATGCCGTTTTAGGAAGCACAGAAAACAAGGTTTTTGCCGAAGTAACTACAAAAGAATATTTTGTTTTAGCGGTTATTTGTGTGGTTTTAATTGGTTTGGGAATCTATCCAAAATTACTAACCGATTTATTTATTCAATAGAACATAGAAAAATTAAACTATGAGTACATTAATAGCTTTAGCATCTTTAGCGGTTCTTATATTAGTATTAGAAATTTTTAACCTGCGCAAAACCATTGTACCACTAACGTTGGTTGGTTTATTGGTTGCGTTGGGTTTAAATATATGCGATTTTAATTCGATCGATTCTTTCTACAACAACATGATTGTGGTAAATAAATCAACAGTTTTATTCAACTCGCTTTTTATTGTTTTAACGTTTTTCATTGTTGCTTTGGGACAATCGTTCTACAAGGAACATTACGATAAAATATCTGACTACACTTCTTTAAAAATATTTTTATTGATTGGTGCATACTGTATGGTTTCTTTCGGAAATCTGGTAATGTTCTTCTTAGGATTGGAAATTTTATCGATCACGCTATACATTTTAGCAGGAAGCGACAGAACAAACATCAAAAGCAACGAAGCCGGAATGAAGTATTTCTTAATGGGATCTTTCGCATCAGGGTTTATTTTGTTCGGAATTGCCTTAATTTACGGCGCAACAGCTGCATTTGATCTAGATCAGATTGTTTTGGCAAGCACACAGTTGGCAATGCCAAAATGGTTCACAGTAGGTTTTACGTTAATGTTGGTTGGTTTACTGTTTAAAATAGCAGCATTCCCATTCCATTTCTGGGCTCCTGATGTTTATCAAGGATCGCCTTTGCTTACAACAACTACCATGAGTACGTTGGCAAAAGTTGCTGCAGTTGCTACATTTTATAAATTAAGTGTAGTATTTTTCCCGGCAATGCCAACAAACTTTGTAAACTTAATTGCCTTTTTAATTGTTGCCACATTGATAATTGGTAACGTAATGGCATTAAAACAAAACAACATTAAACGCCTTATGGCATATTCGGGTATTTCGCATGCCGGTTTCATGTTAATGGCGATTTTGTTGGGCAAAACGGCTGAACCTTATCTATTCTATTACATGGCAGCGTATGCTATTGCAGGTATTGCAGCATTTAGTGTTATTTTATATGTATGTCAGGATAAAAAAGAAGAGTTGGTTATTCATTTCCGCGGATTTGCAAAACACAAACCGGTCTTGGCAGTTACCCTATCGTTAGCATTATTGTCAATGGCGGGAATACCAATTTTAGCAGGATTCTTTGGAAAATTGTTCTTGTTTACCGAAGCGTTAAAACAAGGTTTCTACATTACGGTTATTACAGCGGTAATTACATCAATCATTAGTATTTACTATTACATTAAAGTAATTATTGTAATGTTTACTTATAAAAATGCCGATGCCAATACGGTTTATCAAAAGAACTTTATGTATTCGGCGGTTGCAGTTGCAGCCATCATCATTAATCTAATTATCGGATTTTGCCCATCAATAATAATAGATTTATTTTAATTTTAGTTAATTGATTACTTTACTAAAGGTTGATTTGAAGTTCAAATCAACCTTTTTTCATATCTTTAAACTGTCGTACAGTACAGGAAATATTATGTGATTCAGACCTCACAGGTTTTAAAAACCTGTGAGGTCTTGACGAAAGATATAAGGTTAAATTTGTGTTGTACACTGAATTATTTAAACTATGAAAACTCCCGAAAGATATCAGCCCGAAAACAACCATTCTTTTTCAAGTTACTGGAAACCTACCAACGATAATTTACTTCCAAAATTATTGACTGATGTTTCTTTGGAAGAAAGCGAACAGCTGATTCCGTTGTATTTTCAGGTTGATGAATTGGGCGATACTGTAGCAAAAGAATATTTCACCAACAAACAGTTTGGCGAAGCTATTGGAAACCTGCATCGCGATTTTTCTATGTATCCTTCCAACAAAGAAAATCTTTCTGAAGTTACACAACAACTTTTCAAACAACTGACCGATATTCCGACTTGGGTAAATTTCGATTTAATAAATCTAGCGGCGACTTATTGTAATCGTTGCGGAACATCCGCTTTATCGGTTTTGCGGAATTACTGTTTAATGGGCGGCTATGAATCATCGGCAATTAACAAACCGCTTATTTTTACGCAGGCATTGCACAAAGGTGCCGTAAAACGTTTGGCAGATACGGTTGATTTTTGGATGCATGTTACAACCGTTAACGGACTAAAACCTCAACAAAAAGGAATTTATTCGATATTGACTACCCGATTGATTCACTCGTATTCTCGTTTACAGATTGAAAAATCGACCGATTGGAAACCGGAACTTTGGGGCAGACCAATTAATTTGTGGGATATGTTGGCTACCAATTTAGGTTTTTCGATTGCTTTTATGGACGGATTATCGAAATTAAAACTCCCGCCGACAAATGACGAACTTACCGCCGTTTTACACCTTTGGAAATATGTAGGCTATCTATTAGGCATTCCGTTGGAATTATTGCCTGATACTGGCGAAGAAGCTGCAAAACAATTGTATTTGTGGAGTAAAACCCAAAAAGGCATCGATCAAGATTCAAAAGATTTGGCTTACGCGTTGTACGAAGAACCCAAACTAGTAACGTTTACCAACAATTCGTTTATGAAATGGTTTGTACAAAAAACAAATGTAGGTTACAACGAAGTTTTATTGGGAGCCGAAAGTAGATCTGCATTAGGACTTCCCTACTCTAAAGGTAAATATTGGATTTTACTGTTAAACAACATCAACCAATACTTCGATAAAAAAGCGAAGAGCAATCCAAAATCATATATAAAAGTCGCTTTAAGAGGAAGAAAACAACAGGAAGACGTTTGGGATTTGTACCGAAAAGAGAAGAGATAAAGTTTAATATTTTATCTTTTCGTCTTTATTATGCTTCTTGTCAAGATCATATAAAATTCTATCTGCAAGAAGAAAATCAATTTTCTTATAGTGACAAACTTCTCTTAACTTTTCTAAATATTCCAAGTATAATTCTATTTGAATATCTATTGAAGAAAAATATTTTGGCATAATCTTTCCATAAATGAAACGATAAACTCTTTGATCAATGATCTGATAAATGTTAGGGTTTTTAAATCTTAAAATAGTTGAAGCCATCGCTAATTGTACGCCTTTCGTAGATAAGAGATTTCTTAAAATTTTTTCTGTTAAGTCAGCATTTAAAACCAAATCATTCTTATCAACTTGATTTAAAAGCAATAATGTACTTTCGTTAAACTGTGAGTAACGATTGACTTTCCAAAGAACAATCTGATTAATTATACTTTGATCGAAATCAACATTAATATTGTCTAAGATTGATGTTAATTCTGGCTGAAATTTATAATCATCATTTGATAGTTCTTGTTCTGTTAAGTTTAAATCATAAACTGTTTTCATTAAAATATATCGTTAAAAAAGATGCTTTTCAGCATCTTTTATTTATTAAACTTATAGGTTAAACCAACCTGGAAAACACTGTTGTAATTAATATCTGAAAAGAACCAGAGAATCATTTGATCATCAACCGCATCTCTAACACCCATTTTATAACGTGCTTCAACCGACAAATTATCAGTAATATCATAGCCCACACCAAAATTCATGGCTAAATCAACATTATTGCGGTTATACATTGAATCGCTCATTAAAAAATCTAAAGTTGGACCTACCTGTAAATTAAACGATTTAAAATGAAACTTGTTGATAACACTTAAACCCAAATAATTTAAAGGAATGTCAGCTTTACCACCATCTGTTTCAGGAAAGTATCTTGCACTTAAATACACATCATTTGCGCCCTGCATAGAAAAATTCAATTCGGGCTGTAACGAATAAAACTTTGCAAACCTGAAATTACCAAAAACACCTGCGTACATTCCTGCCTTGCTTGATGCTTCAATATCTTCAATTGTAGAAATATTGAAACCTGCTCTTACGCCGCTTGTGAATTCTGTTTGCGCTTGGGCAGCAGTAAAACCAAATACCATCAACCCTAAAAAAATAACTTTACGCATGGCTTTTATTTAAAAGTGTATGTTGCACCAACCATAAACGAACGGTTTAAATTAGCTGAATAATTTGAATAATAGCTTGCGTTAGAATAAATAGGCTCAATAATTCCCTGACGCATACGTGCTTCAATGCCAAAATTTTCGGTAATGCTGTACCCTAATCCAAAGTTAAAAGTTAAATCAACTCCGTTATTATGTGAATACAAAGGCTAATAATAATTACCTCCTGTGGTATTATAACTATTGGTTGCTGTGTGTTCTGACACCAAAATATCAAGCCCGGGACCCACATGCATACTGAATTTATCAAAATTAAACTTGTTGATAAGATTTAAAGACAAATAATCTAACGGCACACTGCCTTGTCTTCCTTGAACATATTGGTAGGTATTATCATCATATCGGTAAGACTGAATATTATCAACACCTTGGCGTAAATACATCATCTCAAACTGCATATTGTAAACACGCGTTAATTTTAAATTTCCGTATAACCCCACATAAAAATTGTTTCTATACTCGCCGCCCATTCCCGTAACGGTAGAGGCAGAATATCCCGCTTTAACTCCCGGTTTAAAAGAAACCTGCGCATTTGCCGATCCAAAAGCACAAACTGCTAACAGCATCATAACTTTTTTCATAAGTAGTATTTTAATGTTAATAAATGTTTATGAGCCGAATATACTATTTTCTTTTGATATAACAACAAAGAAACTTCTTGCACTACATTAAGCAGAAACCACAACTATTTTACGAACTTTACTAAAAATTAGAAAGTATGGAATTAGGAATATCGATGTTTGGCGATTTAAGGTTCAATCCTCAAACGCAACAGCGCAAAGCACCTCATCAACGGTTTACCGAAATGTTGGAACAGGTTAAACTGGCAGATGAAGTTGGTTTAGATGTTTTTGAAATGGGCGAACACCACCGTGCAGACTACAGCGTAACAAATCCGCAGTTGTTTTTAAGCGCAGCAGCGGCAGTTACAAAAAATATAAAATTAGGATCGGCAGTTACGGTTTTAAGTTCGAGTGATCCCGTGCGTTTGTTCGAAGATTTTAGTATGTTGGATCAACTATCTAAAGGTCGTGCGCAAATTATGGCGGGTCGCGGCAGTTTTATAGAATCGTTTCCGCTTTTTGGATTTAGTTTAGATGATTACGATGCGTTGTTTGAAGACAAGTTGATGCTTTTGCTGGATTTGATTGATAAAAACGGTACAGACATTAACTGGAACGGACGTTTGACTCAAAACCTGCAGAATGTAAATCTGTACCCGAAACCATTTCAGGACAAATTACCTGTTTGGATTGCGGTTGGCGGTACTCCGGCATCGGTTCTTCGTGCAGCTCGATTGGGATTACCGATCATGTTTGCCATTATCGGTGGAATGCCTATTAACTTTAAACCTTTGGTTGATTATTACAAAGAGAATTATTTGGCGGCGGGTCACGATGCAGCAAAAATGCAGTTGGGAATTAATTCGCACACTTTTGTAGGAGCTAACAGTAATATAAAAGACGAATATTTTCCGTTTTATGCCGCACAGATGGATCATATTGGGAAAGATCGCGGTTGGGCACCTTTTAGCAAAGAAGTATTTTTAAACACCACCCGACCAGAAGGTGCGTATTTTATGGGTGAACCAAATGCGGTGATCGATAAAATTCTGCAACAGCACGAATGGTTTGGTCATACCCGTTTTGTAGGACAGATGGATGTTGGTGACCCAGATCACACTATGCTTATGAAATCGATTGAATTGTTTGGAACTAAAGTTGCTCCGGAAGTTAGAAAGGCTTTGGGGAAATAATAACACACATTTTTGCCAACATCTTAACTTTAAGCATTCTAAAATTAAAATTTTAACTTTGTACTATGGATAAGTTGACCAAAGAGCAAAGAAAAAAAAATATGCAAGCTAATAAATCAACGGGTACAAAACCTGAACTTTTATTAGCCAAAACGCTGTTTGCCCGCGGTCACCGCTACAGAAAAAACAATAAAACGGTTTTTGGAAAACCCGATTTAACTTTTAAAAAGATAAAACTCGCCATTTTTGTTGATGGAGAATTTTGGCATGGAAAAGATTGGTTTGAACGCAAAAATGACCATAAGACTAACCAAGAGTTCTGGAACAAAAAAATTGAGAGAAATATTGCACGCGATAAAGAAGTAAATGAAGAACTTACCAAACAAGGTTGGTCTATCTTGCGATTTTGGAGTAATGATATCAACAAAAATTTACTAACTTGCGTGTTGCAAATTGAAAGTGAGATTAAAAATTTAAAAATGAATTTAAAAGAAAAAATTTCTTTAGAAACGTTTGGAAACAAGCAATTTAGAATAAAATTAGTTGAGCCCGAAAATAACCAAGAAGCGGTTTTAACACACTATTTGCATAATTCAAAAAACGGAATATCTAAATTTTACAAAGAAGATGCCGTTACGTTTACCAAAGAAATTTTGGAACAAAAATATCCTGAAGAAGAAATTACCAACAAAGTTGCCGAAGAAGCATTGCAATATGGAATTTTTTAGCTTTTAGGCGTTCCCTTCGGTCGGGCTTTTCGCTGTAATCTTTTTGCTCGTTCCTCTCAAAAAAGTATTTCCGCTGCAATCCCTAACGCAAATATCCCGTAATGAATAAAGTCTATTTTAAATACACAGAACATCCTGGAGATTTTTTTAGAAATACAGATGTTGTAATACTACCAAATCCTCAAGAAGATATGGAAAATTTTTTAATTCAATTTCTAAAAAATTATCAATCTGACGAAAGAGTAACTTATGTTGATGACTTATATAAACTTCTTGATGATGATTTTTTTAACGAAGAAGATAAAAACAATTTTGTTAAAATAATTGGTAAAAAATCGGAATTAGAAATCAAAACTGCAATACAGCATATGGAAATGGAACTAAGAAACGAAGCATATAAAAATTTTTACAATCTTGTCAGAACTAAACAAATTCAAATAATTGATAATGGCAAAAAGTAATAATTGGACAAAAAAAGAAACTATTGTTGCCTTTAATGTTTATTGTAAAATTCCTTTCAAAAGTAGTAGCAAGACCAATCCTACGATTATAAAATATGCCAATATTATTGGTAGAAGTCCTTCTGCATTAAATATGAAAGTTGGAAATTTTGGAAGACTTGATCCAGAATTGAAAAAACAAGGAATTGTTGGATTAGGAAATGGAAGCAAGTTAGATGAAATTGTATGGAATGAATTTCATGGCAATTGGGAAAAATTAGCTTATGAAAGTGAGTTGTTAATCGCTGAATTTCAAAATAAAAAAGTAGAAGAAATAATTGATAATGAAGTTTTTGACTTTCCACTTGGAACGGAAAGAGAAACTATCATAAAGCAAAGAGTTAATCAAAACTTTTTCCGTTCTACAATACTTTCATCTTATAACTTAAAATGTTGTATCACAGGTTTATCAATTTCTGAATTTTTAGTTGCAAGTCATATAAAACCTTGGAAAGCAGATGAATTAAATCGTTTAAATCCTCACAATGGTTTATGCTTGAACTCAATTCACGACAAAGCCTTTGATAAAGGTTTTATAACTGTTACACCCGATTATAAAATAAAAGTTTCAAAATATCTTGATGAGTATAGAAAAGATCAAGCTGTTCCCGATTTTTTTCTAAAATACGACAATCAATCTATTATTTTACCTGATAGATTTCTTCCTTCCAAAGATTTTTTAGATTGGCATTACACAACTTTATTTAAAAAATAAAATAAATACGTTTTAAATAAACACTAAATCATAAACCATAAAAATTAAAAAAACTAAACTTGTATTTTATTCCATGCAATAACCTGAACACCGATTGAATACTGAACTTTTAAAGGAAGTTCGTTCAAATTTAAATCGCCCAAAATATAATCTGTCTGTAATTCGTAAAGCGTTAGTTGGTACAACGGCCAGGGAATATGATGAATATCGTATCTGTACAAAACCTCATCGGCATCAACATACAAGCAATATCGCTCGGTTAAAAAACAATCCAAATCTGTTTTATTGGTTATTTCGGTTCCGATTTCGTACTTCACTTCAAATGAAAAATTCTTCTTTTTAAAGACCGATTGAAAATAATCTTTATTGTTTCGATACATATCGGCATGTTCATAAGGTAAAACCGACAATAATTTTGAAACAGCAACCGAAATGATCTTACTTGCTTCGATGTTTAAAAAATACACGCCCGGAATATCGTCTTTTACAACATAAGTCCGCAAATTGATCTCTTCAAAATTAGAAATTGGCGCAAACGGAGGCAAAAATCGCGGTCGGATTTTTTCCATAGTAAATGCCACCAATGACACGTAGGCTTCCTCATTAAACAAATCAATTGTTAAACCATCGGGAATTAATTCCTGCAAAATAGCTGCATCAGCCTTCCAATGAAAAAACAAGGCACGGTTCCATTCCTGATAAAAACTATAAGGGTGTTTTGGGTAATCCCAAGTTCGGTGATCGGTTTGTTTCAGTATTTTTTTGATTGATAAACTCATATCATTCCTTGTTTTTATCGTTCAATAAATCATCGGTAAAATGCCTGCGCTGCTTTTCTGCTGAAAATTTTACCGCATTGTATTGGTTTGATTTATTTCGGGGAATTGATAACGATTGCCACTTTTCATTTTGAATCATTTTGCCGATAAAAACAATCTGCCCAACGTGATATGGGTAATGAGCCAATTGTCGGTTAATGGCTTCGTGCACCGTATGCCCTTCGTTACGAATATAGATGATTTTGTTCAAATCGCTTTCAGACAAACTGTTCAAGGTATTAAACAAGCAGCTCCAACCGGCTTCCCATTTTTCCAGAACTTCGGTAGCAGAATTTAAATCGGCTTCAAATTCACTGTCACGGTTTCGCCATTCTTTTTCGCCATCGGTTGTAAAAATATCCGTCCAACGCGAAAGCATGTTTCCCCACAAATGTTTCACAATAACGGCAATGCTGTTGCTTTCCGCATTAAACTGCCAAAAGAAATCGTGTTCTTGCAACTGTTCAAACGTTTTATCGCCCAAATGCTTGTAATAGGCAAACTGTTTTTTTACACTTTCTATAAATGTTGATTCCATTTTGTTTCGATTTTAAAATAGTGACAAATCATTTTTTCCGGGATACGGAAGATCTAACTTAAACTCGGCATTCAATTGTTTAATAAAATGAGTTGCCAGCAAAGGCGATTCTAATTCGGTATTTTGATGGACAAAAAAATACAGTTTCTGCAAACCGCTTTTGCGCCAGTCTTTAAGAATTGTAAGCCAATCATTTAACCTGTCGTAATCTGCAGCGGTATTTGCACCAACGTATCGCACAAAAGCCGTGTTGCTTGTTAAACGCATGTGTAGCATGTCACGGCGACCGGCTGTATCAACAATAATATTTGCCACGTTATGCTTTTGCAACAAATTACAATATTGATTGAAAACGGTTTTATCTGCAAACCATTCTTTGTTACGAACCTCAACAGCCAACGGAAAACCTTTTGGAAATTCTTCAATGAATTTTTGCAATCGATCAAAATCTTTTGGTTTGAAATTTTCGTGCATTTGTAGGAAAATCATTCCCAGCTTATCTTCGAAAAACGCCAAAGCATCGGTAAACGCCAACACTTTTTCATTGGTGTTTAACAACCTGCTGTAATGACTGATTGATTGCGGAATTTTAGGAAAAAACTTAAAGGTTTCGGGTGTTTTATCATTCCAAATCTGCACCTGATCTTTAGATGGCGAACTGTAATAGGTAGCATTCAGCTCGATACTATTGAACTGTTGCGAATAGTACGTCAATTCGTCTTTTGTGCCTTTGGGATAGAAGTTTTTTAAATCGGTTTTGTTCCATTTTGCGCAACCTACAAAAACCTCGAAATTGCCTTTTGCATTTTTATCTAAAACGGCATAGGTTTCGGGCGCAGTTGGCGGTAAGGTAAAATCGACCAAAGACGGATCGGCAACTTTTCCAAATTTCATTTTTTATTTAAAGATAGCTTTTTTATTAAAAACTGTCGATAATAATTGTTGATAATTACAGATCTAGTTATATTTAATCTACCGGAAAAACAACATGAAAACCCACACCGCGAATTGACTGGATTTTTATACGATCGTCATTCTGGAAGTATTTTCGTAAGCGGCTTATAAAAACATCCATGCTTCTGCCTGTGAAATAATCGGTATTTTTCCAAACGTGCTGTAAAATAACTTCGCGGGTTACAACCTGATTGTTGTATTGCGTAAGCAGTGAAAGCAGCGAAACTTCGCGTTCGGTTAACTGATAATTGGTGCTATTATGCTGTAATATTAATTGTCTTGGTTTGAAAATATAACTACCAATTAGTATTTCTTCACTTGTTGATTTATAGCCTTTTCGGTTTAGAATATTTTTTATTCGAAGGATTAGTTCTTCTGGATCGCAAGGTTTTGAGATGTAATCATCGGCACCAAGTTTTAATCCTAAAATACGGTCGATCTGCTGATTTTTTGCTGTGAGAAACAAAAACGGAAAGTCAATCTTTTCTTGTAATTTTTTTGCCAATGTAAATCCGTCCATTTCTGGCAGCATTACATCTAAAATAGCAATATCGCATTGATTTATTATGGAAAAATCATCTAAAGCCTGCATAGGATTTTGGTACCAATACACATTAAAATCAGACATTTCAAGGTATTGCTTCAATATAAAACCAAAATCGTATTCGTCTTCAACCAATAAAACCGTAACTTTTTTCATAGTTCAATACTTAAATGACATCCTTTGCCTAAACTGCTTTTAACCTGTATGTTTCCATGATATTTCTGCACAACTTTGCTTACCAGATACAAACCTACGCCCAAACCTTTTACGCTGTGAATGTTGTTTATGGGAACGCGGTAATATTTATCGAAAATATATTTTTGTTCATTCATTGCAATACCGATTCCGTCATCAATAACATCAATTTTTAAAGAATTTTCTGTTTGAAGGATCTGAAGTTGTATGTTTTTACCGCCATATTTAATGCTGTTATCAATCAGATTTCCTAGAATAGTTTCGATATCGGCAGCATTTATCGGTAATTCATCGGTAAAAGTTTCAATAGAAATATGCCAGTTCATATTTGGATACAGCATTTTATAATCATCAATAAATTCTACAATCTGCTTTTTTGTTGCATTGTTGTTTTGATAATCATCCGTATTCAAAGGCTTTAAAAGATGTTCCAATCGGTTTATTTGTCGATCCATTAATATTAGCGTTTCTGTACTGTACGATTTTTGAATTTGCTTTGAAGCGATTTTCAATGTTGCCAAAGGCGTTTTAAATTCGTGTGAGATATTGTCAATGGTATCATGCAGCAATAAAACCTGCTTTCGTTGTTCGCTATACTTTTTGTATGATTGAAAATACAGCACAAGCACCATGATCATTATGAAAATAGACACTGCAAACAACCCCCAAAGTTCTTTAAACAGAATGGTATTCATATTTAAAATATCGTAATAAATTGCCTGTTTAATTACATAACTTCGCTCATCGGTTTTAGAAACAGATTTTTCGTAAGTGCGGGCGATATTAATTTTATCGTCAAAACTTTTTGTATTCAGCGTATCTCGTTGTGTTTCAGTTGTTGAATTAGATTGGGTAGATTCCCATTTTGATTCGCTAAACAGAAAATTTTCAACTGGTTCAGGGTTGGTCGTATAAATAACAATAGGTTTTGAAACTATTTGCTGATTATTGGTTTTATCGTAAACGCCCAATAATTCTTTTTTAAACGCTAATTCTAAACCGCTTTCTTTATATTGTTGTTGTACATACGCGCGCAACTCTTTGGTAAGGCTGTCGTTTTTCAATTTCATTTCTGTTTCAAAATGCTGTCGGGCAGCTGCCTTACTATCAAACTCTTGCCACAGATATAAACTTTCATCCCAACGGGTATCTTCCAAAAACGAATAATCAACGGTTGTTTTTTCAAATATATCGTGGGCTTTACCTTTAATCTCGTTCTTTTTCAGCAAAACGGTATTGTACAAAAAGTACGACTGTATTGCAGCCAAAACCACAAACAGCAACGAAAAATAAAGGATAGGATGTTTTCTCAAGTTTTTCATCAATAGCAAATATAGGCAAACTATTATGTGTAAAAACACGTTAACCGCCCATTAACCGTTCGTTAACCCACACACTGTAAAAATAGCCACACATTTGTAAAAAATAATCACATGAAAAATACTATACTCTTTTTAATGCTTTTATGTTGTACGCAGATTTGGGCACAGCAACAAAATATTAAAGGAACGGTTTATACAAAAGATGATATTCCTGTTTCATATTTAGAAATTAGAATTCTTGATGTTTCAAAAAACTATCAGCAATCGGTGGCGACAGATTCACTGGGAATCTTCGAAATTATTACAGATCAGCCGGAAATTATTTTGGATATTAATGATGATTTTCATCAACCGTTTCAACAGCAAATTTCTACCGAAGATCAAAAAAATGGATTAAAACTGTATCTGATTCCGTTAGAAGAGCAACTATCAGAACTAACCATCAGCGTTAAACGTCCAAAAGTAAAACAGAAAATAGACCGTATGGTATTTGATGTTGAAAACAGCTCGTTAAGCAACTTAAATACGTGGGAAATTTTAAAACGAACGCCTAACATCACCGTTAAAAACAGCAGTTTGCAGGTACGCAATAACAGCAGTGTTTTGGTTACTATTAACGATAAAAGATGGATGATGTCATCGCAAGAACTACAAACTCTGTTAGAAAACACACCGGGTAACGAATTGCAGGCTATAGAAGTTATTACAAATCCGCCGGCACAGTACGAAGCATCGGGCGCTGCCATTGTAAATATCAAACTAAAACAGAACAAATTGTTGGGTTACAAAGGAACCCTTTTTGGCAAGTACGAGCAAAGTATGTATGCCAAAGGTGTAGCCGGAATAAGTAATTTTTACAATGTTGGGAAATGGAATTTTGCTGCAAGTTATTATCACGGTGGCGGAAATTACGTTCGTAAAAGCAAAGATTACGTTTTTTACGAAGAAGATGCTACAACTTGGCGAACCGTTACAAACCGCAAAGACACCAGCAAATCGCAGAACACATGGAATGCTATGATTGGTTATGAAAAAGATTCGTTAACCAGCTTTAATTTAGGAATTAACGGATTTTATCAGCCAAATTCGCACGGTTTATACAACATTCCAACCGTAATTACGAACAGCACAAACGATGTAATTTCGCAGTTTAATACGATTAATGATCATAACGAAAACAACAACCAGATCAATGCGTATGCACAATTTCAGAAGAAAATAAACGATCATACTTTATCATCAACCGCACAATTTACCAACAATTCAAAAAACAAGTTTCAGGATATCATCACTCAATATCCAACTTCAAGAAATCAATTTACGAATGATGAAGAAAGCAGTACGCAGGTTTTTGCCGTTCAGGTTGATGATTCTTACAAAAAAGACAAATTTATGTGGGACAACGGGTTAAAATTCAGCACCATTTCGTCTGATTTCACGATGCTCTTTTCTGATGATGAGAATGAAAATCTACAGTTGAATCCCGATAAAAGCAACGATTTTAATTATACCGAAAAAAATTACGCGGCTTACAGCAGTTTTAGTTACGATTTGGAAAAGTGGTCTTTTAAAGCAGGTTTGCGTGCGGAATACACCGAATTAGAAGGAATTGTAAAGCAACCTGCCGATGTGAACAAACAATCGTACTTACAATTGTTTCCTACATTGTATGCGCAATATAATTTTCAGAATTCGCACCAGTTGGGTATTTCGTACGGAAAAAGAATTACACGACCTTATTATTCGTGGTTAAATCCGGCAAAATCATATTACAACGAATTTTCTTATTTTCAGGGCGATCCACGTTTGCGACCAACCATTACGCACAATATCGAATTAAATTACAGTTTTAAAAATGCAATCATTACGTCGTATTACCGTTACGAGAAATTTCCTGCAATGGAAATCAACTTTCAAATCCCCGAAACTAAAAATTTAATGTATCGATTCACCAATATAAAATCTGAAAATGCTGCCGGTTTACAACTTTACAAAAACTTTGAAATTTCTGAAAAGTTATCTGTCGATTTTAGTACCAATACCGAATACCGCCAACAATACTTTTGGGATTTAAAAAACCAATTGTACGAAAATAAAAAACTGACATTTAACGGAAGAACCAACGTACAGATTCAATTAAACCAAACTACCGACTGGGTTTTAAACGCGAGTTTCTTTTATTCGTCGCCAACCATTCAAGGAACTTTTAACATATCAAGTTTTTCAAGTACATCGTTACAAATGACGCGGAAGTTTTTTAGCAAGAAGTTGGATGCATCGATTGCTTTTAACGATATTTTTTACAGTGAAAAAATGAAGATCAGTACAAAATACGCCAACCAGAACAATTACTTTTTAGACGCTGCCGACACTCGAAACTTTATGATTACGTTACGCTATCAATTTGGAAACCAATCGTTGAAAACAGCTGAAAAAGTAGAAAAAACCGACGAACAAAACCGCTTATGATTACATTTTTTTAGAATTAGTTAATTGAAAAAGCCACTCAATTGAGTGGCTTTTTGTTATTTATTCAATAAAATAGCATCGATTACATAGTTGTAATTCAACAGATCGCGATCTTCTTCGTTATAAATTCGTTCCCATTTAAATTCTGGCAGAAAAATGCGGGTAGCTGCTTTTCCATTCCAATCAACTTTTAAATTGTGTTTTTCTAAAACTTCCACAATTTTTTTGGCAATTTCTCTGCTAACCACATCGCTTACGTTGTCTATTTTCTGAAAACTAATGTACAAACCTTCGCCACGAACGGCACGTTCCATATCCTGACCATGGTAAAAACAGTATCCTTCCGATTTTTCGTCGTTATCAATCAAAGTACGCTCTACTTCAGTAACCTCATATTCACCGTCATCATTGGTAAATCCTGTATAATGAAGGGCAATAATTTTAGATTCTGCCAATTCATCAAAAGCCGCAATTAAACGATTGGTTTGTGTATCATCGCCCCAAGATTCACTTTCTTTTAAAAGTTCCTCGTTCACACGATCAATCTGTTCGTATGCCCAATCTTCGGAAATTTCGTCTTCAAAACCATTATCTTCAATTTCTTCGATAATATTGTTCTGAATATCCTCTAAACTGTAAAATCCGGAACGTACCTGCGTGTAAATAGAATCAAAAATAAATTGCTGATCTTCAGACATACTCTGTTTCATATTAAATGTGCTTTTTAGCCTTTTAAGTATTTTAAATTTTTAATAGTACGAATATATTAATTCCATTTAAATTTTATACACCGCCTATTAATTTTTTATGTTTTTTTTCTAATTAATACAAATGATAACGTTAAAACAACACAGCCTTTAAAAGAAGTTTATTTGGGAAAGGCGGTTTTGTAAAGTAAGCACTACCTTTGCAAATTGATATTTTAAGATAATGAATAAAGGATTAATTGCTTTGGCATTTGGCGGATTAGCCATTGGTATGACCGAATTTACCATGATGGGAATTTTGCAGGATATTGCCAAAGACCAGCAGATTGAAATTACCCAGGCAGCTCATTTTATTGCGTTGTATGCATTAGGTGTTGTGGTTGGCGCACCTATTTTAACCATTTTTACAGGAAAGATCGCTCCGAAAAAAGTGTTGCTGCTATTAATGTTACTTTTTATAGTTTTCAACGGATTGTTTGCTATTGCACCCGAATACAATACTTTAGCTATTAGCCGATTTATGTCGGGCTTGCCACACGGCGCTTTCTTTGGAGTAGGATCGGTAGTTGCTGCACAATTGGTTCAAAAAGGAAAAGAAGCACAGGCAATTGCCTTTATGTTCACCGGTATGACCATTGCAAATTTAGCCGGTGTTCCGCTTGGCACCTACATTGGGCATCATTATTCGTGGCGAATTACCTACGGAATTATTGCCGCTTTAGGATTAATCACCATTGCAAGCATTTACTTTTGGTTGCCAAATATGAACAACAAGGCAAACGGCGATTTAAAACAGCAGCTTTCGTACTTTAAACAGGCAAAGGCTTGGTTAATTGTTGCTGTTATTTCTATTGGAACAGGCGGATTGTTTTCGTGGATTACCTACATTTCGCCAATGGTTACGAAAGTGGGCGATTTAAATGAAGACCGAGTTCCGTTTATTATGATATTGGTTGGATTGGGAATGTTCTTCGGGAACATTTTAGGCGGAAAACTGGCAGATACCATTTCTCCGACAAAAGCAGCGATTGCTTGTTTTACCACGATGGCACTTACTTTAGTTACGGTTTACTTCACGGCACACATTACATCGTTAGCTTATGTAATGGCATTTGTTACGGGATTGGTTGCTTTTACCATTGGATCTCCGTTGCAAATGATGCTGATTACATCGGCAAAAGGATCCGAAAATATTGCAGCTGCAGCCGGTCAGGCAAGTTTTAACATTGGTAATACTTTAGGAGCTTATTTAGGCGGAATCCCAATCACACTTGGTTATGCCTATAATTCGCCGGTGCTGGTTGGTGTGGGTATGGCTGGTATTGGTGCGATGCTTGCTACTGTTTATTTGAAAAGATATTTGGCACGATAAAATACACTTTTTGTAGAAAAAATAAACATATTTTACGTTTTCTGTAATTTAAATACGGTTTAATTAGCGATATATCAGCAGTGGCACAATGCTTGTTTTAAGTTAAGTGTAACAATAATATTTTAAGAGCTATGAAAAGTATTTTAAAGATTTTCGGAATTTTATGTTTATCAATCTTTGTTTTTACAGCATGTAGTGATGATGACGATCCAGCAAACAACGATTTTTTTGTTGGCAGATACAACGGTAAAGTAACATTTGCCAACGGCGACGAAAGTAAATCGAACGATAACGGACACGTACAAGTTGTAAAAGTAGGCGATAAATACAACTTCTTATTTTCGGACAGTATCCCGGATATTACCGGAATTGAAATTGAGAAAAATGATAATACCGCAGTAATGATTGGTTCTAACGAAACACATTACATAAGAATTACAGCAAGTAAATTAACCATGCTGTATTTAAAAGATGGTGCAACTTGGACAGCAGATGCTAATAGATAAAATAAATAGTATTTTTTTTAAGAGTCATATTTTTTAATATGGCTCTTTTTTTTATATTTACTCAATTTATTAAGTTATTTTTAACATATTTTCTACTAAACACTACATTTATGAAAAACAGATATTTAGCTTTTTTGGCTATAATCTCTCTACCTTCATTTGGTCAGACCTATTCGGCTGAAGAGTTTATCTCTACTGGAATCCAACAACATCAAGAGGAGTCTTACGATAAAGCAATAGAAACTTTTAAAAAAGTAAACTTAAGCGATCCCAAATATTTAACTGCGCAATATGAAATCATAAATTCACTTGTTGCTCAGAAAAATTTCGAAGAAGCGCTAATACTTTCTTCCAAACTTTATAATGACAAAAAATTTACAGAACTTCCTGAATTACTTGCATTACATGGAATTGTATTAAGTGAAAACAATAAATTGGAAGAAGCTTTAAAAACCTTTGATTTTGGGTTGGAACGTCAGCCTCTATCAGCACATTTATTAGCAAATAAGGCAGTTGTGCTTCGCAAACAAAACAAGAATCAGGAAGCCTTAGATATTTATAAAAAAATTATTTCAATTGATCCCACACATACAAGTGCTGTTTACAATTTAGGAATTATGGCTCTTGAAGACGGTAAAATTGTAGAAGGAAGTATGGCGTTAATGACCTACCTTATGTTTGAACCTCTTACCGGAACATCTGCAAATGCATTGGTTGCCTTAAATAAAAAATACCACCAGAACTATTCAAACAAACCAAAGTTAAAATATTCTGAATCGGGAGATAATTTTAAAGAGCTGGAAGAATTGTTAAATGCCCAAGTGCAGTATCACCAAAACTTTTCCTTGAAAATAGGAATTGATGATGTTGCAACAAGAAATATGCCGGCAATAGTTGATTATTTTGAAACACACGAAATAAAAGACGGCTATTTTGAGAATCAATTTGGTAAAAATTTTAAAGAAATTGCAACTGCCGGTCAAACTAAAAATTATCTTTATTTCTCATTGGCATCTGTAAGTGCTAATTTTGAAAAAGAGTATAATAAAAATGAAAAAGAGTTAAAAAATTATATTGATAATTTTCTAACTACTAAAATTTCAGAGCAATACTTTATAAGTTATCGGGAAGGTAAGAAATATAAAATCTTTAGAGAAAACAGTGAAAAAGTTATACTACCACTTAATCAGAAAAACGAATTAGAAGGAATTGGTATTGTAGAAAATCTTTTAGGAACAAAAAAAGCAGATATTACCTACAAAAACAACAACCTTAACGGTATAAAAAATTATTACGATCCGAACGGAAACCTTAGTCTTTCAGAAAATTATTTAGATGGAGAAATAACAGGCGCAGTAAAAGATTATATTTTAGACAATAAGCTTATTTTAGATATAGAATCTAAAAACGGTAAAGCAAACGGCAAATACACTACTTATTACCCAACATCGGGCAAAAACTGTGAAGGTACTTATGTAGACGATTTTTATGATGGGCTGTCAGAATGCTTTTTCCCAGACGGTACTAAAAGAATTATTGCTAATTATAAAAATGGTAATTTCAACGGCGAGTACAAACGTTTTAACGAAACCGGAACTTTAGTATTACACACAAACTACACAGAGAATGAGATTGATGGTGATTTTCTTGAATATTACGACAACGGCAATTTAAAAGTAGAATCTAAATATATTAAAGGCAAACCTTTAACTTATACAACCTATCATCCCAACAAAAAAGTAGAAAACCAAATTACTTATCAAGATCATAAAATTGTTTCCAGCGAGCTTTTTTCTGTTGATGGAAAATTACTTGAAAAAGAAAATTATGATGCAAAAGAGAATTTAATTTCTGCAGAAAGCTTTGATGAAAGCGGACATAAATATCAAACACACTTTTTCAAGAATGGAAAATACAGCAATTCAGAGTTTCAATTTACAAACGCACCTGTCTTAAAAAACAAAGATAAAACGCAGTATCAAAATTACAATGCATTAGGAAACCTTATTGCAGAAGGATCGTTCGAAAAAAGTAAACCTGTTGGCGAATGGAACTATTATGACGAGTTAGGATATTTAAAAAGTAAAACAACTTTTGACAACGATGGAAATTATCTAAAAGTTGAAGCATTCTTAAACAACGGTCAAAAAGATTATAAAATTTCTTACAAAGAAAATCTTTACAATGGTTTGTTTGAAGATTTTTGGAACAACAAAATAAAATACACACAATACTATGATGAGAATGGCTTAAACGGTCCGGAAATTTTGTACTACGATAATGGTAAAGTTTATACAAACTCATTTTACGCAAGCAATAATTTAGAAAACGAAAAATATATTTACACTCAAAATCAAAAGCTTTATCGTAAAGATATATTAAGTACTAACTTAACAGTGGCTTCTACATTTTATTTGTTAGATACCCCAATAACTTTTGAATATGCTGAAAAAAACGGAAAGTTCACCATTAAAGAAACTGCAGCAATTTCTAAAACGTTTGAACTAAAGAACGGACAATTACACGGAACTTCAACAAAGCAAGCAGGTAGTTTAGTGTTGAACAAAGAAAACTATGTAAATAACGTATTGCACGGAAAACAAATTTATAATGCCCCTACCGGCAAACCTATTATTGAAACAGATTATTTTACAGGTAAACGCCACGGTATATCTAAGCAATACGATCATTTGGGCAATCCTATTATAAACTCGCAGTTTGAATGGGGTAAAGAAAATGCGGTAAGAATAGTTTTTATTCCGGGAATTAATAAAAAATCTAACGAAATAAATTTTATTAACGACCAACGCCACGGAACAAATACCATTTTTGGAACAAATGGCGAAACACTTGCCGTTATTCATTATTATTATGATACACCTACAAGCTATCAAACGGTTGATAAAAAGGGTAAATTATCAGACAAAATACCATTTACAAAAGAAATTAATAAAATTGAATCACATTATAAAAACGGAAATAAGGCATTAGAAATTAATTTGAAAAACTTTTTATACAATGGTGATTACAAGTTAAATTTTGAAGACGGATCTTTAGCATACCATGTTCAATATAATTTCGGCAGATTAAATGGCAGTCAACTTATTAATTACGAAAATGGTCAGCGTTATATGCAAACATCGTTTATAAATGGTAGACAAGAAGGAAATACCATCTACTTTGATAAAAACGGAGACAAACTGATTGAAGCCAATTATTCTGAAGATGAACTTCACGGAAACTATAAAATTTATGAAAACAATAAAATTAAACATAACTATACCCTTGATTCAGATATTTTGGTGGCGCTTTAGCTTAACTGTTTTATTGTTATCAGGATTTTTTTGTAATGCACAGCCTGTTTCCAACTTGCAACAAAAATATCCGGGACAATCAGAAATTGTAACAGATTATGTAGAACATTATCATATAGATGTCAACAAAAACAATCAGTTGGTTATCTCACAAGACAATCATGAAGAGTCTATGATTATTAGTGACAAAGGTGGATTTAGTGCCGTAGAAAGCATTGTTTTCTCTGATCTTTCACCAATAAAATCATACGAAGCTTACACGATAAACACTATAAACGGCAAACAAAAAAAAACCGACGTTGTGCATATTGCAGATAAAAAACTAGACCGCCAAAGTGTTTTTGATAGCGATGTAAAGCTTAAAACCTTTAATTATGCCAATCTAACAAATGGCAGCAAGAAAGTTTTAAAATATAAAATTGAATTTGCTGATCCTTTTTTATTGCATAGATTCATGTTTGCAACAGGTTATGTAAACGAAAAAAGAACCTTAAAAATAAGTCACCCGGAAACTGTAAAAATAGATTATAGGTTGTTTAATATTGATAAAAATGCGTTGGATATTAGTACCGAATCTAAAAAAGGCATTACTACCATAACATTAAAAAAGGAAAACATACCTGCTATGAAAAGCGACGGAGGTGCTGCCGGAAATATGTATGAAGCTCCTCACCTTCACTTTTGGATTTCAGAATACAAAACCAAAGATCAACTGATACCTGTTTTAGGATCTGTAGATAAACTATATGCGTACTATCGCAACTTTATATTAAAAATAAACCAAAAAGAAAGTCATGATTTAAAAGCATTTACTTTAGATCTTACAAAAAACTGTACTACCGATGATGAAAAAATGAAAACCATTTTTAAGTGGGTTCAAAAAAACATTAAATATGTAGCGTTTGAAAGTGGTTATGAAGGCTTTATTCCCAGAGAAGCAACAATGATTTTTGAACGAAAATTTGGAGATTGTAAAGATATGACAAGCATTATTACCGAAATGGCTAAATATGTGAATGTACCAAATGTAAATTTTACTTGGATTGGCACGCGCGAATTACCTTACACCTATCAGCAACTTCCAACTCCTGCGGTAGATAATCACATGATTGCTACATATATTAAAGACGGAAAAAAAATATACCTTGATGCAACAGATGCAAATGTGCCATTTGGTATGCCTTCCGGTTTTATTCAAGGTAAAGAAGCGCTTATTGCACAAGGCAGTTCGTACATTATAGCAACAGTTCCAGAAGTTGACGCACAATTAAACAACATTACAGACGTAACTGATATTTCATTATCAGAGCAAAAAATTATTGGCAAAGGCACGTACGCAGCAAACGGTTTAGTTGCAACACAATATCGCAATGTAATTGGTGATAACACGCGCCATAGAAAAGAGTATGTTTTTTCTTTGTTAGAAAAAGGAAATAACAAGTTTAAGCTTTCTGATTTTACCGAAAAAGATTTCGACAATAATGAGCAACCTTATACCATAACTTATAATTTTGAATTAGACAATTATATAGTGAGTTCTGGTGACGAAATGTATGTAAACCTTACATTAGATAAGCCTTTTCAAAACGATGTTTTTGAGCCTACCCGTTCACAAACATTCAGCCACAATTTTTTAAGCAATCAGTCATACCGTGTTACACTAAACATTTCGGAAGGAACCAAAGTAACACATTTACCAGAAAACGCTTCTTTTTCAAACGATTTAATAGCTTTTAATTTTAGCTATTCTAAAAAAGAAACCACGGTAGAACTAAATTACAATATTCAAATAAAACAAATGTTAATTGCACCTCAGCAATTTGCGTTATGGAACGAATCATTAAAAAGACTAAAAGAAAATTATTTAGAAACCATTATAATCAAAAAAAATGACAAAAATTAAAAAAGTACTTTTAACCCTTTTCATTAGCGTAAGCGTATGGAATGTGCAATCACAAAAGGTTGAGTTTAAAAACTACGAATTTTCATCAGCAGAATATAAAATAGATCCAAAATTTCAAAAAGAAGAAGAAATTATTTTAGAACGCCACATTAAATCTGAATTTGTATTTGAAGATAATGCGGCGTCGGAATACCGACTTGTTCACGAAAAAAAATTAATAAATTCTGATAATGCCATTGAACGTAACAACAAAGTTTACATTCCGGCTGGTATGAACGATAATCTTATTGCCAATAAACTACGTGTTATACTTAAAAATGGTAAAATCATTGAGTTGAAACAATCTGATATTAAAGAAGAAATTGACGAACAAAGGCAAACAAAGTATAATTATTTTGCAGTAAACGGTCTAGAAAAAGGAGCAATTATTGAAAAATTTTACATTATAAAAAAAGAGCCTGAAATTTCGGGTAGCAGCTTAAAATTACAAGGCAGCGAACCTGTTCTAAGAACCACAGTGGAACTTATCTATCCAGAACGTTTACTATTCACGTCTGCATCGTACAACGGATTTCCTAATGCAGAAAGCAAGCTAAAAAGCTACAAAGAAAAAAATTCACTTTTTGTAGAAGCTCTCAATATTCCGTCGGTTCCAGATAACGAGCGTCAAAGTAATATTCTAAAAAACAGTCAACGCTTTAGTTATAAATTAGACGAAAATATTTCAACCAATACTAAAAATATTCACAACCATTCCGATTATGCTAAAAGCTTATACGAAGCTTATCACCGTGAACTTTCAAAAGCAGAAGAAAAAGCGTTAGATAATTTTGTAAAGAAATTCCAAAAAACATCGGATCCACTTGCTCAAATTCAAAATATCGAAAAAAACATCAAAGAAAACATACAGTATAACCGTTATTTTTCTGCAAATGAAAATTTAGCAGACATTATTAACAACAAACAAGGAAATCTGTTTGATTTACTAAAACTATACGCCAATGCGTATAAGAAGATGAATGTTCCTTACGAAATTGTTTTTACTACAGATCGTTTTCAGAATATTTTTGATCCAAATTTTGAATCGTATCTTAATTTTAAAGAAGTACTTTTCTACTTTCCAACAGCAGATGTTTATGTAGAACCAGGAGCACCAGCCTACAGAACACCAATGTTTGATGACCAATTTGCAGGAAATCATGGCTTATTTGTAAAAACAAAAACCTTTGGTGGTATTAAAGTACCTGTTTCAGAAGTAAAAGCAATTGATTTCCCTAAAAACCAAAGTATGTCTGTTATGGATATTCATGTTGATTTTTCTAACAGCGTTACCGATCCAGCATTGGTTTCAAAAATTAAATTTAATGGTTACGAATCATTAAATTTTCAACCAGCAAAAGATTTTTCTGATCCAACAGAATATCAAGAGATGTTAACATACATAGCAAAAAACTATACATTTGAATCAGAAATTGCATCGGTAGAAGCTAAAAATGAAGGATTAGAATTTGTAGGTAAAGAACATTTTGTGATAGATGTTAAAGCCAATGCAAAAGATTTAATTACCAAAGCCGGAAACAATTACATTTTTAAAGTGGGCGAAGTAATTGGCAAACAAATGGAAATGTACGAAGAAAAAGAACGTGTTTTTCCTATAGAAATAGACAATCCACATTCGTATGACAGAACCATAACATTAACGCTTCCGTCAGATTATAAGATTAAAAACCCAGAAGTTTTTAATATGAACCAATCATTAACTTATCAAGGAAAAGTTGTTGCCGATTTCATATCATCGTACGAGATTAAAGGCAACCAGTTAATTGTAAAAAATACCGAACATTACGAATTTGTAGAACTGCCAGCAAGCGTGTATCCGCAATATCAAAAAATTATAAATGCAGCCGCAGATTTTAATAAACTGTCTGTGATATTAGAAAAAAAATAACATAAAAACCAACCTTTTACCGGTTGGTTTTTTTTATGATTCAATATTAATTTTGATTGATTTTAGTAATCGCTTTTCAAAGTCGGAAATAATTTTTTCAGCCCAAAAATTTGCGTACGAATTCATTTTAGAATTCAATAAATAATCGCACGATAAAATAACTTTTGTTTTATTGGTATCAACTTCAATCAACTTATAGCTTATTTTTCCAAACTTAAAATAATCACTCTTAACCAAATGAATATCCGTAGGTTGATTTCTTAAGTGCGATTTATCTAAATGTATCTGAAAACTTACAAATTCATTTCCTATTGATTGGTCAATACTTTCATATAATTTAAAATTGTCTGTGAAATATCCTATCCTATATGAATTTTCTCCATCGTTATACATTTTTGAGTTGATTGGTTGTGGGATACCAATGATTTGAAAGAAACCATTGCCGTATTGTTTCTCGTTTATGGTTTGAACTTCAAGCAAATTAGGAAAAATCTCTGTTCTGCTTTTGTTGATAATGATTGAATGTTCTACCTTAAATTCTTCTGATTTATTCGGGATAAGGTTTTCAACAGGATTTAATATCAATGGCAATAAAAAGATCGAATATATCTTTTTGTTACTTATTTTATCCTTCATATAAGCTCCCAATAAAATACCAACTACTCCAGCTGCAATAAAAAATGGAATTCCTATAATCAATAAGCAGAAAAAATCTTCAAGTCCCGTTACCAATGTGGTAATTAAGAATAAACAGATTGTTATAATTGGATACAAAACTAATTTAAGTGGCGATAAATAAAGTTTACTTGACGAAAACATAATAGGGAACAATCCTATTAAAGTTGGAATAATCCAAATAAAAGTTATACTGTAAACATTATAATATCCGTCTAGATATTCTACATCAGAAATCAGTCTGAATACGAGTCCGTAAATTATTCCCAATATAAACCCAAGGTATTGAGAAACTGTTTTTATCATCATTACATAAAATCTACTTTCTATTCAAATTTCTACCCAATGCAAAACACGTAATTACAAATGTTAATATGGCAGGTAGCACCCATTCTAAATTAAATCGGGCTAAAGGTAACATATTTAAAAGCTGGTCAAAAAAATCTTCTTTAGGAAACCAATTTGCTAACAATCTAATCAACGATATAACCATGGTTACCATTAGTGTTATGAAATATGGTTTTTGGTTTTGAATGGTTCTGCCGAACAATAAAACCGAAAGTATCAATACCAAAGTTACAGGATAAATAAAATTTAGCAAAGCAGCAGCGTATTCAATAATACCATCAACTCCGGTAATTGCTAAAAGAGTAGAGACCAATGTGATCGATATTACGCCTTCGATATATCCTAATTTTCCTTTAGTTAATCGTTCAAAAAAGTTGGCCGAACCTGCCGTTAATGCAATTGCTGTTGTGATACACGCCAAAATCATTAAGATCGATATTAAATAAACTCCGTTAGATCCAAAATACTGTGTGGCAAGATAGATCAATAAAGAAGATCTTGTTGTGTTTGCAGTATCAACCGTAGCGTGTGCACCTAGATAAAACAAACCACCATAAACCAAAAGCATACAAATTGCAGCTAGTATTGCCGATTTTACAACAACTTCAATCTTATCTTTTACATGCGTGTAACTCTTTCGGTTGGCTCCTGCAATCAATAAAACTGCAAATATCAATCCTGCCAAAACATCCATTGTTTGATAACCTTCCTGAAAACCGACATAAAAACGGTCTTCAATAATTGTCGGATCAATGTTTACAGTCGATCCCATAAACAAGCCCGGTACAATTAACAAGGCAAGGAAGAAAAGTAAAATCGGAGCAAATATTTTTCCTAAAATTCCGGTAATTCTATTTAAAGAAAACGACGCGCCCATTACAGCTCCAAAAAACAATACGCATACCCAAACCGGTTGTGCATCTGGAATAATTGGTTTAATAGCAACTTCGTAAACCGATGCACCAGCACGTGGCAACGCAATTAACGGACCAATACATAAAACGTTTATCAATGACAAAATATAAGCCAACTTAACATTTGCGCGCGAACCTAAATCGGTAAAATAATTACCCGAAACAGCTACTGCAAAAATTGCCAAAACCGGAGCCAAAATTGCGGTTAGTGAAAAACCTGCAAATGTTGTCGTCCAATCTGTGCGGGTTTGCAAGCCTAAATAAGCAGGTAACAGTAGATTTCCTGCACCAAAAAACATAGCAAATAATGCCATTCCTAAAAAAAGAATGGTTTTACGTTTTCTTATATCCATGAATTTTCAAATTAATTTTCAGTTTTTATCAAACATAAACATTTTTTTTAACAAAACCTTAAGTATTATATCATAAAACATAATTTTTTAATACAAATAAAACGTTTTGTTCTTTTTAATCAATCATAGAAATTATTCCCTCTATTGTTATAATGTAACAGTAATTAAGTATATTACTTTTTTTACACATTGTGTAAATTTTGTGTAACAAACCGCACAAAAACAGTACATTTGCACAAACAATTTTTTTTATAAAAATGTACAGAAGTCACAATTGCGGCGAACTGCGTTTAGCCGATGTAAATAAAGAAATTACGCTTGCGGGATGGGTTCAAAAATCTCGTGATAAAGGTTTTATGATTTGGGTTGATTTACGCGACCGTTACGGAATCACTCAGTTAATTTTTGATGAATCGCGCACTGAAGCAAATGTTATGCAGCTTGCAAAATCGTTAGGGCGTGAGTTTGTTATTCAGGTTAAAGGAACGGTGATTGAGCGTGAATCTAAAAACGCAAATATCCCAACGGGTGAAATTGAGGTTTTGGTTAAGGAATTAACGATTTTAAACCAATCGCAATTGCCTCCATTCACTATTGAAGACGAAACCGACGGTGGTGAAGACATCCGTATGAAATACCGTTATTTGGATATCCGTCGTAATCCGGTTAAAAACAGCTTGTTGTTCCGCCACAAAGTAACACAAGAGGTTCGTAATTATTTATCGAATTTAGATTTCTGCGAGGTTGAAACACCTTATTTAATAAAATCTACACCAGAAGGTGCACGCGATTTTGTGGTGCCTTCACGTATGAATCCTGGTCAGTTTTACGCTTTGCCACAATCGCCACAAACATTTAAACAATTGTTGATGGTGGGGGGAATGGATAAATATTTCCAAATTGTGAAATGTTTCCGTGATGAAGATTTACGTGCCGACCGTCAGCCTGAATTTACGCAGATCGATTGCGAGATGTCGTTCATTGAACAAGAAGATATTTTAAATGTTTTTGAAGGATTAACACGCCATTTACTAAAGAAAATCCACAACATAGAAATAGAGAAATTCCCACGTATGACGTTTGATGAAGCGATGAAAACATACGGAAACGACAAACCGGACATTCGTTTCGGAATGAAATTCGGCGAATTGAATGCTGTGGCACAACACAAAGAATTCCTAGTTTTCAATTCAGCTGAATTAGTGGTTGGAATTGCCGTTCCGGGAGCTGCATCTTACACTCGTAAAGAAATTGATGCGTTGATTGACTGGGTGAAGCGTCCGCAGGTTGGTGCATCGGGCATGGTGTATGTAAAATGCGAAGCAAACAATCAGTACAAATCATCGGTAGATAAATTTTACGATCAGGAAGATTTAGCGAAATGGGCAGCAGCAACCGAAGCAAAAGAAGGCGATTTAATTTTGGTTTTATCAGGTCCTGTAAACAAAACGCGCAGCCAGTTATCGGCATTGCGTATGGAATTAGGAAACCGTATGGGCTTGCGCAAACCAAACGAATTTGCGCCATTATGGGTTGTTGATTTTCCGTTGTTGGAATGGGACGAAGAATCGGAACGTTTTCATGCAATGCACCATCCGTTTACATCGCCAAAACCAGAAGATATGCACTTGTTAGATACCGATCCGGGTAAAGTTCGTGCAAACGCTTACGATTTGGTATTGAATGGTAACGAAATTGGCGGTGGATCGATCCGTATTCACGACAAAGACATACAGGCTTTAATGTTTAAGCATTTAGGTTTCACAACAGAACAAGCACAAGAGCAGTTTGGCTTTTTAATGAACGCTTTCCAGTTTGGCGCGCCACCACACGGCGGTTTGGCTTTTGGATTGGATCGTTTAACAGCTATTTTAGGCGGACAAGAAACCATTCGCGATTTTATTGCGTTCCCTAAAAACAATTCGGGCAGAGATGTAATGATTGATGCACCTGCAACTATTGATAATGCGCAACTTGATGAATTATCAATTATGCTAAATGTAAAGGCGTAATTTTTGATATAAAGTTAAAATCCCAGCCGAATGGTTGGGATTTTGCTTTTTAGTACACTATTATAAAAGTATTTTACAACAGCAGAAGATACTATTCAAAACGTTCTAATTCTTTAATCAAATTTTGTAAATAATTATTATTTGGGTATTCACTCTTAAGAATGTCAATTATTTCATCTATATCTTCTTGTATAAAAATTTCCTTTTGATGTTTAAGATAAAGTGCCACTGTTTTTACCGTATCTGATGTACTGAAATTATTAACATAGGGAGTTATTCTCACTAAATGTAATAAATTATTTATTTCATAGTTTGAAGGTCCGTACTCAGGGTGTCTTTTTAATTTTGAAACCAACGATTTATGTAAAGAATCATTATTTATTTTATCTAATTTGCTTTGAAAATCCTTTACAATTTTAATCTTTTCATCTTCAAATCTTTTTTCCAATTCTTTTGATAACCTTTGTAATTCTTCTTTTATATGCTTTTTATGATCATAAGCATAATACAAATTTACTCCTATTAAACAAGTTAATATCAATCCTATTGAACTATAAAAAATTGTAATGATTTTATCATTAGTTGCATTTAAAGTATCCACTTTATCTAAAATACTTTTGTTTGTTGCTTCATATTGTACTTGATTCTGTTTAAGTTCTAAGATTGCCACATCATCATTGGTTTGAGAATAAATATTACCCAAAAATGATATAAAGAAAACAAGAATTAAATAAAGTGATTTCATAGTTATAGGTTTTTAGTTAATCTTTTAATATCGTTACTTCTATTTTTACTTAGATAAGAAACTTTTTCCATCAACTGTGGTGAATTTTCTCGCAGAGAGAAAGGGATTCGAACCCTCGATGCAGTTACCCACATACAAACTTTCCAGGCTTGCTCCTTCAACCACTCGGACACCTCTCTTTTTTAGGTTGACAAATTTATAGCAAATCGATTTTGAAAAAAGTTTTAAGGCTTATGAAAACCTTGTTTTAATATTTTTGCAACTACATTTTTATAGAAAATATCTTCGAACTGATTTCCATACATTTTAGCAAATGCCTGTTCTTTTGTTAGGAAATCATTCTCGCGTTCTTTAATAGCATCGTGTAGCGTATTTCTCTTTTTGAACATTGTTATGGCTTGTTCTGCTGTTTCAAACTTAGTCTTGCTTAGGTTTTCTTTAATCCAACTTTCAAAATTATCATTTGCAAACGAAGCATTTTCTTCTCGCAATAAATCAGCAAATTTTCTTTTTACCGAACTATATTCCATGTATTCGTTAGATCCATAAAAAGCTGCAGCAGCCATTTCAAACGCTAGATATTCTTTATCATCTAAAATATTCTTAACCTTTTTTGGTACCACAACTTTTTTCTCTGCGATAAAATCAACAGGTAACATATCGGCAGTTTTTAAATCGGCAAAAAATCCACTAAAATATACATCATTCGGGTTTACTAAATGTCCACCTTTTTGAATTAGCACACATTTTTGTTGAAAATACAATTGAGATTGCTCTTTAGTTTCTTTGTTAAAAACAACAAACGGCACTTCTATTTCGGCAGTATCTTTTTGCAATTTTGAATTTAAATTACCGCCTTTTATAACCACACCTGACAAATCGGGTCTTTTACGGGTTGGTTTTTTAATGATACAAAGTTTATAACCATCGTTTTCTGGTTCTACCTTAAAATATTCTTCTACAGGAACGCCCAAACCATTAACTGCGAGTATATAATCACAATTTTCAAGATTAGCTGTAGTTAAATCGTTAAAAAAAGCAACGCTTGAATTGTTATAGGTTTCATTTCTATTAGCGACTATCTTCTTGTTAGATTTTTCGTTTTCACTAAATAAAGAATATCCAAAATAATTGCTGTTCGTGTAATTTTTAGGATCTAACGTTTGATAATTGAACTGAACCTGAAATGATTCTAAGTGAAATTTTATGGTATATCCCAGATTTTCATTATTGATAACAATCGGATTATCAGAATGGGCAGATAACTGATTGGTTTTTGTATCGAAATAAAAATATAAATCGTTTTCGTTTAAGATTTTTGTATGCTTGGCGTTTTTGGTGTTTCCTATGAAAAAGTGTTTAAATGCCTTGAGCATTTGTTTACGAGTAAAGACATTTTTATCGATCACTAACTCTTGTAAAACAGTTTCTTCAGGCTTTAGTCGGATTTTTAAATCAGTAGTTGAACCCGGATCTGACACAAGAAAATATTCATATCCAAAAGAACTTACAACTAACTGATTTTTATTATTTGCCGGAATATTAATTTGGAAATATCCTTTTGCATCTGTTTCAGTTGCTATAGTAGTGTTATCTAAAAAAACCGATGCTGCTTCAACAGGTTTGCCGGTATCTGCACTTACAACAACTCCTTTTACAATTTGTGCGTTTGCAAGCATGCTTAAAAAACAACATATCAATACGTAAAAATGCCTCATAATTAAAAACTTAACTTCTTTAAAAACAAAAAACTACCTTAGAATATCTAAGATAGCTTTTTTAACAAAGATTAACTCAAATTGATCTTATTTTTTTACAAATTTTAAAGTAGCCGACCCTTTTGCTGTTTCAACTTTTAAAACGTATACACCTGTTTTTAAGTTTGATACATTAATTGTTTGTGTATTTGCTCGCAGTACTTTTTGACCTGCAATGTTGTATGCGGTTACATTTGTAATGCTTTCGGCAGTTTGAATGTTTAATATATCTGATGTTGGGTTTGGATATACCGAAACAGAAACCATTTCTGGATTTTTCACAGAAAGTGATGCTTTAGACTTGTAGAAATGGTTTGGAATTTTACCAACTGTAAAAGTATTCAACAAACTACCTTGTAAAGAATATACATACACTTTACCATCTAAAAAATATCCGTTAGCATCGGCAACATAAATAGTATTATTAATTACATTCATACCGTAAATACCCATGTAAACATCAGTAACAGGTGTAGCTACTAATGGGTTGGTAGTTAATGTGTTTGTTGAAACAGTGTATTTGTAAATATCGGCACCAGCAGTAATATAGAAATCAGTTCCATCTGTATCCATATGAAAAGCTTTAATACCTGAAGGAAATGTAAAAACATTTGTAGCAGTATCTGTACTTAAATTAATTTTATGCAAGCTTGCAATTGCTGTTGGAGATCCCCACGATGTTACGCCGCATAAAACATATAAATCGTTTCCTAAAGTAACCAACTCAGAAGGAGTATCCTCTACCTGAATTTGAGTTGATTGTTGCGTAGCAATATTATAAACCGTAACAAAATCTGCGTTTTGATGTGCGATATACAATTTCCCGTTTATTTCTTTAATTTTTTCTGTACCATTAGGAACTGGAATGGTAGTTTCTAACGTATTTGTATTTAAATCAATGACTGCTAAATAATCATTAACATCAGTCGTACCTCCCCAACAAGTTACGTATGCTTTATTGTTATATACAGCGGAATATCTAGGGTTTACCATCCCAGAAATTGTTGCAATATGTTCAAATGTTTTGTTGTTTACAATTTTAACCTCGTTAGATATATTAAGAACAACTACAGCAAGATCATTATACATAGTAAGACTTTGAGCTGTATCGCCCAAATCCATCCCCTGATTTGCCAAACCAAAAACATTGTTTGTCACTGTATTGTTATTTATAAAAGAAATAGATGCGTTGTCAGACCCCGCACCTCCTTCATTCAGTACAATTACTCCGTCTAAATATTCTGTTTGAGAAAAACCTAGAAAGCTGAAAAGGACAAATAGTATTAATAAAATATTATTTTTCATGTGTTAGTTGTATTTAGTAAGATATTATGATTATTTTTTTACGAATTTTAAAGTAGCCGAACCTTTTGCTGTCTCAACTTTTAAAACATAAACTCCTGCTTTTAACCCAGAAACATTAAGTGTTTGTGTGTTTGCCTGTAGTACTTTTTGACCTGCAATGTTGTAAGCGGTTACATTTGTAATAGTTTCTGCAGTTTGAATGTTTAATATATCTGATGTGGGATTTGGATACACGTTTGCTGCGATAGCATTATATTTATTCGTAGATAATGAAGCCGTGATATCTTGCGGAGTAAATGGTCTTCTTTCACCAATGCTTAAACCTAACCAATCGTTATTATCTAGGTTAATTAACGATAAATCGTTTTCTGTTTTCCAGCTAGAAAGATCGGTTCCACTGTATGCTTTCCATAAATTAGTTCCTGCTGTTTCGGTACGATTTCCGATAGTTACAGACGATAAAACATTTGCATTCATTACAAAATCAAATCCGCCGTTTAATTCTGTATTAATTAAATCTAAAGCATCTTCTGCTGTGATAGATCCGTTGTATTGAATTCCAAAAACGTAAGAATCTGCAACATTATTTGTATCAGTACCAAAATCAACAACCACTAAACTTTGGTTTGATCCTGTTCCCAACCATGTAATAATGTCTGATTTTTTATACCATTGAGAGCTGTATGCAGGAATTGGTTCAACTGGAGCTTGTGATGTAGGGTTGCTAAAACCATAAGAGACACCATACCAATGACCGTCTGTTAAGGCTGCAGAAACACCTCCGTTCATTGCGAATGTTTGTGCCGAAGTACCTGACCAAGTGCTCCACCAATCACTTCCGCCTATACTTGTGTGATCATTGAATGTGACGTGATTTAAGAAGGGACCACCTGTTGTTGGATTAATAGTAAAATTAGGTTCAGCCGCAGCAATTGCAACTAACATACTAGCAAATGTTTGTCCTGTTCCGGGAGTGTAATGGTATCCCCAAGCATACGAACGATCATCTGTTCCATCTTTAAAATCTACAACTAAATAAGCTGTTTCAGTTCCTGTTCCAACATGAAACTTAACGTCACTTGGTGAAAATTGAGCAAAAATTATTTGCGTAAAAAATAGTAAGAATAACAAAGTAATTCTTTTCATAATATAAAAAATTTAAAGTTTTGTTCCCGAAACTTTATAGGAATATTTATGAAAAGATTATCAAATGAAGACCTTTTACCACTTTTATTCCCGAAAGTTAAAAAATGATTTAGGCAGGTCTCCTGGCTTGCATCTTATTGTAGGTCTTCCCAGAAAAAAAATCCAGTGACGTTTTTAATTTACAATAAGTTTGGTAGCATACAGTTGCGGGTACAGCTCAAGATTCGATTATATCTTACTTGATTCCCTTTTAAAGAACATGACGAATGTTCTACCAAAATCGGCACGAAGATACAAAATTTATTCTAAAGCTAAACGAATAGGTACACGGTAGCGCACACGTTCTGGCTTACCGTTAATTAAAACAGGATTTACACGTAATTTTTTAACTACGCGAACAGCTTCTGCATCGCAAACTTTACACAAACCCTTTTCTATCAGTACATCACTAACAGATCCGTCTTTCTCTACTATAAACTGAATATAAATAGTTCCGGTGATTTCTAGTTCGAGTGCTTCGTCAGGAAAATTGTAGTTCTCGCCTAAAAACTGGGTTACCGATTTGCCTGATAGTGTTTTAATGCTTGTCGCATCTGCGTAAAATGACGGATCATCTGTATGAACTAATGTGTCGTTTACTGAATTTCCTGCAGGAGCTTCCACAACGCCTTTTTCTAAGGGAGTAGGAATATTTTGGGAAAATCCTGCCCAGGAAAATCCCATTATAAAAAGTGTAACAATTTTTTTCATAAATTAAATATACAAAAAAAAGATGTCTTTTTACCGACATCTTTTTAAAAATTATTCTACAACAAACTCCACATTTTCTATGAGTGAAGTTTTTGGTGCCTTGAACGACAATTTTATTTTTGTTTGTTTGTCTGAATGATCTACCTTCAGCGTTCCTTGTGTTATTTTGTAGTAACCTGCTTCGCCTTTACAGTAGCAGTGTTTTCCGTAAACTAACTTTACATCTTGTAAAGCGGCATCTTTATATTCTTTTTTAAATGCTTTTGCAGGAATTTCCAAGAACAATTCTTCTTTGTAAAAATCGTCGGCATAATTCCCTTCCGCTTTGTTTCTGTCGAAACTGTACTGTACCAAAACGGTTTCCGGATTATAGATCGTTTGCGGATAAAGTTGATCAAAACCGTTTAAGTTTAAAGCTTTTTCAGACTCGCGGGTTGCGGTTACTTTTCCGTTTTCAGGCGCAACCGAAACCATTGTTACCTTTTTGCCTAACCAGTTGGTAGATTCAACGCCTTTTGTGGTTGAACAGCTTATTGCTACAGCCGAGAAAGCCAATAGCGCAATCATTTTTTTCATATATTTATTTACCGTTATAATTATTCATTGCATTGTTTAAACCCGCCAAAGCAAATTCTTTCACCGCCTTAGAAACCATGTCTAAACGTTCTTTTAAAGCTGTTGTTTCTTCATCGTTCCAATCACCCAAAACATAATCAACTTGCTGCCCTTTTTTAAATTCGTCTGATATTCCGAAACGCAAACGCGGATATTCTGAACTATTCAAAATAAGCTGGATATTCTTCAAACCGTTGTGTCCACCGTCTGATCCTTTTGGTTTAATTCGGATTGATCCGAAAGGTAAATTTAAATCATCTGTAATAATTAAAATATTTTCTTTGGCAATTTTTTCTTTATCCATCCAATATTGTACCGCCTTACCAGATAAATTCATGTAAGTATTTGGTTTTAAAAGAAATAAAACTTTGTTCTTTACTTTTATCTGAGTTAACGATCCCAATTTCACGGTTTCAAAAGTTGCACCGGCTTCATTTGCCATAAAATCAACCGCTTTAAAACCAATATTGTGGCGCGTGTTTACATATTCGGCTCCAATGTTTCCCAATCCAACAATTAAATATTTAGTCATAATGTCTATGTTTGCTTGCGTGCGCGGCTTTGAAAACCACTTTGTTAAAAAATTCATTGCAAATGTATTAACTAATGGGTAATTTAGAACAAAACAACGTAAATTATGGATCACATACAAATAATTTGGGAATTTGTAAAAGAATGGTATTGGATTCCTTTAACGCTGATAAATACCACCGCTTTTATTACCATTTTAGTTGAAAACGGCAAACCCGAAAAAACCATTGCCTGGTTAATGGTTATTGTGTTCCTGCCTTTTTTTGGGGTTGGTTTGTATTATTTTTTCGGACAGAAATTTCAAAAAGAAAAATATTTTAAAAAGTTAGACAACCGCTACAAAGTTAAATTAGAAGAACGCTGGAACGATTTAAAACCTTTCATAAGCAACGAAATTAAGCTTACCGAAACGTACGATGCTCATTTAAACGATGTTTTTGAATATCTGGTGCATACACAAACATCAATTCCTACATCAAACAACGGCGTTGAACTTTTAATTAATGGCGAAGAAAAATTTGTATTGTTGTTGGAAGATCTTAAAAACGCCAAACACCACATTCATATTGAATATTATATTTTTGATGAAGATGAAATTGGATCGCAGATTTTAAACATTTTGGTTGATAAAGTAAAAGAATGCATTGAAGTCCGTTTGATTATTGATGATTTTGGATCATCACCTTTTGCAAAACGCAAAGCACATTATGAAAATTTAGGCATTCAGTTTGAAATTTTCCTTCCCGTACGTTTTTCGTCACTCGCAAACAGCAATTACCGCAACCACAGAAAAATCATTGTTATTGATGGATTAATCGGTTACGTTGGCGGTATTAATGTTTCAGACAAATACATTAATCCAAACAAATTTAACCTATATTGGCGCGATACAGCTATTAGAATTTATGGCGATGCCACTAAAATGTTACAAGCACAATTTTGGCTGCACTGGCAAAGTATTTCGGTAAATTCGTTTACATTGAATTACAACTATCTTCCGGAAATGCAAACGGTTTTTGAAAAGAAACTACCAATGACGTTTGCTTTTTCATCACCTGGAAACACTCCGCCGTATGTTATGGAATCAATGATTTTAAGTATTTCGGCAGCGCAAAAAAGCATTCAGTTGTGCACGCCTTATTTTATTCCGACAGATTCTTTTAAAACCGCTTTGTTAATCGCGGTTTCAAAAGGTGTCGATGTTTCACTGATGCTTCCATCAAGAGGCGATTCATCGGTTGTTCAGGCAGCGTCGCTATCATTCTTAAAACCTTTTATGGAACGCGGAATGAATGTTTTTTTGTACGAAAAAGGATTTATGCACGCAAAAACAATCTGCATTGACGGATTGTTGAGTTACATTGGAACCACCAATTTAGACTCAAGAAGTTTCTTGATAAACTTTGAACTTTCTGCCGTTGTTTTAGATAAAACCATTGCCCAACAATTAACAGATCAATTTGAAAAAGATGTTTTGGTAAGTAAACGTTTTACCGCCGATTTATGGAAAAACGAAAAATGGTATTACAAAGCATTTGCATCAGTTTGTAGATTGCTAGCACCTTTGTTATAATAGTTTTTCAATCCGCATGCCTGCAATTTGTTGCATCCCGGTTGGTTTAGTTACGTGATCGTATTTCGGACTTTTATTGATATCGATATTCGATGTAGGAAGAATTTTAACCCAAAGAGAAATTTCATCGTTTTTCTGAAGTTGTACTTCGGTTGGCGCAATTAAAAGTCCGGCGGCAACATCAAAATTTCCAAAACTGAAGCGGAATTCGGTTTTACCAAGAATTTCTTCGTTTGGCGACTGCGGATTTTTAATCAGATACAATTCCATATGAATACTGTCTTTAGACGAGCTGCCCATTACGCCCGGATTGATATTTGCAAAGGCAGAAACTTCATACGTGCCCGATGATGAAATAGTGATTTTATCGTTTAAAAACTGGGTGATTTTATTGTAAACTACATCAACCGGCTGAAACTTTAACTGTTGCATTACCGATGGTGTATTTTCCAGATGAATACTTCGGATACTTCGAATATAAAACGATTTTTCCTGAGCAAATGCGCTAAATCCAACCAAAAAAATTAAAACCTTAATAATATCTTTGAAACCCATCTTGATCACTGATTAATTTTATGTTCATAGAAAACGATGTGCAGTTTTTGTTTTTACGGTTACAGCCAATTTCGCAACTCAACAACACATTTCCCAACAAACCGGCACTAATTGCAGGTGCTACAACGGCATCTTTTTGCAGATAAACAATGGTTGGATACACTTCAATACGTGAAAACTCATCCTGATTATCTTGATCGAACGATTTTCGCGTGGCTGCAACATATTCTTCTACACCATCGAAAATTTGAACAATACCAAAATTTACGCCACCTCTATTAAACTTTATTACGCTTGTACTTGGATTAAAATGAAACGATGCGGTTATTTCGTAATAGCCGTTTTCGGGGATTGTCAATTTTTGTGTGGTTTCATCGATCACGAATAAAGTGTTTGATACAATATCCTGTTTATCCATTTTCAAGTAATGAAACGTTTTATCGGTTCCCGGACGCAAGTTAAAAAACTGCTGTTTATTGGTTTTGTAACTGAACGATTCTTGCGAAAAACCTATCAACGGAAAAAGCATCAAAAACAAAAAAAATCTCATGCTATTTTCTTTCAAAGATACAAAAAAATAAAAACTCGTTTATTTCCGGGAACACCTCACAGGTTTTAAAAACCTGTGAGGTGTGACAATTAAAAACTAATGCAGCTAAAAATTAGCTGCATTAATCACTTATATAAATAGAAAAAATTACTCTACTCCGCCACCCATAGCTTTGTACAACTGTATGTTGGCATTCCATAAATTATACTGCGTGGTAATAATGTTCAATTGCGCGTTTAATTCGCTTTCTGTTGCCGTTAAAACCTCTAAATAATTTGCCATCCCGTTGTTTAGCAACTCTTGCGAATAGGTAACCGCCGTTGTATAAGCTTCGGCTTCTTGCTGCTTTAACACCAATTTCTTTTTGTTGATGTCGATGGCGTATAACGCATCAGAAATTTCTTTGCTTGCATTTAGAACAGTTTGCTTATAGTTTAAGAATGCTTTTTCCTGATTAGACAAACTGATTTCATATTGCGTACGAATTTGTCTGCCGTTTAAAATTGGTTGTGCAATTCCGGCTACAATGCTTGCAAAAAACGAAGTAGGATCGAACAATTTTTCAAATTCAACCGATTGTAATCCGCCGCTTGCCGTTAATTTTAATGTTGGATAAAAACTTGCTTTGGCAACATTCGTCAATTCAAAAGCGTTTCTAAAACCTAATTCGGCAGCCTGAATATCGGGTCTGTTGTTTAATGTTTCAATCGATACACCTTCTTCCGCATCAACATTCAACTGTAAATCTGCAAAGGTTGATCGTTCAATTTCTTTAGGAAACAATCCTTCTAAAATACTTAACGAATTTTCTTGAATTTTGATATTATTTTCAATATCCAACAACAATGCTTGTGCACTTAAAGCTTGTGCTTCGGTTTGTTTTACCGCAACTTCGGTAACACGTCCGGCATCTTTTAACGCTTTATTTGTTTCTAGACTTTTGTTGCGATTTTCTATTGTTTTTTGGGCAAGTTGCTTTTGCGCATCTAACGCCAATAAATTGTAATAGGTTGATGCTACTTGCGATATCAATTGCGTTTTTACTGCCTGATGAGCCGCAACGGTTTGCAGATAAGTAGCTTCGGCAGCTAGTTTTTTACTGGTGATTTTTCCCCAGATATCGGCTTCCCAACCTAAACTTCCGGTAATGTCAAACTGATCTAATCGCTGACGCTGACCTAAAATTCGACCAAATTGTGTATTGATCGAGTTTACCGAATGGGTATAGTTTGTACCGATTGTAAATGTTGGCAAATGCCCCATTCTGCCTTGCGACAGATACGATTGCGCCTGATTGATGTTTTCTAACGCTACACGAATATCCAGGTTATTATCTAACGCGGTTTGAATGTGCTGTTGCAAAGCGGCGTCGGTAAAAACCTGTTGCCAAGGCAATACACTTTGTACGGTACTGTCTTTAACAACCTCGTTTGTATTGAACGATGCGTTTTCCCAAGCATTAGGTTTTTGATAATCTTTTGTAGCAATACATGATTGTAACGAAACAGCTGTAATTGCCACAAAGGCTGTTTTATATATAGTTTTCATATGAAAAATATTATTTTGTTTTGGATCATATGGAATCGCTATTTCTTAATGGTGTTTGCTTTCGCAAACTTTAAGTTTTTAGTGCGATTTCATATTTATTCTTGAATTGCTTTTTGATCGAATTTTACTGGTTTGATTTTTTCTTGCAATGATTGGAAAATTACAAACAATACAGGAATTACAAACACTCCTAAAATGGTTCCAATTAACAAACCAAACGCTGCACCCGTACCAATTGATCGGTTACCAATGTATCCAACACCACCTGCGAAAACCAATGGCATCAATCCTAAAATAAAGGCGAACGATGTCATTAAGATCGGGCGTAAACGTGCTTTTGCTCCGTCAATTGCTGCTTGCACAATGGTTTCGCCGTGTTTTCTTCGCTGCAACGCAAATTCCACAATTAAAATGGCATTCTTGGCGAGCAATCCCACGAGCATTACCAGTGCGATCTGGAAATAGATGTTGTTTTCTAATCCTGCTACTTTTTGCGATAAGAACGCTCCCATGATACCTGTTGGCAACGATAAAATTACCGCGAATGGCAACATATAACTTTCATACTGTGCTGCTAAAATGAAATAAACAAATACGATACACAAAGCAAAAATTAAAATGGTTTGCGAACCTGCATTGATTTCTTCACGCGTTAAACCTGTAAAATCAACTCCGTAATTTGCAGATAACTTTTGTTGAGCAACTTCTTGTACTGCTTTAATAGCATCACCGGAAGAATAGCCCGGTTTTGGTGCGCCCGACACGTTTGCCGATGTAAATAAGTTGAAACGGTTAACAGATTGTGGTCCGTACACTTTTTCTAACGTTACAAACTGACTTAAAGGTGCCATTGCGCCCGATGTTGTACGAACGAACATTCCGTTTAGGCTCGAAATATTTTTACGATCGCCCGGTAAAGCCTGCAACATTACGCGGTATTGCTTACCAAAACGGGTAAAATCGCTTACGTAATTACCACCAATGTATCCTTGTAAAGCAGAAAATATGTTACTTACCGATACTCCCGATTGTTTTGCACGAACAATATCTAACTTAATTTCATATTGCGCATAATTGGTGTTAAACGGCGTTTGCGCGTACATAATTTCTGGGCGTTGCATTAAGGCTGCAATATATTCTTGTGTGGTTTTATCGAAATCTTTTAAGTTTCCGCCCGATTTATCTAACAATTTCAATTCAAATCCACCAGAAAAACCAAATCCCGGAATACTTGGCGGTTGAAAGAAAATCATTTTGGCTTCAGGGAAATTTTTACCGGCTAAACCAAAAAGTTGTCCAATTGCAGCATCGGTTGATGTTTCGTCGGTTTTACGTTCAGAAAAAGGTTTCATTTTAATCATAAGGAAACCGTAGTTAGATCCTGATCCTGAAATAATGCTTCGACCCGAAATAACCGTTACCGATTCTACTCCAGGAATTTTTTCTGCCTGTTTAGAAAATTCTTTTTCCAATTTATACACACGGTCAACCGAAGCACCTGCAGGTAATTCTACGTTACCCATGATAAATCCACGGTCTTCACTAGGTACAAAACCTGCCGGCATTGTTTTATTTGCCAAATATGTTCCGCCTAAACAAGCTAATAAAATAGCAAACGATACCCATTTATGTTTGAATAAAAACTTGAATGATCTTCCGTATTTATTGGTCATTGCATTGAACGAATTGTTGAATGCATCAAAAAAGCGTTGAATAAAATTACGTTTTTTACCGTGTGTAGCATCATGTTGTTTAAGGAACAATGCGCACAACGCCGGACTTAACGTTAATGCGTTTACTGCCGATATAGCAATTGCAACGATCAGTGTTACACCAAACTGTTTGTAGAAAACTCCGGTCGGTCCGCTGATAAACGTTACCGGAATAAACACGGCGCACATTACCAAGGTTATGGAAACAATGGCTCCAGAGATTTCGCTCATGGCGTTGTTTGTTGCTGTGTGGGCATCCTGACCGGTTTCTTCCATTTTTGCGTGCACTGCTTCAACTACCACAATGGCATCATCTACCACAATACCAATGGCGAGTACAAGCGCGAATAGGGTTAAAAGGTTTAACGAGTATCCGAACAAATTCAAGAAGAAAAATGTTCCGATGATCGATACCGGCACCGCAATTAATGGTACTAATGTTGATCTAAAATCTTGTAAAAATATATAAACCACCAAGAAAACCAAGATAAATGCTTCAATTAAAGTAGTTACAACTTTATCGATCGAAGCGTCTAAGAACTCGTTAGAATCCAGATTGATTTTATACTTAACACCTTCAGGTAAATTTTTCTCAATGATGTTTAATTCCTTCTTAATATCGTTGATGATATCTTGCGCGTTTGATCCCGGCGTTTGATAAATTGCCATTGCCACCGCAGGATTTCCGTTTAATTCGGAATATCCACCATAAGTTTGCGAACCTAATTCAATTTCGGCAACATCTTGCAAACGCAACACCTGACCATTGTCTAACGATTTTATAACGATATCGCCATATTGCTCTTCGGTTTTATACTTTCCGCTATATTTGATGATGTATTGGAACGATTCACCTGAATTTTCACCTAACTGACCCGCAGCTGCTTCTAACGACTGTTCGTTAATTGCTGCACTAACATCGGCAGGAACCAAACCGTGCGCTGCCATTTTTGTAGGATTCAACCATATACGCATTGAGTAGTTTCGTGCCCCGAAAACCGACGCATCTCCTACTCCGTTAACCCTTTTAATTTCAGGAATAACGTTAATATTCATATAGTTTTGAATATATGTTGCATCGTAATTTTTACTTTCTGAATAGAACGATAAAAACATTAACGACGACGTTTGCTGCTTTTGCGTGGTAACACCAGAACGCGTAACCTCTGTTGGTAACAAAGGTGTAGCACGCGCCACACGGTTTTGTACGTTTACTGCAGCAATATCGGGATCGATTCCTTGTTTAAAAACTACCTGAATTGATGCAGAACCATCGTTACTGGCTGTTGATGTGATATAATCCATACCTTCAACACCATTAATTTGCTCTTCAATAGGTACAATAACACTCTCTAACACCGTTTGCGCATTTGCTCCGGGATACGAAGCTGCTACCTGAACGGTTGGCGGTGCAATATCCGGGTATTGAGTTACGGGCAATACCGTCAAGCCCAAAACACCCAGAATTACTATTAAAATAGAAATAACTGTAGATAATACAGGTCTTTCAATAAACGTTTTTAGCATAATAATTTAAATTAAAAAACAGGTTTTACAGCGTTAACAATGGTATCGAAATTTACTTGTTTAGGCTTAATAGCCGTTTTGTTTCTTAAAGATCCAACACCGCTAACCACAATAACATCGCCTTCTTTAATTCCTTGTTTTACAATAATCATGTTGTCTACACGCGCTGTAACATCTACAACTGTTGAAACGGCTGTATCTTTTACCACTTTGTACACATTAATTTTTCCTTGTTGTTCGTACGATGCTACTTCTGGCACCACCAAAACATTAGTATATTTTTTAGGTAAACGAATGGTTCCGCTGTTTCCGTTGCTCAACAATTTATTTGGATTTGTAAAAGCCACGCGAAATTGAACCGTTCCGGTTGCAGCATCAATCTGACCTGATACGGTTTCAATTTTTCCTTTTTCAGAATAAATACTTCCGTCTGCCAATTCTAATTCAACCTGTGGTAAATTTTTAATTTTTTCTCCTAACGATGCTCCCGGTGCTTCGTTCAAAAACTGAAAATATTCTTTTTCGTTCATTGAAAAATACGCATAAACCGAACTAATATCAGCAATCGTTGTTAATGCCATTTGATCTGTTGGTCCAACCAAACTTCCTTTCTTTAAAGGTAATTGACCAACAATTCCGCTTATCGGCGCACGCACAACCGAATAATCTACATTGGCGCTTGCAGATCCAAAATTAGCTTTTGCCTGAGCCAGCATACTTTTTGCCGATGCCAAGTTTGCCTTCGCCGTTTCTAACTGCACGTTGCTTATAATGTTCTTTTGCACCAAAGGAATCAGTTTATCAACTTCAACTTGCGCTACGTTTACATTTGCCTGTGCCACCGCAATGCCCGATTTAGCCGCACTTGCCGTTTCTGCCAAATTATTAGCTTCCAGCTTAAATAAAGGCTGACCTTTACTTACTACCTGACCTTCGTGCACGTAAACTTCTTGTATATATCCTTGAATTTTTGCACGAACATCGTTATTTATTTTTCCTTGAATGGTTGCCGGAAACAAAGTGTATCCAACCACATCTTTAGTAGTTGCCTGAACCACATCTAAAGCAGGGGCAGCTGCTTGTGGAGCTTCTTCTTTTTTAGAACAACCTATTGTGGCTGTTCCTATAAGCACCATAAAAAGGGCTTTTAGCGTATTATTCTTCATTTGGTTTAATATGGAGTTTTAGGTTTTGAATTGTTTTTTCTATTGAATTTATTGCATCATCTAAATGCAAAATGTAAAAATTAAATGCTTCGGGCTTAAAAAGTGTGGTGGCGTTTGTTTTTTTGTATTCGCGAATTTTGGTGTACACCTTTTTTTCTTCGGTTAATCGTTCCTTAACATCTTCCATTCGTTTTAAGAAAAGGTTACGGTTGATTCTGAAATACCTTTTACGCTCGTTTTCCTTTTTGTATTGTTCGATAAAATTCATCTCGATCAACGTATTCAAACTATGCGAAATGGAACTTTTGCTTGATTGAAGTAATTCCAACAGATCATCAAACGATAAACCGTCTGTACAATTATTGAACACCAGTAGCGCATAAAGGCGTGCCGTTAAGGGTTGCATTTTATGAAATCGCTCGTAATGTGCAGAAGTTTCTTTAAACAAATCGAGTTCTAATACCTTATGCATGTTAATTTTTTGTGCAAATTTAGTTTTAGTTCGGCAACCACCGAACTAAAACTTGTTAATTTTTTATTAAATCTAAATTAACCAACTACGTTTAACTCTTAATTATTTGATTATTTTAGCATTACACACAAACCACTATTTATTCCATAAAAAACATTAAAAAAAATTTGTATGTACTATTTTTTTATAGCTATATTTGCAAACACAAAATCAGACGCAGATTTAAAAACGTATATGCGGAAGTAGCTCAGTTGGTAGAGCGTCAGCCTTCCAAGCTGAATGTCGCGAGTTCGACCCTCGTCTTCCGCTCTTGGAAACAAAAAACCTCATCAAACGATGAGGTTTTTTTTACACTTAGATTTTCTTTTTAATACAGATTATATCTTTCTCTTTACTTCAATTATCAATTCGTCTAAAACAGTATCCATAAGTTCTAAACCAACATTCCCTATGTTCATGTTTCTAACATCTTTTAGATTTACAGTTTTACTATAGCAATTATAAGCTACATTTTGAATGGTAAACTCTAAAACTTCACTTGGTAAATTTTTAAGTTTAAAAGAACCGTCTTGGTTTACAAAGGTTTTGGCTATTACCACTCCTTTTTTAGAAACGGTAACCAAAGCATTATCTATCACTTCTTTGCTAGAAGATTCTACAACCTTGCCTGAAACAGTACAATTTTTATCGTTCTGAGATAAAACTACCATAGTGGTTAACACTATAGCTATGGTACACAATAATAAGTAAAAAGTTTTTTTCATGATTCGTTATTTTATATTGTTAATTTATATCCTTACTTGTTTACATAGCAAAGATACAAACAAAATAAAGTACCTTGCAATACAAAGTACTTAAATTTAACTAAATATTAACAAATAAAAATTGATTATAAAAAAACCCAATCTTTTAGGATTGAGCTGTTTTGTTATTGTTGTTTTCTTAATAAATCGCGAATTTCTGCTAAAAGTTGTTCTTGTGTTGGTCCGGTCGGTGCAGCAGGCTTAGGTTCTTCTTTTCGTTTTAAACGGTTGATTCCTTTAATCATAATAAACAAAGCAAATGCTACAATGATAAATGAAATGGCAGCCGATAAAAAGTTACCATACTTAATTGCCGTTCCCGGAACAACCAATTCTGATAAATTTTGAAGGTTTGCCGCCTTTAGAGCAGGCGTTAAAATAGCAGGAGTAATAATATCTTCTACTAACGATGTTACAATTTTACCAAATGCACCACCAATTACAACCCCCACAGCAAGGTCGATTACGTTGCCTTTTACAGCAAACTCTTTAAATTCTTTTAAAATTCCCATAACAATTTTATTTTTTATTTTACTTGATACGAAAATACAATTTTATGTTAACAAAATTTACTCTTTATAAAAAATTCGTTTCACACGTTGCGAAATCGATGTCATAACTTCGTACGGAATGGTTTCCCAGATCTTCGCAATTTCGGTAATTCGCAAATCGTTTCCAAACACAATTACCTCATCGCCAATCTTTACATCAATATTAGTAACATCAATCATTAACATATCCATACAGATTGTTCCGGCAATAAACGCTTTTTGATTATTTACTAAAACATAGCCTTTTCCGTTGCCATAACTTCTGCGGATACCATCGGCATAACCAATGGCTATTGTTGCGATTTTACTTTTTTTAACTGCTTTAAATCGGCGACCATAACCAACTGTAGCATCTTTTTCAACATCGTTAATCTGTAAAACAACCGTTTTTAATGTTGCTACATTTTGAAGTTGCGCATCTTCGTTTGTATCGTTGCCAACACCATATAAACCAATTCCCACGCGAACCATATCCATTTGATATTCGCCAAAATTATAAATGCCCGACGTGTTTAAAATATGCAACGTTGGATTGATGTGTAACTGATTTTTGATATAAGCAGCCCATTTTTGAAATGTTTGAATTTGTTGCAATGTAAACTCACGTTCTTCGGGCATATCGCTTGTTGCCAAATGTGAAAACATACTTGCAACTTCAACCAAATTAGTTTGCTTCAACAGATTTATCAAACCATCAAAATCTTTTTCAACAAAACCCAAACGGTTCATGCCCGTGTTCAGTTTTAAATGGATTGGGTAATTATATAAATTCTGATTTTCTGCGATCTGCAAAAAAGCATTCAGTTCGTTAATATTGTAAATTTCGGGTTCTAAATTATAAGCAATCATGGTAGAAAAAGCCGAATTTTCGGGATTCATTACCACAATAGGAATTTTAATCCCGGCTTTTCGCAGTTCCACACCTTCATCGGCAAAAGCAACACCCAAATACGAAACCTGATGATGTGCCAGCAATTTTGCGATTTCATAACTACCGTTTCCATAGCCAAAAGCCTTAACCATTACCATAACTTTTGTGGTTGGTTTTAGTTTTGATTTATAGAAGTTGAGGTTATGACTAATAGCATCTAAATTAATTTCCAGAACAGTTTCGTGTGTTTTTTCTTCTAATTCGGCAACAATTTTTTCGAACTGAAAACTGCGCGATCCTTTAATTAAAATAGTCTCACTACGGAAAGATCTTAAATTAAAATCGTTCAAAAATGTTTCGGTATCAGGATAACTTTGAAACTGCGGAACATTTGTTAAGTGCGATCCGATTTTATTTCCGATACCAATTACACGCGTTACATGATTTTGATTTAACAATTGCGCCACTTTTTGATACAGAACTTCGGGTGTAAATCCGCTTTGAAAAATATCTGATAAAATAACGGTTTTCTGCTGATGCGTTTTTTGTTGTTCCAGAAAATCCAGCGCAATTTTTAACGACTGATAATCGCTGCTGTAACTGTCATCGATCAACAAACAATCGTTCAATCCTTTTTTAACCTGCAAGCGCATTTGTACGGTTTGCAGTTGCGGAATTGCTTCTACAATATAATTTGTATCGATCTTTAAAAACAATAACGTTGTAATACAGGTTGCAATGTTTTCAACCGAAGCTAAATCGGTAAAAGGCAGATCGACAGAAAATTCGGTATTTTCAAAGTTTACTTTTAAAACAGTATCGATCTTTTTAAACTGAACATTGGCAGTTTGGTTGAAACTCCACGTGAACCATTTTACTTTTTCGGATTTGCTTGCTGCAATTAAATCGGTTTTTTCGCTAATTAAAACATCGGCATTTTTAAAAAGCTTTATTTTTTCTTGTAATTTTTCTTCTTTGGTAGAAAATCCTTCGTTATGTGCCGGACCTATATTGGTTAAAATTCCTATAGTTGGCTGAATAACTTCCTCCAAAAAATCCATTTCGTTGGGTTGTGATATTCCTGCTTCAAAAATTCCTAAATCATGTTCATCGTTAATTGCGATAACAGAAAGCGGCACACCAACTTGCGAATTGTAACTTTTCGGACTTTTAATAATGTTGTAAAAAGGCAAAAGTAACTGGTTTAACCACTCTTTTACAATAGTTTTTCCGTTGCTGCCTGTGATTCCAATAACCGGAAATGTATATTTTTTTCTGTAAAAAGCCACAAAACGCTGTAAAGCCCGCAACGTATCATCAACCTTAAAAACAACGGCATCGCCAGGTAACGAAACATCTTGCGAAACCACAAAGTAACGCACGCCTTTTGCATATAAATCATTCAAAAAATCATGTGCATTGTGATTGTTTCCTTTTAAAGTAAAAAACAGCGTGTTTTCTGTATTTCGCAACGATCGGGAATCAATCGAAATATCTAAAACATTCAATTCTTTTTTCGTTACGGAATCAATAGTGTGTAAAACGTCGCTTAAAACGCTTGTTTCAATTTTCATAATCGGCAAAATATACCCAAAGGTAACAAGATATTTTATGAAAAATCACTGAAATTTTAGCTTTGTTAAGCAATGATATTATCGTAATTTGCAAGGTCTTAAATTATATATGCACGACATACATTTTTATATCGGGTTGATACTTGCCTTGTTTATCGGGGTAACATTGGGGTTGATTGGCAGTGGCGGATCAATCTTAACGGTGCCTATTTTGGTATATGTTGTAGGTATTGATCCTTTAATTGCAACGGCTTACTCGCTTTTTATTGTGGGCAGTACATCGGCAGTGGGCAGTGTTAAAAACACGATTGATAAAAATGTAAATTTTAAAATAGTGCTGCTTTTTGGCATTCCGTCGTTATTAGCAGTATTCTTTACACGATCGCAATTATTGCCTTTATTACCCGATGCCTTTACGCTGAGTAATAACGTAAGTATTTCAAAATCGAAATTGATCATGATTATTTTTGCAATCGTAATGTTTGCGGCATCATCAAAAATGATCAAAAAACCACGGCAGAAAAATCTTGCATCAAATCAAATAGTAACATCGGCAACGCCACTAATCACACAAGGCTTACTGATTGGAACCGTTTCTGGACTAGTTGGTGCAGGCGGCGGATTTTTAATCATTCCTGTTTTGGTATTTTTTGCCAATTTACCAATGAAACAGGCAATAGGAACATCGTTAACTATTATCGCCATTCAATGTTTGATCGGTTTTACGGGCGATTTAACACAACATTCCATTGATTGGGTTTTGGTATTATCATTTTCGGCTATATCGATATTGGGATTATTTATAGGAAATCGACTGTCAAAAAGAATTATCGACGGAAATTTACGCATAATTTTCGGCTGGTTTATACTAATCATGTCGCTGTATATTATGTTTAAGGAATTGTTTTAACGGATATGATCGTTATCATTTCCATCAATTAAGAATTTAGTACTTTTGCAATTACGAATGTTTATCGTTTTAAGTTATGAAGATAGAACAAATTTATACCGGATGTCTGGCTCAAGGCGCTTACTATATTGAAAGCGACGGCGAAGTTGCCATCATTGACCCGTTAAGGGAAGTTCAGCAATATATTGATAAAGCACAAGCAAACAACGCAACCATAAAATATATTTTCGAAACACATTTTCATGCCGATTTTGTAAGTGGGCACGTAACACTTTCGCAAAAAACAGGCGCACCAATTATTTACGGACCAACAGCTGAACCAAGCTTTAAAGCGCACATTGCAACCGATGGCGAGGCATTTAAAATTGGCAAGCTAACCATTATTGCGTTGCATACTCCGGGACACACCATGGAAAGTACAACCTATTTGTTGCGCGACGAAAACGGTAAAGACCATGCTATTTTTAGTGGCGATACGTTGTTTTTGGGAGATGTAGGCAGACCCGATTTGGCTCAAAAAGCAGCAAGTATGACACAAGAACAGTTGGCTGCAACCTTATTTCACAGCTTACGCACCAAAATTATGCCGTTGGCAGATGATGTAATTGTGTATCCGGCGCATGGTGCAGGATCGGCTTGTGGAAAAAATTTAAGTAAAGAAACAGTTGGAACTTTAGGCGAACAAAAACGTACCAATTATGCGTTGCGTGCCGATATGACCGAAGCAGAATTTGTAGCTGAAGTTACCGATGGATTATTACCACCTCCGATTTATTTCCCTGAAAATGTTCGATTGAATAAAAACGGCTACGAAGCTATTGATACCATTATAGAAAAAAACAAGGCGTTTACACCGGCAGAATTTAAACAAGCTGCAGACGATGCGTTAATTTTAGACGTTCGCGATGCCGACAGTTTTGGAAAAGCACATATACCTAACGCTATTTTTATTGGGATTGATGGTGGATTTGCTCCTTGGGTTGGATCGTTGATTACCGATATTAACCAACCGATTATTTTGGTAACGCCAGAAGGGCGTGAGCAGGAAACCATTACACGTTTGGCTCGTGTTGGTTACGATAATACTTTAGGATATTTGGCAGGCGGAATGCAAGCTTGGATTGATACCGGTTTAGAAACCGCGTCTATTGGCAGAATTACCGCGAATGAATTAGAAACATTGATGAACAATGGAGAAGAATCGGTTATTGATGTTCGTAAACCGGGTGAATACAGTTCGGCGCATATTGCCAACGTACCAAACCTTCCGTTAGATTTTATTAACGATCATGTTGGTGATTTTCCATCTCAGAAAACAACCTATCTGCATTGTGCAGGCGGTTACCGATCTATGATTGCAGCTTCTATTTTAAAAGCACGCGGTTTCCATAATATGATTGATGTAATTGGCGGTTTTGGTAAAATTAAAGAAACCAACTTACCAATTGTAACACAAGAATGCGAAAGCAGTTGTAGTACGAAATAAAGAATATTTATATAACTTATAAACCCCGAAAGAGTTTTTGAACTCTTTCGGGGTTTTACAATTTAGTAAAACTTTATTTAACTAAATTGTCAAACTCTTATATTTGCAGTATGATTAAAAAAGAAACTATAGACGCAATTTTTGAGGCTGCCCGTGTGGAAGAAGTCATTGGCGACTTTGTGCAGCTTAAAAAAGCGGGCAGTAATTACAAAGGATTAAGCCCCTTTGTAAACGAAAAATCGCCGTCGTTTATGGTTTCGCCTGCAAAACAAATCTGGAAAGATTTCTCGTCGGGCAAAGGCGGAAATGCCATCAGCTTTATTATGGAACACGAACATTTTTCGTATCCCGAAGCCTTGCGTTACCTTGCCAATAAGTATCAGATCGAAATTGAAGAAACCGAACAAACCGATTTAGAAAAGCAAGCCTTAAACGAACGCGAAAGTTTGTTTGTAGTTTCAGAATTCGCCAAGAAATACTTTCATGATGTATTGCTAAAAACCGATGAAGGCTTGGCAATTGGTCATTCGTACTTTAAAGAACGTGGCTTTACCGAAGAAACCATTAAAAAGTTTCAATTGGGATATTCGCCCGATCAATGGGATGCTTTTACAACAGAAGCCTTGGCAAAAGGTTACAAATTGGAATTTCTTGAAAAAACCGGACTCACGATTGTAAAAGACGATAAAAAATTCGATCGCTTTAAAGGTCGAGTTATGTTTCCTATTGAAAGTATGAGTGGGCGAGTATTGGGTTTTGGTGGGCGAATTTTAACCAACGATAAAAAAGCAGCGAAATATTTGAATTCGCCCGAAAGCGACATCTATCATAAAAGCAAGGTTTTGTACGGAATTTTCCATGCAAAACAAGAAATCGCATCAAAAGACAACTGTTATTTGGTGGAAGGTTATACCGATGTGATTCAGATGTATCAGGCAGGAATTAAAAACGTGGTAGCTTCGTCGGGAACGGCTTTAACGCCCGATCAAATTCGATTGATTAACCGTTTAACGAAAAATATTACGGTTTTGTTTGATGGCGATGCTGCGGGAATGCGCGCGTCGTTACGCGGTATTGATCTGATTTTGGAAGCCGGAATGAATGTACGTGTTTGTACATTTCCCGATGGCGATGATCCCGACAGTTTTGCCCGAAAAACTCCGATTGACGAATTACAGCATTATTTAAAAGAAAACGCTACCGATTTTATTCGATTTAAAGCGAATTTGTTGATGAAAGATGCCGGAAATGATCCTATTAAAAAAGCCGATGTAATTCGTGATATCGTAGTTTCAATTTCTAAAGTGCCCGATCATATCCAGCGTGAAGTTTATGTGCAGGAATGTGCATCGATCATGGATATTTCAGAAGATGTTTTGTTCAGCACTTTGGCACAGATCGGTAAAAAGGAACTGCAGGAAGCCAACAAAAAATTTGTTCAAGATAAAAAAATGGAGGTTGTAAAAGCAACTCCTGAAGAAACCAAAGAAAAAGTCAATATTATTTATCTTTTGGAACGAAAAATCATTGAGATTTTGTTGATTTACGGTAATTACGAAGAACTTTTTGACGAGTATGAACTTACGGTTGAAGACGATAAAGTAGTTACACAGGAAAAACGTGTAAAACGTAAAGTGTTTGATAAAGTTTTTTTAAGCTTGCAAGAAGATGAAATTGAAATGAGCAATGCTCATTTTCAGGCAATTTTAAAAGATATACTTAACTTTTATCATACCAACGAAACCTGGAATTTAGAGAGTTATTTGCAGCAAGTTAAACCCGAATTGACAGATGAAATTACATCGATTATTATGGATGATGAGCGATACAACCTGCATAATTGGGAAAAACAGAACATTTTGGTAAAAGGCAAAGATTCGGGCGTGCAGCAATATGTAAACGAAACTATTTTAACGCTTCGTTCGTATTTAATTTTTGAGATTATTGAAGGGTTAAAAAAACAAATACAGGAAAATCCTGAAAAAGCCAGAGATTTACTGACCGATGTTGTTGATTACAACAATTTAAAACATACTTTTTCAAGCGAATTGGGAAGAGTAATGTCGAGGTTTAGTTAGTTTTAACTTAAGTAACTCTAACAGAGTTTGAAACTCTGTTAGAGTTTTATTTAATAGAGTTAAAAAACATCAACCTAAAACTTTACCTCATCAGAAATTTCACAAACCGGAATCGGGTTCATTTTATGCTGGTTAATTGTATGTAAGCGTTTGTAAATTTTAAAAACCTCTAATTCTCGACCCATAAAATCAGCCTCCGTTTTGCCAGCATCAAAAGCTTTCATAGCAAACTCTAACTCATCATAATTTGCTCCTAATTGATCTTCGTCTGATCTGTCATCACCAAACAAACCATCGGTAGGTTTTGCCTTGATAATATTCTGGGTAATTCCTAAATAAGCTGCCAACGCTCTAACTTCAGACTTCATTAAATCTGCAATCGGACTTAAATCAACACCGCCATCGCCGTATTTCGTAAAAAATCCAACCCCGAAATCTTCCACTTTATTACCTGTTCCTGCTACCAAAAAACCGTTGATTCCTGCAAAATAATACAAAGTTGTCATGCGTAAGCGTGCGCGCGTATTTGCCAATGTTAAGTTTAAAACCGGTAAATTATCAACTTTTGGCAATGCGTTTGCCATTAAATCAAACGTAGCGGTTAAATCGGCAATGGTATTTGTTACGTTTTTGTAACTGTCTTTTAAAAACTGAATATGCTCCTGTCCACGTGAAACCTGACTTGGTGCCTGATGTATCGGCATTTCGACACACAACGTAGGCAAACCGGTTTTGGCACATAAGGTAGAAACCAATGCAGAATCTATTCCGCCCGAAATTCCTACCACAAAGCCTTTCACTTTTGCGTTTTCGGCATAGGTTTTTAGCCAGTTAACAATGTGGTTTACTATTTTTTCAGAATTTATCTTTTTATCTTCCATTGCAAATTTTTGATTAACTATATTTGTGACTTAAAATTATAAAATCTATCGCTCTTTACGATGAAAAACACGTTTTATTTACTGCTTTGTTCGATATTTTTTGTAGCATGCCAAAAAGAAAATGCTGTAAACAAAGAGGTTTTAAATATTCCTGTTGAAGCACAAATCGATCGTTTTGATCAGGAATTCATGCAGACAACACCGGAAAATTTCAATACGTTGAAACAAAAATATCCTTTGTTATTAAGCGAAAATGTACCTGATTCGGTTTGGTTCAACAAAAAAAATGATACCTTATTTAACGAATTGTACAGCGAAACGCAAAAGCAATTCAAAGATATATCTGCCTTAAAAGCCGATTTAACTTCACTATTCAAACACATAAAATATTATTACCCTAACGAAAATCCGGGTAGGGTAATCACTGTTTTATCTGAAGTTGATATTACCAGTCGTGCCATTTACACCGATTCTGTTTCAATTATTTCGTTGGATACTTATTTAGGTAAAAACCATAAATTTTATGTAGATTTTGACTCGTACACTTTAGGCGATTTTGAACCTAACAGAATTGTTGTTGATTTGGCAGGGAATTTCGCTTTACAGAAAGTTCCGCAACCGCAAGATCGTCAGTTTTTAAGTCAGATGATTTACTGGGGAAAAATTATGTACATGAAGGAAATGCTGTTGCCGGAAGTTAGCGATGCGTTAAAAATAAATTATACCGAAGACCAATTAAAATGGATTGAAGCCAACGAAACGCAGGTTTGGAAAAATTTTATTGAAAGTAAATATCTGTATGATAATGATCCTAAATTAGTTGCACGTTTTATTCAGCGTGCGCCGTTTTCTAAATTTTATTTGGAATTGGATCAAGAATCGCCAGGAAGCGTTGGTGTTTACATTGGTTGGCAAATTGTGCGTTCGTACATGAAAAATAATAACGTAACTTTGCAGGAACTAACATTAAAAGATGCTAAAACTATTTTTGAGCAATCTAAATACAAACCTAAAAAGTAATGGCTAACAACAAATCTACAATTAAAATAAACGTATCGGTTGACGAAAATAAAGTCCCTGACGATATTAGATGGACTGCAACCGACGGCGGTATTGAAAACGAACAAGCAAAGGCAATGTTGCTATCAATCTGGGACAGTAAAGTTCAAGAAACACTACGAATTGATTTATGGACGAAAGAAATGCCGGTTGACGAAATGAAGGTATTCTTTCACCAGACTTTAGTGGCAATGGCTGATACTTTTGAACGTGCTACCGACGATAAAAAAATGAGCGATACCATGCGCGATTTTTGTGCTTATTTTGCCGAAAAATTAGAACTTCACAAAAAGTAAGATCCATAAAGCAATTATGAAAAATCAGGCTTCAAAGATGAAACTTTCGCAGATTGTTTTCATTATAAGCGTATTTACAACTGTTTACTGGCTGGTTGCGTTTAACACAAACGTTTACCGTTATGCATTTACAGGAGCTATCTTCGATATGACTTCTTTCTTGCTTATGATTAGTTTATACACACTGCCTTTTTTAATAATTGCGTTGATTTTACGTCTAAAACAAAGAACTCCTAAATTACATTATGTTAGTTTAGGACTTCTTTTATTTATGCTGATTTTAATATTTGCTGTTTATCAATAACATTTTCACAGATTTTTATAAAACAGTTCAATTTTCGGGTGAAAATAACTTCGTATCTTTGCACAAACAACACACAACAATGAAAAATACATTAATTGCGCCTTCGGTTCTTGCAGCCGATTTTGCAAACTTACAACGCGATGTAGAAATGATTAACAACAGCGCTGCCGATTGGTTTCATATCGATATCATGGACGGTGTTTTTGTGCCAAACATCTCTTTTGGAATGCCGGTTTTGGCTGCCATTAACAAACATGCAAAAAAAACAATCGATGTACATTTAATGATTGTTGATCCTGACCGATATATTGAAACTTTTAAGAATTTGGGTGCCGATATTTTAACGGTTCATTACGAAGCTTGCACACATTTACACCGCTCGTTACAAGCCATTAAAGCTGCGGGAATGAAAGCAGGTGTTGCCATTAATCCGCACACAAATGTTGCTTTGTTAGAGGATGTAATCAACGATATTGATTTGGTTTGTATTATGAGTGTGAATCCTGGTTTTGGCGGACAATCATTCATTGAAAACACGTATAAAAAAGTACAACAGCTTAAAGAAATTATTGTTAGAAACAATGCTACAACTTTAATTGAAATTGATGGTGGTGTTACCGATAAAAACGCTGCAGATTTAGTAAAAGCGGGTGCAGATGTTTTAGTTGCCGGCAGTTTTGTGTTCACGGCACAAGACCCGATTGCAACGATAGAGAATTTAAAAAATATTACTTCTATATAACAAAAAAGACTTCCTATTCGGAAGTCTTTTTTAAATTTAAACGGTAGTTTACACCCAGCTGTATCCAGCGACTTGGCATAGGCACAGCGGCAACTTCCTTATAAGTACTGTTAAATAAATTGGTTGCCTGTGTATAGATTTGGAACGATGGAAACTGATACATCAATCGTAAATCTGATACAAAATAACCGTCGTTCAATTCGCGCTTTAAATATCGGTTTTGAAACTGAATTCCAAAATCATTTATCGTGTAGTTAATTCCTGCAATTGCCTGATGTTTTAAACTTTCAATAGTATATTTTGAAATGATTTCGCTTGCAGCATCTTGTTTTTTCGGACTTAAATATTGATAGCTTAACGAATAGCCTAATTTTTGATTGGCTGCAATCTGAATATCCTGATTATATCGAACATTAAACCCGCGCATTACCTGATTTCCTAAATTTTGCGGTTGGTACGGAACATCGGTAGAAATTCTTGTCCAATCAATAAAATCAGAAATATTTCGTTCAAAAACACTCGCAACAAATCGTTTGTTTTGCTTGGTATAATTCACACCAACTTCGTACTGCCAAGCTGCTTCGGGTTTTAGATCAGGATTTCCTATATTTCCTGGTCTTTGATTTACATACAAATCGGTAAACGATGGAATACGCTGACTACTGCCAATACTCGCCTGAACTTTCCAATCGTTATTCAGCAGATAAGCAACATCGGCACCCGGATACCACTGAAAACCGTAATCGGTATTATAATTCCAGTAAGCACCTACGTTCACCAATAATTTCTCAAAAAAAGTATTTTTATATTCTGCAAACCAACCATGATTTTTACGGTCGTGCTCGCCAAGATTTGAGCTGTTAATATCTTCCAGACGCATTTCGTATCCCACACCAAAATCCCCGACAGTTGAAGTATAAACTCCGTTCAATTCAAACATAAACGCATTAGAATAGTGTAACGAACGCGCTCTGCTTAAATCGTTACGGTAAAAACGGTAATCGTCTTCGTTGTAACGGTTGCTAATGCGTGGTTTAATGGTTAAATTATCGGTAATTCGATGATTACTACCAACACTTAACATTAAAGTCTGTACAATTTCGTACGATTCTTTATCATGCGGAGCGGCGTAATATCCATTGGCACCAAATTCGTTATCCAAATAACCACCCATCCAGTTTACCGAATTATTGTCGTTCAAGGCAACATTTCCCTGATACATGGTTTTTAGATTTTTTGCCGCCGTATTGTAACGCTGTCCATTGGTTTCTTCTTTGCCAATGCTTACCAAATGATTTACTTTTCCGGTGTTGATACCAGCCGTTGCCTGCAAACCTCCGCCTGCATACATTCCGTTGCCATCGCCAGAATCTTTATCTTTAAACGAACTTCCGCCATACGCATGCAGTTGTAAAAAGTCTTTAGTTTGCGTTTTTGTAACGATATTTATAGCACCGGTTAAGGCGTTGATTCCGTAAATGCGTGCAGCCGGACCTTTTAAAACTTCGATTCGTTCAATAGCTTCCAAAGGAATTGGCAGGTTCATAGAGTGATGCGCCGTTTGTGCATCGCCCATTTTTACGCCATTCCACAATACCATTGTCTGTTCGAACGATCCGCCGTCGATACTGATATCTGCTTGCGAACCAAATGGACCTCGCTGACGGATATCAACACCACTTACATAAGTCAGTACTTCGTTTATCGATGAAACCGGCAGTTTTTTAATATCTTCTTTTGTTATAACCTGAATATTTCGTGTTGATTGCTGAAAAGGTATTTGCATACGGTTTTCATGAATGATCAGTTCATCCAATTCGGCTATTGAATCATTTTTAACCTGCGCTTTTCCAACAAAAGGAACAACAAGCAAAGCCAACAAAACGTATTTGTTTTTCATTTTAAAATTGATTTTTTAATAAAACAGTGCAAAAGTCGTAACTTGCCGGACGATTTAAATAGTCCGCTTTTAAAACAATGAATAGTCCGGCTGAAGATATCTTACAGAACATTATCACGATTGATAAGAACAACACCGCAGCAGTTTATGTACAAATTGCGCAACACATTATTAATGCGGTTCAGCGCGGATATTTTTCGGCAGGAACTTTATTACCCGGAACCCGAAGATTAAGCAGTTTGTTAAAGATCCATAGAAATACCGCGGTTGCTGTTTACGATGAACTGGCTTCGCAAGGTTGGGTAGAGATTGTTCCGAATAAAGGCACATTTGTTTTAAATCCGATCAGACAAAAACCGATTGTTGGCAATTTTAATGAACTGAAAAAAGAAGAATATCCAACCAAAACCGGTTTTAATTTTTACGAAAGTGCACATTTGGCATCGCCTTATGAAAAAGTTGAAACCACCTATACCTTTAACGATGGACAAACCGACATTCGTCTGCATACCGACAAACAATATAATCGTTGGTACAATGCGGCTTTAAAGCGTACGTCGGTAATAAAAAAATGGAATACTTTTTTGTTTGATCAATCATCGTTTTTAAACACGCAATTGTGCAATTATTTAAATGCAACACGCAACTTACACATTGCACCAAAAAACCTGTTAACCACTCGCAGTACCGAAATGAATCTGTATTTGGTAGCGCAACTTTTGTTAAAACCAAACGATGTTGTTTTGGTTGGAACTATGAGCAATTTTGCAGCCAACATGATTTTTCATCAGGCAAAAGCAAATATAAAAACAATCCCTGTTGATGAAAACGGACTGGATGTTTCGTTCATTAAAAAAAACTTCACAAAAAACAGTATTCGCTGTGTGTATTGCACGCCGCAACGCCACTACCCTACCACCAACAGTTTAAGTGCGCAACGCAGATTACAATTGGTTCAGTTGGCTAAAGAATATAGTTTTGCAATTATTGAAGACGATTTTGATTTCGATTTTCATTTTGATGCCACTCCCATGCCGCCTATGGCAAGCGCCGATACCAATGGACTGATTATTTATCTGGGAAAAGTCGGTCAGGCGTTATTTCCTGCTTTTGAAACCGGTTTTATTGTGGCTCCAGAAAATTTAATTACCGAAGTAAGAAACTATTACAGAATGATTGATCCGCAGGGCGATTTAATCAAAGAACAAATTTTGGCAGAAGTAATTCACGAAGGCGAAATGCACCGCCAGGTTAAAAAGAAAATCTTACTGTACAAAGCTCGGCGCGATGCCATGTGTGAAGCTTTAAAAAATACATTTGGCGATTTAATCAGTTTTAACAAACCCAATGGCGGTCTGGCTTTGTTTGTTCAATTCAACAGGGCTATTTCTTTAGCAAAACTGTCAGATCAAGTTTCAAAATACAATGTTACGTTGCCAAAACACCTTTTGTATCAAACCAAAAATATGTGCGGAATTCGTTTAGGATTTGGTCATTTAAATACCGATGAAATCAATCATACCATTGAAATGCTTAAAAAAGCGTACGATGATATAGATCCATCAGTAAAATAAATTCATCTTAAATTAACTTCTTATTTCTTTACAAAAATCTGTATCTTTAAAATAACTAATTAAAATTGATATGGGTTTATATGAACAAATTGCAGAAGAAGGACTGCGTTTAGCGTCAGAAATGGGCATTTTCGGGCGAAACAATTCAACAAATTTTACGTTTAATCATTTTCAGAACCAGCTAAAACAAGTGAAAGACTTTGAAGTGGTGAGTTTTGAAGAAGTTGGTGTCGATACAGAAAATCCTTCCTTAAAAAAACAATTCCTTTTAAACATTATCTACAAACAGCTACCGTACGACATTAATTTGTTTGTGGTTGAAAGCAATGTTTTACATCTGGACAATTACGCCCGCATTAATTATATCGATGAAAACGATGTACAACTAGCAAAATCCGAATCGTTTTATTTGGAATCGTCTATGTATTTTTCCACAAATATTTTAGAAAGTTTTCATTTACAGCTAAAAGTGCTAACCGCATTAATTCCTAACCCAACCGTTCTGGTAGATTTTATGCCGGCACGCTTACTATCGGGTCAGTGGGCTGTGTTTTCGTCAAAATTAATCACACCGCCGTCGCCACATTACATTTACACCATTCACGGCGTTTTCGATGAAGTTGAGGGCGAAAAAGTCTATTGGTTACACACGCATGGTTTACATCGTTGCGGATCGGTAGAGTTGGAAATGATCGATATTAAAAACGGCGTGAACGAACTAAACGGATTGTTAGACGCCATGGTTTCTAAATTTATTTACGAACCGGCTAACGAAAACGAGCCTTTTAACATTGGATATATTGGTTATGATTTAAATTTTTCGTGGGTTCGATGGGAAGAAATGGTTGGGCAATATCCTGCCGAAATTCCGGGTGGTTTGCAGGAACGTTCTCCGGAACAAGAGAATTATGGTCCGTGCGGAATCGTGTATTTGTTAGAAAATGACGAACTTTATCCACCCGATGTCTTGGCAGAAGATTTAAAGGAAAATCCGGTATATTTTATTAAGAACGAAGAAACCGAACGTATGTCTGCATTGGCTTACGAACAGTATCACTATTACAAAAAGGTGTTTCAACAACATAATGGCGATGAAAATTGGCGCTTTCTTATAAAATTGGGATTACCTATTGATGAAGGCGAAGGCAACGAACATTTGTGGTTTGATGTTACTGCTATTAATGACGACGATACATTGAACGTGATTTTACTCAATCAGCCGTATCAGATTGAAAAATACAACCAAAATGATGCGTTGGTTTTACCAATTGAACATCTAACAGACTGGCTGATTTACGGACCAGAAAAGAATTATACACCCGACAGTATTTACGAATTATTCACGTAATACTTGCAAAACAATAAAAAAATGGAACTTACAGTAATTAAACAAGGCGACTTTAAAGTAGATAAACGTAAAAATTTTGAATATTTAAACCCGAATGACGAAAGCACAAATATTAAACTTGCCATTCAGCCTTTTTTAATTACTCTTGGTTCCGATATAATTTTGCTTGATCTTGGTTTGGGATTTTTAGAAGATAACGAACCTGTTATTTTAAAACGATTGAAAGATCAAAATATAAATCCGAACGATATTACAAAGATTCTGCTTTCGCATTTGCATAAAGATCATGCCGATGGTTTGGGATATTTTTCTGATAACAAATTTGTTCAGAACTTTCCCGATGCAGCAATTTACATTCAAAAACGTGAATATGATTTTGCGTTGCAACAAACCGAAAATCCTTCGTACAATATTCCGTTGTTAAATGAATTGCAAAATCTATCAAACATTATCTGGTTACATAATGATGAAGGAGAAATAACGTCGGAAATTACTTTTAAGGTAACTGCTGGGCATTCTAAATTTCATCAAGTTTTTTTTATTAAAGATGAAATCTCCACGATTTTTTACGGAGCTGATGATTTGCCTACAACCGGTTATTTAAAAAGATCAATAGCTTACAAAACCGATTACGACGGACACAAAGCAATGGAATTTCGCAAAATTTGGAAAGATCAGGCTGAGGCAGAAAACTGGCAGATTTTATTTTATCACGATTTAAAAAATCCCGTGGTGCAGTTTTAAATTACAGATTCAATCGCTAATTGAAAACATTAATTATCTTCAACTTCCGTCAGTTCGAGTGTTTTTTGTGTAATGAAATGAAGCAAAAATGTATCGAGAACATTCTCTTACTTCTTGATACAATTTTCCTTCGCTTCTCTTCGGAAAATCACTCGAAGTGACGACGATGTTACCTAAATAAATCATAATTAATTTAATTCGTAAGCACTTTTTCCGCCTGAACAATATGTCTTTTGTTATGATAAATTAAAAACCTAAACGTATCGCCCAACTTCAATTTTATAAGTGTAGTTATACTGATGTTTGTTTTAACTTTATTAAGATCAACATCTTTTGCAGCATTTAACAAATCTAACAATTGATTTTGTTGATCTATAAAAACGGTAACCGTAGTTTTCGATAAATTACTATGAATTGGATTCATAGATTTAAACGCTTTCATTTTATTCAGCTTTTCTTTAGGCAGCATGCTTTGCGCAAAATAATTACCCAACCTACCGCTTTTAAATTCGGCTGTAGCTTTTGTGTTTGATCTCTCAATTCGATTTTTAATTTCGGGCAGATAAAAGTTTCCATACAAATTCAAATGTTCCAAACATTCTAAAACGCTCCAGCTTTCATTGGTCAATCTTTTGTTTAATTCGGCATCGCTTTTTAAAAGCAAACTTTCGGCAAACGCTAAATGTTCGTGCGTAAGTTCAACTAATTCGGTTATTAAGTTTTCAGTAGGAATGGTCATTGTTCTAATTTTAAGCAAATATCAAACGTTGTAAATCATTAAAAATTGATCGAAATCAAGATTTTTTCAATCGCGACAAGGTTTCAGGTTTCATTCGTAAATAATTCGCAATGTGCTTGTTGGGAATTTCCTGAAAAAGCTGCGGACTTCTCTTTAAAACGCGTTCGTATCGTTCTTTGGGCGATGATATCAACAAATCTTTTTCGCGTTCCATTTGCTGTAAAACCATGTCTTCTAAAATAGCGATCCACAACTTTAAATAACTGTGATCTGAATTTAAAAATGATATAAAATCTGCTTTAGTAATCACTTTCACTGTCGTTTTTTTAATTGCCTGAATGTAGAAATCAGAAGGTTTTGCTGACAAAAAAGAATCTAACGACGCGATAATATTGTTCTGGTATCCAAATCGTATAATCTGCTCTTCGGCATCATTAATCACATAAATTTTCAGGCTTCCTTCCTTAATAAAATAAATATCGGTAGCTATTGTTCCACTTGTCGATAAATATTCATTTCGATCTAAATACAGCTCTTTAGTAAACAAATTATTTCCTTCGAATAAACTATAAAGGTCGGTAACTTTCATGTGTTAATTTTGAGAATTAAAAATACTTAAAACCAATCGATTATAAAAATTTATTAAATTTATAGATACTTTTAAATGAACGAGCTATGGAAACGAACACATTTATTATTAACGAAGAAAATTTATCTGTTACAATAAACAGAACATTTAAGGCACCGCTTGAAAAAGTTTGGGATGCCTTTACAAACCACGAAACGTTGGACAAATGGTGGGCACCAAAACCTTGGAAATGCAGAACCAAACGTCAGGATTTTACAAACGGTGGCGAATGGCTGTATGCAATGGTTGGTCCGGAAAACGAAAAACATTACACAATAACCACCTATAAAAATATTGTACCAAACGAAAATTTTGGACTTACAGATGCTTTTTGTGATGAAAACGGAGAAATTAATCGTGATTTACCAACATCGGAATGGGTATTGAATTTTTCTGAACACGATGATTCAACCCAGCTTAAAATTGTAGTGAAGCAGATATCGTTAGAAGATTTGCAAACACTGATTAACATGGGGTTTCAAGAAGGTTTTGAAGCGACTTTAGAAACTTTAAGAGCATTGTTGGAAGATGAATAAATCAGGAAATGATTTTGAAAAATTTTTCTTTTCCGCTATCGGTTAAATAAGGAAACCACATTTTTATAAACAAATCGGCATACAGGTCAACAATTTCTTTTTTGGTAAGATCTGTATGATAGATTTGTGCTGAAACAATCCATGAATCGCTGAAAATCTTAATTTGATCGATAAAAAAATCGTATTCGTTCGGATATAATTCCTTACGTAAATCTTTATTTTCTACAGCAATTGTAATTACATCTTGATACATTTTAGCTCGAACTTTCTCGACTTCTAAAAATGCCGTTTTCAACACTTGATTTTCTTTCAAAAGAAAATTTAGATTAATCATTAAAAAACGATAATCGTACAAAATTTCAAATCCTTGCTTGGTACTTACAAACAAACCCTCCATAAAATCGGAATAAGTTACAGCCTGTGTATTTAGTGCAATTGCCTTTTCTAATAATTCATTGTGCAAAGCAGTAGCAATATCGTTTTTTGTTTTGTAATGATAAATCAAATTACTGTGGCTTATGTTTAATTCTGTGGCAATTAATCGGATAGATACATTAGCGAAACCTTTAGCATTAAAGAGTTCTAAAGCTTTTTGTAAAATTTTTTCTTTACTATTTTTATTTTTTAGCACAACTGGTCTAATTTTTTAGTATATTTGGTCTAAAGTTAGAAATTAATCCGTTTTAAAAAAAATAATCATGAAAAGAATACATCTTTTTGAATTTGAAGATCAAGCATGGTTTCCGTCTTTTTTAAGAAATTACGTAACCGATTTTCTTCAGTTTTTATCAAACAAAGCAAAAGTTTATCAGTCGGTTGTTCCGGAAATCAATCAGGCTTTAAAGCAGACCAATTCTACAAAAATCATTGATTTAGGTTCGGGAAGCGGCGGCGGATTGTTATGGTTGGCAACCGAACTTAAAAAAGAAAACACCGATCTGAAAATAGTCTTAACCGACTTGTATCCTAACGAAACCGCTTTTAACAATGCAGCAAAATCGTTGCCTTATTTTACCTATCACAACCAACCGGTAAATGCAACAAATGTTCCCGATACACTGAAAGGTTTTAGAACTATGTTTTTATCGTTCCACCATTTTAAACCACAGCAAGGCGTACAAATATTGCAAAATGCGGTAAATAGCAACCAGCCAATTGGTATTTTTGAAATTCAAGACAGATCTGTTCCAAGCATCATTGCCATGTTACTATCGCCAATCAGTGTTTTGTTTACAACGCCTTTTATAAAACCGTTTAGTTTGCTTCGATTACTTTTTACGTACATTATTCCGATAATTCCAATCATTGTTTTATGGGACGGAGTTGTATCAAGCCTTCGAACTTATTCTGTTGATGAAATGCAGCAACTTATAAAATCGGTTGAAAACAATGAAAATTTCCATTGGCAGATAGAAAAAAAGAAAGCTAAAATGGGATTTGTAATTTATACTATTGGCATCCCTAAAAAACAAAACTCGCTATAAAAGCGAGTTTTTTATTCTTATAACTTGTTTTGATCGTCGATCAACTTAGCGTCTCTAGTATTTTTCTGTACAGCAATTGCACCATAAACCGCCAATATAAACGATACTCCATAAAAACCTTTTTCGCTTAACAGTAACTCTGCATTCCACAAACCAATGACCAACAAAGTGATTGATGCAATTGTTGCAAACCAAGCCAAACCATAATAAAGTTCCGTAACTTCCAGTCCTTCTGCTTTATCACGCACCGTTTTTTGTACCGATATAACTGCGAACAAACCAAAAAGCAAAATGGTAAAATAATAACCCTTTTCGTTTAATTGCATGGCTGCGTTCCACAAACCTATACAATACGAAATTGTTCCTATAAAAAGTACCATCCACGAAGCGCCAATAAATGCAGGCGTTGGTTTTAAAGGATTTCTTGCCAGTAATTGTTTTTTATTTTCCTCGTTGTTTGTTTTAACTGTTTCCATAATATTAATTTTTTAGTGATTTTGATACAGCAAATCTCTAACATATCCGTTGGTATAAAAAACTAAATATTTCAAAATACCGTCGATATAATATATTTTAATATCTTTATTACAGATTCGAAAAAAGACATATAATGGATACACTTTCAGAATTAATATCGATCTTAAATGATAATGATTCAAAAGAATTTAAGCTCTATTTAAAACAGAAAAATAAACGAAATGACGTAAAGAACATTGAACTATTTTCAATTTTAAAAACTGACGATATAAATAGATTAAAAAAATTATATGGTTCAGATAAAAATAAGGATGCGTATCATTCTTTACGAAAACGTTTGTATGAAAGTTTGATTCTTTTTCTATCGAATAAAACCTTTGAGAAAAATAATTCCGAAGCCCATGAAGCTTTGCGTTTACTGGTTGTGAGTAAGTTTTTATTGGAAAATAATTTACACAAACCCGCTTTTAAATGTTTGCAGAAAGCAGAAAACATCGCAGAAAAATTGGAACAATATAGTTTGTTGCATGAAATTTTACAAACCAAATTGCAATATACTTTCTTGAACGATAAAGAAAAGCTGGAAGATTTAACCGATAAAATTATTAAAAATCAGGAGCTTTTAAATAAAGAAACTCGACTGAATATGGCTTATGCTGTTTTAAGGCAAGCTTTTAAAAACACGCAGACAAACGGAGATATAATTAACCTCACCGATTTAATCACAAACATTTCTGAAACATATCATTTAAAACCAACTGATTTTTTCAATTATAAATCAATTTATCAAATTTTGCATTTAGCAAATGAATATGCAAATATTCAGCAGAATTTCTCTTTAATTGAAGCTTATGTAAATAAGGCAGCGGCAATTATCAATCAACAATCGGCTGGAAACAACCAACTATATTATCACATTCACATATTGTATTATCTGGCAAATTTCTGTTTTAGGAATAGAATTTTTACGGACTCTGAAAAATATTTAAGCCGAATGCACGTACAAATGCAGCAACAGAATGGTGTATATTTTCATTTGTTTTGGCACAAGTTTTTAATACTGCAAAATTTAAACCTGCATTTCACAGGTAATACTCAAGAAGCATTAGAAAAAGTAACTCGCGAATTGAACAACTTGCCTAAAAAATTTACTACCGAAGATGAAATTGATCTACAACTTTGCGAGGCTTTTTATTTAGTAAAACAAAATGACAGATCTGCATTGAAAAGCTTTTCAAAACTACTTCATACCGATATGTGGTACGAAAAGAAAATGGGAATTGTATGGACGATCCGTAAAAATTTGATCGAAGTTTTAATGCACGCCCAGTTTGCTAATTTTGATTTCGCCATTACGCGTTTGCAGAGTTTTAAAAACAGATACAAAAAGTATTTAACGCAGGTAAACGAACAGCGAATTATTTATTTTGTTCAGCTTATTGAAAAATATCTATTGAATCCAGATATTATTCATAAACAATCGTTCAGAGATAAGATACTTTACATGCAACAGCAAAAAGAAAATCAGGACGTTTTTAGTTTAAGCTTTATAAACTGGGTTATTGATTTATGGCAACGTAAAAAATAGTTTTACTCAAACACAACCAATTCATCATTAGGTAAATCGTATTCGTACAAAATCTTATTTTCAGCATCGTAAAAAAGCCATTGCGCTTTGGTAATTCTACCTTCGGTTACCGTTCCAATTCCTAAAACGGTATATTCTTTGTCGTTTCGTTGTTGCTGTTCAACCGAATATTCCAATCTGCCTTTATTCTCAATAATGCTTTTAAGTAGTTCGTTTTTAGAATTTACAATGTAATATTCAGCAATTAAATAAAGTTCGTCTAAATACTTTTGACTATAATTAAAATCGCCGCTGTAATTGTAATAAATTTCTTTCCCGTAATTTTTTCGGAAATCAGAAACTTTATTTTGAGCCGATATTGAAAAACTAAAACCAAAAATCAGAATTAGAATAAAAGTGATTCTTTTCATTAAATTAGATTTTTAACAAACCACGAAAACCGCGTGCTGCATAGTAAGACGATGCGCCGTTGTGATAAAAAAACACAGTATCGTATCTAAAATCGCCAAATAAAGCACCATCTAACTCACGGATTTTTTTCGGAGTTTCAATCCAGCTCGATGTTTTCTTATCAAAAGCTTCTAAAGATTGTAAAGCGCGATATTCTTCTTCGTTCAACAATTTAATTCCAATCTCATGAGCGGCATCAATGACACTGTTTGCAGGTTTGTGTTCTTTTCGGGCATCTAACGCAGGGCGATCATAACAAAAACTGCGACGACCTTTCGGACTTTCGGTAGCACAATCGCAAAAAATAAGTTCGTTCGATTTTTCATCAAAAACAACTACATCCGGTTCGCCACCAGTTTCTTCCATCCTAAATAAAACATCAATTTTGGAAGGATCTTTTTCCAATTTTGCTTGAACATCCTTCCAATCGATGTTTCTATGACGATGCATATTTTTTGCAAAACGCGTTTTTAATGTATCTAATAAATGTGACTGTTCTTCTTGTGATAATTTACTTTTCATAGTCTTTAATTTTATTGATCTTAAATAATTCTTTTCGTTATAATAATGAATTAAAAAATTGAAACTAAAGATAAATTTATATTTTTACATTTGAAAAATTTTAAATAGATATGGCATCAGGTTTTTTTGCAATTTTAGACGATATCGCTGCTTTAATGGACGATGTAGCGGTTACAAGTAAAATTGCGACGCAAAAAACAGCAGGAATTTTAGGCGATGATTTAGCTGTGAACGCTGAAAAAGCAACAGGTTTTCTTTCATCGAGAGAAATTCCCGTATTAATGAAAATCATGAAGGGATCGTTCATTAACAAACTAATTATTGTTCCTTTCGTTTTCTTGTTAGAATGGCTGTATTCACCGGCAATCACCATTATTTTAATTATCGGCGGATTTTATCTGGCTTACGAAGGTGTAGAAAAAATTGTGGAGTTTTTATTTCACAGAGAAAAAAAGGGCGTTGAAGTTATTGAAGAAGCTACCGAAGTGAACGAAGATGGCGAAGCTGTAGAAAAAGCAAAGATTAAATCGGCAATCACAACTGACTTTATTCTATCGTTAGAAATTGTAATTATTGCGCTTGCTGCTGCAAAAACAAGTTACGAAGCATTAAAATCGCAATTTAATCCGCTTTTAGTTGAAATTGTTACGGTTTCTATAGTAGCGATTATTGCAACGGTTGGTGTTTACGGAATTGTAGCGTTAATTGTTCGTATGGACGATGCGGGTTACAAACTGATAAAAAAATCGAAAAGCGAAACAGGATTTCTGGCTAAGGTTGGAAACTTGCTGATTAAAGCACTGCCTTGGGTAATTAAAGGTTTAGCGGTTGTTGGAACATTAGCTCTATTATTAGTTTCTGGTGGAATTTTTGATCATAATATAGATTATTTACATCATTTTTTACCGAATGTACCCGAAATGCCAAAACAATTTTTGTACGGTATTGTTGCCGGCTTAATTGTAGTTTTACTGGTTACAGCTTATAAAAAGATGTTTGGTAAAAAAGTAAGTCATTAAAAATATAAGAGGATCAAATGATCCTCTTTTTATTTAGTTGCCGTTAGTGAATACACCATCGGGATATTATTTCCCAAATGTTGTATTCTAAACTTATTCGGTTTAAATTCTATGGTATTTTGAAAGCAGTTGTAAGGCGAGTAATCGTATTCGTTAAACGAATTTATCTGTAAACCTTGTTTTAACAAACTGCTCAACACTTCACTTAAACTATGATTCCACGTAATAAATTGTTGTTCTGCATCGGCTTTTGATTCGGTGTAACTTCCTTCCAACGTTTCAATAGCTTCACTTTTAAAATAATTATATTCGATCTTTTCAAAAGCGTCATCGAACATCCAAACTAACGGGTGAAATTCTGCAAAAACAAACTTACCTTCGGGATTCAAAAATCTCGAAACCACAGCCGCCCATTTGTCTAAATCGGGTAACCAGCCAATGGTTCCGTAACTTGTAAAAACAATATCGAAGGTTTTGTTTAAATGATTGGGTAAATCGTATAAATCGCAGCAAATAAATTCGGCATCGGCGTTTAACTTTTCAGTCAATTCCTTTGCGACTTTTATGGCTTTGTCAGATAAATCAATGCCAGTAACTTTTGCTCCCATTCTGCTTAACGACAAACTATCCTGACCAAAATGACATTGCAAATGCAAGATCGACTTTCCGGAAACATCGCCCAATAATTCTAATTCAATTGAGTTTAATGATGATTTTCCACCTAAAAATCCTTTCACATCATAAAATTCAGAATTCACATGAACATCGGTTCTGTTGTTCCATGATTCTTTATTTATCTCGATATAATTTTCTTCTTTCTTCATATTTAATAATATTCATAATATCTAAACACAACCGATTTTGGAAACCTACTGTGTTCTTTTTCATAAAAATAAATAACGGTGGCGTTGTTAAAAACATCAACCGATTTAATTACACGCACATCGTCTTTAACTGTTGTAACATCGTTTTCTGTTGAAGTTACTTTATAAATAATTTTCTCTAACTGATTTTCGTTGTTGTAATGATACGATGCTTTCTCTTCACTTTCAAAATTCAGAGATTTAAAAACAACATTATCAATCGAAAAATCGGGATTAAGAGTGATAAATCTTCTGGTTGAATCATTCTCGCTTAAAGGCTTAATTTCATATTTTAGTGGATCAACCCAAACAAACTTATAATTCATATTGATTTCGGCTGCATCGTTTACCTTACTTGCTTCTTTGTATGAAATATTTTTGCCCGATCCTGAAAAAACCGCTTTACTTTTATACAGATAATTCGGCATATCATAAAATCTGTGGTAGGTAGTTATATCGCCGTTTTTGGTAAAATTCATGATGCTCTTTCCGAAATAGTCAAGTGTATCAGTAGGAATTCGATACGCCGACACATTCACCATATACGTTGTAACCTTTTTAAGCGGACCGTTATAACCGTATTCTTTTTTTTGATTGTACGCATTTTGACCATTCATAATGAACGACAGGGCAATTGCGACAACCAGAATTATTTGTTTAATAAAATTCATTTTTACTTTGTACTTTTTATTTTAATCTTTTTAAGATCTGCCAACCACTTTATTTCGTTTTCTTCCAATTCATCTGGTTTTGGCAGATAATCTTTATTCGGAATATACCAAGGCATTTTTTCGTAATAGCCTTTTAAAACCGAATTTCTAAATATATAACCTCTGCGGGCATACGGCAAATTCTGAAGTACTTTTAAAGCATTTTCATTTTCTATCTCATCAAAAAAAACAACCAAATCTTTATTAAATGGGAGGTTATTTTCCATGCTAAAAACATTACTAATTAAGTAAAAACGCGGCTTGAACAAAAATAGTTCTCCTTTAGGATGAAAATTTTTCTTTTTAAATTGAACAGTTCCTTTTTGAACAAAGAAAGCAGTCGCATTTTCCCCGTTAGAATGACGGTATTCTTTCATAAAACCATCAACTTTTTCTCCGATACCATTTACAGTCCATTCATCAACCGATTTAAAAAAAGTAGGATTTATGTAAAAATCCTGATAATTGCCCATATCTATAGTAAGCGTAAAATCGTCAATCTTATTGTTCGCCCAACGGTTTGCAGCCGTTAAAATGTATTCAAAATTGTACAGATAATCTACCGAACCAGACAAGCGGAACTTGTAAGTATGCACCAAACGATTTTCGCCCGGTTGAAACGTTGCATTGAAATGATACACATAGTAAAATTCGGCATAATCGTACTCTTTAATAGTGTTTTCTATATCATTTAAGGAAAGTTCTTTTTTTGCATCTTCAGTTGATACATAAGAAATTTCAAATGGAAGTATCTTTTGATTTAAGTTCACAGTGAAATCGTTCATGTAAGGATGCTGTCCGTTTTTGGGAAAGAAATCTGCATCACCAGACGGAGAAAAAGCTTCAAAACCAACCAAGATTGTTTTAGATGACTTTTCAGGATTAAAGAACGTATAATCAACAGTTACCTCTAAAAAATCATCATTCACACGCTTTAAAGATAAAATCTCCTTACGCACCTGAACACTTGTCTCTTTTACAGGAATTAACTGATTTCCGCTCATAAAATAAGCACCATCATTAGCAAAAAGAATACTTGATTGTAATAGTATAAGAAGTGTGAACAAAAAACCTTTCATAAGCCGTTTATTTTAAAAGGAAAGGTACGGATAAAAGTTGAAATTCTTAAGATGGATAATTTATGATGAATGTTTGATGTTTGATGCTGGGTGCTTGGGTGTTTAATGATGGATGCCGGATGTTTACAAAAATCAGTGTAAATCTGTGTTATCTGTGGTAAAACAAAAAAGTCCTTTACATTTACTTCGTCAGTTCGCTGCGCTCGTGTCTGTAAAGGACTTCTAAAAAAGAAACCCCGATCTTTTCAGATCGGGGTTTTTAAAAAAAGGCGGCGACATACTCTCCCACATTAAGATG